>JAFKLT010000110.1 GCA_017309275.1 Sphingomonadales bacterium | reverse complement strand
GTCACCGCATGGATCAGCACCGGGCCGTGGTCGCTGTCGCGCACATTTTCCAGCACCGGGATCAGATGGTCCAGATTATGGCCGTCGATCGGCCCGACATAATAAAAGCCCAGCTCTTCGAACAGGGTGCCGCCCATCGCCATGCCGCGCGCGAACTCGTCGGTCTTTCTCGCCGCCTTGTGCAGCGGCTCGGGCAATTTGCGCGCGAAACGCCGCGCGATCTCGCGCAGTTCGACGAACGGCCGCGACGACACCAGCTTGGCCAGATAGGCCGACAGCCCGCCGACCGGCGGCGCGATCGACATGTCATTGTCGTTCAGGATGACGATCAGGCGGTTGCCCGCCTGCTGCGCATTGTTCATCGCCTCATAGGCCATGCCCGCCGACATCGACCCGTCGCCGATCACCGCGATCGCGCGGCCGGGTTCGTCCTTCAGCTTGTTCGCGATGGCAAAGCCCAGCGCCGCGCTGATCGAGGTCGACGAATGCGCCGCGCCGAACGGGTCATATTCGCTCTCGCTGCGCTTGGTGAAGCCCGACAGGCCGCCGCCGGTGCGCAGCGTGCGGATGCGGTCGCGGCGTCCGGTGACGATCTTGTGCGGATAGCATTGGTGCCCGACGTCCCACACGATCTTGTCGCGCGGCGTCTCGAACACATAGTGCAGCGCGACGGTCAGCTCGACGACGCCAAGCCCCGAACCCAGGTGACCGCCGGTGGTCCCGACGGCCGAAATCATCTCGTCGCGCAGCTCGTCGGCGAACTGGCGGAGGTCTTCGGGCTTCAGCTTGCGGAGGTCGGCGGGGACATCCACCGTGTCAAGCAGCGGCGTATGCGGACGATCGGTCATCGCGACGTCATACTGGTAACCGCGGATAGTGTCGAACAAAAAGCCGATCTTATCCCTGTCCGTCCGCGGCGGGCGGCTCGCCTTCTTCCTCGCGGCGCTTCGCCGTATCGACCTGAGCATAGAGGCCGCGTACCATGAGATCCGTAAAGACCAGCATCACCCCGATCATTCCCAGCAGCAACGCGACCGCCGCGACCGGAAAGGGCCCGATCGCCGCGATCATGCCGCGCCGCATCGCCACGGCGAGCAGCGCCGCGACCGCCATCAGCGCATATCCGATGAAACGCCACGCGCGCGTCATCGGGAACCAATGGCCATGCGTGCGGATATCAGGAGGGCGAAAGGGGGATGGTGCATGAAAGTCACGATGAAGTGAAAAGCATCTCCCGGCAAGACGAAGTCTTTGCATTGCCCCGACAATCCCATACACCCCCGCGCGGGGGGCAAGAATATAGGATGGATATGCCCGATTTGACGCCGCTCTTCCGACTGCCCCGCTCCTTGCGCGCCATCTCGCTCTTCGCTGCGATTTCCGCTTGCGGCCTCGTCGCTATCCCGGCGTCGGCGGAGGAACCGGCCCTGCCCTACAACCTGCCCGTCGCGACCGGCGCGCCGGCCGCCGCCCCGGTCGCCCCCCCCGCCCCCCCCCC
>JAFKLT010000109.1 GCA_017309275.1 Sphingomonadales bacterium | reverse complement strand
AGAGCGTGCCGTTGCGCCTGTTTGTCATGATATAGACCGCCGGAAAACGTTCGCGCATCGCCTCTCAGGATGGTTTCGTTCGCGATAGCGGAGAATTTTAATCCCCCGTCAAAATCCGATCCACCAGCTGCTTCACCGTCGGGGTGAAGTTGTTGGAATAGAAGGGATCGGTCTTGAAATTGAACGCGGCGTGGCCCGCGAACATCAGATTCTGTTCGACGTCGCCGCCATGCGCGATGTCCTGCAGTGTCTTCTGGATGCAGAAGCTGCGCGGATCGGCCAGATAGCCGGTCGTGTAGTCGTCATGGTCCTTCCACGCCGAAAAACCGCAATGCGACAGGCAGCCCATGCAATCGGCCTGATCCTTGCGGATCACCGTCTTGTCGGTTTCGGTAACGAAGACGACGGTGTTGTCGGGCGTCTTCAGCGCCGTCGTATAACCCTCGGCAACCCAGTCGCGCGCGCGGTCGCGATCGTGCGGGGTGACCCAGAAATTCTTGCCCTTCACCCCGACGTCGAGCTGCGCGACATGGTCGCCCGCTTCCTGTTTCGAATAGGGAATCTGGCGCTCCGAGCGCGCCTCGAGGTCGCGCAGGAACGGATTGCGCACCGCGCTCGAGTAAAAGCCCGTGGGCGAGAAGCGGTGGAGCAGCACGTCGCCCTCGTCCAGGGTGCGGAGGCGATCCTTCCACTCCTGCGGAATCGGGCTCTCCTCGGTCAGCAGCGGGCGCGTGCCATATTGAAAGACGATCGAGCCGAGCTCGGGATTGTCGATCCAATCCTCCCAATCGCGCAGATACCACACGCCGCCGGCCATCACGATCGGCACATCGTCCGAAATCCCCTCGGCCCGCATCGTGTCGCGCAGCGCCTTGACGCGCGGATAGGGATCTTCGGGCTTCAGCGGATCTTCGGCATTCGACAGGCCGTTGTGGCCACCCGCCAGCCAGGGATCCTCGTAAACGACCGCCGCCATCAGGTCGGCAACCTTGTGATAGGCGCGCTTCCACAGCGCGCGGAAGGCACGCGCCGACGAGATGATCGGCAGATAGTTCACATTGTGCTTCGCCGCGATCTCGCTCAGCTTATAAGGCATGCCCGCGCCGCAGGTCACGCCGGTGACCATGCCCCGCGTGCGTTCAAGCACGCCTTCGAGCACCTGTTGCGCGCCGCCCATTTCCCACAGGACGTTGATGTTGATCGCGCCCTTGCCGCTAGCGACGTCATAGGCGCGCTTGACCTGTTCGACCGCGCCGTCGATCGCATATTGGATCAGCTCTTCGTGCCGTTCCTTGCGCGTCAGCGCGCGATAGATTTGCGGAACGATCTTGCCATCGGCGTCATAGCTGTCGGCATTCACCGCCGACACGGTGCCGATACCACCCGCCGCGGCCCACGCGCCGCTCGACATATGGTTGGTTGCAGAGACGCCCTTGCCCCCCTCGACCAGCGGCCAGACTTCACGGCCACCGTAAAGGATGGGCTTCAAACCTTTGAACACTTTAAACCTCTTTCTCTCCGCCTGTCGCTCATCGCGCGCAGACCCCCGTTTGTCGCTTCCGTAAGCGGGAGACCGCGGCTTTTGTCAATCAGCGACACCGACCCAGCGCCCGCTGAACGGGCCATAACCTTCAAGCGCGCGAGCATAGAGACTTTCATAAGCTGCGACCATAATTGATTCGTCGAAGTGCTCGGCAGCCACCTGCCGGTTTCGGGCGCCGACGTCCGCGCGAAGCGCCGCATCGCCCGCCATCCGCGCCAGCCCCGCCCGGAACGCGGCTTCATCCGCGGCGACGAAGGGCCGGTTCGCATCGGACAGCATCGCCGCGACATCACCGACATCGGGACTTACGACCGGCAGTCCGGCCGCCATCGCCTCGATCACCGCGATCGGGGCTTGTTCGCTGAGCGACGACAGCGCCAACAGATCGAACGCGCTGATCCATCGCGCGGGTTCGGCCATGAAGCCCGGCATGACGAGCCGGTCGGCCATGCCGCATGCCCGCGCCTCGGCCTGGATCGCCTCGCGTTCGGGGCCCTCGCCAACGATTACCAGCCGCACGTTCGGCGGCAGCGTCGCCACCGCCCGCACCAGGCGCGGCAGGTCCTTGACCTTGCGAAGCCCCGCGACCGTACCAATCACGACTTCGCCTTCGCGGCGTTCAAATCCGGGGATCGGAATGACGGGCCCGGCACCATAAGAGGAAACGTCGATGCCGTTCCGGATCAGCCGGGTTCGGTCGCCCACGCGCCATTCATCGCGCGCGATCCGTTGCAGGAGGGTTGAAGGGACAACCACCGATTGCGCCGCACGCAACGCCACGCGCCGGAACAGATTGCGCTTCCAGTTGCGGCGGACGCTCTCGTCTTCGTTGAAGCCGTCCTCGTGATGGATCAGCGGCGGCATTCGATTCCGTCGGTGCAAGGCAGCGAGGCAATATGCCATGACCCCGTCCATCGCTCCCCAATTATAGCTGAGGACCAGGTCGAAGTCGGCCATGTAGAGCGTCAAGTCGCGATATCGTGCCAGCGACGGACGTCCGTGCAGCGGGGGCGCGTCCGACGGAAAATCGACGACAATCCCGGGATCGATCGCCGCGCGCGCGCCCAGCGCGTCGGGCATGGCCGACAGGATGGTATGGTGCGCCCGGTCGCCCATCAGGTTCATCAGCCGAACCGCGCGCGCTTCCTTTCCGCCCAGCGAAAAGCTCGAATGGAGATGCAGGATGCGGATCGGCCAGATTTTATCGGGTTCTTCCGCGCTCACGCCGCCGGAAGCTCCGCGATCCAGCCGTCGATCGCCGTGCGGGCCTTGTTCTCGTCCATCGTCGGCGCGTGGCCGACGCCGGGCACCTCGACCAGTTTCGCGCCGGGCAGCCTGGTCGCCATCTTCTTCCCCGCCGCCTTCGACAATATGTCGGACAGCGCGCCGCGCAGGATCAGCACCGGAACATCCCCCAACGCCTGATAGGCAGGCCACAGATCGACCCCCGCCTCGCCGCCGGGCAGGCGCAGCGGCGCCGCGATCTGCTTGTCATAATCGGTCACGATCCGCCCTTCCTGCGTCAGGCGGTGCGTACGCTTGGTGATGCGCAGCCAGTCATGAATGTCATAGCCGGGATAGATGGCGCCGTTGAGTTCGGCATAAGCGCGCGCGGCGTGAATCCACGTCGGCTGACTGCCGCCCGCGCCGATATAGTCGCGGATGCGTTCAAGCCCCGCCGTCTCCAGTTCCGGCCCGACATCGTTCAGCACCGCACCGACGATCCGCCCCGGCTGCGTCGCCGCGAGCAGCATCGAGACCAGCCCGCCGAGCGAAGTGCCGACCGCAGCGAAGCGCTTGATATCCATCTCGTCGAGCAGCGCGACCACGTCCTGCACATAGGTGAGCGGGACATAGGTCATCGGATCCTTGGCATAGGCGCTTTCGCCGCGCCCCCTGAACTCCAGGACGATGACGCGCCGCCGTGTGGCCATATGCGGTGCGAGCGCTTCGAAATCGCGGGCGTTGCGCGCCAGCCCCGGCATGCAGAGGATCGGCGGCGCGCCCTCGCTGCCCGTCGGACCGGCATAGATGCGCGCATGCAGGCGAACGCCATCGTGCGACCACCAATAATGGTCGTCCCATTCGCGCTTGATGTCCTGCCTGACCGAAATCGCGCGTCCCCTTCTCATGCGCCAGCCCCCGTCTATCGCCAACCAGCGCGCGCGGCGCAAGCCATGCGTCGCGAATTGGGCCTCGACCGGTTGCCGCCATCCGCTTTCGCAGATAAGAGGCAGGGGACCATGAGCGAAGACCTGCTTTCCTTCGAGCCCGCAACCGGCGAAGAGCTGTGGCGCGGCGCGGTGAGCAATGTCGATCATGAAGTCGAGGTCGCGCGTCGCGCCTGGCCCGAATGGGCCGCCAAAGCCGTCACCTTTCGCTCCGAAACGCTGCGCCGCTTCGCCGATCGCGTGAAGGCCGACAGCGATGCCCTGGCCGATCTGATCGCGCGCGAAACCGGAAAGCCCCTGTGGGAAGCGCGTACCGAGGTCGAATCGGTCGCCAACAAGGTCGATATTTCGATCAAGGCCTATGCCGAACGCACCCCCAATCGCCGCATCGAAGGCGCGATGGGGCTGCGCAACGCGGTGCGCCACAAGCCGCACGGCGCGCTGGCGGTACTCGGCCCGTATAATTTCCCGGCCCATCTTCCGAACGGCCATATCGTGCCCGCGCTGCTCGCGGGCAATTCGGTCGTGTTCAAGCCGTCCGAAAAGACCCCCGCCGTCGGCGCGAAGCTGGTCGAACTCTTCCACAGCGCCGGCGTGCCGCAAGAGGTGCTGCGCCTTGTCATCGGCGGGCCTGAAACCGGCAAGGCGCTGGCCGGACATGACGGGATCGACGGCCTCCTCTTCACGGGGTCGGCCCGTACCGGAGTCGCGCTCAATCGCCAGTTTGCCGACAAGCCAGGCAAGATTCTGGCGCTGGAGATGGGCGGAAACAATCCGATCGTCGTCTGGGACACCGCCGACATCGCGACCGCGGCAATCCTGGTCGTCCAGTCCGCCTTCCTGAGCGCGGGCCAGCGGTGCAGCAACGCGCGCCGCCTGATCGTCAAGGAAAGCATGGCCGACCGCCTGCTGGAAGAGGTCAAGACGCTGGCCAACCGGCTGATCGTCGACCATCCGCACGCCGACCCCGCCCCCTATATGGGCCCGGTGATCGACAATGAGGCGGCCGACCATCTGACCGAAAGCTTTCTGATCCTGATGTCGAACGGCGGCCAGGTGATCCGTCACATGTCGCGGCCGATCGCGGGCCGCCCGTTCCTGACGCCCGGCATCATCGACGTGACGTCGATGCCCGAACGCCCCGACATCGAACTGTTCGGTCCTTTGCTGCAGGTCACCCGCGTCGACAGTTTCGAGGCGGCAATCGCAGAGGCGAACAATACCAGCTTCGGCCTGTCGGCGTCACTCATCGGCGGAAGCCCGCAGATTTACGACCAGTTCTGGGCGAATGCCCGCGCGGGCGTGATAAACTGGAACCGTCCAACGAACGGCGCCTCGTCAGCCGCGCCCTTCGGCGGGATCGGCCTGTCGGGCAACCATCGCCCCAGCGCCTTCTATGCCGCCGATTATTGCGCCTATCCGGTCGCGAGCGCCGAAAGCGACGCGCTTCGCGCCTCGATCGGCGTGGGCCTGCGCGATCCCGAGGGATCGCAGCTGGTGCGCAAGGGCTTTCTTTAGCGCAACCCGCCATCCCGGACTTGATCCGGACCGACTACGACGGTCACCGAATGCCGGCGCAATTTTACCTTCATCACCGTCAACAAAGCCTGCTTTGCCATTCCGGGGTCGCGGGATCATCTAGCCTGCATGGAAAAGACTCTCCCTTCCGCGGGCAAGCTGTGGCTCGTCGGCGCCGGTCCCGGCGATCCCGACCTGTTGACGCTGCGCGCCGCGCGGCTGTTGCAGACGGCGGATCTGGTCGTCCACGACGGCCTGGTCGGTGACGGCGTGCTCGCGCTGATCCCGGCGCATATCGAGCGGATCAGCGTCGCCAAGCAGCGCAGCCGTCACACGATGAAGCAGGAACTGATCAACGAGCTGATCGTCCGCGAAACGCTGGCCGGCAAACAGGTCGTTCGCCTGAAGGGCGGCGATCCCTTCATCTTCGGTCGCGGCGGCGAGGAACTCGACGCGGCCCGCGAGGCGGCCATCGCGGTTGAGGTCGTGCCCGGCATCACCGCCGCGGCAGGCTGTGCCGCGCAGGCCGGCCTTCCCCTGACCCATCGTGAGGACGCGAGCGCGGTCAGCTTCGTCGCGGGCCAGTGCAAGGACCTGACCGACCAGGACTGGTCGGGGCTGGCGGGTGTCGGTCGGACTCTGGTGATCTACATGGGCCTCGCCACCGCGACCGCCATCGCCGACAAGCTGATCGCGGACGGCGTCTCGCCCGACCTGCCGGTTGCGGTCGTCGAGCGCGGGACCACCGCCGATGCACGCGTTCTTCGTACCCTCCTCACCGATCTCGGCGACCTTGTCGCGCGCGAGAAAGTAGCCAGCCCGGCCCTGATCATCGTCGGAAAGGTCGCGGCGCGCGCCGACGCGCTCGACTGCCTCGGCGCGCCGGGCGTCGCCGCAAAAATAAGGGATTTCTCATGAAGCTGCTGACGGGCAATGACCTGAAAACAGGATTTGTCACCTGGTGGACCGGTGCGGACTGGTCGCTGCATATCGAGGACGCCGCCGACGTCGGCGAGGCGGGCGACGCGATCGCCGCCGCCGAGGAGGGCGCACGCCGCGTCAACGCGCCCTATATCATCGCCGGCGAACAGACCGCCGACGGCCCGCGCCCCGCGCACATCAAGGACCGCATTCGCGCGCTCGGCCCCACCGTGCGCCCCGACCTGACACTGAAACCCGCCGATCCCGCGGCCGGCGACTGGGTGATCTGACATGTATAAATATGACGAATATGACCAGCAGATGGTCGACGCCCGCGTCGCCGAATTTTCGGATCAGGTGCGCCGTCGCCTCGCCGGCGAGATTACCGAGGATCAGTTCAAGCCGCTGCGCCTGATGAACGGCCTCTATCTCCAGCTGCACGCCTATATGCTGCGCGTCGCCGTTCCTTATGGCACGCTCGACAGCCGCCAGATGCGCATGCTCGCGCACATCGCGCGCAAATATGACCGCGACTACGGCCATTTCACCACGCGCCAGAATCTCCAGTACAACTGGATCAAGCTGGAGGATGCGCCCGCGATCCTCGCCGACCTGGCGTCGGTCGAGATGCACGCGATCCAGACGAGCGGCAATTGCATCCGCAACATCAGCTCGGACCAGTGGGCGGGCGCCGCGGCCGACGAGTTGACCGATCCGCGTCCGTGGGCCGAACTGCTCCGCCAATGGTCGAGCTTCCATCCCGAATTCAGCTATCTGCCGCGCAAGTTCAAGATCGCGGTGATCGCTGCCGAGGAAGATCGCGCGGCGATGCGGCTTCACGACATCGGCATTCAGATCGTCGAGCGAGACGGCGTCCATGGCGCCGCTTTCTATGTCGGCGGCGGCATGGGCCGCACCCCGATGGTGGCGCCGCTGATCAAGGATTTCGTGCCGCTCGAGGATATGCTGAGCTATGCCGAGGCGTGCCTGCGCGTCTACAACCGCTACGGCCGCCGCGACAATATCTACAAGGCGCGGATCAAGATCCTGATCCACGAGCTGGGGGCGGAGGAATATGCCCGACAGGTCGAAGAAGAATATGCGCATGTAAAATCGCTGGGCATCGACCCGCCGCGTGCCGAGTTCGACCGTATCGCCGCGCAGTTCGCGCCGCCCGCGCTCGATGCGTCGGCGCCCGACGCGATCGATCGCAGCGATCCCGATTTCGCGGTGTGGGTCGACCAGAATGTCGCCGCGCACAAGGTGCCCGGCCACGCGATCGTCAACATCAGCCTCAAGCCCGTCGGCGGCATTCCCGGCGATGCCTCGTCGGCGCAGATCGACCTGATGGCGGACCTTGCCGAGACGTACAGCCATGACGAGCTGCGCGTCACGCACGCGCAGAACATCGTGCTGCCGCATGTCCGCAAGGCCGATCTCTACGCGCTCTGGCAAAAGCTGGACGAGGCGGGGCTCGCGACGCCAAACCTCGACCTGATCAGCGACATCATCGCCTGCCCCGGTCTCGATTATTGCAGCCTTGCCAATGCGCGCTCGATCCCGGTCGCGCAAAAGATCGCGTCGCGCTTTGCCGATCTCGGCCGCCAGCGCGAACTCGGCGAGCTGAAGCTCAAGATTTCGGGCTGCATCAACGCCTGCGGCCACCACCATGCCGGCCACATCGGCATCCTGGGCGTCGACCGCAAAGGCACCGAAAATTATCAGCTGCTGCTCGGCGGATCGGGTGCGGAGGACGTCAGCCTCGGCACGATCACCGGCCCCGGCTTCGACGAGGACGGCGTGGTCGACGCGATCGAACGCGTGACCGACACCTACCTGGCTCAGCGCACCGAGGGCGAGCGCTTCGTCGACACCTTCCGCCGCATCGGCATGGCCCCCTTCAAGGAGGCGATCTATGGTTGAGCATCTGCATAGCGACGGCGAAGAACCCGCGGTCACCCTCGACTCTTTCCTGTCGCAATCGAACGCGACCGCGGTTCGGCTCGAACCCGACGAGGATGCCCGCGCGCTGATCCCGCATCTCGACCGGCTCGCGCTGATCGAGGTCGCCTTTCCGAAGTTCCGCGACGGGCGCGGCTACAGCTCGGCGCGCATCCTGCGCGAGGCGGGCTATACGGGCGAACTGCGCGCGCAGGGCGACGTCCTCGTCGACCAGATCGCCTATATGAAGCGGTGCGGTTTCGACAGCTTCTCGCCCGAAAAGCCGCTCAATGCCGCCGATGTCGACGCCGCGCTGACGCGGTGGCCCGAACATTATCAGGGCGCCGCCGATGGCGCGGTGCCGATCTGGAAGCTTCGGCATGGCTGACGTCAAGGGCTCCGCAGAGGATCGCACGCGCGACCGGATCGACGTGGCCCCGCGTTTCACGCAGGCCGACGTCATCCGTCTCAACAACCTTTTCCGTGGCCAGGACGCCGCAGAGGTCGTCGCGAGCGTGATCGGCGCGGGGCTGCTTGGCGAGACCGCCATCGTGTCGAGCTTCGGCGCCGAAAGCGCGGTGCTGCTCCACCTGGTGAGCCGCGTCGCGCCCGAAATGCCGGTGCTTTTCCTCGATACCGGAAAGCATTTCCCCGAAACGCTCGCCTATCGCGATACGCTCGCGGAGCGGCTCGGGCTGAACATCGTCAACCTGGCGCCCGATCCCGCCGACCTCGCCGCGAAGGACGCGACCGAGCTTCGCTGGTCCTACGACCCCGACGGTTGCTGCGAAATCCGCAAGGTAAAGCCGCTCGAGCGCGCGCTGACCGACTTCGATACCTCGATCACCGGCCGCAAGGGCTTTCAGTCGTCGACGCGCACGGGGCTACCCCGCTTCGAACTCGACGGCAACACCGGCCGGCTGAAGTTCAACCCGCTCGCCAATTGGACGCGCGACGCGCTCGACGCCTATTTCGCCGAACACGACCTGCCGCGCCACCCGCTGGAGGCCGAGGACTATCCCTCGATCGGCTGCTCGCCCTGCACGTCGAAGGTACAGCCCGGCGAAGACCCGCGTTCGGGCCGCTGGCGCGGCTGGGACAAGACCGAGTGCGGCATCCACGAGGCCGTGACACCGATCGACGACAATCCGGCGAACGACCCGGCGTTCTGACAAACCCTCCAAAACGTCATTGCTTCGCTCGCAATGACGGAGGATTTCGCGGCACCGAAGCGCGGCCGATCAGGCGTTACTCGTAATCGGCGTAGGCCATGCTCTCGTCGGCCAGGTCGCTGAACTTCGTCGTCTTCGCCTCGAAGTGCATGCGAATCTTGCCGGTCGAACCGTGACGCGATTTCGCGACGATGACTTCGGCCAGACCGAAGACGCGCTCCATCTCCGCCGCCCATTCCTCGTGCGCCGCATGGATCTTGACGTCGTCGCCCTCGACCGGACGCTTGGGTTCGCGCGCCGCGACATAATAATCCTCGCGGAACACGAAGAGCACCATGTCGGCGTCCTGTTCGATCGAGCCCGATTCGCGAAGGTCGGAGAGCTGGGGGCGCTTGTCCTCGCGGCTTTCGACCTGACGACTGAGCTGCGACAGCGCCATCACGGGCACATGAAGCTCTTTGGCCAAGGTCTTGAGACCACGCGAGATTTCGGAAATTTCCTGAACGCGATTATCGCCGCTCTTCGACGACCCCTGCAACAGTTGCAGATAGTCGACGATGATGAAGCCGATGCCGTGCCGGCGCTGCAGGCGGCGCGCGCGCGTGCGCAGGCTGGCGATCGTCAGGCCCGGCGTGTCGTCGATGAACAGCGGCAGCGTCTGCAGCGCTTGCGCGGCGCGGCTCAGTTGCTGAAACTGCTCCTTGCTGATCTTGCCCATGCGCAGCGCCTCGCCCGACACGCCCGACTGTTCGGCAAGCACGCGCGTTGCGAGCTGGTCGGCCGACATTTCAAGGCTGAAGAAGGCGACCTTCGCGCCCATATTCTTTTCGGGCGGGATGCCATCCTCTTCGTCGCGGCGAAAACGTTCGGCGGCATTATAGGCGATATTCGTCGCCAGCGATGTCTTGCCCATGCCCGGACGTCCGGCAAGGATCATCAAGTCGGAATTGTGCATGCCGCCGATCTTGGCGTTCATGCTGCCGATACCGGTCGTGATACCCGACAGGTGACCGCCCGAATTCAGCGCGCGCTCGGCCGCCTGCAGCGCGGTCAGGCTCGCCGCGCTGAAGCTTTTGACCGACCCCATCTCGGCCTCGCCGCCCGCGACGCGATAGAGTGCGGTTTCGGCTTCCTCGATCTGCGCATGCGGATCGACGCTCTCGCTCGTATCAAGCGCGCCATCGACGAGCCCGCGCCCGACGCCGACGAGTTCGCGCAGCAAGGCAAGGTCGAAAATCTGCCGCGCGAAGTCGCGCGCGCCGATCAGGCCGGCGCCGCTGCCCGTAAGCTGCGCCAGATAGCCGACCCCGCCGACCGCCTTCATCGCCTCGTCATTCTCGAAAAAGGGTTTGAGCGTCACCGGCGTCGCGATGCTGTTGCGTTCGATCAGCGCCATCGCCTGCTGAAAGATGCGGCCGTGCAGCGGCTCGAAGAAATGCGCGGCGTTAAGTTGCACCGGCAAATCCTCGACGACTCGGTTGTCGATCAGGATCGCGCCCAGAAAAGCGGCTTCAGCCTCGATATTCCGAGGTAATTGACGTTCTTCCCCGGTGGCGACCGGGGCCGGAAAGAGTGCTAGCTCGGGCATAGCGTCACCATGCGCCGATCGTCCCACCCACGCAACCGGCTTGGCTTTGCATGTCAGCAGGACCGTGGACCGCTCTGGGGATAACTCCCGAGGCCCGTTCGCATCCTGCAAAGTCGGAACGCTCTTCCGCCAGGCTGCAATCTCGATTGGCGCCTCCCTCTGCTCGGCCCGCACGTACTTCAGGAGAGTATTCCAGAGCTTGGTGGTCCCCCTTGCCCTTCGCGGCGCGGCAAGTAGAAGCACTTGCAGCATGACCGACGCCGACCCTTCCAAACAACGCATCATTTCGGTCGAGCTCGACGAGGGCTCGATCGTCTGGCGCAACCCCGACGTCGAGCAGGAGCGGCGCGTCGCGATCTTCGACCTGATCGAGGACAATAAATTCGTGCCGCAACGCGGCCACCCCGACGGCTATGCCGGCCCCTATCGGCTGATGCTTCGCGTCGAGGAAGGCCGGCTGATCTTTGAAATCAGCCGCGAAGACGGCTCGCCGCTGGAGGCCGTTATCCTGGGCCTCGGCCGCTTCCGCCGTCCGATCCGCGACTATTTCGCGATCTGCGACAGCTATTATCAGGCGATCAAGACCTCGACCGCGCAACAGATCGAGACCGTCGATATGGCGCGCCGCGGACTGCATAACGAGGCCGCGGAGATGCTGATGGACCGGCTCGACGGCAAGATCGCGGTCGATTTCGATACCGCGCGGCGGCTGTTCACGCTGATCTGCGTACTTCACATCAAGGGCTGAGATGGCGACCGGGGCGGCCAGCAAAGCAAAGAGCGTGGCGCGCGACTGGAAGGCCAAAGTCGCGCATTTCCTCCGCCGCGTCGCGGGCGGACTGCTCGCGGTCGTGCTGCTCGCCGGCCTTGCGCTGTGGTGGGCGGCGCGCTGGACACCCGACCGCACCCGTTTTCCGATCCAGGGCGTGACGATTTCGGCCGATAACGGCGACGTGCACTGGGGCTCGATCAAGGCTGCCGGCGCCGATTTCGCTTATGTCGTCGCGACCGACGGAACCGCCGGGCTGGATCCGACCTTCACGCGCAACCTGGCGGGCGCACGTGAGGTCGGCGTACAGATCGGCGCGATCCATCGTTACAGCCTGTGCCAGCTCGCCACCGATCAGGCCGCGAACTTCATCCGCCACGTCCCGCGGCGCGCCGACGCGCTGCCCGCCGTGGTGTGGCTCGACTATGACGATCGCTGCCCCGACCGCCCGACGCGTGCGCTGCTGCTTTCCGAACTCGCGACCTTCCTCGCGCAGATCGAGGCGCATAGCGGAAAGCGCAGCCTGATCGCGCCCGGCCCATCGTTCGAGGCCGATTACAAGGTGACACAGGGGATCGCGCGAACAACCTGGCTACGCCGCGACTTCTTCGAGCCCGATTATGGCGCGCACCCCTGGGCAATGTGGCAGGCGAATAGCCATATACGCCTGACCGGTGCCGACGGCACAGTCGGGTGGAACGTGCTGCGCCCGCAAGGAGACACACAATGAGCGAGACCCGCGACGCCCTGATCGCCGCTGCGCGCGATGCCGCGAGCCGCGCCTATGCGCCCTACTCGGGCTTTCATGTCGGTGCCGCGCTGTTGCTGAAGAATGGCGACGTCGTCACCGGCGCCAATGTCGAAAATGCCAGCTATGGCCTGACGCTCTGTGCCGAAACGAGCGCGGTGGCGAAGATCGCGAACGAAGGCTGGATCGGCGAACTGGCCGAGGTCGCGATCATCGGCGGACGGCCCCAGGGCGACGATCTGATCGGCAGCGATCCGGTCAATCCGTGCGGCCGTTGCCGTCAGATATTGAACGAGGCGGCCGAACGGTCGAAGACCGATGTCTTGGTCCACTGCGCCTCCGGTGACGGCACGGCGGTCAAAAGCTACCGGCTCAGCGAGCTGCTTCCCGCCGCCTTCGGGCCCAAGGATCTGGGCCTGATCGAATAAGCGGACATTTGCCCGCCGCTCCCCGGTGAAAGCGGGGCTCCGTGTCCCACGCCGCCCTCGTGTTTTTGAACGTTCCTGGCCTCGGCTTTCGCTGCGAAACAGTTAGTTCCACTGACCGCTTGCGCAAACCGCGTTGCCCTATCAAGAGACGCTCATGGCCATTCTTTCCGACAAATGGATTCGCGAAGCCGCCCGGACGCAGGGCATGATCGAACCTTTCGTGGAGGCGCAGCGCCGCGACGGCTGCATCAGCTATGGCCTGTCATCCTATGGTTATGACGCGCGCGTCGCGCCCGAATTCAAGATCTTCACGAATGTGGACAGCACGATCGTCGACCCCAAGTCGTTCGATCCCAAGAATTTCGTCGACCGCGAAACCGAGGTCTGCATCATCCCGCCGAACAGCTTCGCGCTCGCGCGGACGGTCGAATATTTCCGTATCCCGCGCGATGTGCTCGTCATCTGTCTCGGCAAGTCGACCTATGCTCGCTGCGGTATCATCGTGAACGTCACCCCACTGGAACCCGGCTGGGAAGGCCATGTGACGCTGGAGTTTTCGAACACCACGCCCCTGCCCGCCAAGATCTACGCCAACGAAGGCGCGTGCCAATTCCTGTTCCTGCAGGGCAATGAACCCTGCGAGACGAGCTACGCCGATCGCGCGGGCAAATATATGGGCCAAAAGGGCGTCACGCTGCCCAAGCTCTGATCACGGAACCAGTGCCGGACTCCGCGCGTCCTATCCGCATAGCGGATGGGGCGCGAGTGGAGGATTATCCATGTCCATGATCGCCGTCTTCATCGGCCGCCTGTTCATCGCCGTCATTTTCATCGTATCCGGGATCAACAAGCTGATCCACGTCGCCGATACGCAGGCGATGATATCCGCCGCCGGCCTGCCCGGCTGGTTGGCGGTTCCCACGGGCCTGTTCGAACTGATCGCCGGTTCGTGCATCGCGCTCGGCATTTATTCGCGGTTCTTTTCGGTGCTCCTCGCCGCCTTCGTGCTGCTGACGATCCTGTTCTTCCATCGCGAGTTCACCGACCCGATGCAGGCGATGATGGCGATGAAGAATCTCGCAATCGCGGGCGGTCTGCTCTGCCTGTTCGGCTATGGCAACACGCGCTGGAGCTATGACGCGCTTCGCCGCAAACGGCGCGACGAGATCGACGTGCATGAAGCCGAACTGCGTGCCGCTCGCGCCGAAGGGCGTGCGGAAGCGGTCGACGCTCCGGTGGTCGTCCAGCGCCCCTGGTGGCGCCGCTGACGCTTCACGCTTGGCATCGCGTGCGCTCTGCGCTAGCCTCTACTTAACGTTTACGTAAAGGGAGGTTTGCCATGACTTCGGGCCGCGATCTCGACATCATCGTCTATGGCGCAACGGGCTTTACCGGTCGCCTCGTCGCCGAATATCTCGCGCATCAGTACAAGGGCCGCAAGGATGCGCCCCGATGGGCGATGGCGGGGCGCAGCCTCGAAAAGCTTGCCGAGGTCCGCGACCTGATCGGCGCCGACGAAGAAACGCCGCTGGTCGTCGCCGATGCCGCCGATCCGGGCAGCCTCGACCGGATGGCCGAAAGCACCCGGGTCGTGCTGACGACCGTCGGCCCGTACCAGCTCTATGGCAATGAACTCGTCGCGGCGTGCGTTCGCGCGGGTACCGCCTATGCCGATCTCTGCGGCGAACCGGGCTGGATGCGCGAGATGATCGACGCGCATGAAGAGGCCGCGAAAGCGTCGGGCGCGCGCATTACCTTTTCGTGCGGGTTCGATTCGATCCCGTTCGATCTGGGCGTCTCCTTCCTGCAGGCCGAGGCGGTGAAGCGTCACGGCAAACCTGCGCCGCGCGTCAAGGGCCGTGTCCGCAAGATGGCGGGCGGCGCGTCGGGCGGCACGATCGCCAGCCTGACCGAAACGCTAAAGGCGATCGCGAAGAAGCCATCGCTCGCGCTGCTTCTGAAATCTTCCTTCGCGTTGACCCCGGGATTCGAGGGACCGTCGCAGCCGACCGGGCTGGTTCCGGAATATGACGGGGCGACCGGCACCTGGACCGCGCCCTTCGTCATGGCGCCGATCAACACCAAGAATGTGCATCGCACCAACTTCCTGCTCGGCCATCCGTGGGGCGACGACCTGGTCTATGACGAAATGGTGATGACCACGATCGGCGACGCCGGAAAGGCGATGGCCGAAGCGATGGCAAAGGCGAACCCATTCGACCCCAGCATCAAGCCCGGCGAAGGCCCGAGCAAGGAAGAGCGCGAGAACGGTTTCTACGACATCCTGTTCATCGGCGAATATCCCGACGGAACGACGGTGCGCGCCTCGGTACAGGGCGACCGCGACCCCGGCTATGGCTCGACGTCCAAGATGCTTGCCGAAACCGGCATGGCGCTGCTCGAAAACAAGGGCGGCGGCGGGGTCTGGACCCCGGGCGCGCTGCTCGGCGACGCGCTGATCGCGCGGCTCACCGCCAATGCCGGACTGACTTTCCAGATCGAGGAATAAGCAAAAGATGACAAGCTCTCCCAGCGCGCTCGACGCGCTTCTCTCGACCGTGCGCGTCGATGGCGATGTCGCGAAGGCGCATATCGACGATGGCTGGATGCAAGGCCGCACCGCCTATGGCGGGATCAGCTCGGCGGTCGCGCTGGCGGGCACGATGGCGCTCCACCCGACCGAAACGCCGCTTCGCTATGCGCAGATCAGCTTCGTCGGCCCGGTCGGCGGCGATTGCACCGTTTCCACGCGCGTACTGCGCCAGTCGAAATCCAGCCTGTTCGTCGACGCCGGCGTGTCGAGCGATCAGGGCTTTGGCACCGCGGCTGTCTTTGCCTTCTCCGGCGACCGCAAGAGCCATCTCGACCACAACCGCCTGTCCATGCCCGATGCGCCCGATCCCGAAACGCTGGCGCCCGTCCCCGATCACAAGGCGCGGCCCAGCTTCGTGCGCCATTTCGACATGCGCCCGACGACGGGACCGCGGTTCAGCTGGAAGGGCGAGGTCGGCGAATATCTGACCTGGGTTCGCTTCGTCGAGGAGCCCGCATGCCACCCCGCCGTCGCGCTGCTCGCGATGGGCGACGCGCTGCCGCCTGCGGCGATGGCGCTGTTCAGCGAGTTCGGGCCGATCAGCTCGATGAACTGGACGGTCAATATGCTCACCGGCACGCCGCAGACCGACGACGGCTGGTGGCTGTTGTCTGCCAAGACCGGCTTTGCCCGCCAGGGCGTGTCGGTGCAGGACATGATGCTGTGGAACCGCGCCGGCGAACCGGTGCTGAGCGGCAGTCAGGCGATCGCGATCTACGCCTGAAGCGGCAGCGCGATCACCGCGTCGAGGCCGCCGCCACCGGCGCGATTGGCAAGCGTCAGCGTCCCGCCCTCGCCGCTCGCGATCTCGCGCGCGATCGACAGGCCCAGCCCGGCGCCGCCCGTCGCGCGGTTGCGCGACTGCTCGCCGCGCGCGAAGGGTTCGACCAGCGT
>JAFKLT010000108.1 GCA_017309275.1 Sphingomonadales bacterium | reverse complement strand
CTCCGATGCGACGAATGCTCCCCAGTCAGACATCAACTGCATTCTGAGCACTTTCAGGTCGCTTCGCAGATATGCCTTTTCGACCGCAGTACCTACGCTGTGAGCGAGCGCCATTTCCGGAACCATCGCCGGTACGTGAGGCATCTTCTCGGCAGCCCAGTCTCTAAAGCTGGAACGGAAGCCATGAACAGTTTCCGATCTTCCGGCGAGTTTCATCATTTTCGACAAGCTCATGTCTGCCAGCATCTTTCCATGAAATGATGGAAAGATCAGACCTTCATCGCAGAATTGTTCGCTCGCCAGCTTGAGAACGTCGATTGCCTGCTGGCTAAGCATGACCACATGGGGCTCGCCAGATTTCATTATCGATCCGGGTCGCCGCCACTCTCGCGCCTTGAGATCGATCTGGTCCCACCTCGCCTTTCTAACTTCGCCGCTCCTTGCGGCGGTCAAAATTGTGAATATCAGCGCCAAGCGGGCGGGCGACGCATCTTTCATTCGCTCTGCGGCGTAAAAGGTCGGTAATTCGGAGAATGGAAGCGCAGAATATCCCTTGGATTTCGGCTGTTTGGCCAGACCCCGACTAAGGTCGGCAAGCTCCGGCAAGGGCGAAGTGCGCCATCCGTGCGACTTAGCAAAGGCGAGCACTTGGAGGATTCGATGTCGAACTTTGCGGGCGATCTGAGGCTTTGCGGTCCATATCGGCCCAAGGGCGGCCAAAATCTGGGCAGTTTCAATATCGCTTACGCGCTTCCGTCCGAGTGAGGGGACGACATGGAGGTCTAGCGAAGACTTAAATTGGAGAGCCGTCTTTTCCGACCATCCCTTGCCAAGCTCCGCATAAGCAAGGTCTGCGGCCTCTTGGAAGGTCACCACGCGGATTTTCCCACGGTCGCGTTCTGCGATCGCGTCGTTGCCCAGTCGGGCAATTCGGCGTAAACGAGAAGCAGAGTCTCGAGCCTCAGCCAAACTTACATCGTCGACTGAACCCAAGCCGATATCCTGCCGCCGGCCTTGATGCTGCACGCGCAAAATCCATGACCGGGACCCGCTAGGCTTTACGCGCAGATAGAGCCCTTTCCCGTCACCGTATGTCCCCGGGCGGGCATTTTTTACCTTCAGAGATGTCAAATTCGCCATGTGAAGCCATCATTTCCGTCCCCACATTCGTTCCCACACCGAGGTTGCGCTGTAGGGAAATACAATGCAACGTAATGAGAGAATTATATCACAATATCAGTTGTTAAGACACACAAACCGACCTGTGCTGAGACGTGGTAAAATGGCAAAAAATTGGCTACCCGGGGAGCCAGCTTTTTTAGCCTCTTAAATCCCGTTATTTCTTAATGGGTTGAGGTTTTAGAATACCAAATAGGAACGCCCGCTTCGTAGCGCCGCTTGCTTTAAGCGGACATTGCGCTGTCACGACGGCAATTAAAGAAACTCTCGGCCAAGCTCACACCTTGCATCTCTTGTACTCGCTGATCTTGCAGCCGATGATCAAACGCTCGCCCATCGATTGCTGGGCCGGCGACATTCGGCGCCAGATTTCAGCGGTGTGCCCCGGCGCCTCACCGTAACGCCCGGACGTTTCCAGCCAGAACCACGCTTTCATCAAATCGACCGGCGTGCCCCGTCCCTGTTCATACGCTTCCGAAAGCTTCCGCATGGTTTCGGCGGGAGCTCCGGGTCTGCTCGCCTCTACCGTCAGCCATTTGAGCATCAGTTGATCGTTGGCGAAGCCGGAAATCGATCCGTCGTAAATGCGCGCCAGCCGCCCGGCGGCGCTTTCGTTTCCGGCGCCATGCGCTGCCTCGTAAAAGCGGATGGCGTCGCGCATCGCAGCTTGCCCCTCACCAACTAGCGCGGGGTTGCTTCGCGCCCGGTCCATTGCCGTAAGACCCAACGTCCAATAATTCTCCCCCATCGAAAGAAGAACGTCGCGATCCCTCGCGCGGAAAGCTTTTTCGGCCCAGGCGCGAGATTGGGCTGGATCCTGCCCTACCCCTCTGCCCCACCTGTAAGCCAACGAAAGCTCGTACATGGCGCGAGCATCGCCGGCGTTGGCAGCGCTTTGCAGCAGTGAAGTCTTTCGTTCGCCGCTTACCATGCCGCTCATTGCCAAGCCATATTTCGCCTTGGGCAGCCCCTGCGCCGCGGCCTTTTCAAAATAGGCCACGGCGTCCGTCAAATTCCCGGTGTATTGGATTTCCGTGCCATAGGCATATTGCGCATCGGCATTGCCTTCATCCGCGCGGGCCTTGAGCCATGCGAGCACGGCCTGCTTCTTCCCGAACCCGGCCTTGCCCATGGCCTGGACCGCCCTCGTCATATCGGGTGGCCACCCCTCACCCCCGGCATAAATAAGGCCAAGTTGATACTGGCTTTCATCCGCATCGTCCTTCGACAGAAGATGATAGCGTCGGCGACGTTACGCGGCACACCATCGCCAGCCAGAGCCATCGCAGCCAGACGTCGCCAAGCATCATTGTTGCCGTCGTTCGCCGCCCGCAGATAGTTCTGATAAGCCCCTGCGGTATCACGCGGAACGCCGTCGCCCTTGTCGAGCATTTGCGCGAGAGCATAGGCCGCCCGACCGTGTCCATTGGCCGCGGCCTTCGCGAAGGCTTCCACGGCCTTGGTCGGATTGTATAACTCCGACCTCTTGTCGCTGTACCATTGACCGAGCAGATGCTGCGCCCAAATATTTCCGCTGGCGCCGGCCGTCACCACACATGGAAGCCCCTCACTCGGAGCAGCGCCCATGATGCGGAAAAATTGATAATCGGCCAAGAGCTGGTCGGCGCTGGCGCCCTGCCCCGTGGCATAGACCATCCCGAGACAGCTTGCCGCAAGACCATCTCTTGGCGCGGCCTTCGCCCAGCTTGTGAAAGCCGCAGGCTTGTCGCCGCTGTCCCAGGCCATACGTCCCAAATGTGCCAGCGCATGCGCATTGCCAGCGTTTGCGCCGACGGTGAACCAGCTGCGCGCTTCGGCTCTGCTGGCCGCGTCAGGGTCTTTTTCGAGACGCTCGGCAAGGATCATCGCGCCACGCATATGGCCGAGTTCGGCAGCGCGGCGATATTCCTGATTTGCCGCTGCCTGATCCACCGGACCACCTCGTCCCGATGCGTGCAGCTGTGCCAGGACCACATGAACTTCGCCGACCTGCGCGAGCTCAGGGGCGGCGAGCAGTGTCCTCGCCAGAACAAAATCCTGCCGCGCGAGAGCTTCGTCGACTTTTACCGCCGCCGCTTGTTCCACAGGTGTCAACGCGCGGTCCTGCGCTGCCAGTCCGGGCGTCAGGCCGAGAAGAGTCGCGGTGATTGCAATCATGGCTGGACGCATTGTGTCGCTTACTCCCCCGGTTGCCGACAACGCATGCAATGACGTTCCGGGCCATTTTCGCGATACCCATTTGTGGGGTGATCATCGGTTCCCCCTTGCACAGGAAAGCGAATCCAACCAATTCGAAGGTGGGGACGAGAGGCGGGGATTCATGGCAAAGCGCGACAGGTTTACGCCGGTTTTCCAACAGATGATCGACGAACCGGAGGCTTCGCTTGAGGCCCTGCGCACCAATGCCGCGGCATTTGAGCGCGCGGTGGTCGCGGCGGAAGGTCAGGCACATTTCGCCCAAGCCGCAATCCCTAACCGAAGCGCGCTCGCTTTCATTCTGTTCGGACAACGCGGCCATCGCCTGCCGGCCGATATTCCTGACTGGCTGCCGCCCTGCGAGAGCTTTGACGAGCTGCTGCTCTTCGTTGACCCGAGGAGCCGGGATGGACGCCTCATCTGCATACCGGTCGCAGGCGAAGCCCCGCTCTTCGGACTTTGGGCGCCGTTTGCCGAAACCGAAAACTGGAACCTGCCGCTATCGCTGCGCGAGACCGGTGAGCGGAACGGAGCAGCCTGGGTCGCGATTTTTGCTGGCGGCGGCAGACAGCCGATCGAAGAGGCGGTCGCCGCGTTCGGCCTACCCGCGCTCCAGCAACGGGTGGTCGGCGCCGTGGTTCGCCTGGGAAGCCTTCGCGCTGCCGCCGATGCTCTTGGCATTTCTTACAATACGGCGCGTGAGGCGATGTCGGACGCAGCAGGCCGCATGCACCTGCCGAACATGCCCGCTGTCGTGCGGACGGTCGTGTGGGCGGCGTTCGGCGTCCTTCCCGGCGACGTCGATGCGGCGGTTCAACTCGCCGACATGCTCGCGATCTCGGACCGCCAGGCGCGAATCGCCCTGCTCATTTCGGGCGGCGCCTCGCGTGAAGAGACCGCGCGGGCCATCGGCACGAGCGCAGCGGTCATCAAGAAGGAATTGCAGCTCCTCTACGCCACCTTCGGACTGCAAAGCGCCGCCGAATTTGCGCGGCTCATCGCGGAGATACACGCGCTGAGACTGTTCGCACGATCGGTCGACAATGCACCCGGATTTCTTGATCCGGCGATCGAGCCGTCACGCTTTTCGATGCGCCCGAACGGGCGCGGGATGATTGCATGGAGCGACTATGGCCCCGCATCGGGCCGCCCGGTGCTGATCGTACATTCGAACTGGTGCTGCCGCGCGGTGCCCAGGCCACTCGTCGAGGAACTACAGGCACGAAAATGGCGCCCCATCGCGATCGATCGGCCGGGCTTTGGTGCAACCCATGTCGGCGGGGCATCGCGCGAAGATCCGTTTAGCCAAGCGATCGCAGATGCCATCCAGCTGCTCGACGCATTGAATATCGACCGCATTCCCATCATCGCGCGCTGCGGGGCCCAGTTCGTTCATGCCTTCAAGACTGCGTCGCCCGATCGCGTCGGACCAGTCGTGCTCGTCGCGCCCACGCCGCAAGCCGACGCGAACGGCAAGCGCATGGGCGTCGTCGGAGCGTTCAAGGAAGCTTTTTATCGCAGCCCACGACTTGTCGAGCTGTTCTTCCGCGTAATCAGTGCGCAGTTCACCTTCGAGAGGGTCGAGCATCTGATGCGCTCGATCACGAAGGGTTCGCCGGTCGACGAAGCGCTCTGTGAGGATCCCCGCTTCATCCGCGACCGCTTCCGCGCGCTCAGACCATTCACCTGCGGCAACTACATCGGCGGCATCTTCGAGGAGTTGGTAATTTCGCATGGCGGCTGGTGCTTCGATCCGCTGCAAGTCGACGACTGGGCCGTCCTTCAGGGAAGCGATGATCCGCACAATGATTTCGATGAGGTCCGCCGCTACTGGGAGCAACTGCTCCCCGGCGGCAGCGTCGAGAACATCCAGGGCGGTGGGCGCTTCATGACATCGAGCCACCCCGGCCTTGTCGTCGACCGGCTCGAAGCAATGCAGCGGCCGCGACTGAACTAGGCGCTCGGCGACGGACCGACGCGGCCTCGCTCCTTCAGCAGGGCGACCACCTTGCCGAGCACCGCATGCGCGAGATCGTCGCCCCACCAGTCGGTAATGTGCCGGGCCGTATCGGCATGAACGATTTCTGCAAGTGCTAGGGCCGACGGGATGATCGCGTCGATCCGCGGCGGCTGGACGAGCCGGTCAAATGCGGTCGCGTCATGCACTTCGACCCTCACGCCCCACTGCCGATCGGACGCCCCGTTCCTTTCCACTCGCATGAGCGAGAAACGAACCCGATGATGGGGCGTCGCCTCGCCGTGCCACATGTCGACGGCCCACTGGCCCGTGGCGATGGCTGCCGCGGCGCGAACCAGGTCGCCGAGACCGTTGTTGCGGGCGATCGATCCCCCAACGCACGTGTATTGACCTCCGGCTATTATCCGGATTTCATAGCCGTCCGCATCGGTCGCGGAATATTGAAAGCCGATTGCGGCCTTCACGTTCCGGGCCGCACCCGGACTGCGAGGTCCGCAACGCGGAGATGCCGCGTCAACTGCCCGGCTTTCGCAGCCGGTACTCGCGATCACTTCGAGTCATGTCCTTCTCCGGATGGAACAGCCCTCCCGCGAAAGAAAGGATTGAGTGCTTGCGCGGGTCGTTCGGAACCCGGTTGATCGAACCCGTGCACTTATACGACGTCCAGTTCGACCCGCGGTCGGTGCAGGTCGCGTCAAAAAAGCGGTAGGTCGGCGCATCACGCGACCGGTCGAAGTCGTGAATGGCTCCGATCTTCTTGCCCAAGGCGTCGCTGTAGAGCCCGCCATTGCCGAACTGGCTGATTTCGCGGACGTAGACATCGCCGCCCCGAATCTCGATCGCCATGGCGTCCCGCTCGTTGAGCCATACACCTTCAAGCGAGCTTTTGAGGTCCGCTGGCCAGATGACATCCTGGGCGTGCGCAATACTCGCCCCCAACATCAGCGCGCCCAATATTACCCATCTCTTTATCATTTCTGCAGCTCCGATCCGTCCGGTCGATTGGCGCTGCTCCACCCTGCCCTTCGAGTGTATCGCCGCGCGCCGCATCGCCGACCGGAACCTTGCATGCGGACAAGACGGTGAGCGATATCCTTTTGTGGGGTAGTGTGGCCTTCTGCGACCGGTCAGGCTTGCGCCTTGGCTCGGCGAAAGCAAACAGTTCGCTAGTAGAGGAGGCCGATGGGGTATCGCAATCAAACGGCGGGGCCACGGTGATTTCGGGATACTCATTACCGATAAGTCAGAGAGAATAATTATGGGATACGACCTCTTGGTAACATCCGCTCTGGCCTTGGTGTCGGGGGCGATGGGCGCCGTCGTCGATAATGATGCAAGCGCATTTCAGGCATTCGGCGATGCCCCTATCTGGACCGTCGTCGTCGATGCGGGTGGAATGAGTGTGGCTATCGAGGAAAACGGTGAACCCGTCTTCCGGTACCTCCCAGCGCCCGTGGTTTCGCAGATGGATAAAGACCGTATCTTCACAACGAGAACTGCCAACGGGACATTTGTCGAACTTCGCGTCGCAGAAGCACCATGTGCGGGCGCTGGCGAGCAACTTGCTATGCGCGCGACGCTGTTGGTAGGACCGACACGGCGCGAGGGATGCGCGCGAACGCTCAGCGACGCCGAGAGCACTTCCTCTCGCCCGTTGCTTGGGGACCTCGCCATGGACGGCAGGATCGTCAGCAAGGGCGGACCGCCAGGCTTCGAACTCGATCTCCAGAATGGCGGTACAACCCTGATGATCGACGGACGCGTCTTGAGCCTGGGCAAACCCATCGCAGTCCAACTGGAGAACGCGCCTTGGCCGACGATAGCGGGCAATGCCGCAACCTATGCTCTTGCGAGTGACGACGAGGCAGTTACTGCGAGTGCGACCGTCGAAGCCGCCAGCTGCGAGGCAAATGATCGAACCTACCCTCTGACACTCAAGTTGGTCGTTGAAGGGAAGGTGTATCGAAGCTGCGCGTCGCAAGCCTATCAGGACCTGCCCTTGCTGGCTCCGTCGACCGTAGCGCCTCTCGGTTGAGGATGCTCGCTGATGGCCGATTGGCGTCAGGCGCCTTGTTGGCGCGAGAACAGCCAAGGCAGACTTTTCATCGTCACCGCGTAGGATGACGTGAACCAACCTGTTTCGGGTACTCCATAGCCGAGCCAACGCTACACGCATTCGACAGCGAACGAGAGCCGAAGCAACAACCGACAATCTTCTTTCGGTTTGACGTCGAGCCATTAAAGATGCGGCTTAATCATCGCAGAAGGATGTTCAGACATGCGATTTTCAACCGTTTGCGCCGCAGCTTCATTATTGGCCCTGTCGGCCCCGTGGCTGATTGCAACGTCTCAGGCGCAAACGTCGGAATATCGCGTTTACATGCAGGATCGCGATATCGGACATCTGACCGTCGATCGCGACAACAATAAAGCTAGTATCGATTACGACTATAAACAGAATGGTCGCGGACCGACGATTAAAGAGGTCGTGATACTCGACAGCAAGGGTGCGCCGGTCGACTGGAAAATTTCCGGAAGCACTACGTTTGGCAACACCGTGCAAGAAAGCTTCTCGCGCAAGGCCAGCGAACTACAATGGACCGACCTTGCGGGACCAGGCAAGTTGAAGGGCAAGGATTTGCCCGCTTATTATGTCACGCAAAATGGTTCGCCTTTCGATGTCGCGATACTCGCAAAGGCGCTGCTGGCTGATCCTGACCATGCAATGTCCGTTGCCCCCGCGGGCACCGCCACGCTCGCGGAACGCGACCGCCGCGCGCTTCCGGCCGGCGGAGGTTCGCTCGAAGCGATAACCTATGAACTATCCGGGCTCTCGACGACGCCGACCTACATTACGCTTGACGTGGCGGGGGACCTGGTCGCCCTGCCCTCGCCGGGTTTCATCATCCTGCGTAAAGGGCTAGGCGGGGACGCCTCGAAAATCCTCCAGGACTTGTCAGAGCAACTCGCCTCTCAGCGGCTGGCCCGACTGCAGACCGAAGCAGCGCATCGCTTCGACGGGCCCGTACGCATCCGTAATGTCAGGATATTCGACCCCGTCGCCAAGGCAATGAGCGAGCCGCGCGATGTCGTGTTTTCCGGAAATCGGATCAGCGAAATCGTTGCGATCGGCAGCGCCGCGACGGCAGGCGAAACGCAAATCGACGGCGCCGGCGGTTCGCTCATCCCCGGACTTTATGAAATGCACGCGCATCTTGGCCCAGAAGACGCGCTGATGAACGTGCTGGCCGGAGTGACCTCGGTTCGCGACATGGGCAACGACAACGCCGTGCTCGATCAACTCATTACCCGCATCCAAAGCGGTGAAGTCGCCGGTCCCCGCGTAACGCGGAGCGGATTCATCGAGGGAGAAAGCGAATTCAGCTCCGCGACCGGCCGTCTCGCCCACAATGAAAATGAAGCGATCGAGCATGTCCGCTGGTACGCCGCGCGGGGTTATTGGCAGGCCAAGCTCTACAATTCGATGAAACCCGAATGGGCGCCTGCAGTCGTCAAGGAGGCCCACCGACTGGGGCTGCGGGTTGCTGGCCATATCCCGGCATTTTCGGACGCCGATGCGATGATTGCTGCTGGTTTCGACGAGATCACGCATGTGAATCAGTTGATGCTGGGCTGGGTGCTCAAGCCCGGCGAAGACACGCGCACGCTGTTCCGTTTCAAAGCGATGCAGCGTTTTCCCGACATTGACCTCTCCTCAACCAAGGTGACGAAGACGCTTGACGCTATGGTCGCGCGCCGCGTGACACATGAACCCACGATCGGTATCCACGAACTCGGGCTCACTGCGATCGATGGCAAACCCAATCCCGGGGCGCTGGACTATTTTGACCATATGCCTCCGGCGGAACAAAGGCAGCTGAAGCAGGCGCTCTTCGGCGCTGCAGACCCGGCTGAGCGCGCACGCTATGTAGCAGCCTACGCTAAGATTCTCGCGACGCTCACTGAAATGAACAAGCGGGGGATTATGCTCATCCCCGGAACCGATACCGGCGGCGCCTTCACGCTGCATCGCGAACTGGAACTGTTCACGAAGCTGGGCATGAGCAACGCCGACGTTCTGGCGCGCGCCACGCTCGAAATGGCCCGATATCTCCGGCAGGATCAGTCGCTCGGCTCAATCGAGCGCGGAAAATTCGCCGATTTCCTGCTGGTTCCCGGCGATCCGGTGAAAGACATCAAAGCCATCAAGACGATCTCGATGGTGGTCAAGGACGGCGTGGTGTACTTCCCCGACGAAGTTTACGCGAAGATTGGCATCAAGCCGTTCGCAAAGCCGCTGAAAGTTACGCCCGCCAAATAGCGCAGTAAGACATTCGAAGTCGCGGCAGCGCCTGCGTGCAGATGGCCGATTACGGCCAGACTGCTTTGTAAGTATGCGAAGAAAGCGGACATCCGAGCGGCGCCCCAAGCGAATGGCCTGGCTAGGCCAATCAATTTCGGTAAATGCAGATTTCAATGAGGTCGTGTACGAGCAGCGCGTCTTGGACACCAACGCCGAACAATGCCCGTATTCTCGATCTTTGAGTGACGCATGGGGGTTTAGACGCCCGCCAATTGCCAAAAGCAGTATGGCCGGGACGGCTATAAAACTCAGGCCATGGCCGCGATGATGTCCGAGATTGCCACAAACGCAAAGCAGACCGAGCTGTCGGCCACGCCATAGGGCAGGAAAATATACTCGCCGACACGGAGTGCCCCACATGTGTAGACGACATTGGGCACATAGCCCTCGCGATCCTCGTCAGCCGCAGACAGGATCGGGTTGGGTGTCCGGCCAATCACTTTCGAGGGATCGGCCTTGTCCAACAGCACCGCGCCGATGGCGTATTTGCGCATCGCACCCACCCCATGGGTCAACACCAGCCACCCCTCGTCGAGCTCGATGGGCGCGCCACAATTGCCGATCTGGATGAGCTCCCACGGGAAACGTGGTTCGAGCAGCAACTGGCCGCCCTCCCACTGATCGACCGTGTCCGAGCGCAGGAGATAGAGATTCTTGCCGTCCTGCCGGCCAATCATACAGAACTGCCCGTCGATCTTGCGCGGAAACAGCGCCATGCCCTTGTTGCGCGCTGCAGCGCCCTTGATCGGGGTCAGGGTAAAGTCCCTGAAATCGCGCGTGCGGAGCAATTCGGACTGGATGTCGCGACCGCTATAGGCGGTGTACGTTCCGATCCACTCGCTTTTGCCGCTTTCACGCTCGAACTCGAGCAGCCGCAAATCCTCCAGGCCGTTGCGCTGCGCCTCGGTGATCGGGAAGATCACCGTTCCGGACAAGGTGCTGTCCTTCTGGCGATAGAGCGAAACGACGTCCTCGGGCTTGTCGTCGCGGTGGGGACCCAGCATTGCGGCGGTGGCGAAGGCGGGTTGCGACATAAGCGTCATTTCGCGGTCGCGGCTAATGATGCCCTCGCGAAACGCAATCGTAGAGATATGGCCCTCACCGACCGCGCGCAGCGACAGGAGGATGCGGATGCTGCCGTCCTCCAGCCCACTCTGGTCAGGATGGCGCACGACACTGGGGTTCATCAGCGCCGCAGCGGCATAGCTATATTCGTGGCAGAAATAGGCGCCAATCAAAAGACGCATCTCCCGCCTCAGTGTAAAACCCTCGAGGCCAAGCTTGGGCTCGATTTGCTCGAAGCGGTCCTCGAACACCTTCTCGATCTGCCAGTGCCTATCGGCAAAATCGCGGAGCACCACGGCCAGTTCGGCACGTACGGTGCGCGGATCGAGCGTCACGATTTCGCGAGCCAGCCGCTGTACCCGTTCGAGATCGGGGCCCGACGCCTGCCACGCCAGGTGGAAAGGCCGCACGACGACGCGCGTCGGATCGGCGTGCAGCCGCAATTCATGCTGGACCAGATGCACCATATGTCCCCTCAACCGACTTTGCGGATGAAATCCCGGATCGCGTATGTCGCGTGCTGGTAAGCCAGAACCGATTCCGCACCTTCGTTCAGGTTCAACCCACGCGGGTTGATGCCGTCCTTGCTGGTCCCGGTCACCGGATCGCCGACGATCACGCCGCGGTCGTTGCATCCGGAAAACCACTCGTAGGCTCGTCGGGCATGAGCAAGCCAGATCGAGTCACCTGTAATATCATAGGCGGCCGCCGAAGCATCGATGGCGGCCCATATTTCCAGCGGTTGCTGGTCGAACGGCCGTGGAGGTTCATAGGGATGCCCAAAGCTGTCAGAGCCGACTGGGCGGTAGTGACCATAAGGGGAAACCTGCACGTCGTTGATCCAGCGCAGCGTCTCGATCCCGCATGCGCTCGCATCGGCGCACTCCAATCGCACGCCCGCGCGGAGCATCGCTTCGGACAGGCGACAATTGTCATAGGCGAGCACGGGCTCGAACCATCGCCAGTTGGGCCGCGCCGCAGCTTCATAAAGCGCGATCAGTCGGTCCGCACCGTTGCGCAATATCCGGCCCGCCAGTCGATTCCTGGGATGCGCCCCGAGTACAAAGTCGGCGCCGAGCATCGCAAAGGCAATCGCGCGCGGTGACTCGAAATCCAGCGCGGAGGTCGCGGTACGCTCGAACAATTCGTGCGCCCACTGCCGCAGACCGGGATCGCCCGCCTCTCGCGCCGTCGCACCGAGCGCCCAGAGCGTGCGCCCGCAGCTATCCTCAGAGCCCACATCTTCCAGCCAGTTTCGCCCGAAATCCATGAAATTGCGAAACTCGCTCGTGTCCGGATTCCAGGCATGCTGAACGAAAGAAGCGAAGATGGGGACCAGCCGCGCACATTGACGTAACACATCGTCGGGCAGGCGGTGCATCAGCATCAGCGCGCGGGCATTGTCGTCCACGCAATAGCCGTGCGCCCGGTCGGGGACCATATGGATGCTGTGCTGCAGGATGCCGGTGTCGTCGCAAATGCGCAAAAGCCCCTCGACGCCGATGCGGTCGGGAATGGGAGCGGCCTTGGGCACGACGCGGCTCTCTTCGATCAGCGCACGGGTCCTCTCCGCAAAGACCGGCCAAATCATGCCGCGGCTGCGATCATAGGCACGCCTTTGCAGCGCATGAAGCCGATCGGCGTCACCGAGCAGATATTTGATCTCGTTCGCGATCGCTCTGTGGTCGTGGAACGGCACGAGCACGCCATGATCGTCTGCAAGAAGTTCGAGGGCATGGACATAGGGCGTTGAGATGACAGCCTTTCCGAGCGCCATCGCATAGGAAAGCGTGCCCGAGGTCGACTGCTGCGCCCCCGTATAAGGCGTCACATAAATGTCAGCCGCTTCCAGAAGGTCGAGCAGCTCACTGGTTTCCAAGAATGCGTTGATCCAGCGGACATGTGCATCGACGCCGAGCGAGACCGCCAGCGCGTGAAGCCGCTCGCGATAAGCTTCGCCTTCATGCGCCAGCAGATTGGGGTGCGTTGCCCCCGCAATACAATAGAGAAAGTTGGGATGGTCCTCCACGATCGCAGGCAATGCCTCGATGACCGCCTCAATCCCCTTGCCCGGCGACAAAAGGCCGAAGGTCAGCGCGACCTCCTTGCCCTCGAAACCGAACTGGCGCTTGAACTGCGAGGCGCGGCCGAACGGACGATCAGGAACCCCATGAGCGATCATGGCGATCTGATCTTCGTCGGCGTGATAGATGCTTCGCAGCAGATCGCGCGAGCGCTCGGACATGACGACCAGCTTGGTCGCGCGCGCGATCAACCGCTCCATCACGCGGCGCTGATCGGCGTCCGGTTCGGCAAGCACCGTGTGAAGCGTCACGATCAGCGGCGCGGAAACACGATCCACCAGCTCCAGGATCATATCACCCGCCAAGCCTCCAAAGAGGCCGAATTCGTGTTGCAGCCATACAACTTCGGCACAGCTCGCCTCGATTTGCCGAGCCGCTTCGACAAAGCTGCCGACGTCACCTTCGGTAATGACGCCGCGCACAACGGGATCGAATATCGTGGGAACGGCGGTCGGCGCCATTGCATATACGTCGACCACAAGGTCAGGAGCAGCCTCGGCAAGCGATGAATGGATGTCGGTGGTGAAGGTGGCGATGCCACAGCGCCGCGGGAGAAAGCCGCCGACTAGCGCAATCCTGGCAGCACCCAAAGCTTTTGGCCGAAGCGTCTGGCACGCCTCCAAGCCTTCATCGAACGATTTACGATCAAGCGTTTCGTACACAGGCATACCTTCCAAAAATGATGCGACAGAAGGCCTCACCCAGTATTTTATCGTTTGTTTCGATACGCGCAGCCGGTCGTGGACATCAGAAAACAGAACAGCTCAGCAGCGCATTTGTTCCACGTGACCCACGGCTCGCGATGAGCTTCGCAGGCCGATCCCGGTCATGCTCGCCAGACGGCAAAGCTCCGCTTTCATTTCAGGCAAGCGACGACAATTTGAATGATTCCAAGCGTTTCTTTGGGATTGCGCACAGCGATTGTATCGAGGCCCAGCGCCTTCGCCGGATAATCATTTCCGCCCGGAAAGATCGCATCGCCGATGAAGAGCATCGCACCCAGCTCGACACCGCTGGCATGGCTGAGCTTCGTCAGGCCATAGGCTTTGTCGACGCCCTCACGCGTAATGTCGATCGACGTCGCCCCACCCATGTTGATCGACAGACCGGGCAGATGCTGGCGAAGCTCCGCCTGGATCACCTTGCGTTTGGCGAAATCGGGATCCCATTTTTGCTTGGCGTCGATCGGCGCTTCCTGACCCAATGCCGAAAAGGTGATCTGACTCCCGCGATCCTCGATCCGTTCGCCCCAGACCGTTTCGGGAACGAATCCGGTCGCCAGCAGCGCTGCGTCGAAGGCTTCGAATATGCGTCGCTTCTCCGCATCGGCAAAGATTTCGGCATAGCGCGCCTGCCACGCCCCCGAGCGGAACGTGTAGAGCTTGGTGCCGGTCGTCGGCATGAGCCAGAGCCGGGCAAGGTCCGCGCGCTCGGGAAGGCGCGTCGCCACCTGTTTATCGAACTGCGGCCAGTCGCCACCGGATATCACCGCGACATCTGCCACGCCGAGGAGATCGGCAAGCGCCTCACCCATCGCGGGTTCCATCGGCTGCTTGCTTTCGGCAAGCGTTCCATCAAGGTCGAAGGCAATCAGCCGTTTCATGCAGGCGTCGCTCCGCGACCGTCGCTCGTTGCGTCGCGCTGCCGCAGCGCGGCGGCTTTGGCATCGGCAAGGTTCGAATAGCGATAGTCGCCCACCGCGAATTGTTCGACATAGGTTCGGATGATGCCATCCTCCTCGTCGACCGGTGGACGTAAGCCTCCGCCCTCGCCTTCCCACGCCGAGCGTGACGCAGCTTCATCGATCGCGGCGGCAAGAGGGCCGTCCTCCACACCCAGGGAGCGATAAAAGTCGCGCCCAACGGCCAGAAGCGTGGCGCGAATATCGACGACCGGATCGTCAGCTCCGTCGTTTCCCGCAGTGCGACGTTGGTGTGTCGCCTTTTCGAAGGCCTTCGCCATGAGCAATTCGGCGATCAGCACGTCACTTACCAGTTCGTCCGGCGCTTCGACGGCGTCTATGGGCGACACGGTGAGACCCGCGATGGCTTCGGCGTCACCGTCCAATCCGCGTCGCTCGCGATATTCGTTGATGCGTTTGGCATAATAGCGCGGCAGGTCGAAATTGGGCAATGACTGCCCATCACGCCGCGCCTGGCTCACGGCCATCAGCGCCATCTGATGATGGTGGAGAAGTTGGTTGAGGTCCATGATTCTGCTCCTTCAGCGGGAGCGCAATGGTCTCTCAGTCGCCAGCACGCGGTGGAAGCGGGCGATGTCATGAAGGTGGGGTCACCGGCCCTCGATTACAATGAGTGCGCATTCATAATTGTCGGAGACCGGCGAGAGTCTGCTCATATGCCTCGACTTCCTTCGAGACATGCCTGGCATCGACCCGCAGAGACTTTCCACAGGGCCCGGAAAAACGACGGAGCTTCCTTTGGTTACGGCTTGCGCGCCATCACCGGGCTGATAGGCAGGGTGCGGGTCGATGGAGGATAGATGCTGAAACTCGTCCCGCTGCCAAGCGCGCTCCTGCTCGCGCTCGCCTTTTCCGCTCCCGCATCGGCGCAGACCGGCGCCGTCGTCCCGCCGATCATCGGCTTTCCAGCGACTGAGTGGGAGGCAGGCTATGCCAAACCGCTCGACGGCGAACTGGCGCTCGAACCCGATATCTATGCGCGGCTGATCCGCTATGCCCGCGCGAGCGACCCCGCGACGCCCGAGGCGCAGCGCCGCTTTATCGGCGATGCCGAGGCGCAGGAGTTGATCGCTTCATTCCGTCGCGACCGGAAATATGATGCGGACGAGATCGACGCGATGGAGGAGCTGTCGGTGTCGACGGTGCGCACCCTGTATATCCAGCGCAAGGGCGACAAGACCAGCCGCACCCCGATCGCGCCAATGCCCGCGCTGATGAACGCGCTGCCGCCCGAACTGAACGCGATGTGGCGCGCCGAATGGGATCGCGGCGCCGATGCCTGGCCGGGGCTGGTAAAGGCCTATTCGACCGATGCCAAAAAATTCGCGCCGCTACACGCGCGGCTGCGCGCGTCGGGACAGGCTCTGTTTACCGAAAAATGGCGCGCGTCATCCGCCGCCAACGCTTTTGCGCCCTTCGTCGAGACGCTGACGCTGTACCTGAAAGCAAACGACATGTTGGCCGCACCGCACAAGGAGCGCGGCCGCCAATTGCTGTTCGACGTCGCCGAAGACAGCGACCGCAATAGCGAGGGCAAGATTCCCGACTTCCTTTATGACTGGCTCAAGCCGAAGGGTTGAGGCCGTCGCGGCGAGAGCGCCCCGTCGGAGGTGCGAACGCCCCCGCGAGTCAGCGAAAACGCTGACGATGGCCGCTGCACGAACCGCTGCGCGGATTGGTGCTAGCCTCGATGTAAAGCGGCCTAGCGAGCGCCGCGCCTGATTGAACGTAGGCTGCCAGAGGCGGACCCTCGCGACTCCTTCAACTTAGGAGTCGAACGATGAACGAGCTTATCCAGATTGGC
>JAFKLT010000107.1 GCA_017309275.1 Sphingomonadales bacterium | reverse complement strand
GACGCGCGAGCAGGTGCTGGCGCACGTGCAAAAGCACGATGCGACCCTGCTGGACGTGCGCCCGCAAAATTTCTACCTGGGTCAGTTCAAGGCGCCGATGGCACTCATGGCCGGCACCATCCCCACCGCCATCGACCAGGACTTCACGCGCTGGGTGCAGAACGGCTCGGCCAATGCGGTGCCCACCGAAGAGGCACGCAAGCTCGCGGCCGAGATCAAGCGCCCTGAAGGGCAGGATCTGGTGCTGTTCTGCAATACCGGCGTGTGGTCGGCGCTGGTCTGGTTCGAGATGCACTCGACGATGGAAACCGCTATCGCACGCGAAAAGCAGATCAAAGCGGGGAACCGGGCAAGGAAGATCGCTTTGATCGAGACCGAGAATCCGTTCTGGCAGGATCTGTGGCCTCGGATCATCGACGGCAGTGAGTGACCTCTGGATTGCTTCGCTTCGCTCGCAATGACGTAGAGTTAAAAAGCCCTCGTCATTGCGAGGAGCGTAGCGACGAAGCAATCCAGAGCGGTTTACGCAATATGAGCGGCCGTTCAGGCCCACCCCTCCAGCACCTGATCGGCCGGGCGATGGCCGTCGCACCAGGCGCGGATGTTCGCGATCACCTTTTCGCCCGACGCCTCGCGGCCCTCGATCGTGGCCGAGCCGAGGTGCGGCAGCAGCACGACATTGTCGAGCGCGAGCAGCGCGGGGTCGACCGCGGGTTCGTGGGTATAGACGTCCAGCCCGGCGCCCGCGATGCGGCCGGTCTGCAGCGCCGCGATCAGCGCCTTTTCGTCGACGATCTCGCCGCGCGCGGTGTTGATGAGATAGGCGGTAGGCTTCATCGCGCCGATCCGCGCCGCGCTGACCATCTCGTGCGTTTCGGTCGTGTGCGGGCAGTGGATCGTCACCACGTCGCTGATCCGAAGCAGCGTATCGACGCTGGCGTGATAGCTGGCGCCCAATTCCTCCTCGATCGCCTCGGGCAGTCGCCGGCGGTTGTGATAGTGGATCGACAGGCCGAAGGCGCGCGCGCGGCGCGCGACCGCCAGGCCGATGCGCCCCATGCCGATGATGCCTAACAGCTTGCCGCCGACGCGGTGACCCAGCATCGCGCTGGGGGCCCAGCCGGCCCATTTGCCCGACCGCATCAGCTTTTCGCCCTCGGCCAGACGGCGGGGCACCGACAGGATCAGCGCCATCGTCATGTCGGCCGTATCTTCGGTGAAGACGCCCGGCGTGTTCGATACCATGATGCCCTTCGCGCGCGCGGCGGCCAGGTCGATATGATCGACACCCGCGCCGAAGTTGGCGATCAGCTTGAGCCGGTCGCCCGCCGCGCCCAGCACCTCGGCATCGATCTCGTCGGTCACGGTGGGCACCAGCACGTCGCAGTCCGCAACCGCGGCCTTCAGCTCGTCCTTGGTAAAGGCGTGGTCGTGCGCCGACAGCGCGACGTCGAACAGTTCGGCCATTCTTGCCTCGACATGCGGCATCAGTTGGCGGGTTACGATGACGCGCGGGCGTTTCGGACGGGATGAATCAGGCATGGTCGCGGATAGAGCGCGCCGCGGGACGGGGGTCAAGAGGGCGGGCAACGAAAAGACTGGGGACGAACGCAGCCTTTTGGGCGGCCAGCGGTTGAAAAGCGGGGCCGAGTTTGACAAGGCAGAGCGATGACCAGCCGCCAGATTTTAGCAGGAATAGCGTTGATGGCCGCCGTGGGGCCGGCCGCAGCGCAATCCGACGTAGAGCTTCCCTATTGGGCGTCGATCAATGTCGACGAGGCGCGCATGCGCAAGGGGCCATCGCCCGACGTCCCGGTCGTCTGGGAATATCGGCGCAAGGACCTGCCGGTAAAGGTGGTGGCGCGCTTTGAGACCTGGCGAAAGATCGAGGACCCCGATGGCACGCAGGGTTGGATGGCCGCCCGGCTGCTCAGCCGGACGCGCACCGCCATCGTCACGGGCGGAATCCGCGAAATGCGCGAAGAACCGAGCTCGTCTGCGGCAGTCGTCTATCGCGCCGAGCCCGGCGTCGTCGGCCGCATCACCGATTGCAAGGACGGCTGGTGCCGCTTCGACGTCAAGGGTCGCAAGGGCTGGATCCAGACCGACCATATCTGGGGCGACTAGGGCGGCCCCAGACGCCGGTGATTATTTCTTTTTCGGCGTAACCGTCACGACGGTGCCGTCGTCGGCGGTTGCGGTAAAGCTGCCGTCGGCGCCGGGCTTCGATACCGCCCAGCACATCCCCATTTCGTCGCCTTCGGGATCGAAGCAATCCTTGCCGTCGTGGGTCGCGTACAGCCCCTTGACCTGTTTGCCCTTGGCGTCGGTGTCGACATAGGTTCCGTCGGCGTTGATCGTCGTGGTGGTCACCGTTCCATCGGCCATTTTGACGTCATAGGTGCCGGGCTGCGTTCCCGAGTCGGCCGCCGGAGCGGGCGCGGCCGTGGCGGCCGGTTCCGGAGCAACTTCCTTTTTCTCTTCAGTCTTTTGCGAGCAGGCGGCGAGCATCGAAAGCGCCGCAATCAGGACAATCTTCTTCATCATGCCTCTCCCCATCAAAGAGAGGGCAAGGCTAGGCCGATTGGTCGAGGTCGGCAAATGAATGCGAAAAGGGCCGGACGGTTTCCCGCCCGACCCTTCGTCGTTCGCTCAGCGCTTGGCGATTAACGCCAGCGGAAGTGGTTGCGATAGACCTTCACCACCCGGCCATTGCGCTCGTTGACGAGCAGCAGGTCGTTATAGTGGCGGACATAGGTCAGGTTGCGACCCGCGCGGGGCACGCCCCAACGGCTGTCCCAGGTCGGACGATAGCTCGGCGCGTAGTAATTCGAGCGGAGCGTCGAGCCGACCGCGAACTGCTGATAGCGGAACGGTGCGCGATAATTCTGGTAGCGCGTGTCGCGGCGCCAATCGCGAACGTCCTGGCGATACTCGCGCTTGGAGTCGCGAACATCCTTGCGGGCATCGCGAACGTCGCGGTGATCGCCGTAACGCTGCGCGTGGTTCAGGTCGCGCTGGTCCTTGCGGATGTCCTGACGGTCGCGGCGGAGCTCGCCGGTCTGGGCCTGTGCCATGGCCGGAACCATCATCGCGGCGATCAGGCCGGCGGTGAGAAATTTCATCTTCTTCATTGTGCCATTCCTTTGCATCGTCAGGGGGGAGGGGGATCTGCCCGATGACTGGGAATGGTTTACGCGAGTCGATTTGAATTGTTCCGGAACGCCGCGTTTATATTCAATACATTAGTGTCGCAGTTTGTCGCAAATTGCGGCGGGATGGCGCCGTCGTGCGACGGCGCCATGCAACCTTTGCGAAACGCCGGTTCAGACCAGCTCGACCGCTACCGCCGTCGCTTCGCCGCCGCCGATGCAGAGGCTGGCGATGCCGCGGGTCTTGCCGTGGCGCTGAAGTGCCGCGATCAGCGTCGTGATGATGCGCGTGCCGCTGGCGCCGATCGGATGGCCCAATGCGGTCGCGCCGCCATGGACGTTGATCTTTTCGTGCGGAATGCCGAGGTCGTGCATCGCGAACATCGCGACGCAGGCGAAAGCTTCGTTGACTTCGAACAGTTCGACGTCGCCGATCGACCAGCCCGCCTTCGCCAGCACCTTGTTGATCGCGCCGACCGGAGCGACGGTGAAGTCCTTGGGCTCCTGCGCGTGCGCGGCGTGCGCAACCAGCTTCGCGACCGGCTTCGCACCCTTGGCGTCGGCGACCGACTGGCGCGTCAGCACGACGGCGGCGGCGCCGTCGGAGATCGACGAGCTGGTCGCGGCGGTGATCGTGCCATCCTTTGCAAAGGCGGGCTTCAGCGTCGGGATCTTGTCGGGGCGGCCCTTGCCGGGCGCCTCGTCGGTGTCGACGGTCACGTCGCCGGCGCGGGTCTTCAGCGTGACGGGCGTGATTTCGTTCGCGAAGGCGCCATCGGCGATTGCGGCCTGCGCGCGCCGCAGCGATTCGATCGAATAATCGTCCTGCGCCTGGCGGCTGAGCTGATAGGCGTCGGCGGTATCCTGCGCAAAGGTGCCCATCGCGCGGCCGGCCTCATAGGCGTCTTCCAGTCCGTCGAGGAACATATGGTCATAGGCGGTGTCGTGGCCGATACGGGCGCCCGAACGGTGCTTCTTCAGCAGATAGGGCGCATTGGTCATCGACTCCATGCCGCCCGCGACGACGACATCGACGCTGCCGGCAGCTAGCGCTTCGGCGCCCATGATCACGGTCTGCATGCCCGAACCGCACACCTTGTTGACGGTGGTCGCCTGAACCGACTTCGGCAGGCCAGCCTTGATCGCCGCCTGACGCGCGGGCGCCTGGCCAAGGCCGGCCGGAAGGACGCAGCCCATATAGATGCGCTCGATATCGTCGCCCGAAACGCCTGCGCGTTCGACCGCCGCCTTTACCGCGGTCGCACCGAGATCGGTTGCGCTCGCGTCCGACAGCACGCCCTGCATGCCGCCCATCGGGGTGCGGGCATAGGAGAGAAAGACGACGGGATCGGTGGCGGTCATAACGAGAGACTCCGTAGGGGAAAGATACGTCGGCGGTCCGATTAGCGCCTTTGCTGCAACTGCGAAAGGGGAAAGGGGGATGGCCGATACGGGACGAAATTTCCGAAATTACGATTTGTTAAAATATTAACTAGTTGTTAAGAATATCACGAGTTTCGGCCGAATCCGGTCGTCTCGCACAATCGGGGAACGGATTTTTCGTTACCTCGTGGGGTTCGCTAAAAATTGTGGGTCTGCACCAAGCCTCTGGAAAAAAGGGAGTTTTTGACGTGCGAAAATGGACTTACCGATGGACGAAGCGGCTTGCTCCGCTGGCGTTGGGTCTTGGGGCGCTGACCTCCGGACAGGCGCAGGCTGCGATCACAATATATCCCGATGCGGGAACACCTAATCCGGCTCTCTATACCTTCACCGCGACTTCGAGCGGGCCGATCATTGCCTATTTCGCCGGCAACCGGGGATCGTACGAGAATATCCTCGGCCTCCTGGTCAATGGCACCGATGTGGGCATCTATGGTCTCAACAGCCTCAGCGCTGTTGCGGGCGACAGCCTGAATTTCGGCAACGTGAACGCGGGCGACGTGTTGACCTTCTTCATTCACGTCAATCCCAATGAGGATGGGGACGGCGATCCGAGCAACGATCGCTATTTCTATTCGAACAAGGCGCTCAACTTCGACGGCGTGAACCATGTCTACTCGTCGTCCTATGTCGGCGGCGATTATGATATCCCGGCCGGCACCTATGTCGCGTTCGAGGATCTCGATTACGGCGGCGACTTCAACTACGCCGACCTCGACTTCGTGTTCACGAACGTGTCGGTTTCGTCGGCCGTTCCTGAACCCGCGACCTGGGCAATGATGCTGCTCGGCATCGGCTTCGTCGGCGGCGCGATGCGGCGCAGGCAAAAGCCCGCGCTGCAGGGCAAGCTCGCTTAAGGGCACTTAAAGGGCAATGGGGGGCTTCGGCCCCCCATTTTCCATACGTTTCGCCCCTGGCGAACGCCGTGGCCGGGATCGTCCGGCCCTTCTTCGGAAACATCTGTCTTGCAATATCGCGGCGCCTTGGCGTCCGCGGTTCCTCGGCCTGGTCGCCGCAACTGTCAATCGCGAGTGAAGTTGCGCAGTTTTCCGCCGCTTTCCGATCGACGGCACGGCGCGTCGGGTTTCATCTTGCAACCTGACGCGCGCCATGATCAAACGGCGTTCGAAAATCATAGGGGAGATGGGTCATGGCTACCGCGATCAAGCAGGATATCGCCGGCGAAACGGCGCGTATGCACGAAGTGCTGGCGGCGCAGAAAGCCAGCTTCACCGCCGCGATGCCCGAAAGCCTGGCGGTGCGCACCGACCGCATCGACCGCGCGATCGCGCTGCTGGTGGACAATGCGGAGGATTTCGCAAAGGCGGTGAGCGAGGATTTCGGCCACCGCAGCCGCGAACAGACGCTGATGACCGACATCATGCCCTCGGTCAGCGCGCTCAAACATGCGAAGAAACATATGGCAAGCTGGTCGAAGGGGGAACGGCGCAAGCCCACTTTCCCGCTCGGCCTGCTCGGCGCAAAGGCGGAGGTCGTCTATCAGCCCAAGGGCGTCGTCGGCGTCGTCGCGCCGTGGAATTTCCCCGTCGGCATGGTCTTCGTTCCGATGGCGGGCATTCTTGCGGCCGGTAACCGCGCGATGATCAAGCCCAGCGAGTTCACCGAGAATGTCTCGGCTTTGATGGCGCGGCTTGTCCCCGACTATTTCGACGAAAGCGAAATGGCGGTCTTCACCGGCGACGCCGATGTCGGCATCGCCTTTTCCAAGCTGGCCTTCGACCACATGATCTTCACCGGCGCGACGGGCGTCGGCCGACACATCATGCGCGCCGCGGCGGACAACCTCGTGCCCGTCACGCTGGAACTTGGCGGCAAGTCGCCGACCTTCATCGGACGCAGCGCGAACAAGGATCTCGTCGGACAGCGCGTCGCGCTCGGCAAGATGATGAATGCCGGCCAGATCTGCCTTGCGCCTGACTATCTGCTCGTTGCCGAGGACCAGGAGGGCGAGGTGATCGACAGCGTGACCAAGGGCGCGACCGCGCTCTATCCGACGCTGTTGTCGAACGACGACTATACCTCGGTCGTGAACGGCCGGAACTATGACCGGCTGCAATCCTATCTGGCCGACGCGCGCGAGAAGGGGGCCGAGGTGATCGAGGTCAACCCGGCGGGCGAGGATTTCGCGAGTGCGAACGGTCACAAGATGCCGCTCCATATCGTGCGCAACCCGACCGACGACATGAAGGTGATGCAGGAAGAGATTTTCGGCCCGATCCTGCCGGTAAAGACCTACAAGACGATCGACGAGGCCATCGATTATGTGAACGACCATGATCGTCCGCTGGGCCTCTATTATTTCGGCCAGGACAAGAGCGAGGAGGATCGCGTGCTTACCCGCACGATCTCGGGCGGCGTCACGGTGAACGACGTGCTGTTCCACAACGCGATGGAGGATCTGCCCTTCGGCGGGGTCGGTCCATCGGGCATGGGGAATTATCACGGACTGGACGGGTTTCGAACGTTCAGCCACGCGCGGGCCGTCTATCGTCAGCCCAAGCTCGACGTCGCGGGACTTGCGGGTTTCAAGCCGCCCTATGGCAAGGCGACGGCAAAGACGCTGGCGAAGGAACTCAAGAAATAGCTTGGCAAGCGGCGGCGCTTCGCCCTAGGGGAAGCGCCGCGCTGCAAGCGCCTGCCCCTGTGGTGAAATTGGTAGACGCGCTCGACTCAAAATCGAGTTCCGCAAGGAGTGCTGGTTCGAGTCCGGCCAGGGGCACCAAAACCATCCGGAAATCTTCCGTTCGTCGTGCGACGAACCGCTCGTCCGGTTAGGAAAACGGTCGGCCCCGCGAATGGACCGCTTCCGCCCGCGCTGCGATTGACGTCATGACAGCCGCGGCACATGCGGGGGAACGGGCGGGTCGCGCCCTATGTTTTGGGCGCCTTTCGCGTGCCCGTTTAAAAGGGCGTCATCCAGCTTATGAACATGTTCCGGCGTTTCTCCCCGGCAGCGCATGATATCGCGATCGACCTGGGGACGGTAAACACCGTCATCTATGCTCGCGACAGGGGTATCGTGCTCAACGAACCGTCGGTGATCGCCCTCGAAACCCGCGACGGCGTGCGGCGCGTCAAGGTCGTCGGCGACGAAGCGAAGCTGATGATGGGCAAGACGCCGGCGAATATCCAGGCGCTGCGCCCGCTGCGCGACGGCGTGATCGCCGACATCGACATTGCCGAACAGATGATAAAGCATTTCATCGAAAAGGCGGTGGGGATTCCCGGGCCGCTGCGGTCGCGAAGCAATGTCGTCGTTTGCGTGCCCTCGGCCTCGACCGCGGTCGAACGCCGCGCCATCCGCGATGCCGCGAGCAACGCCGGCGCGTCGAGCGTGCGCCTGATCGAAGAGCCGCTTGCCGCGGCGATCGGCGCGGGCCTGCCGGTAACCGAGCCGCGCGGCACGATGGTCGTCGACATCGGCGGCGGGACGACCGAGGTCGCGGTGCTTTCGCTCAGCGGGGTCGCGTACAGCAGCTCGGTACGCGTCGGCGGCGACAAGATGGACGACATGATCGCGGCCTATATCCGCCGCAAGCATAATATGATGATCGGGGAAATGACGTCGGAGCGCGTCAAGCTGACGCTTGGCTGCGCGGTGCCGCCCGAGGGCGACGGCATGATCATGGCGGTCAAGGGCCGCGACCTCGTCAATGGCCGCCCGTCGGAAATCACCGTGTCGGAGGCTGAAATCGCCGAGGCGCTGACCGAACCCGTCGGCCAGATCGTCAGTTCGGTGATGACGGCGCTGGAGGGAACCTCGCCCGAACTGTCGGCCGACATCATCGACGACGGCATCACGCTTACCGGCGGCGGCGCACTGCTGGGCCGGATGGATCAGGCGATTGCGAAGCGTACGGGGCTGCCCGTGCGGGTCGCGTCGGACGCGCTGATCTGCGTCGCGATGGGGGCCGGGCAGGCGATGGAAGAAAGCGGCTTTCGCGGAGCGCTGACCGAAGCGTGACGATCCAGCGCCGGCATCGCGGCGCGCCGCCCGTAATTTAACCAATTCTGCCCCTTAATGCTGCCGTTCTGGCACCGTTAAAATCTTCAAATTGAGAATTTTGTTCATACTCGGCAGGCATGTTGGTCGCCGGTTCAGGTTAATCTGTTGAGAGACTGTTAACTACTGGCCGCACTGACATTGAGTAATAAGCGAATTTTCGATATGGCGATGACACTATTTGGGCGTTCAATAGTTATACGATGACATACTCTCGCTCCCCCAGCGCTGTTCCGAATGAGGATGGCATGAAGAAACCTGTCGTTTCGAATTCAGCGCCTGAACCGGTTGCCGGCCCGGATACCGATCGCCGTGGCGCGGATCGTTATCGCACCGTCTGGCGTATCGCGAAGGTGAAGCGCGACGGCGACGTCGGGCTGTGGCGCGTGCGCAACATGTCGGACCGCGGGATGATGCTGGCCGCCGACGTGCCGATCGCGGTCGGCGAGCAGCTCGAAGTCGCCTTGTCGGACGCCGTCGTCGTAAAAGGCAAGGTCGTGTGGTCCGAAGGCGGCCGCTGCGGCGTGTCTTTCGACGAGGAAGTCGATGTCGCCGACGTGCTGAAGCGCCTGGCCGCCGAACAGCGGGCCAGCGGCTACCGCCAGCCGCGCCTGCCCGTGCATACCGAGGCGCAGGTGATTACCGACGAAGGCACCAGCAAGATCGAACTGGTCGACCTGTCACAGAGTGGCGCGGGCTATGTCCACGAGGGGCATCTGGAAGTCGGCAAGGAAGTCGAACTCGTGCTTGCGAGCGGCATTCGTCGCAAGGCGATCGTCCGCTGGTCTAAGTCGGGACGCGGCGGATTGTGGCTGACGCAGCCGCTCGACCGCGCCGACCTTGAAAGCATCCGCCGCTTCCAGAACTGAGCCTCAGGCGGCTCCGCGCTCGATCTTCGCCCAGGGGTTGAGATCGGGCTCGGCGATCTTCACCAGCCTGTTCCGGTCGCGGTGCAGAAAGGGCTCGTCGCGGCCTTTGACCATCAGTGTCGTGTCGGAGACATAACTCCAGGACCCGTCGTCATGGAAATCGACCGTCAGCTCATAGCTGTCGGTGCGAAAGGCCAGGTCGAGGAAGCTTGTCGAACAGATGCCATATTCGGTCTGTCCGCGGACGGCCTTGACGACCAGTTGCTTGGCGTCGGGTGCCGCATGCCCCGCCGCGATGGCGATCTGGCCGCGCGGGATCGCCAGCGTCTGCAGGATCAGCCCGGTCGCGGCCTCATAAAGCCAGTAACCGACCTGGTCGTGAAAGGTGATGTCTTCCTCGCGCGTGTTCACGTGGAGGTGATAGCGCAGACCATAGAAAAGCTGCGGGCCGTTCGCCTGGGGATCGATCGGCTGCATCTCGATCCGCTCGTAATATTCGCGCGTTTCGGGGCCGTCGGCCTTTGGATTGATATCGACCCCGCGCTGGCCTTCCCAGATGCCGGCAAGCCGGCGCAGCGGGCCAAGATTGGCGAGCGTTTCGGGATCGACGTCCTCCGGCTCGGTGAAAATGTCGTCGGGTAATTCCATGCTCGCCCCCAAGCTGGTTCAGATATCTTCGACAAGCCGCCCGTAAAGCTGCGGCCGGCGGTCGCGGAAGAAGCCCATCCCCGCGCGGTGCTTTGCGGCGCGGTCCAGGTCGATCGTCTCGACCAGCACGCCCGTTTCGGCCGCGCCGAACGCCTGCGTCATGTCGCCCCATTCGTCGGTGATGAAGCTGTGGCCATAGAAATTGGCGTCGCCCTCGATCCCGATGCGGTTTGCGGCGATAACGGGCATGCAGTTCGACACGCTGTGCCCCTGCATCGCGCGGCGCCACATCCGACTGGTGTCGAGGTCGGCATCATAAGGCTCGCTGCCGATCGCGGTCGGATAGAAGAGCAGTTCGGCGCCCATCAGCGCCATCGCGCGCGCGCATTCAGGATACCATTGGTCCCAACAGACGCCGACCCCGATCCGTGCCCCGAAGACGTCCCAGACCTTGAAGCCGGTGTTGCCCGGCCGGAAATAATATTTCTCCTCATATCCCGGGCCGTCGGGAATGTGGCTCTTGCGATATGTCCCCATGATCGCGCCATCGGCGCCGATCATCGCGAGCGTGTTGTAATAATGCGGCCCGTCCTTTTCGAAGAAGCTCGTCGGGATCGCGACCTTCAGCTTCGCCGCGAGCGCCTGCATCGCGGTCACGCTCGGGTGCTCAGCCGTGGGGCGAGCATTCGCGAAAAGCTCTTCTTGTTCGACCTGGCAGAAATAGGGGCCTTCGAACAACTCGGGGGGCAGGATGACCTGCGCGCCCTCTGCCGCAGCCGCTTCGATCAGCGCGGTCGCGGCCTCGATATTCGGCTCGACGGGGCCGGGCAGGGGAAGCTGCAGCGCGGCAACGGTGATGGTGCGGGTCATGGTCGCCCTATGCCGGAAGCTGCTGGCTCGAGCAATGGAAGCTGCCGCCGCCGACGATGATCCCGCGTGCAGGCACGCCGACCGCCCGGCGATCGGGGAAGAGCGCGGCGAGCGCGTCGATCGCCGCCTGATCGTTTGCGACGCCATAGGTCGGCACGACCACGACGCTGTTGCCGATATAGAAGTTCATATAGCTTGCCGCCGCCAGCTCTCCGTTGATTTCGACGCGGCCGGGCGAAGGAAGGTCGACGATCTCGACCCCGCCGAAGGCAGCGGTCCGCGCGCGGGCGTCGGCATAGATGGCGGCATTGGGATCGGCGCTGCCTTCAGCGACCGGGATCGCAAGCCGGCCCTCGCCGACGAAGCGCGCCAGATTGTCGACATGGCCGTCGGTATGGTCGCCGATCAGCCCGTTGCCGAGCCACAGCAGCCGGTCGATGCCAAGCGACTGATGCAGTCGTACCGCAATATCCTCGCGCGTCAGCGTCGGATTGCGGTTGGTGTTGAGCAGGCATTCTTCGGTGGTGACACACAGCCCGGTACCGTCGACGTCGATTCCGCCGCCCTCCAGCACCCAGTCCTGATCGTCGACCGGCAGGCCCGAACCCGCCGCGAGCGCCGCGCCGACTTCCTGGTCGCCCGGCATGACGAATTTTTCGCCCCACCAGTTGAATTCGAAATTGCGCGCACGCCGCGCCTTGCCGGTTCCGGTGATGATCGGGCCGGTGTCGCGCAGCCAGATGTCGCCCAACGGCTGCACGAGGATGCGAACGCCCGCGTCGATCAGCTCTGCCGCGATCGCCGCCTGGCGCTCGTCGTTGACGACCAGCCGCACCTCTTCGCCCCTGCCGCTGTCGTGGACGGCATTGGCGAAGGCGGCGACGTCGTGGCGCGCGGCGTCGATTGCCCCCGCCCATTCGTCATCGAGGTGCGGAAAGCCGATCCATACCGCTTCATGGGGCGCCCATTCGGCGGACATACGCAACGTCATGCGACTATTGATCCTCTGTCGGTTCCTCATTGCGAGCCCGGTGAAAGACCGGGCTCGCAACGATAAAGCGTGACTGCTTACTTCGCCGGACGCGACTTGTCGCGTGCAGCGCGGAACTCGTCGCCTTCGTTCCAGTTCGGCCATGCCTCGGTCGAGGCAAGCATGCGGCCGGCAGCATAATAGAGCTTCAGGTCGGCGAGCATGCCGTCCCAATTCTTGATCGCTGCATATTCGTCGGCGGGTGCATGGTACCGGTTCTTTTCATAGTCCTCATGCGCCTTCTTGCCCGCTTCCTTGCCGCCTTCGACCAGGTCGTCGCCGGCGCCGAAGTTGAAGAAGGGCACGCCCAGCTTGGCAAAGCTGAAATGGTCCGACCGATAATAAAAGCCCTTTTCGGGGGTCGGTTCGTCGACGATCGTGACGTTCGCCGCCTTGGCGATCTTTTCCAGATAGGAATCGAGTTCGGACTTGCCGCGACCGACGACGACGATGTCCTTTGCGGGGCCGTTCGGGTTCAGCGAGTCCATGTTTACGCCGCCTACCGTCTGCGCGAGCGGGAAGACGGGGTTCTCGGCATAATATTTCGATCCGAGCAGGCCCGATTCCTCGGCGGTAACCGCCAGGAAGACGATGCTGCGATCGGGTGCGCCCGCCTTTTGATAGGCCTGCGCCAGCGTCACCAGCCCGGCGATGCCGCTCGCATTGTCGACCGCGCCGTTGCAGATGTCGTCGCCGTTGACGGGCGTGCAGCGGCCGAGGTGATCCCAGTGGCCGGTGTAGAGCACATATTCGTCAGGCCGCTTGGCGCCCGGCAGGACGCCGATGACGTTGCGGGACATCTTTTTCGAAATCACGTTGTCGAAACCAAAGCTCGCCTTCACGCCGGTCAGGGCGACGGGTTTGAAGCCCTTTTTCGCGGCATCGGCGCGCAGCTTGTCGAAGTCCTGGCCCGCGCTCGCGAACAATTCCTTCGCCTTGCCGAGCTGGATCCAGCCGTTCGCCGCCGTCTCCTTCGCGCCGCCATCCTTGCTTTCGGCAAGATAGTTGGCGCCGGTGTTGCTCGATTCGACGACGTTCCAGCCATAGGCGGCGGGTTCGGTGTCGTGGACGATCAGCGCGGCCGCGGCGCCCTGGCGCGCGGCCTCTTCATATTTATAGGTCCAACGCCCGTAATAGGTCATCGCGCGACCGTTGAACTCGCCCTTCGCTTCGGCGGTCTGCCAGTCGGGGTCGTTGACCAGGATGATGACGGTCTTTCCCTTCACATCCAGCCCGGCGTAGTCGTTCCAGCCCTTTTCGGGGGCATTGATGCCATAGCCGACGAAGACGACGTCGCTGTCCTTGATCTCGGTCTTCGGCTGCACGCGATAGCTGTTGGCGACGTAGTCGGTCGCATATTGCAGCGTCACGGGCGCCTTGCCGCCCGAGAAGGTCAGCGGGGTGGCGTTCTTCGGCGTGATCTCGACCAGCGGCACGTCCTGCGTCCACTTGCCGTTGTTGCCGGGCTTCAGGCCCGCTTCCTCGAATTTCTTGATGAGGTAGGCGACGGTCTTTTCCTCGCCGACCGTACCGGGCGCGCGGCCCTCATAGGCGTCGGAGGAAAGTTCCTTGGTCACGTCCTGCAGCGTCTGGAGCGACAGGGTGGGGAACTGGACGTCGGGCAGCGAGGCTGCATCGGGGCCGGCGGCCTTGTCGGATCCGCTGCACGCGGCAACGGACAGAAGGACCGCGAAAGCCGCGGCGGTTCGGGGGGAACGAAGCATGGATTGTCCTTGGAAAGTTTCGTTTGCGACGATCGGGCTTGTGCCAGCGACGGCGCGCCGATGCAAGGCGGGCGGCAATCCGCGCCCGTGTGGCAATGGCCTCCACCAAGTTCGTCGGCGGTGGCTCGCATGCCGAAAAGGCGGCGTGGTCAAACCGCTGCGCGACCCCAAACGAAAAAGGGCGGTCCGTTGCCGGACCGCCCCTTGTTTCTTGCGATGAACCGCTGGATCAGCGCGAATAGAATTCGACGACCAGGTTCGGTTCCATCTTCACCGGATAGGGAACTTCGTCGAGCGTCGGGACGCGGACGTAGGTCGTCTTGGTGCCGTCGACCGACAGATATTCGGGCAGGTCACGCTCGGGCAGGCTCTGCGCTTCGGCGACCAGCGCCATTTCCTGCGCCTTCTTGCCGAGGGTGATTTCGTCACCCGGCTTCACGAGGCGGCTGGCGATGTTGCACTTCACGCCGTTGACATAGACGTGGCCGTGGCTGACGAGCTGGCGCGCCGAGAAGATCGTCGGCGTGAACTTCGAGCGATAGACGACGGCGTCGAGGCGGCGCTCGAGCAGGCCGATCAGGTTCTGACCGGTGTCGCCCTTCATGCGCGACGCTTCGAAATAGTTCTTCTTGAACTGCTTTTCGGTGATGTCGCCGTAATAGCCCTTCAGCTTCTGCTTCGCGCGGAGCTGGATGCCGAAATCCGACATCTTGCCCTTGCGGCGCTGGCCGTGCTGGCCGGGGCCGTATTCGCGGCGGTTGACCGGGCTCTTCGGGCGACCCCAGATGTTTTCGCCCATCCGGCGGTCGAGTTTATACTTGGCGCTCTGGCGCTTCGACATATGTCGTCTCCAATATGCTGTTTGCCGTAGGATTACGGCGGGTCCCGGGTCGCACCATATGGGCTGAGCCATATGCGACCGCCGCTTCACCGGGGTGCGGGGTCCATTGCGAAGGCGCGCGGTTAGACGGTGAACGGCGTCAAGTCAAGTCTGCGCGCCATGCTCGACAGCACGGAAAAAGCCGCTAAAGGCAGCCCGCATGACCGCGCCAAAAATACCCGAAGATTGCAACACGATGATCGAGGTCCGCGCCGGGGTCGACCAGGTCGACCGCGAACTGGTCGCGCTGCTCGTCCGCCGCTTTGGCTATATGGACGCCGCGGCGCGTATCAAACCCGATCGTGACGCGGTGCGTGACGAAGGGCGCAAGGCGCAGGTTCTCGATAATGTCGCGCGCGAAGCCGAGGCTGCGGGGCTGGAACCCGCGCGCCTGCGTGCGGTGTGGAACGAGCTGGTCGAACAGTCGATCGCCTATGAGGCGGTTCGCTGGGACCGCCTGCGCGCCGAAGACTGACCGCGGTTTTAGTCGGTTGCGCCCGGCTGGGCCTTGCCGGCGTCGGCGCGGACGGCTTCACCCTTCGGCTGGGCCGGCTCGACCACGGTGCGGCACACGCGCTTCGGCACGGTGCTGCCCGTAATCTCGATCTTTTCGCAAACCTTCTTCGGCTTCGCCGGCTTGGCGGGCTGCGTCGTCGTCGTGCCCTCGGGAGCCGCCGCGTTCGCGCTGGCCGCCGCAAGGGCAAGGGAAAGAATTGCAGACAACATCTATAGTCTCCTGAACGGATGCGACCCGAACGGTCCGTCCGGGTCGGGCGCCGCGATCCGGCGCCGGGTCATCCATCGCTGTTGATTTGGGTCGCGCGCGGCTCAGTTGCCGCCGGCGCCTCCGAGTCGAACGTCGCCGCGGACGTCGGTCGCCTGGTTGTTCCATTCGTCCTGCGTGCGGCAGGTCTTCTTTTTCAGGCGCGAACCCGTGTTGTCGTCATTGCGGCAGATTTTCTTGGGCTTCTGCGGCTTTGCCGTGTTCGTCGTGGGCTCCGGCGCGGTGGTGGCTTCGGGCGCGGCAGCCGACAGCAGGAGGGTAAGGGCGAGAGAGAGCATCATATTCTCCAGAACAATAGATGCGCCTCGTTATCGCGATCTCGGCGTCCTGCCAAGTATGGTCACTATTCCGTGCATCATCCTGATATCGTTGTACGACCATCCGGTCTTCGTCAGGATGGTTCGAAGCGTGCGAAGCGTCGCCTCGGTCCGGTCGGCGGGAAAGAAATAGCCGGCGGTGTCCAGGTCGCGGATGAAATGCTGGATCAGCTCTTCCATTTCGGCATGCGGGGCGGGGGGATCGAGCGGCACTTCGGGCGGGCTCGCCAGCGCGACGCCTTTCGACCATTCATAGGCCAGCAGGATGACGGCCTGCGCCAGGTTCAGCGATCCGAACTCGGGATTGATCGGCACGGTGACGATCTTGTGCGCGAGCGCGACGTCGTCGGTTTCCAGCCCCGACCGTTCGGGGCCGAAGACATAGGCCGACCGGCCCGCGCTGGCATGGACCTCTTGCGCCGCGTCCTCGGGCGTCAGCACCGGCTTGGTCACGCCGCGCTTGCGGACCGTGGTCGCATAGATGGTGGTGCAGTCGGCAACGGCCTCTGCCAGGCTGTCGAACACCTGCGCCTTTGCAAGCACGATATCGGCGCCGGATGCGGCCGGGCCGGCGTCGGGATTCGGCCAGCCGTCGCGCGGCGCGACGAGGCGCAGCTCGGTCAGCCCGAAATTGAGCATCGCGCGCGCCGCCTTGCCGATATTTTCGCCAAGCTGCGGACGGACGAGGACGATGACGGGGGGCGGGGCGCCCGCGGTCATGGCCTCGGTGATGCTCGAGGCGAACTCCTCGAAATCCTTGGCTTCCGTAAAATCGCGATAGACGCTGGCGAAGCGGATATAGGCGACGTTGTCGAAACCCTTCAGCGCTTCCATCACCATCGCGCCGATCTGTGCTGCCTGCACCTCGTTCTCGCCGGAGGTTTCGAGCTGGCGCTGGATGCCGGAGACGAGCCGTTCGATGCGCGCGCCGTCGATCGGGCGTTTGCGGCATGCGATCTGGACGCTGCGCATCAGCTTTTCGCGGTCGAAGGGTTCGCGGTTGCCGCCCGCCTTCAGCACCGCGACTTCGCGGAGCTGGATGCGTTCGAACGTGGTGAAGCGCGCGCCGCAATCCTCGCACTGGCGCCGCCGACGGATCGCCGCACCGTCCTCGGTCGGGCGACTGTCCTTCACCTGGCTGTCTTCATGTCCGCAATAGGGGCAACGCATGGGTCAGCGTTTCACCCGGCTATAGAGCGCGATGGCCGCGCCCGCGAACAGGCCGACGGGCCAGGTGACGACCGGCAGCAATATGCCCGCGACGGCGCCGATCGCGCCGCCGGTCAGCACCGGACGGGTCGAGGGATGATCCATGCCCTGCTTGCCCATCGCCTTGATCTCTTCGATCGTCATTTCGACCAGCGTCGGTTCCTCGGGGTGCTGCCGCGCCATTGCTCTTATCCCTGATAGATGGGGAAACGTTCGCACAGGGTACGGACGCGGCGGCGGACGTCGGCCTCGACATCGGCGTCGCCATGTTCGCCCTTGTCGCGCAGCGCCTCGAGCACGTCGGCGACCATGTCGCCGATTTCCTCGAATTCGGCGATGCCGAAACCGCGGGTCGTGCCTGCGGGCGAGCCGACGCGGATACCGCTGGTCTTCACCGGGGGCAGCGGATCGAACGGCACGCCATTCTTGTTGCAGGTGATCGCGCTGCGTTCCAGCGCCTCGTCGGCGTCGCGGCCTGTGATGCCCAGCGGACGCAGGTCGATCAACGCCAGGTGCGTGTCGGTGCCGCCCGCGACGACGTCGGCGCCGCGCGCCTTCAGCCGGTTGGCGAGTGCCTGTGCGTTGGCGATCGTCGCCTTGGCATAATCCTTGAACTCGGGACGCAGCGCTTCGCCGAAGGCGACGGCCTTCGCGGCGATGACATGGACCAGCGGCCCGCCCTGCAGGCCGGGGAAGACCGCCGAATTGATACGCTTCGCGATCGCTTCGTCGTTGGTCAGGATCATGCCGCCGCGCGGACCGCGCAGCGTCTTGTGCGTCGTCGTGGTGACAACATGCGCGTGCTGCATCGGCGAGGGGTGCGCTCCGCCGGCGACGAGGCCCGCGAAATGCGCCATGTCGACCATCAGCAGCGCGCCGACATCATCGGCGATCGCACGGAAGCGCGCGAAGTCGAGGGTGCGCGGATAGGCCGAGCCGCCCGCGATGATCAGCGAGGGGCGATGCTCCTTCGCCAGCGCCTCGACCTGGTCGAAATCGACCAGATGGTCGTCGGCACGGACGCCATATTGCACGGCGTTGAACCATTTGCCCGACATGGCGGGCGGCGCGCCGTGCGTCAGGTGGCCACCGGCGTCGAGGCTCATGCCCAGGATCGTCGCGCCGGGCTTGGTCAGCGCCAGCATCACCGCGCCGTTCGCTTGCGCGCCCGAATGCGGCTGGACGTTCGCGAAGCCGCAGTCGAAAAGCTGCTTGGCGCGGTCGATCGCCAGCGTTTCGACTTCGTCCGACGGCGCGCAGCCCTGATAATAGCGCTTGCCCGGATAACCCTCGGCATATTTGTTCGTGAAGACCGAGCCCTGTGCCTCCAGCACCGCCTTCGAGACGATGTTTTCGGATGCGATCAGTTCGATCTGATACTGCTCGCGTTCCAGCTCATGCTTCATCGCGGCGGCGACGGCCGGGTCGGTGGCGGCAACGCCATCGGTGAAATAGCCGGCCGATTTGATGGGCTTGTCGAGCGTTTCAGTGGTCATCGGCTGGTCTCCAGTTGGGGCGGGTTGGAAAGCTTGTCGACGCGGCGCGCATGGCGGTCGCCGGCGAAATCGGTGGTCAGGAACGCGGTGATGCACGCCTTCGCCATGTCGATGCCGGTCAGGCGGGCGCCGAGCGCGATGACGTTCGCGTCATTATGCTCGCGCGACAGCTTGGCCGACAGCGGTTCGGACACGAGCGCGCAGCGGCATGCCGGGTTGCGGTTGACCGAGATCGAGATGCCGATGCCCGAACCGCAGAGGGCGACGCCCTTGTCCGCGCTGCCGTCCGCGACGGCCGCGGCAAGGCGATAGCCATAATCGGGATAGTCGACGCTGTCGGGGCCGTTGGTGCCGAGGTCGGCGACGTCATGTCCCTCGGCGCGCAGCCAATCGGCGAGCACGGCCTTCAGCTCGTAAGCGGCATGATCAGAGGCTATCGCGATGCGCATCGGCGCGGCTCCCGCTGAGACAAGGAATCGATGTCGGCCCTTTAGGCGAAGCTTTCGCGCTTGGCCACAGGGGGACGCCGCTTTCCGACCCGATTTTGTCATAAAGCCGGTTTGACCGCGCACTTGCGTCGGCCTAGAGCGCGGCCATGGGCGACACTCTTCTTTCGATAGCCATGCTCGGCGGCTTCGCGCTGCTTGGCGGCGCGTTCATGGTCTTTCGCCATGGCGACCGGCGGCGCGCGCTGTTGATGATCGTCGCGGCGCTGGTTCTGTTCGCGAACGTCGCGATCTGGATGATCCCGACGACGTAAATCCTCCCCATGCCCGGGGCACAGGGAGGATCGAAGCGTCAGCGGATCGGCGAATCCGGCGCGAGGCGCATATCCAGATAATTATCCAGCGACTTCATCAGCTGGTCGAGCTCATGCTCGAAGAAATGGTTGGCGCGCGGGATCTCGTCGTGATGGATCGTGATGCCCTTTTGCGTGCGCAGCTTGTCGACCAGTTTCTGGATCGCGGCCGGCGGGACGATTTCGTCCTGTCCGCCCGCGACGATGATGCCCGACGAGGGGCAGGGCGCCAGGAAGCTGACGTCGTACATGTTCGCCGGCGGCGCCACCGCCAGGAAGCCGCGGATGTCAGGGCGGCGCATCAGGAGCTGCATTCCGATCCACGCGCCAAAGCTGAAGCCGGCGACCCAGGTCGTCTGCGCTTCGGGATGGATCGACTGCACCCAGTCGAGCGCCGAGGCGGCGTCGCTGAGTTCGCCGATGCCGTTGTCGAACGTCCCCTGGCTGCGACCCACGCCGCGGAAGTTGAAGCGCAGCACCGCGAAGCCGCGCGCGACGAAGCTCTTGTACATCGCCTGCGTGATGCGGTCGTTCATCGTGCCGCCGCCCTGCGGGTGGGGGTGAAGGATCAGCGCCACCGGTGCGCGCGGGCGCGGCGGAGGCGAGAAACGACCTTCGATGCGGCCCTCGGGGCCGGGGAAAATGACGTCGGGCATCGGAGCACCTCTTATCTTTTTGAGCTCAAGGCCGAATCGCCGGTTGGCGGGCTGGCGGAGCGAAGGTGGCGCCTATATAGAAAATAGGTCGCAACTTGCAACTTTTGCGAATGATTCGCAACAAGGATCCTCTCCCGGAATGATTTACCTCGACTATCAAGCCACTACGCCGCTCGCTCCAGAGGCGCTCGCGGCGATGCTGCGCTGGCTCGGCGGGCCGGGTGAGGGGTTTGCCAATCCATCCAGCACGCACAAGGCCGGGCGCGCCGCCGCGGCGGCGGTCGAGGTCGCGCGCGATCAGGTCGCGGCGCTGTTGCCGAAGGGCGGGCGGGTCTTCTTCACTTCCGGCGCGACCGAGGCGCTCAACTGGGCACTGTTCAGCGGAGCCAAGGCAAAGCCCGGCGGCGTCGCGGGGCTCAGCATCGAGCATGCGGCCTCGCTCCAGTGCCTCGAGCGGCTCAACGCCGCCGTCATTCCCGTCGACGGCGCCGGGCTGGCGCTGTCCCCCGACACCGTGCCGATTCCCGAGAACGGCCTGGTCGCGACGATGCTGGTCAACAATGAGGTTGGGACGATCCAGCCGGTCGCCGATTTCGCCGCCGCCGCCCATGCGAAGAACAGTTTGCTGCTGTGCGACGCGGTGCAGGGCTATGGCCGCGTCGCGATCCCCGAGGCCGCCGACCTGATCGCGATTTCGGCGCACAAGATTCACGGTCCCAAGGGCATCGGCGCGCTATGGGTGCGCGACGGCATCGACCTGGAGCCGCTGATGTTCGGCGGCGCGCAGGAACAGGGGATGCGTTCGGGCACCGTGTCGCCCGCCTTGTGCGCAGGATTCGGCGCGGCGGCGGCGCTGGCGGCCGAGCGGGCCGATGCCGACGCCGCGCATGTCGAGCGGCTGTGGTCGCTGGCGATGGACATGCTTCCGGAATGGACGCTCAACGGCGCGGCCAGTCCGCGCTATCACGGCAATCTCAACGTCCGCCGTGAGGGCGTGAACGGCCTTCGCCTGATGTCCGACGCACGCGAGGTCGCCTTCTCGCTGGGCAGCGCGTGCGGCAGCGGTTCGGGCAAGGTCAGCCATGTGCTGCGCGCGATGGGGATAAGCGAGGCTGATGCGCGCGCCTCGATCCGTCTCGGTTGGGGACGCTATACCACCGAAGCAGAGTTGCGCGACGGGCTCAACGCCATCAAGGATGCGGCGCGACTGCAAGGGGTTGATTGATGCGCGTCACCTTCATCCACGCCGACGGCAAGGGACGCACCGATGCGGAGGCCGAGCCCGGTTCGATCCTGCTCGACGTCGCGCAGGCGCATATGATGCCGCTGGAGGGGACGTGTGAGGGGCAGATGGCCTGTTCGACCTGCCACGTCATCGTCGACAAGGCCGATTTCGACCGCCTGCCGCCCGCGAGCGAGATGGAAGAGGATATGCTCGATCTCGCCGCCGGGGTGCGCCGGACGAGCCGCCTGTCGTGCCAGATCGTGCTGACGCATGATCTCGATGGCCTGACGGTCCACATTCCCGCGGAAAGCCGCAATATGCAGGGCCCGCGCTGATGCGGAGGGCAGCCGCCGTGCTGCCCTTGCTGGCGCTGGCCGCCTGCGCCTCCTCCTCGGCGGTCGTCCCGCGCGACGACGGCAACGCCGCCCTCGCGACGCAGGTCGCGGCGATCGAGAAAAAGAGCGGCGGCCGTCTGGGCGTCGCCGTGACCGACAATACGGGCCGGCTGCTTTTCGGCCATCGCGCCGACGAACGCTTCGCGATGTGTTCGACCTTCAAGCTGCTGCTCGCCGGGCAGGTGCTGCGCGGCGCCGCCAACGGTGGTCCTTCGCTTCGGACGCCGCTTCCGCTGTCGAACGCAGATCTGCTGCCGCATTCGCCGTATAGCGAGCAATCGCTGGGCGCCGGCGAACTGCGCCTGGGATTCGCCGCCGAATATGCGGTGAAGGTCAGCGACAATGCCGCGGCGAATCTGATCCTGAAACGAATGGGCGGTCCGCCGACCTTTACCCAGCGGATGCGCGAGATGGGCGATGCGGTGACACGGCTCGACCGTTTCGAACCCGATCTCAACGAAAATGTCCCTGGCGACCCGCGCGATACGACCAGCCCGGCGGCAATGGCGAAAAGCGGCGCGATGCTCGTCTTCGGCGACTATCTTCACCCCGATTATCGCAAGTCGCTGCGCGAATGGATGGTCGACAGCGAGACCGGGCGCGCGCGCATTCGCGCGGGATTGCCGCCGATCTGGCTGGCGGGCGACAAGACGGGAAGCTGCGGCACCGCCTATAACGACGTCGCTTTCGTCGAGGAGCCGGGCGGCGGCAAATATATGATCGCCGTCTATCTGGATCGGCCATCGGTGAAGAGCGACGCGGCGAACGCCGCGATAGCGGACGTCGCGCGGGCGATAGCGGGGGATTTGCCGGATTGAGGGGGCAGGGCGTGGGAAAGGTGGGGGATGATGCGGGGGCTTGTCGGACTGTTCGTACTGGTTTCGCTCGCGGCGTGCGCCGCCGATCCGCCTGACCAACGCGCCTTCGACAGGCTTTCGGCCGATCCGGTCAAGCATGGCGAACGCGTCTCGCTGCTCCTTGGCTGTTCGGGCTGCCACGGCGCCGATCTTGCCGGAAAGGAGTGGAGCGAGCCGGAATTCGCGACCGTTTGGAGCGCGAACCTGACCGCCTCTGCCGCGAAATATGACGATGCGCAGCTAAAGGCGGTCATCGTCGGCGGCAAGCGGCCCGACGGCAGGGTGCTGTGGGACATGCCGTCGCATCTCTTCACCCAATTGGCCGACGCCGACATGGCGGCGCTGATCGCCTTCATCCGTAGCCGGCCGAAGAAGGGCGCGGAGCATCCGCCGCCGGTGTTCGGTCCGGGAGCGAAGAAGGAGATGGCCGAGGGACTGTATGTTTCGTCGGCGGAGACGGTGGCGCGCAGCGGCAAGGCCTGGCCGCCCGACATGGGACAGGAACATGCCCGCGCCCGCTATATCGTCCGCGCGACCTGCGCCGAATGTCACGAGATGACGCTGCGCGGCGGTATTCCCTATCCAGGCGCCGAACCGCGCGCCGATCTGCGGATCGCTGGCGCCTATGAGCTCAAGGATTTCTCGCACCTGCTGCACACCGGAACGGCGGCCGGCAACCGCAAGCTGGGCCTGATGGGAGAGGTCGCGCGCGGCCGCTACAGCCATTTCAGCGAAGCGGAAATCGCCGCGATCCACGCCTATCTGAAGGCGGTGGCGGAGCGCGATCCTTGACCTTGCGCGATCTCGCCGCCATATGCGCGGCGGGAGTCGGGCGGACGCAGTCTTCGCCAACCCGGTCAGGTCCGGAAGGAAGCAGCCGCAACGAATTCGCTGCGGGTCGTTCCGGCTCCCACCCTCATCGCATTGCCGATTAGATCCGTCGCTACCCCGGACTCGCTCCGGGGTGTCGCTTTTCGACGGTCGCTTGGCCGGCGTGGCGCGATATTGGACGGCGCCGTCCTTATTCTCCTTCGACAAGCGCCCCGGCCATCCCTAATACGGAACGTATGAGCGATTCCGCCGACGACGATACCCCGATGCTGGGAATGGACCTTCCCGCCACCGCCGCGCCGGCATCGAGCGGCCCCTATCGCGTCCTTGCCCGCAAATATCGCCCGCAAACCTTTGCCGAACTGATCGGACAGGATGCGATGGTGAAGACGCTGGGTAACGCCATCGCGCGCGACCGGCTGGCGCACGCCTTTCTGATGACCGGTGTGCGCGGGGTCGGCAAGACCTCGACCGCGCGCCTGATCGCAAAGGCCCTCAACTGCATCGGACCCGACGGGCAGGGCGGCCCGACGATCGATCCGTGCGGCGTCTGCGAGCCGTGCCGCGCGATCACCGAGGGCCGCCACATCGACGTGATCGAAATGGACGCCGCGTCGAACACCGGCGTCGACGACGTGCGCGAGATTATCGAGGCGGTGCGCTATGCCGCCGTGTCGGCGCGCTACAAGATCTATATCATCGACGAAGTGCACATGTTGTCGCGTAACGCCTTCAATGCGCTTTTGAAAACGCTTGAAGAGCCGCCGCCGCACGTCAAATTCCTGTTCGCGACGACCGAGGTGAACAAGGTGCCGGTGACGGTGCTGTCGCGCTGTCAGCGTTTCTACCTTCGCCGCATCACGCCCGACATGTTGTTCGCGCATTTCAGCGCGATCTTGCAGAAAGAGGGGGTTGAGGCGGAAGCGCCGGCCATCTGGCTGATCGCGAACGCCGCCGAAGGGTCGGTCCGCGACGGGCTTTCGATCCTCGACCAGGCGATCGCGCACGCCGACCTGGACGGTGGCGGCAAGATCAGCGCCGACCAGGTGCGCGTGATGCTCGGCCTGTCGGACCGCACCGCGATCACGCAGCTTATGGCCGCGATCCTTGAAGGCGACAGCGGCGGAGCGATCGATCTGGCGCGCGCGCAATATGCGCTGGGGATCGAACCCGTGGCGATGGTGCGCGGGCTGATGGACCTGACGCACGCCGTGACGCTTGCCAAAGTCTCGCGCCACGACGATCCGGCCCTCGCCGCGGGCGACCGGGAACGCATCGTCGACTGGGCGCAAAAGCTTGGTTTCGCGCCGCTCAACCGGCTCTGGCAGCTATTGCTGAAGGGGCATGACGAGGTGCTGCGCGCGAACAATCCGCTCGAACATCTCGAAATGCTTTTGCTGCGCGTGATCTACGCCGCCTCGCTTCCCGATCCGGGCGAACTTGCTCGGCTGCTCGAATCGGGCGGCGTGCCGGCCATGCCGTTGGCGGCGCCCTCGGCGCCCATCGGGCGGGAAAGCGCGGCCGTCGAACCTGTTGCGGAGGCGCAGGCGGCCGCCGTCGCCGAGGAGGCGCCCGCCGCCGCGCTTACCATCGCACAGATCCACCAGCTTCTCGAAAGCACGGGAAACCATCAGCTTGCGCGGCAGGTTTATGACGACCTCAAGCTTCTGGAGCTTGAGCCCGGCCTGCTGATCTATGCGCCGGTCCCGGCGCTCGACGGCAGTTTTGCGCGCAATCTCGGCGAAGCCATGCTCAACGCCACCGGCAGCCGGTGGCAGGTGCGCGAAGGCGAGGGTGAAGGTCGCCCCAGCCTTGGCCAGATGCGCGCGGCGAAGTTGGCTGATAATGACGCACGTATTCGCGAACTGCCTGTCGTTAAGGCCGCCCTGGCGGCGTTTCCCGATGCGCGGCTTGTCGAGGACGACAAAAACCACCATAGGTCCAATCCATGAAATCGATCGAAGAAATGATGAAGGCGGCGCAGGAAGCCGCCGCCACCGTTCAGGCCCAGATGCAGGAGGCGCAGGCGAAGCTCGACAATGTCGAGGTCGAGGGCGTTTCGGGCGGCGGTCTGGTGCGGATTACCGCCACCGCGAAGGGCCGGATCAAGGCGATCAGCATCGATGACAGCCTGATCGTCCCTGCGGACAAGCAGATGCTTGAGGACCTGCTCGCGGCGGCGTTCAACGATGCCCGCGAAAAGGCGGATCGCGCGAGCAACGAGGAAATGGGCAAGATGACGAGCGGCTTGCCGCTCCCGCCGGGTTTCAAGCTGCCCTTCTGATCTTTGGCCACTTTCCCTGCTTGTCGGGATGCGCCGCTCGCTGATGGATAGGGGCCCGGCAATCCGGCCGTCCCGCACCGCCCGTTCAGCGCTGCGTCATTGAATGCGCGGCAAGTTACGCCATATTAGCGATGAACTGCCTATAAAGAAGGACGGCGCGTCTGTGGTGACGCCCCTCCAGGAGCCCCGATGACGCAATCTTTTCCCTTGTTGCCGCTGCGCGATATCGTTGTTTTCCCGCACATGATCGTTCCGCTCTTCGTGGGCCGCGACCGTTCGGTCGCTGCGCTCGAAACCGCGATGGAGAGCGACAAGGAAATCTTCCTCGTCGCCCAGCTCGATCCGGGTGAGGACGATCCGCAGCGCGACGATCTGTACGATACCGGCGTAATTGCCACGGTTTTGCAGCTGCTTAAGCTGCCCGACGGCACCGTTCGCGTGCTCGTCGAGGGCAAGGAGCGCGCGAAGCTGCTGGGCCTGGAGAATCAGGACAAGGCCGTGATGGCGACGGTGAAGCCGATCGCCGACACGCTTGACGACAGCGTCGATACCGCCGCACTGATGCGTTCGGTCGTCGACCAGTTCGAAAGCTATGCCAAGCTCAACAAGAAGATGCCGGCCGAAACCGCGGTGCAATTGTCGCAGATCGACGACGCCTCGCGCCTTGCCGACTCGGTCGCGGGCAACCTCAATATCAAGGTGTCCGACAAGCAGGCGCTCCTCGTCGAGGACGCACCCGCAAAGCGGCTCGAGATGGTTTTCGCCTTCATGGAGGGCGAGCTCGGCGTTCTGCAGGTCGAAAAGAAGATCCGCGGCCGCGTGAAGCGGCAGATGGAGAAGAGCCAGCGCGAATATTATCTCAACGAACAGTTGAAGGCGATCCAGCGCGAACTCGGCAACGACAATGGCGAGGGCGGCGACGATCTTGCCGAGCTGCAGCTCAAGATCGACAGCCTCAAGATGTCGAAGGAGGCCAAGGCCAAGGCGAATGCGGAGCTGAAAAAGCTGCGCGCCATGGCGCCGATGTCGGCCGAGGCCACCGTCGTGCGCAACTATCTCGACACGCTGATCGGCCTGCCCTGGGGCAAGAAGTCGAAGCTGAAAAAGGACATCGCAAAGGCGCAGGCCGTTCTCGATGACGACCATTATGCGCTCGAAAAGGTCAAGGACCGGATCGTCGAATATCTCGCCGTCCAGGCGCGCACGAACAAGCTGAAGGGGCCGATCCTGTGCCTCGTCGGCCCTCCGGGCGTCGGCAAGACCTCGCTCGGCCGCTCGATCGCGAAGGCGACGGGGCGCGAATTCGTGCGCCAGTCGCTGGGCGGCGTGCGCGACGAGGCCGAGATTCGCGGCCATCGCCGCACCTATATCGGCTCGCTGCCGGGCAAGATCGTGTCGAACCTCAAAAAGGCCGGCACGATGAACCCGCTGTTCCTGCTCGATGAGATCGACAAGCTCGGCCAGGATTTCCGCGGCGATCCGGCATCGGCGCTGCTCGAGGTGCTCGACCCCGAACAGAATGCGAAGTTCCAGGACCATTATCTGGAAATCGACGTCGACCTCAGCGACATCATGTTCGTCACGACGGCGAACTCGCTGAACCTGCCGCAGCCGTTGCTCGACCGCATGGAGATCATCCGGCTTGAAGGTTATACCGAGGACGAAAAGGTCGAGATCGCGAAGCGCCACCTGATCGCCAAGCAGATCGAGGCGCACGGCCTGAAGGCCGGCGAGTTCGAGCTGACCGAAGAGGGGCTGCGCGACCTTATCCGCTATTACACGCGCGAAGCCGGCGTCCGCACGCTCGAGCGCGAAATTGCGCGTCTGGCGCGCAAGGCGCTGCGCAAGATTCTGGAAGGGAAGGCGGAAAACGTCACCGTCACCCCCGACAATCTTGCCGAATTCGCGGGCGTGCGGAAGTTCCGCCACGGCGTTTCGGATCGCGAGGATCAGGTCGGCGCGGTCACCGGGCTTGCCTGGACCGAGGTCGGCGGCGAGCTGCTGACGATCGAGGCGGTCACCGCATCGGGCAACGGCCAGGTCCGGACCACCGGCAAGCTGGGCGAGGTCATGACCGAATCGGTGCAGGCCGCGCTGTCCTTCGTCAAGGCGCGGGCGCCGGCTTACGGCATTCGCCCCAGCCTGTTCGCGCGCAAGGATATCCACATCCACTTGCCCGAAGGTGCGGTGCCGAAGGATGGCCCGTCGGCCGGTGTCGGCATGGTCACCGCGATGATTTCGACACTGACGGGAATCGCGGTCCGCAAGGATGTCGCGATGACCGGCGAAGTCACGCTGCGCGGCCGCGTCCTGGCGATCGGCGGCCTCAAGGAAAAGCTGCTCGCGGCGCTGCGCGGCGGGATCACGACCGTCCTCATTCCCGAAGAGAATGAAAAGGATCTGGTCGAAATTCCGGCGAACATCACCGAGAAACTGAAGATCATCCCCGTCAGCCATGTCGACGAGGTGCTCGCGGTTGCGCTGGCGAGTCCGGTCGAACCGATCGAATGGACCGAGGCAGACGAACTGGCTGCTTCGCCGCCGATTTCGCCCGGTGGCGACCCTGAAACGGCGATTCGGCACTGAGTCTTCGGTGTCGGATGCTGTTTCATCCGATATTCGTCGCAAAATCGATGTTTTGGGTCGTTTTTCGCCGTTTTTTGCTTTGACAAGGCAGGGCTAAACATCGTTAGTGGCGCGCCATGGCTTCGGGCCATGAATCATTATCCAACCATAACGCAGGGGTTCCTTAGGCATGAACAAACAAGACCTGATCGCCGCCGTCGCTGACTCGAGCGGCCTGACGAAGGGTGACGCGAGCAAGGCCGTCGAAGCCGTCTTCGACGCGATCACCGGTTCGCTGAAGAAGGGCGGCGAAGTCCGTCTCGTCGGTTTCGGCACCTTTGCTGTCAGCAAGCGCAAGGCCTCGACCGGTCGCAACCCGCGCACCGGCGAAACGATGACCATCGCGGCGTCGAACCAGCCGAAGTTCAAGGCCGGCAAGGCTCTTAAGGACGCCGTCAACTAAGTTGGCCGGCACCTTTTGGTGAAAACATCTCGGGCCGTGGCGAAAGCCGCGGCCCGATTTGCATCTGCGGGCAGAATTTCGGCAAATGGACGTTGCATTACCGGAACGAGCGGCTATGGCCGTCCAGCTTTTGGAAGCGGCCGGTCTTCGGTCGCATCGGAATGGGCGCGTAGCTCAGCGGTAGAGCACACCCTTCACACGGGTGGGGTCACAGGTTCAATCCCTGTCGCGCCCACCATTCCCCCGAAGCATCCATTCGCTGCCGAATATTGCCTGACAGCCTCATTCATCGCCTATTCAATGCGTTCGCACTAGGGCATGGGCATGTTTCGCACTCTGATCATAGCGCTTTCCTCCGCTTCGCTGCTCACTGCCGGCGTTCCCGCCGCCGCGCGCGGCGATCGCGACCAGGACAGCCTGCGCGACGCCGCGGCACAGGGCCAGGTGATCCCGCTCAACCGGCTGATCGCCGAAGTGAGGTCGCGTCCGCCCTACAGCGGCATGACCTATCTCGGCGGGCCGCAGTTCGACCCCGAACGCATGATCTATGCGCTGAAGTTCATGGACGGCGCGCAGGTCGTGATCGTCTATGTCGACGCCCGCACCGGCCGGATCGTCGGACGCAAACCCTGACATTCGTGGAACCCCGCACCGTTCGTCGCAACGAGATTTTGCGATGAACGTTCGGAGTTGATACACAGTCCAACCGACCGGCCGAAAAACGCCGGCTCGCCCAAGGAAAGGCGCCTTAATGCGGATTTTGATTGTCGAGGACGAACCCACTCTGGGCCCGCAGCTCAAGGCGACGCTGGAAGGCGCCGGCTATGCTGTCGACCTCGCGACCGATGGCGAGGACGGCCATTTCCTGGGCTCGACCGAAAATTACGACGCCGCGATCCTCGATCTCGGCTTGCCCGAGGTCGACGGCCTGACCGTGCTCGATCGCTGGCGCCGCGAAAAGCGCAACTTTCCGGTGCTGGTGCTGACCGCGCGGGATAGCTGGTCGGACAAGGTCGCGGGCCTCGATGCGGGCGCCGACGATTATCTGGCCAAGCCCTTCCAGACCGAAGAGCTGATCGCGCGCCTTCGTGCGCTGATTCGCCGCGCGTCGGGCAATGCGTCGAGCGAGCTGATCGCCGGCGACGTGCGCCTCGACACCCGTTCGGGCCGCGTTACGCTCGACGGCGCGCCGGTGAAGCTGACCGCGCAGGAGTATAAGCTGCTGTCGTACCTGCTCCACCACAAGGGGAAGGTCGTGTCGCGGACCGAATTGATCGAACATATCTACGATCAGGATTTCGACCGCGACTCGAACACGATCGAAGTGTTCGTGACGCGCATCCGCAAAAAGCTGGGTGCCGACATCATCACCACGATTCGCGGCCTCGGTTACCAGCTCGACGATCCGCTTTAAGCCATGGCTGAAGCCGACGTCGCCTCGGCCATCGAAAATGATCCGGTCAAGCCGGCAGCGCTGACGAGCCGCATCACCGGCTCGCTCGCGCGGCGCATGATCGCGATCGCGGCGATCTGGATTTCGGTGCTGCTGATCGGCGGCGGCTTCGCGCTCGACCGGGTGCTTACCGGCGCGATCACGCGCAACTTCGATTCCAGCCTCGAATATGTGCTGATCGCGATGATCCGGTCGTCGGAAATCGGCCCCGATGGCGAGGTCCGGCTGATCGAGCCGCTCGGCGACCAGCGCTTTCTCGAACCCTATAGCGGCCTTTACTGGCAGATCAGCGGCGGCGGGCAGGAGCCGTACCGCTCGCGTTCCTTGTGGGAGCGTTCGCTCAAGCCGCCGAAGGAGCATATCGACAACGCGCTCCACACCTATAACAGCAACCAGTTCCCCGACGAGGAGCTGCGCGTTCTCGAACGCAATGTGATCCTGCCGGGCAGCAAGACGAGCTGGCGTTTCCAGATCGCGCAGTCGCGCGAGGCGCTGGATCTTCAGATCGGGGCGGTGCGCGGGACGCTGATTCCCAGCCTTGCGTTGCTCGGGTTGGGGCTCATCATCCTTGCGGCGCTCCAGACCTTCTACGGCCTGTTGCCGCTCCGCCAGATCCGGCGCGCGATCGCCGCGATGCGCGGCGGGCAGAACCGGCGCGTCACCGCGCCCCTGCCGCTCGAGGTCCAGCCGATGGTCGACGAGCTCAACGCGCTGCTCGCGCATAATGAGAAGCAGGCAGAGGAGGCGCGGCTGCACGCGGGCAATCTGGCGCATGCGCTGAAGACCCCGCTGACCGTGCTGGTGAACAGCGCCGCCGATACGAAGAGCGAGCTGGCCGACACGATCCGGCGCGAGGCGGCGACGATGCAGCGCCAGGTCGACCACCATCTGGCGCGCGCGCGCGCGGTCGGACGCCGCGGGCTCCTGGGCGCTCACGGCCGAGACCCCGAACCCGATCAGGGCCGCCGCCGCCAGCGCCGGCGCGACG
>JAFKLT010000106.1 GCA_017309275.1 Sphingomonadales bacterium | reverse complement strand
CCCTTCCGCGCCTGCGGCTTGTGCAGGGCGGGCGATCCCCCTCCCCCCCGATCGGCCCCATTTGCCCATTCACCCCCCGCTCTCGGCGAGGGCCAGAAGTCGATGTGAGCCATCGCCTTCGGCTCTATTCCAGAAAGGGAAACACCATGCAGAACGCTCCCGACCGCGCCGCGCATATCGAACGCATCGCCGCGCTGAACGACACGTTGCGGGCTAACATTACGAAGCCGACCGGCCTTGATCGCATCGTCATGACGGCGGGGATCGCCGGGGGCATCGGCGACGTGACGACGTGGAGCGGATGGCGCAAGCGGGCCGAGCTGCTCCGGACTGTGCGCGATTTTGACGCCTTCAGCCCTGACAGCCCCGAGCGGGATTTCGGACGGTTCGAGTGGCAGGAAGCCGTCTGCTATTTCAAAATCGACTATTACGACCCCTCTCTTGAGTGGGGATCGGCGAACCCGGCTGACCCGGCAGTCACAGCCCGCGTCCTGACGATCATGTGGGCCTACGAATACTGATAGACCGGCGCGGGCGGCCCCCTCGCCGCCCCGCCTTTCCCAAAGGAAAGGAATCTCCCATGCCGCAGGCATTGACCAGCCCCGAGGGCATTCCGCTCGCGACCGTCCTACGTCTTAACGCCGAACGGACCATCGACCTTGAACGATACGAGGAAGACGGCGCGTTCGACCGCTACGGCTATCTTCGCGACCTCGCCGACAACCACGGCGCGGACCTCGCGCGCGTGATCGAGATCGCGGACCTGCTCGGCCCCGAAGAGGATTTCGACGGCCTTGTGACCACCATCGAGGACGCGGCCGAAGGCTTCGGCTTCGGCGCTTCCATTTTCGACTGACCCAGCACGCGCGGGCCGATCCTGCGCGCCCCGTTCCCGAAGGATCAAGCATGACCAACGAATTGATGAACCGCGTCCAGATCGACGAGATCACCGCAGGCCGGGACGCCGCGATTGCCAAATGGCTTGAGGCTTACGACAGTTTCCACGCTCTCACCGATGCTGCCAATGGGCTTTGCTTCGCCGGGGGCATCAGCCTGCCCATTCCTGCGGATGACCGCTACAGCGATAGCGGCCTGACGCGCGCGTTCCATAGCGCCGCCCCGCACAACACCCGCGACCGGGAAACTGGCGCGGTCAGCAGCGTCAGCGGACGCGACCATTTCCGCGCGAAAATCACCGTCGCCATGGATCGGCGATGCTGGCGGCACCTTCTCGAAACGCTGGGATTCGACCAGCTTCTCGACCGGCAGGCCCGAGAGGAGTTCTACAAGGGGATCAACGACACGCCGCCCGCCTTCACGTCTGAGAATTGCGCCAACACCTTCGGCCATATTTGGGAGAACCGGCGCGGCCTCTATCTGCGCGGCATCGCCAATACCTTTTCGGCGCTGGACCGGCGCTTTCGCTCGCATGATGGCTTCAAGATCGGCAGCCGTCTCATCATTGAACGCGCCTTGAGCGACAGCCGGTCCTACTGGACCGACTATAATCGACGGGACACTCTGCGCGATGTCGAGCGGGTTTTCCGCGAGCTGGACGAGCTGGGGCCGGTTCCTGAAAGCGCCAGCATCGCGCGCCGCATCACCGATACGCGCGAGGCGACCCCCTTCGTCATCGAGGGCGATTATTTCCGGGTCCGCGTCTTCGGGAACGGTAATCTGCACCTGTGGTTCGAGCGCAAAGACCTCTTGCAGCGGGTGAACCTCTTGCTCGCCGAGCATTATGGCGAAGCAATCGGCGATGCCTACGACAACACCGAGGCGGACGATGCCCCGCAATTCCACATGACCCACGCCAAGGATTTCGGCGCGTTCATGTCGAGCGATGCCGTCGCGGCGCAGGTTATCCGCCTCGCCGAGATCGGGCGGGGCATGGGTGTGCTGGAACCCAGCGCCGGGACCGGGATGCTGGCGAAGGCCGCGCGCGAGGCTGGCGGAAATGTCGCCTGCATCGAGATACAGCCGGGCATGGCGCACGAGCTGCGCGTCCTGCACGGCTTCGGCGATGTGCGCGAGGCAGATTTCCTCAGCCTCAAACCGAGGCCGATCTATGACCGCATCGTCATGAACCCGCCTTTGGATCGCGGGCGTGATTGCGATCATGTCCGCCATGCCTTCGCTTTCCTGAAGCCGGGGGGCGTGCTGATCGCTGTCATGAGCGCCCGCGCCGAGTTTCGGGAGGATGCACGGCACCGCGCGCTCCACAAGATCGTCGATCAGTGCAAGCCGTCCTGGGGCTGGAAGAAGTGGCACGACCTTCCCGAAGGATCGTTCGCCCACGCCGGAACCAACATCAACACCGTCATTTTGGCAATCCGCAAGCCGGGGTGACGGTGCGACAGAGCATAGACAGCGGTTCCGGCAAAAAATCGAAGGCCGGCGCTCCCCGAGGAGCGCCGGCCTCATTCGTTGCTGGTTATCGCGTTCAATATCCAGCATGGATACGATCCTCACTGATCGGCTGACCAACTTGCGCTATGCTCCTCTTTTTGATGGGGACCATATGCCATGACTGTCCCACCCATCGTTGCGCGCCGTGTCCTGCCTGCCCCGCAGCGCGAGGCATTGGACCTCATGCCTCGGGCGCTGCTCATTCTGGACTGCGCCGGGGAACTCGGCCCAGGTGCCGCGCTGTCTGGTGCGATCGACGCCCTGATTGATGCCCCCAACGCGGCCGATATGACGCCGCAGGAGCGCGCCGAGTTTGCGGGGCGGCTCGATGCCTATCAAGCTGCCGTGACGATCGCCCAGGGCAAGGCCCTGCCCCTCACATTCCACGGCTAATGGCGCAAGATCCGCGCGGCGGACTCTTGCGGCGCTTATAGTCCCGATCCCTTCTCCGCTCCCCGTCGAATAGATCGGGCGCGCGCTCGGCGCGCGGATCGAAGGGGGCGCCGCCCCCCTCTGTGCAAGGGCTGGACCGTCTCCCGCGCGTGCCGCGCGCTCGCTTGGCGATCGGGGCGGTCTCCCCACCCTTCCGCGCCTGCGGCTTGTGCAGGGCGGGCGATCCCCCTCCCCCCCGATCGGCCCCGGTTTGCACATTCACCCCCCGCTCTCTGCGAGGGCCAGAAGTCGATGGAGCCATCGCCTTCGGCTTCATTGAGAGAAAGGAACAGCACCATGGTTAAGACTTCCAAGCCCACGATCCTGCATCTGACGGTCGATCAGCTTCATCGCAGCGACCTCAATGTCCGCAAGAAGCCATCCAGCGCCGCGAGCGATGCCGAGGTTTCCGCTTCGCTGCTGGCGTCACCTCAAGGTTTGTGCGCCAGACAACGATTTGGCAGACATAATGCGAACATCGGCTAATTAGCGAGCTTGAGGCGCGACATGGGATCGTTGAGCTGGCGGAATTCACCGCCAGGCGGACGCTCCGCCTGCCCTCAAAGGCAGCCGCCGGGCAGGCTACGCCGCGGGGTACGATGCTACTGACATGGCCAAGCCTTCGCTAACGAGCGTTCAGCTCCGGCCACCATATGAACACTCATAAAATAGCTATTCTGCTCCGCCCAGCGTAAATATGCCGCGCGCAGCGCCGATCGGTCATAGCGTGGAGCGCGGCATTCCGCTTTTCGCGCGACGATCATCATGTCGAGCACGCCTTGGAGGTAAGCGCCGCATCGCGGCTCATTCGCTTGACAGCTTACGAACAACGCCGAGCCCGTCGCCGACGCGGGTTCGGTTTGGCCGATCGCACTATCAGGCAGGGCGGCCAAAGCGGCGCATAACAATATCCATCGCCTTGGCCGCATTTTCGTCTCCTATTCCGCAGTATCATTTCGGAAGGGGCGCACGGCCCTCGACGGCCGGCGCCCCGTGCTGATCCATCATTCGCGGCCGAGCACCTGGCCTTCGGGCGTGACGAACAGTTCGATCGTCTTTCCGTCGCTGTTCTTGCCCTTGATTTCATAGAGCGTGCTTCCGTCCGCCTTTCGGGTGACTTGCTCCGCTTTGCTTATTGACGCGAGTTGCGCGCGTGCCGCGTTCATCGCGGCCTCGGGCACCTGAGCAAGCGGGATGTCTCGTTCGCTGTGCTTGCCGATTATCCGGTTTTCGTTCGCCTCGTGGTTTTGCGCGATCGCCACGCCCGCGATCGCCAGCGCGGCCGCGCCCACGCCTGCGACAACAGTGAGAGTTCGTTTGCTAGCCATGTTCCATTCCACTTCCTGCATAAGGGCCGTGGGGTCGGGCGGGCGGCGGTTACGGCCCAATGAGCCGTCGTCCGAGTTCAACTCCTCTGATTGTTCATCCTGTCGAGCGCCGCGCGCAGCCCACGGGCGAGCTTGGCTGCGTCGTCGTTGGCCCAGAAGTGCATGAAGAACAGCCGCGGCTCGTCGTTTAGCATATGATTATGCAGCGCCGTGACCTCGATCCCGTTCGTCCGCAGCACGCGCAGGACCGGATCGACCTCGTTTGCGACAAGTACGAAATCGCCGGTGATGGCGGCTCGGCCGTCCCCGGTTGGCTGAAAGTTGATCGCGGTCGCCGTGCCCATCGTCGGCGGAGTCTCCATATCGCCGTCCATCAGCCGCTCGGCGCGCGGAAAGCTGTATTGGAGGATGCCACCGGCCGTCTTGCCCTCACCGCCCATCAACCGGTTGAGCGGGGCCACATCGAGGTCGAGCCGCGATGCGGCTGCGCTGGCCGAAGGCGATTGCGGCGCGGCGAGCGGGGTCCGACTGGCTGATAGCGCTTGCCGGAGCGCGGCCGCGAGCTTCACCGGGTCGCCGTGGCCGGCAATGTGCATGTACATGGTCGCAGGCGAAGAGCGGAGCAGGTGATTGTGGAGCGCGGTGATCGTAAAACCGCTTGCGAGCAGGCGGCTCAAAACGGGGTTCACCTCGTCGTGGGTCAGCACGAGATCGCCCATCACCATCGCCTCGTCGCCCATCGGCTGAAACGCCGCCCAAGAGCCGAGCGCGAGGGAGGGCTTGATCGTCACCCCATCCAGCGTGACGCTCAGGTCCGAACGCGGGAAGCTGTAGCGGTGAACGCCCCCCGGCTGTTCGGCCCCCGCTCGTCCTATCGCCCGGTCGACAGCCGACCAGTCCGGCGCTGCCCATGCCGGGCTTGCCAGCAGGAGGCTGGCGAATCCCAAGGCGATGGTCTTTTTCAGCATAATTGATCCTTCATCAGCGCACTCGACACGGAAAGCCTCACGTCATGCGAGCGCGCCGCCGGCGAGCCGCGACATTACGCTCCGGTTTCTTTCTTCGGGATAAGCAGTCCTATGCTCATGAGGCTTGTGATGCAACCCTTACACTTGTAGGCTAGTGACGATACAACTATGACAAACACACAAGCTTCCCCTTGGTTGCTCCTGATCCCGCAGCTTCCGGCTAAGCCTGCCTATTTGCGGGTGAAGGTCTGGCGGCGTTTGCAGGCGATCGGGGCCGCGCCGCTCAAGAACGCCGTCCATGCGCTCCCCAATCGCGAGGACACGCGCGCGCTGTTCGAAGAACTGCATCGCGAGATCACCGAAAATGGCGGCGAGGCGCTGATCCTCGAAGCGCGCCTTGTCGGCGGCATGGGCGATGCGGAGCTGCGCGGAGTGTTCGACGCTGCGCGTGACGCCGACTATGAGGAGTTGGCACGCGAGGCGCGCGCGCTGTGTGAGGGCGAGTATGTCGCGGCGGCGGATGTGGGCCGCCTGCGCAAACGCCTGAACGAGGTCGCCGCGATCGACTTTTTCGGTGCGCATGGTCGGCAGGCGGCACAGGCCGCCATCACCGAGGCGGACCGCCGCTCTCACCAACATCCCGATGTGAGCGGCCCCGGTGCGCCCGAGCTGACCCCGGCGGAGCTAAAGCGCCGCGTTTGGGTGACGCGCCGCCATGTCCATGTCGATCGCATCGCGTCCGCCTGGCTCATTCGCCGCTTCATCGACCCCGAGGCGAGCTTCAAGTTCGTCGAGGGCAAAGGATATGTGCCGGAGCCTGACGAACTGAGGTTCGACATGGCGGACGCTGAGTTCACCCACGAAGGCGACCGCTGCTCCTTCGAGACCTTGGTGTTCCTCACCGGTCTCGAGACCGACCCCGCGCTGCGGGCGCTCGGCGAAATTGTTCACGACCTTGATATTGCCGATGCTCGGTTCGAGCGCCCGGAAACTCCGGGAGTGAGCGCGCTTATCGCCGGCATCTGTGCCGGCACCGACGACGACGAGGAGCGGATCGCGCGCGGATCGACCGCGCTCGACGGATTCTATGCTCACTTCACCCGGCGAAAAGAGGACTAAAGATGGAGGCCAGCGCACGCGCTGAAATCGCAGTCGAGACGCTGCACGAGCACGGCATCAGCTTTGGCGAGGCGGTGCGCGTCTGGATCAGGGTCGCGCTGCTCAGCTTCGGCGGACCGGCGGGCCAGATAGCGGTGATGCATCGCATCCTGGTCGAGGAGAAGCGCTGGATCGGCGAGGAGCGGTTCCTCCACGCGCTCAACTATTGCATGCTGCTGCCCGGCCCTGAAGCGCAACAGCTAGCTGTCTATATTGGCTGGTTGCTCCATAAGACCAAGGGCGGCCTGGTCGCGGGCGCGCTATTCGTGCTGCCCGGCTTCCTCGCGATTTTAGGGCTCAGCTATGTCTATGTGCTGCTCGGCGAAGTGCCGCTGGTCGAGGGATTGTTCTTCGGATTGAAGGCCGCCGTGCTGGCGGTGGTGCTACAGGCGGTGGTCCGGGTGGGTTCGCGTGCCTTGAAGAACAACGTCATGCGCGGTTTTGCCGCGCTGGCGTTCGTCGCGATCTTCGTGCTCGACGTGCCCTTCCCGCTGATCGTGCTTGCCGCCGCGCTGATCGGCTTCTTCAGTGGCCGCGCTGGTTACGCCGCATTCAAGGGCGGCGGCGGACATGGTCCCGCCGGCGCTGAGATAATCCACGACCGCGACACCGCTCTTGGCGAGGGCCTTCCCGACCATGCCCGGCCGAACCTCTCTTGGTCGCTGCGCATCTCCGGCGTCCTGCTGCTGCTCTGGCTCGGGCCGGTCGCAGCGCTGCTGTTCGCGTTCGGCCCCGACGACGTGTTCAGCCGCATCGCCACCTTCTTCAGCCAGATGGCGGTGGTGACCTTCGGCGGCGCCTATGCGGTGCTCGCCTATGTCGCGCAGGAGGCAGTCGAGACCTATGGCTGGCTCCAGCCCGGCGAGATGCTCGACGGGCTCGGCATGGCCGAGACCACGCCCGGGCCGCTGATCATGGTGACGCAGTTCGTCGGCTTCCTCGCGGCCTTCCGCGAAGCGACCGGGCTGCCGCCGCTCGTCGCCGCGACCTTCGGCGCAATCCTCACCACCTGGGTTACCTTCCTGCCATGCTTCCTGTGGATCTTCGCCGGCGCGCCATTCATCGAGCGGCTGCGCGGCAACCGCGCATTGTCGGCCGCGCTTTCGGCGATCACCGCCGCAGTGGTCGGCGTGATCCTCAATCTGGCGGTCTGGTTTGGTATCCACACTCTGTTCGAGCAAGTCCGCGAAGTGCCGTTCGCAGCCGGCACCATCGATCTCCCAGTCCTAACGTCCGTCAACTGGCCGGCGCTGGCGCTCGCGGTGGGTGCGATACTCGCCATGTTCCGGTTCAAGGCCGGCATGCTGCCGGTGCTCGGCGTCTGCTCGGTCCTCGGGGCCGCATATGTAATGATCATCTGAAGGAGTGACGCGTGACGATCGACCATCTTTCCCGACGCAGTGCAATCGCAACTCTTGGCATCGGAGCCGCCGCCATGACTATCAACGAAGCCTCTGCGCAGACGCCGGCCGCAGCGCCGGCGGCTGTCCCCGCCTTTGCCGGAAATCATCAGGTCAAGCCGCTCAGGTTCAATCCCGCCAGGCTTCACGGCCTCTCCGAAAGGCTGATCACATCGCACCACGAGAACAATTATGCGGGCTCGGTCAAGGCCCTGAATATGATCGAGACACGACTTGCCGCCGCGCTCGCTGACACGGACCTGCCGCCGGTGGTCTATGGCGGATTGAAGCGCGAGGAGCTGCACCGCACCGGCTCGGTCGTGCTCCATGAGGTCTATTTCGACGGGCTCGGCGGCAACGGCCAGGCAGCCGGTTCCATCCGCGACGCGCTGGGCGCGGCGTTCGGCTCGTTCGACCGCTGGGAAGCCGACTTCCGCCGTACCGGGATGAGCCTTGCCGGCGGATCGGGCTGGTGCGTGCTCGTCTACAATCTCCACACGCGCTCGCTGCACAACCATTGGGCGTGGGATCATATGCACGGTGCGATTGCCGGCGTGCCGCTGCTCGCGCTCGATATGTACGAGCACAGTTTCCACATGGATTACGGCACCGCCGCCGCCAAATATGTCGACGCCTTCTTCCGCAACATCGACTGGGAAGTGGTCGACCGGCGCTATGCCGCGGCTTTGCGCGGCGGCGGCTGAACCCGACCGCCGTGGCTTAACACCCACTGCTGCGCGACACCTGAGTTCGCGACCACAAAGGGGACAGGTCCGATGGGGAGATGCAACAATGACATCCGGCCCGAACATCGCTCTTCTTTGGCGTGGGCAAGCAGCCGAGTGGACGCATCGCTTTCATGAAGCCCGGCAGTGGCCGATAATGCAGGCCTTGCGGGCGCTCGGGGCGACCGCAAGGCCTGTACTGTACAGGGACGAGGCGGTTCGCGAGATTCGGGACGAGCTGCTGTCGTGCGACGCAGTGCTGGTCTGGGTGAATCCGTTGGACATTTCAGGCGACCGCTCGCAGCTCGATCCAATGCTGCGCGAAGTCGCGGGGTGCGGCGTTGTCGTCAGCGCGCATCCTGACGTGATCGCCAAAATCGGCGTCAAGGAAGTGCTCTACACAACGCGATCCATGGAATGGGGCAGCGATGTCGATCGATACGTGGACGCTGAAGGCCTTCGCGCTCGTTTCCCCGAACATCTTGCCGCAGGCCCGCGCGTGCTGAAGCCGAACTACGGCAACGGCGGCAGGAATGTATGGCGTGTCCAACTAGACGAAGCGGGAAACGCTCCGGCTTTGAAAACGTCGGTGAAAGTTCAAGAGGCCCGCCAAGGAAGCAAATCGGAGCGCATCAGCCTAGCCGAGTGCTTGGAAAGGTGGGTGCCGTTTCTAAACGACGGCGGCGTGCTGATCGATCAGGCTTATCAGCCGCAGTCGTCCGAGGGCATGGTCCGCTGCTACGTGTGCGGGCACCGAGTGGTTGGCTTTGGGCACAACCTGATCACTGCGCTGATGACGCCAACGGCCATTGATACAACGTCGTCAACCCCACAGCCGATGGGCCGCGCCATGTTCGGACCGGAGGTGACGCGCTTCGCAGCCTTACGGAAAGCGATGGAGGATCGCTGGATTCCAGAGATGCAAAGGTTGCTGTCGATCGCCGACCACGATCTTCCGCTTCTTTGGGACGCCGACTTCCTATTTCGCCCTGGTGAAGCCATCAGCGATGGCTCCTATGCGCTTTGCGAGATCAATGCTAGTTCGGTTGCACCATTTCCGCCAAGCGCCGTCCAGCCAGTCGCCGCAGCGGCAATCGGTCGCGCTCTTGCCATTCGTTTGACGAAGGAGACCTCCAATCCTCATTGATATGATTCAAGCAATTCAAGAGACGTGACATTGGTCGTATCAATCAGACAAGCCTAAGGGTGAGCGAGGCTGGGTGAAACCGGCTCAGGTGGCAGCGCGGAGATACTGGTAGAGGGTTTCGCGACTGATCCCCAGGTCACGGGCGATGACGGCCTTGCGCTCGCCGTCATCAACACGGCGGTGCAGCTCGGCGACCATTTCGTCGGAGAGGGAACGTTTCCGCCCGCGATAAGCACCGCGTTGTCTGGCGACCGCAATGCCTTCGCGCTGCCGCTCCCGGATCAGGGCGCGCTCGAATTCGGCGAACGCACCCATGACCGAGAGCATCAGGTTGGCCATCGGGGAATCCTCGCCCGAGAAGGCCAGGCTTTCCTTCACGAACTCGATCCGGACGCCTCTTTTGGTGAGGGACTGAACCAGTTTGCGCAGATCGTCGAGATTACGCGCCAATCGATCCATGCTGTGGACCACGACGGTGTCACCCTCGCGGGCGAAGGCGAGCATGGCATCGAGTTCGGGGCGGTTGATGTCCTTGCCCGATGCCTTGTCGGTGAAAATCCGGTCGAGCGACTGCCCGTCCAACTGGCGATCGACATTCTGATCGAATGTGCTCACCCGGACGTAACCGATCCTCTGGCCTTTCATCGCCGCCTCCGGTCAAAATGTCTGGTTGAATTCTATGACACGGCGGAACATGCGTCAATAAATGCTTGCCATAACCCTATCCTGACAGAAACCGCCGCTGCATCCTGACGTCCGGTTAGGCTATACTCCAGATTGACGCTAGCCTGTCGCTCTCGACTCGGGATGGAGGCAGGATGGCGCGGCGGCGATTATTGACCGGAGAAGAAAGGCGTCGCCTGTTCGATATCCCCCATGACGAAACCGCGATCGTCGGCCACTATACCCTTGCCGCCGAGGATCTCGAACTGGTCGGTCGCCGCTATCGCCCTGCCAACCGCCTCGGTCTGGCAACGCAGATCGCGCTTATGCGGCATCCCGGCTTCGGTTTGCAGCCCGACGTCGACGTCCCCGATGCGGTCCTTCACTATCTCGCCGCCCAGCTCTTCGTCGATGTTGATGCGTTCGCCGACTATGGCCAGCGCGCGCAAACACGTAACGATCATGCCGACATTGCGGCACGGCATCTGGGGCTACACCCTTTTCGGCGAGGGGATATACCGCTCGCGCTCGATCTCGCCGCAAGAGCTGCGGAGCGGACCGATCGGGGCGAACCTATTGTCCGCGCATTGATGGAGGGGCTGAAGCAGGAACGCTTCATTCTTCCATCGGCAGACACGCTCGAACGTGCGGGCCTCGCCGGCAGGGCACGCGCCCGCAAAGCCGCGGCGGCGCTCATTGTCGAAAGCCTGGGTCATGCCGAACTGGCGCGGATCGATGATCTGATCGTCAACAACAGCGACTTCGGCATGACGCCGCTGGCCTGGCTGCGCAATTTCGAGGAAGCGCCCACCACGGCGAACATCAACGGGCTGCTGGAACGGCTACGCTATGTGCGCGGAATCGGCATCGACCCGGCGATCGGCGCGAAAATCCCCGACTTCCGGTTCGCGCAGTTCATGCGCGAAGGTGGCGTTGCGCCGGCGTTCCTGCTCTCCGATTATAGCCTTAACAGGCGCCGCGCGACGCTGATCGCGGCGGTCATCGACCTCGATGCCAGGCTCGCCGATGGTGCGATCCAGATGTTCGACAGGCTTGTCGGAAGCCTGTTCACACGGGCGCGGCGCGGGCGGGAAAGGCGCTATCAGGACAGCATCCGCTCGGTCGGCGAACTTATGCGGCTGTTCGGCGCGACGATCGCCGCGCTGGGAGAGGCGGTCGAACATGGCGGTAATCCGCTCGAACTGATCGACGAAGCGGTAGGCTGGCACAGACTGGTCGCAGCCAAATCGCAGGTCGATGCGCTGGCCGAGCTGGCGGGCGAAGATGCGCTTGTCGCGGCGACTGGTCGCTATGCGACGCTGCGGCGGTTCAGCCCGGCTTTCCTCGATACATTCACGTTCAAGGCATCGGGGAGCGGATCGCAACTGGTCAAGGCCATCGAGGTCATCCGCGATACCAATGCCCGCAAGGCCCGCAGCCTGCCCGAGGGCGTTCCGCTCCCATTCGCCAACCGGCAGTGGAAGCGCCTCATCACCGAAGGTGGCCAGGTCGATCGCCGGCGATACGAGACGGCCATCATGGCCACGCTGCGCGATCGGTTGCGCGCCGGCGACATATGGGTCGAAGGAACCCGCAATTATCGCCGCTTCGACACCTATTTGCTGAGTCGACGCGATGCCGATAAGGTGGCCGACAGCCTGCCATTCCAGACCGATGCGGCCGCCTATCTGGAGGAGCGGGCAAGGACGCTCGACTGGCGGCTGCGCCGTTTCGCCAAGCAACTCAAGGCGAACAGGCTCGCGGGCGTGGCGCTCGAACGCGACCGGCTCAAGCTGCAACCCATGCCGGCGATCACTCCACCCGAGGCGGAGGCTCTCGATCGCAGGCTCGACGCCTTGCTTCCGCGCGTGCGGATCACCGAACTCCTGGTCGAGGTGGCCGAGCGCACCGGGTTCCTGAGCGCATTTCGCGATCTTCGGTCCGGCAAGGAGCATGACAACCCGCACGCGATCCTCGCCGCCATTCTCGCTGATGGATCGAATCTGGGTCTAGAGCGCATGGCCAACGCCAGCGACGGGGTGAGCTACGCCCAGCTTGCCTGGACCCACAACTGGTATTTGTCGCCCGAAAACTATCAGGCCGCGTTGGGGATGATCGTTGCCGCGCACCATGATCTTCCTTTCACGCGCCATTGGGGAGCCGGCACTAGTTCATCCTCCGATGGGCAGTTCTTCCGCTCGGGCCGCAACCGATCGGCGGCGGCCGACATCAATGCGAAATATGGCAGCGAGCCGGGCCTGAAGATCTACTCCCACCTGTCCGATCATTTTGCCTCGTTCGGATCGCGGATCATGTCGGCCACCGCCGGCGAGGCCCCCTACGTGCTGGATGGCCTGATGCTCGGCGCCGGCGCGCTACCGCTGCATGAGCATTACACTGATACCGGCGGCGCGACGGACCATGTCTTTGCCCTTTGCCATCTTCTCGGCTTCCGGTTCGTGCCCCGTCTGCGCGACATCGCCGACCGGAAACTCGGCTCGATCGCCGCGCCTTCGACCTACAAAGGCATCGAAAGCCTCATGGGCCGCACGATCAAGACGGCGGCGATCGAAGCCGATTGGGATGACATCGTCAGGATCGTCGCCTCCATTAAGGAAGGAGCCGTTGCGCCCTCCGCGATCCTGCGCAAGCTGGCCGCCTACAAGCGCCAGAACAGGCTGGATTTTGCGCTGGCCGAACTCGGCCGCATCGAGCGGACGCTATTTGCGCTCGACTGGCTTGAACAGCCCGACTTGCGTCGCGCCTGCCAGGCCGGCCTCAATAAAGGCGAAGCACGTCATACCCTTGCCGCCGCGATCTACACCAACCGACAGGGGCGGTTCACCGATCGCTCGATCGAGAATCAGGAATATCGGGCATCGGGCCTCAATCTGCTGATCGCGGCGATTTCTTACTGGAACACCGTCTATATGGACAGGGCCGCCCAGCATCTCCAATCATCCGGCGGCACCTTCGATGATGCGCTGCTTGCCCATCTCTCGCCGATGGGCTGGGTGCATATCAGTTTGACCGGCGACTATCTGTGGCAAAGGGCAAACCGGCTCTCCCCTGGCGAGTTCCGCACCCTCAACGATCCCATGGCCCGCTTCAAACTCGTGGCATAGCCAGTGTTCTCATTATGTCCGCCAAATCGTTGTCTGGCGCACAAACCTTGAGGTGACGCCCTGCTGTCCGTCGGTCTCATTCAGCCGATGGTGGTTATCCCTCGCGAGGCCGGGGGGTATGAGGTGGTGGCCGGGGATCGCCGTCGCCGTCTTCTCACCGCGCTGGCCGAGGCCGATCCGAGCCGGAAGGGCATGACCTTTCCGTGCATGAAGGTCGATGATTTGAGCAAGGTCACGGAAATCAGCATGGCCGAGAACCGCGCGCGCGAGGCGATGTCGCTACCCGATGTCTATAAGGGTTTTGCCGCCATTCGGGCCGAGCGCCCCGAAGCAACCCTAGAGGAGCTGGGGGCGATGTTCGGCTATGATGTGGCCCGAACCGCGCGGATCATGCGGATCGCCAATCTTCACCCGGAAATCATGGACCTCTACAGCGCCGGGGAGATCGGGGACGCCGAGGCGCAGGCATATGCCGCGACCGAGGATCGCTCGCTACAGATCGCGGTCTATCGCCAGTTGGAGCAGCAGGCGACCCGGCCTCACGAGAAGAACGCCAATGCCATTCGCAAGGCGATGAACTCCGGCGACCACGAATTGACGAAGCTCATGCGCTATGTCGGCGTCGATGCCTATCGCGCAGCGGGCGGGGATTTCGAGGCCGACCTGTTTTCGCAGGATGGTGCGGGGATCGTCCAGAATCCCGATGTGCTTCGCGACCTCGCAGAGCAGCGCGTCGAGGAGGACAAGGATCGGTACGAGCATAACATCGTCCGCAATGGCCGGATGCTCGGCGAGAAGTGGGGCCTTGCCGACCTGCAGTTTTCGTGGGCCGCTTCCCCGCCGCAGATCAAGCAATATGGCTATCTCTCGACCGACCATGAACTTCGCATCCGGGAGCAGAAGCGGGGCGCGTTGCCCAAGGCTACCGCGAAAACCTATGCGTCGATGGAGAAGCGCCTTGCCGCGATGATCGGTGAGGATGACGAGCCGCTGCCCGGTCAGGAGGAGGCTTTCGAGAAACTGACGGCCGAGATGGCGGAGCTGGACGCGCAGCGCACCGTCATCCTGCCCAGCAAGGGCGCGGTCGTGGCCGTGGCGTCCATCGAGAATGACGGCACTTTCGACGTCGAGCTTTGGTTCGCGGATCGAGCTGCCAAGGGCGCGGAATTGCCCAAGGGGGCGACCGGGCAGCGTGGACCCAAGCCCGAGCCGACACCGGGAGAGGCCGAGCGGGCGCGCTTCGGGCTGTCCAAGGACAATATGCAGGTGATGATGCTGATCCGGCGCGACATGATCCGGGCCGAGTTGATGCAGTCGGCTTGCGCGGGTTCGTCGCTTGCGCTCGACTTCATGCTGTTCTCGCAAGCCCGCACCATTCTCACCCCGACGCCGGGTTATGGGAATACGGTCTATTTCCATGGCGAGCATCAGGGGATCAACGACCTGACGCATGACGAGGACGGTACGACCAAGATTCACGATCTTGTCGGGAGCCGCCCCGAACGGGCCGCATGGCTGACCACCAAGGAGGGCTTGGCATCGAGCGCGTGGGTTTCGACGCGCGATCCCATCGAAGGCTTCATTCTGTTCCGTCAGTTGCCCGCGAGCGAGAAGAACAAGGTGACGGCCATGATCGCCGGACACATGCTCTTGGCTACCACATCGGTCTATGCCGAGGGCCGCACCCCCCGCATGGTCCGCGAGCTTGCCAATTGCATCGAGGCGGAGCCGGGTTTCGGGCGTTGGCGCGATGCCGTCGAACTGGATGAGGCGTTTTTCTCCACCTTCTCGAACAAGGCCCGTCTGGCCCTTCTCGACACTTGGGGGCTGGCGGATCGAGCCAAGGGCATGAAGGGGAACGAAACCGCCGCCTTCTGCGCCCGCATCGCGAATTGCGACGATCAGGACGCCAAGTTGCTCGGCCTTCATCCCGATGATGTTGCCGAGGCCGTGAACTGGCTTCCCGACTTCATGGAGAGCGGCAACGTGCCCCCTCTGCCCGTCGAGGAGGAGGAACAGGAAGACGACGAGGGCGACGAGTTTGGGGACGATGAGGATCAGGACGACGATCACGAGCAGATCGACGAAGCCGCTTGATCCACGGCGGGGGGCTTAGGCCCCCCGCTTCATTCCCGATGACGGAGGCACCACCATGGCCCGCCATTGCGTTCGCGAACCCCGCTATATCCCACCCGTTCACGTCATAGGCGAGCAGCCCGATCTATTCGGAGGCCCGACCATCAGCCACGCGACCGAGCGCAAGCCGATCAGCAACAAGTGGATGAGCGACATGACGAAATGGGCCGTGTCGCCATGGCTCGGCGACATGGACCCGGAAAGCGCCCTTGAGCCGGAAACCGTTCTCGAGACAGCGCCCGCCCCGCTCCCCGTCTATCTGGTCGCCTGCGTCGCCGCGAAGCTGGACCACGCGGCTGAGGCGCGCGACCTCTACGCCTCCCCTTGGTTCCGCAAGGCCCGCGCCCATGTCGAGCGCACCGGCGCCCCGTGGCTGATCCTTTCGGCCAAGCATGGCCTGATCGCCCCCAGCGCCGTCATCGAGCCGTATGATGTCACCCTTGGCGCGATGGGGGCTGGCGCGCGCCGCCTATGGGGCGCCCGTGTGTTGGACGAGCTGGCCCGCGCTGTGGACGCCCGCGCTCCGCTGATCGTCCTCGCAGGGCGGACTTACCGCGATCCCCTCTGGCCGAGCATCGCCCAGCGGGCGAGCGTGCCGATGGAGGGCATGGGCATCGGCGAGCAACTGGCTTGGCTCACGCGAGAGGCGTGATAGAGTTAGGTCGACCGGGGGGAAGGCGAAAACAACCCCGGTCAATCATGGTGCGGCGGGAGGCTTACCCAAGTCTCCCGCCCCTTTCGTTCCGGCAGCGCCGGGATCGCACGCGGCCAGGGCCGCGCGGAATCGCTCGCGCGCTTCGCCCTTCGGGCCGCGATCCCTTGGGAAGGGGGCCGCCCCGGTGCGGCGCGGCAATCGGCGCCGCGCGTGCCGCGCAGCAGCTCCTGTCCAGACCGGCCTGCGGCCGGTGAAGGCAGGGCGTGGCGACGGTGGTGGGAATATTCCTTCTCTACGACAGTTGGCATTTTACCATGGGTTTCAGCCCCGACCGTCAAGGATCAACGGTCCCCCCAAAATCCTGCGGATTTCGGTTCCCCCGTTGCCCGCTGTCGCGGCCGCTTCGCGGTCCCTGACCGCCGGGGCCGCTACGCGCCCATGGTCCGACACTCCTGTTCGTCAACGATAAGGAGAACAGGATGCAAGTGACATTGTTTAAGGCTCTGAAATCAATCAAGGTAGGTGATGACCAAGCTACGGCGGTCGTCGAGCAGCTAGAGGAGTTTATGGCGCTCAAGATCAAGGAAGCGAACGCCGCGCTGGAAGCGCAGAACAAGGCGCTGGAGAGCAAGATCGACGGCCTGAAAACGCAGCTTACGATCCTCAGCATCATGCTCGGGGTCATCAGCCTAGCGTCTCTGGCGGGTCCGATACTCGCCAAGCTCATCAAATGAGCAGCGGGAGGGCTTCGGCCCTCCCTTTTTTTGCTTCGTTCCGCAAACCCGCCCGCCATGCTGATCGGCATCGAGCCGACACCATGCCGTGAACGCGCGACGGCGCGTCCCTTCGATCGGCACCGCGACCAGGTGCGCGCCGATCAAGGTGCGCTGCCTTATCGTCAGCGCAAAATGATGATAGGTAGTCATCGGAAGGAGCCGTGTCGTGACGATCATCCCTGTTCTGCTGATCCTGGCCGGCATCGTCTTGTGGAAGTTCACGCGGCGAGCTGCCTTCAATCGCCGGAATGAATATGGCGTGGAGGTCTTTAATTCCTACGGCCACATGCAGGGCCGGCGCTTCATTGAGAAGACGCTTCGCTTCGGTGCTGTGATCTTGGTGCTGGTTGGCATCGGCCATGCAATTGCTCCGCACCAAGGGTCGTCGTCGGCCGCGCCTGTCGAAACATCGCATCCCAAGAAGTAGTCGGGCGCGGGCCTTCGGCCACGGCTCTATCGCCGCTTCGCTGCGACCGAACCCGCAAAGCGGTTTCGGCCAGAGGTGACGATCCTCGCGTGAAATCCAATGCCCGAGATCCGCACAGCGGATCTCGACGCCGATAGTGGCGGCTCCCGAGCGGGGTCGCGGGCGTCGGCTTGGTCTCCGCTTCGCTGCGACCAGGCCGCGCCGATCGAGCTGCCGGCCTTCGGCCTGATCCTCCGCAGCGGCGCTTTGACGCCGCCGTCATGAAGGGGGCGCCGCCCCCCTCTGTGCAAGGGCTGGACCGTCTCCGCGCGTGACGCGCTCCGCTTGGCGACCGGGGCGGTCTCCCCACCCTTCCGCGCCTGCGGCTTGTGCAGGGCGGGCGATCCCCCTCCCCCCCGATCGGCCCCATTTGCCCATTCACCCCCCGCTCTCGGCGAGGGCCAGAAGTCGATGTGAGCCATCGCCTTCGGCTCTATTCCAG
>JAFKLT010000105.1 GCA_017309275.1 Sphingomonadales bacterium | reverse complement strand
CGATCGGACGCGCGAGACGCTTTTCTCGATGCTCGCCAGCCGTGTGGGCAGCTTTGAGGGCCTTTATGTCGCCGATCTTTTTGCAGGGTCGGGCGCGCTCGGGATCGAGGCGCTGTCGCGGGGCGCCGAACATTGCCTGTTCGGCGAGCAGGATCGCGATGCGATCGATGTGCTGAAAAAGAATCTGGCGACGCTGGGCGCGACGCCTCGCGCCGATGTTCGCGCGGGTTCGGTGCTCGGCCTCGGCCCCGCGAAACGCAGCTTCGACGTGCTGCTTTTCGATGCGCCTTATCTGACCGGCGCGGGCAGCGTGGCGCTCGACAAGCTGAGTCGGTTGGGGTGGGTCGGCGACGGCAGCATCATTTCCATCGAGACCTCCGAAAAGGAGGCCGTCGAGGTTGCCGGTTTCGAGATCGAGACCGAGCGCCGTGTCGGCAAGGCGAAGCTGACGCTGCTTCGCCCCGCCGCTCAGGCCTGATCCGCCATCCGGCGGCGAACCATCATCAGCCCCAGCCAACTGACCACACCCGCCAGCGCGAGGTAGAGGCCGACCATCTCGGTTCCGCCGCGGTCAGCCAGCGCCTGCGCGATGATCGGGGCCATCGCGCCGCCCAATATACCGCCCGCGTTGAACGTCACCGACGCCCCCGTATAGCGCACGCGGACGGGGAACAGGCCGGTCAACCAGCTGCCGAGCGGGCCATAGACGAGGCCCATGACGAACAGCGCCGTGGCAAGGCCCAGAAAAATCAGAAGCCAGCTTTCCGATGCCAGAGCGGGCCCAAACAGAAAGCCGACGATCACCGTCGCGCCGCAGCCCCAGGTCAGCACGCACTGCGCGCTCGAGGCATCGCTGGCATAGCCGGCAAAGACGATGCCCGCCGCCATGAACAGGATCGCGCCGAGCTGGATCAACAGAAACTGTTCCTTGGGATAGCCGAGCGCGGTCGTCCCGTGGGCAAGCGCGAAGCTGGTCGCGAGATAGAAGATCGCGAAACAGGCGACGACCGCGAAGGTCCCCGCGAGCGTCGGCAGCAGATGGTGACGCATCAGGTCGCTCAGCGGCACACCGACGGGCGCGTCCTTTTCCAGGGCCTCCTTGAAATCAGGGGTCTCGCCGATCTTCAGCCGGACCCAAAGCCCCAGTCCGACGAGCAGCGCGGAAAAGAGGAAGGGAATGCGCCAGCCCCACTGCGCGAAGTCCGCATCGCTGAGGCCCAGGCCCAGCAGCAGGAACAGCCCGTTCGCGGCGATGAAGCCGACCGGCGCGCCAAGCTGGGGAAACATGCCGAAGCGCGATTTCCAGCCCGGCGGCGCGTTTTCGACCGCGAGCAAAGCCGCCCCGCCCCATTCGCCGCCGAGCCCGAAGCCTTGCCCGAAGCGCAGAATACATAGCAGCAGCGGCGCGACCCAGCCGACCATCGCATAGGTCGGCAGGAAGGCGATCAGCAGGGTCGAGGCGCCCATCAGCATCAAGGACGCGACCAAGGTCGACTTGCGTCCGATCCGGTCGCCATAATGGCCGAACACCACGGCGCCGACCGGACGTGCGAAGAAGGCGAGCCCAAAGCTCATGAAGCTGAGCATCAACTGCGCCGACGGGGATTCGGACGGGAAGAAGAGCGGCCCGAAGACGAGCGCGGCCGCGGTGCCATAGATATAGAAATCATAGAATTCGACCGCGGTGCCGACGAGGCTCGCGGTCAGGATGCGCCGATGCGCGCGATAGGGTGCCAAATTCACGGGCGATGCCCCTCCCCACTTGTTTCGGGGTCGCTTTGAACGTCTTTGCCCGCCCCGCGCAAGGCCTATCGGTGGTCGTTCCCGGTTGGCGAAGCGGGCCGGCGCGCGCTAAACGCCGGGCATGACCCATTTTACCATTCAGCGGCTCGGTATCGTCGGTGCGGGGCGTGTCGCGCGGGCCCTGGCGATCGGCTTTGCCGCGCATGGCGTCGCGCCGCCCCTGCTCTGCGCCCGATCGCCCGAAAAGGCCGGCGAAGCGGCGCAAGCGGTCGGCGGCGATGCAGTGTCGATCGAACGGCTGGTGCGCGACTGCGACGTCATCGCGATCGCCGTTTCCGACGACGCCGTGGAATCGGTCGCGGTCGAGCTGGCAGCCGCGTCGACCATGGGCGGCGATCGCTTCGTCTTTCACGTCAGCGGGCGCAGCGGGGCCGCGATCTTGGAACCGCTTCGCGCCGCCGGGGCGCTGACGGCGGCGATCCATCCGGCGATGACCTTTACCGGCCATCCCGCGAGCGAGGTCGCGCGAATGGCACAGGCGCGCTTTGCCATCACCGGTTCGTCGGACCGGGCGAGCGAGACGGCGCGCGCGATCGTCGCCCTGCTGGGCGGGACGCCGGTCGAGGTGCCGGAGGCGAAGCGCGCGCTCTATCATGCGGCGCTCTGCCATGCGTCGAACCATCTGGTGACGTTGATGGCGGGCGCGTCGGGTGCGCTTGCGCAGGCGGTGGTCGACGATCCGGCGTTGCTGCTGGCCCCGCTGGTCCGCGCCGCGCTGGAAAACAGCCTGGATCGAGGCTTTGCCGCCCTGTCGGGCCCCCTGCTTCGCGGCGACGAGCGGACGATCGAGGGGCATCTGCGGGCGCTCGGCAGCGATTGCCCCGAGCTGTTGCCTGCCTATCGCGCGATGGCGCTGGCGACGGTCGACGCGATCGAGCGCGGCGGTGCCGCCGTGAATTCGGGCGCGCTTCGCGACAGGCTGAATTGAGGCTTCCCGCACTGGACAGCACCGGCGCTGTTCCCTAATCGTTCGCGCGTGACCGATCTGCCTATCCCGATGCCCGACCCGACCCGCCCCGACCCGTCGGACCCGCCCTATCTGCAGGGCCTCAACGGCCCGCAGCGGCAGGCCGTCCTGACGACCGAGGGGCCGGTGCTGATGCTCGCGGGCGCGGGTACGGGCAAGACGGCGGCGCTGACTGCCCGGCTGGCGCACATCATCGCGACGCGCCGCGCGTGGCCGTCCGAAATCCTGGCGGTCACCTTCACCAACAGGGCGGCGCGCGAGATGCGCGAGCGTATCGGTCGGATGATCGGCGACGCGGTCGAGGGCATGCCCTGGCTCGGTACCTTTCACAGCATCGCGGCGAAGATGCTGCGCCGCCATGCCGAACTGGTCGGGCTTCAGAGCAATTTCACCATCCTCGACACCGACGACCAGCTTCGCGTGCTGAAGCAGCTGATCCAGGCCGAGGGGCTGGACGAGAAGCGTTGGCCGGCGCGGCAACTCGCCGGGCTGATCGACAAGTGGAAGAACCGCGGCCTGACCCCCGCCGACCTCGATGCCACGGATCGCGAGGCCTATGCCGACGGCAAGGGGCAGCATTTCTATGCGCTGTACCAGGCGCGGCTCAAGACGCTGAACGCCTGCGATTTCGGCGACCTGCTGCTCCACATGCTGGTGATATTTAAGACGCATCGCGACGTCCTCGAACAATATCAGCAGCGTTTCAAATATGTCCTCGTCGACGAATATCAGGACACCAATGCCAGCCAGTATCTCTGGCTGCGGCTGCTGGCGCAGGCGCGAAAGAATATCTGCTGCGTCGGCGACGACGATCAGTCGATCTATTCGTGGCGCGGCGCGGAGGTCGCGAACATCCTGCGCTTCGAAAAGGATTTTCCGGGCGCCGCCGTCATCCGGCTCGAGCAGAATTATCGCTCGACCCCGCAGATCCTTGCCGCCGCCTCGGCCCTGATCGCCCAGAACAGCGACCGCCTGGGCAAGACATTGTGGACCGACCTGGATGCCGGCGACAAGGTTCGCGTCGTCGGCGTGTGGGACGGACCGGAAGAGGCGCGGCGGATCGGCGAGGAGCTGGAAACGCTCCAGCATCGCAAGGTCAGCCTCGATCGGACCGCGATTCTTGTCCGCGCGCAGTTCCAGACGCGCGAGTTCGAGGATCGCTTCATCGCGATCGGAATGCCCTATCGCATCGTCGGCGGATTCCGCTTCTACGAACGCGCCGAAATCCGCGACGCGCTCGCCTATCTTCGTCTCGTGCAGTCGTCGGCCGACGATCTTGCCTTCGAGCGTATCGTCAATGTTCCGAAGCGCGGACTGGGCGACAAGGCGCTGGCGCGCATCCACCAGTTCGCCCGCATCGAACGCGCGCCGCTGTTGCATTCGGCGTCGCGGATTACCGAAACCGACGAGCTGACACCCCAGGCGCGCCGCCAGCTCGCGAATTTCGTCGCACAGATGCGAAGCTGGCAGGCCAAGGCGAACGAACTGTCGCACCCGGAGCTGACGCAGCTGATCCTCGACGAGTCGGGCTATACCGCCATGCTGCAGGCGGACCGCAGCGCAGAGGCGGCTGGACGCCTCGAAAACCTGTCCGAACTTGTCCGCGCGATGGAGGAGTATGAATCGCTCGAGGCGTTCCTCGAGCATGTCAGCCTGGTCATGGACCGCGACAATGACGACCAGACCGAAACCGTCACGATCATGACGATCCACGCGGCAAAAGGCCTGGAATTCGATCATGTATATCTGGCCGGCTGGGAGGACGGGGTCTTCCCGTCGCAGCGTTCGATGGACGAAGGCGGCGTCGCCAGCCTGGAGGAAGAGCGACGCCTTGCCTATGTCGCGATCACCCGGGCACGGCAGCGCGCGAGCATCTATCACGCCGCAAACCGCCGTATCTATGGCCAGTGGATGAGCAGCATTCCCAGCCGCTTCATCGCCGAGATACCGCCCGAATTCGTCGACAGCGAGAATAGCTTCGGCGGTGGCCAAAGCCTGTGGCGCGCCAACTGGTCCGCGCAAGGCGACCCGTTCGCCCACGTCGCCGAGCGCCAGCCGGCGCGCACGATGACGCGCGGCCCGGCGTGGCAACGCGCCGTCGCGCAATCCTCGACCATCACTCGCGCGCCGGCGCCATCCGAACGGTCGCCGGCGGCCTCGGTCGGCGCCAAGCCGCGATCCGACCTGGCGATCGGGATGCGCGTGTTCCACGAAAAATTCGGTTATGGCGAGATTCTCGACATCGACGGCAACAAGCTGGACGTCGAGTTCGACCAGGCCGGCAGCAAGAAGGTTCTCGACGGTTTCGTCCGCGCCGCCTGAAATCTATTGTCTACTATATCAGTTATGATATGCCGTCTCCCGCGATCGACGAGTCGCGATTTGGGAGAATCTCTATGCGTAATAAGCTCTTAGCGGGCGCGATGGCGCTCGCCCTGGTCGGCTGCAGTGAGAAACAGGCTGACGAAGCTTCCGTGAATGAAGTCCCCACCGCCGAAAGTGCAGCCGAAGAAGGCGGAACGGCAGACGTCGCCGCGCCGAAGATCAGCGTCGAGGCCGCGCCAGGCGTGGCGTTCGATTACGCCTATACCTTCCGCCTGGCGGACAAGAGCATCTCTAAAATTCAGGAAGAGCATGCCGCCGCTTGCGAAACGTTAGGCATCAAGCGCTGCCGCATCGTCGATGTTCGCTACCAGCTTTCCGATGAGAAGCTCGTCGAGGCGCAGACGCAGTTCAAACTGGAGCCCGGCATCGCGCGCAAATTCGGTGCGCAGGCGATCGCCAGCGTCGAAAAGGCCGAAGGCGTTCTGGCGGACGCCAGCGTCGCTGGTGAAGATGTCGGTCAGGAAATCCTGCTGTCCCAACAACGCAGCGCAGGCTCGCAGGCGGAGATCGAGCGCCTTGAAAGCCGGCTGAAACAAGGCGGTCTCGACAAGCGCGAACGCGCCGAACTGCTGGCGCAGATCAGCCAATTGCGGGGAAATCTGGGTGAGGAAAGCCAGTCGCGACGGAGCGGCGAGGCACGCATCGCCTGGACGAGCGTCGCATTCAATTATGTGAGTGATGGCGGGCTGCCGGGCATCGGCCACGAAAATCCCTTTGCCGATGCGGGCGAGACGCTGATGCGCAGCGGTAGTACCGCGCTCAGCTTCATCCTCACGCTCGGCGCGGTGCTTTTGCCCTGGGGCGTGATCCTTGCGCTGATCGTCGCCTTCTGGCGCAGCCGTTTCATGGTCGCCGTCCGCCGGCAGATGCGGGAGAAGCCCGGGACGGGCGATACCGCCATCCCGCCCGCTAGCTGACGAGGCGGCAGGGCGTCGCTTGCAAAGGTCCCATGCTGCGGTATGGCTTCGTTCATGACGGGGCAGACGACATGGCTGGACCAGGCACGCGACGCCCATCGCCGCGGCGATGTCGCGGCGGAAACCGCCGCATTGGACGGGGCGATCCGCGCCGACCGCAGCAATATCGCCGCCATCCTGGCGATGGCCGAGTTGAAGCGCAAGCTTCAGGACGACCGCGCTGCGGGCAGTTTCTACCGCCTCGCGCTCGGCACTGCGGCGCAGGCGAGCAACGTCCCCCCAGCCCTGCATCCGGGTTTGACGCGCGCCGAAGAATTTCTGGCCGCCACCGAGCGCGCCTTTGCCGAACATCTGCTGGACCAGCTTCGCAGCGTGGGGATCGATCGCCGCAATGCGACGCCAAGGGTGGGCGAAGCGCTGCGGCTGTTGGCGGGCGACCAGCCGCTCTATCTTCAGCAACCGAGCATGTTCTATTTCCCCGGCCTTGCGCAGCGCGCCTTTTTCGAGCGCTCCGAGTTCGACTGGGTACCCGCGGTCGAGGCCGCCACCGATGCGATCCGCGTCGAGCTGTCGGCGCTGATCGACGGGCAAGGCGATCGATTCGGTCCCTATGTGACGGCCAGTGCGGATCGCCCGCCGCCGAACAATCCGCTGCTCGACCGACCCGACTGGGGTGCCGCATGGCTTTGGAAGGATGGCGAAATCGCCGACGGCATGCAGGCGATATGCCCGCAAGCGCTGGCGGCGCTCGCCCTCGCGCCGCAGCCCGTCATTCCGGGCCGCGCGCCACTCGCGTTGTTTTCGCGCCTGAAGCCGGGCACGCATATCGCCCCGCATCACGGCATGCTGAATACACGGTTGATCTGTCACCTGCCGCTGATCGTTCCCGAAGGTTGCGGCTTGCGGGTCGGCGCCGAAACGCGCGCTTGGGAAGAGGGTCGCCTGACGATCTTCGACGACAGCTTCGAACATGAGGCCTGGAATCGCGGGAGCGGCGACCGCACGGTCATGCTGTTCGAAATCTGGCGCCCCGACATCGACGCCGACGAGCGCGATCAACTCACGCGCATTTTTTCCGCCATCGACAGCTATAGCGAAACGTAAAGATTTTCTGGAAAAAGGGTCGCTGGTGGAGCCGAGGGGAATCGAACCCCTGACCTCTGCAGTGCGATTGCAGCGCTCTCCCATCTGAGCTACGGCCCCGCGACCGGGCGGCTCTTAACGATACAGATTGACAGTGGCAACGGCTTTTCTGACCTTTGCCACCGGCGCCGGAAAAAAGGGGTGTGGGGACTATGGCGAAGGCATGGCATCTGACCAGCCGTCCTGAGGGACTTCCGTCGAGGAGCAATTTCGCACTGCGCGATCTTCCTGACGGGCCACTCGAGGCCGACCAGCTTCGCATTCGCAACCATTGGCTGTCGGTCGACCCCTATATGCGCGGGCGCATGAACGACGCGAAAAGCTATGCCGCGAGTTTTCAGATCGATCAGCCGATGACCGGCGGCGCAATCGGCGAAGTGATCGAAAGCCGGATGGAGGGCTTTGCGCCCGGCGACATGATCTTGCACATGGGCGGTTGGCGCGACGGCGGCATCATCGGGCTCGACATGATGCCGAACAAGCTGCCTGCCGAGTTGCTCGCGAGCGGCATGTCGCCGCAGACGTTCCTGCACAACATGGGGCTTACCGGCGGCACGGCGTGGATCGGCCTGCTTCGCGTCGCGGCGGCGAAGCCCGGCGACACCATTTTCGTTTCGGCGGCGGGCGGCGCGGTCGGCTCCGCCGTCGTCCAGATCGCCAAGGCCCGCGAGATGACGGTGATCGGATCGGCTGGCGGCGCGGAAAAATGCGCGTGGATCAGCGATCTCGGCGCCGACGCGGTGATCGATTACAAGGCGGGACCGGTGCTGCCGCAGCTTGTGCAGGCGCTGGAGACGCTCGGAAAGCCGGGCATCGACGTCTATTTCGACAATGTCGGGGGTGAACATCTCGACGCAGCCTTTGCGGTCGCCAACGACTTCGCGCGCTTCGCCATCTGCGGCATGATCGACGTGTACAACGACGGTAAGCCGCAGGAGATGAAATATATCATCCGCTCGATTCCGGCGCGCATTCGGATGGAAGGCTTTATCTACACCGACCAGTTCATCGACTGCATGGAGGAATTCTATGCCGACATGGGCGGGCTGATCGCCAGCGGTGCGGTTACGATCCGCGAGACCGTGCGCGACGGAATCGACGCGGTGCCCGAGGCCTTTCTCGGTCTCTTCTCCGGCGACAATATCGGAAAGATGCTCGTCCGGCTTTGACGCCGGACGGCGGCGTCAGCTGCCGAAGCTGACCGACAGAAAGCCCGGCATCGGCCCGTTCCAGCCGTCGTCGGGACCATCATCGTCCTGCTTCGTCGCCGCAGGTGCGGGCTTTCGGCCCGCGTCCTTCTTTGGCGCCGGCGCGGGCGCGCGCTTTTCCTCGGTGCGCTTCGGCGCGCTTTCGGGCTTGCTCGATCGCCGTCCGCCGCGCTCCGGACGATCGCTGCGTCGCGGTTCGCGGGCTTCGTCGCCGCGGTCCGACCTTGCTTCCGGCGCGCCAGTCTCGTGCACCGGAACCTTGTAGCCGGTAAGCTTCTGGATATTGTCCAATGCTTCGTCGTCCGACGGCGTCACCAGCGTAAAGGCGCGTCCCTTAGCGCCCGCGCGGCCCGTACGGCCGATCCGGTGCACATAGTCATCGGGATGCCAGGGCGCGTCGAAGTTGAAGACGTGGCTGACGCCCTTCACGTCGAGACCGCGCGCCGCGACGTCGGAGGCGACCAGGATGTTGATCGTCCCTGCCTTGAAGCGGTCGAGTTCCGCAATGCGGCTCGACTGGTCCATGTCGCCGTGAATTTCGCCGGCCTTGTAGCCATGACGCTGCAGCGACTTCGCAAGCTCACGCACCGTGGTCTTGCGATTGCAGAAGATGATGGCCGTGCCGATCTCTTCGGATTCGATCAGCCCGCGAAGCGTGTCGCGCTTGCCGCGTTCGGATGTCTTGACGACGAACTGCTCGATATTCTCGTTCCGGCTTGCCGGACGCGCGACCTCGATCGTCTTCGGATTCGACAGGAACTTGTCGGCCAGTTTCTTGATCGGTGGCGGCATCGTCGCCGAGAAAAGCAGGGTCTGCCGATTCGCGGGCAATTTGGTGCAGATATTCTCGATATCGGGGATGAAGCCCATGTCGAGCATGCGGTCGGCTTCGTCGATCACAAGCAGGTTGCAACCGGTCAGCAGGATCTTGCCGCGCTCGAACAGGTCCATCAGGCGGCCCGGGGTCGCGATCAGCACGTCGACACCCTTTTCGAGCGCCTTGACCTGATCGCCCATCTGTACGCCGCCAATCAGCAGCGCCATCGAGAGCTTGTGATACTTGCCGTATTTCTCAAAGTTTTCCGCGACCTGCGCCGCGAGTTCGCGCGTCGGTTCCAAGATCAGCGAGCGCGGCATCAGTGCGCGCGCACGTCCATGCGCCAGAATGTCGATCATCGGCAGCACGAAGGAAGCGGTCTTGCCCGTCCCCGTCTGGGCGATGCCGATCATGTCGCGCATCATCAGGACCGAGGGAATTGCGCCCGCCTGAATTGCGGTCGGTTCGTCGTAACCGGACTCGGTCACGGCACGCAAAAGTTCATCGGAAAGGCCGAGGTCGGCAAATTTCATAGGGTCAACATGTCCGGAAAAGATGACAGCGCGGCGTCCCACGCCAGCCAACGCTGCGGCGGCCATTGGGGAAACAGCGATGAAAAGTCAAGAAAAGGAGACGAATCCGCGTCAGATTCAATCTTCGTCGCGCGGTACGGGGACCAGAAGCCGGAATTTGTCGATCTCGCACTTGGCGCCGGTACGGGCGTGGATCTGGTCTCGATCCTCGCAAAGCTGCCCGTCCTTCGTGCCCTGCATATAAAAGCCGGCGTAGAAATCGAGCGCACGACATCCGCGGTTGAGCTGCGCGCGCAGCCGCTGCTTCTGGCGGGTGATGATGTCGATGCTGTCGCGCTGCGCCGCCTGCATCCCCAGGATGTTGCGCATCGCGACGCATTTCGGCGCCTTCTTTTCCTTCCACTCCATTGGCACCTGGCGCATGCGCACCTCGCCGATCGGGGCGGCGCCGAAATTGTTGAGCGACGAACGCTGTGCGGGGACGCGGATGATCAACTGCTGCTCGATCACCACCTGCCAGAAGGAGGCCGGCGCATCGGGGGCGGGCATGGATAGCGGAACGAGCGAACCGGGCGCCGTCGGCGGCGGCGGACCGTCGGCCGCGGGGCCCGCGACCATCACCCACAGGGCGACAATCGTCAGCACAGCCGTGCAGCCGTCCTTTCGGCACCCTGGCGGTGGATGATGTTCACCTGTGGCTCCCGCATCGATGCTGGACGAAAGAATTCTATTCGTCCAATGCCCGCTTTAACGTCCCTGATTGAACATCAAATGAATTGCTGTCGACCCCGTTCGATCGATCGGCGGCAATTTTGCGAAAGCCAGCCGACATGACGCGTCCCCCCTCGCCCGCCCTGCTCCAGACGCTAGCCGACCTGCTGGGGCCGAAGGGATATAGCAGCGATTCCGAAACGATGACGCCGTGGCTGACCGACTGGCGCGGCAAATATCATGGCGCCGCCGCAGCGATGCTTTCGCCCGCATCGACCGAGGAGGTCGCGGCGATCGTCCGGCTTTGCGCGGCCGAGGGTGTCGCCGTCGTGCCGCAGGGCGGCAACAGCGGTATGGTCGGCGGCGCCACCCCAGATGCGTCGGGCGATCAGCTATTGCTCAGCCTGCGGCGGATGAACCGGGTGCGACAGATCGACGGCACCGCCCATATCGCGATCGCGGAGGCGGGCGTGATCCTGGAGAATTTTCATCACGCCGCGCTGGAAAAGGGCCTGCGCTTTCCGCTGACGCTGGGCGGAAAGGGGTCGGCCACGATCGGCGGGCTGGTGTCCACGAATGCCGGCGGAACCCAGGTGCTGCGCCACGGCACGATGCGCGCGCTGGTCGCGGGGGTCGAGGCGGTGTTGCCCGACGGAAGCATCTTCGACGGCCTCGCTCCGCTCAAGAAGGACAACCGCGGCTATGATTTGCGGCACCTGCTGTGCGGCGCGGAAGGGACGCTGGGTATCGTGACCGCGGCCAGCCTGCGCCTGGTGCCCGCGACGGCGGCCAGGCAGACGGCCTGGATCGGTCTCGATTCGCCGGCGACCGCGCTCGTCCTGCTACGCCGGCTCGACGCCGCGATCGGCAGCGCGCTCGAAGGGTTCGAGATCATTCCGCGAAACTGTGTCGAGGCGGTGCTGCGCCATATTCCTCAGACGCGCGATCCGCTGGCCGATCGCTATCCGTGGTACGCGCTGGTCGAACTTGCGGGCGATCAGCACGATGCGCTCGCGGCCGATCTGGAAACCGAACTGGCTGCCGCAATCGACGCCGGGCTGGTCGGCGACGTCGCGATCGCGAAGAATGACAGCGAAAGCGAGGATTTCTGGCGCCTGCGCGACTCGATTTCAGAGGCGGAGCGTGCCGAGGGCCCTGCCCTGCAGCATGACGTGAGCGTGCCGGTCGACCTGATGCCGCGCTTCATCGCCGAGAATCCCGCGCGTCTGGAGGCAGCCTTTCCGGGCCTTCGCGCGCTGTCGTTCGGGCACCTCGGCGACGGGAACATCCACCATCATGTGCAGCCGCCGGCGGATGTCGACGGCAAGGCGTGGCTCACCGCCAATGGCGAAGCGGCGAGCCGGATCGTCTATCGGCACGTCATCGAGCTGGGCGGTTCGATTTCGGCTGAGCACGGGATCGGGCAGATGAAGCGCGACATACTGGCAGAGCTCGACAGCCCTGCCCGGCTTGCCGCGTTGCGTGCGATCAAGGCGGGCCTCGATCCCGAAGGACTGTTCAATCCGGGCAAGCTGATTGCCTGACCTGCGGGGCTATCCGGCCATCGCCCCCTTGCGCCGCGACGCGCGTGCCAATAAGGCGCGCCTTTAGCATTTTCCCCCGAAGGTTTCGGGGCACCTGACCGGAGTTCAATTCATGGCCACTGCGCCCGCAACCAATCTGCCGCTTTTCTACAAGGACCTCGTGCCGCTTTCGAGCAACGAGCATGCCGATTTTCACGCGCGTCCGCTCGACACCGCCGACTTCCTGATCAATCAGCATGCCGTGCCGCTGACTTCGGATGAGTTCGTCTCGGCATGCCGCTTTTTCCCGATCGTCTTTTCGTCGGGCGACAACCCCGTTCCGCTGGCGCTGATGGGCCTGAACGAAGGCGTGAACACGTTTGTCGACGGCGACGGCAAGCTGGTCAACCCGGTCTATGTCCCCGCCTATGTCCGCCGCTATCCCTTCCTGCTCGCACGCCTGAACGAGAACAGCGACGATCTGTCGCTCTGCTTCGATCCGACGTCGGGTGCGATCGGCAAGTTCGACGAAGGCGACGCGCTGTTCGAAAATGGCGAGCCGACGCAGCCGGTGCAGGCCGTGCTCGAATTCTGCAAGAATTTCGAGGAAGCGGGCCAGCGCACGGGCTTCTTCGTCGAAGAGCTGAAGAAGGCCGACCTGCTGATGGATGGCGAAGTCGCGATCCAGCCCGAAGGCAGCGACAAGCCCTTCATCTATCGTGGTTTCCAGATGGTCGACGAGAACAAGCTGCGCGAACTGCGCGGCGACGTCCTCCGCAAGATGATGCAGAACGGCATCCTCGGCCTGATCTTTGCCCACCTTTTCTCGCTGCAGCTGATGCGGGAAGTGTTTGCCGAACAGGTTCGTCTGGGTAAGGTGCCGGAAATCCTGGAGGTTCCGACCCCCGCCGCCTGAGGAGACTGATCCATGGCCACCGAAGCTTCAGCCGGAACAACCGCCGGCCCACGCTATACGAAGGTGGCCATCTGGCTCCACTGGCTGATCGGCCTGGCGGTCATCGCCAATATCGGCCTTGCCATGCTGACCGAAGACATGCCGCGCGAGGCACATCGCGCGGCGATGGGTGTTCACAAGGCGCTGGGTATGGCGATATTGGCGCTGACGATCGTGCGCATCCTGTGGCGCCTGACGCACAAGGCGCCGCCGCTTCCCGCCAGCATGCGGACCTGGGAACGGTGGACGAGCAAATTCGTCCACTTCCTCTTCTATGCATTGCTCATCCTGCTGCCGCTCTCAGGCTGGGTCTGGATGTCGGCTGCCGATCGCCCGATCGACTTCTTTGGTCTGTTCACCATTCCGTCGATCGTGGCGCCGAGCAAGGAAGTCGCCGATGTCCTGCACGAACGCCACGAGGTACTGGGCCTGACGATGCTGGCGCTTGTCACGCTACATTTCCTGGCGGCGCTAAAGCATCAGTTCGTCGACCGCGACAGGCTGCTCGCGCGGATGAATCCCTTTTGATGCTTGCGCCAAAGGGATCAGAAATCGATTGCGATGCCCTTGAGTTCCCAGTCGCCGTAGCGGACGGGGTTGCGGCCGCCGGGCTGATCCTCCGCCTTGTCCTCGCGGATCGGTTCAGGCGAAGGCAGCGGACTGTTGGTCCAGCTTGCCGGGGCCTTCACATGCGCCGGGCGGCTGGTCGCTCGGGGCGTGCCGCCCATATCGTTCGTTTCGCTGTTTTCGGCCATGACCGGCCCAACATAGGATGTCCCTTGCCCAACGCCAACCACCATCATGGCTGATCGTCGACATCGTGGCGGCCCCGCCGAAGCCGATCCGCCCGGTACTGCCCTGCGTCGCGCGGCGCTGCGCCTGCTGGACGCCGTGCTGCGGCGCGGCGACCCGCTGGACATCGCGGCCCATGCGGCGACGCAGGGATTGGCTCCGTCCGATCGCGCCTTTGCGATCGCCATCGTATCCGAAACCCTGCGCTGGATGGGCGACATCGATGCAATGATCGACGGCGCGACATCGCAGATCTTGCCCGAAGATGTGAAATCCCGCGCGGTGCTGCGGCTGGCGCTGGCGCAGTTGCTCGTGCTCAAAACCTCTCCGCATGCCGTGGTCGCGACGGCGCTGCCGCTCGTGGCCGGCGGGCCGCGACGGCTGGTGCACGCGATCCTGTCGCGCGCACAGCAAGAAGAATGGGCGCTGCCCGAGAGCGCGAACCTGCCCGAAGCGGTCGCAGAGCGTTGGGCGGATCAATGGGGCGACGATATCGTCGCTGCCGCCGCGACCGCATGGAGCGCGCCGCCACCTATCGATTTGAGCTTTACGTCCGAGCCCGGCGACGATTGGGCCGAGGCGACGACGCTGGCCCCTCTCCATCGGCGTTTGCCGCGTGGGCAGGCAGTGGAGCATATGCATGGCTTTCGCGATGGCGGGTGGTGGGTGCAGGACCTGGCCGCCAGCCTGCCCGCGCGACTGCTCGGTCAAGGCAATGGCAGGACCGTACTGGACCTTTGCGCCGCGCCGGGCGGCAAGACGATGCAGTTGGCCGCAGCGGGCTGGAGCGTCGTTGCCGTCGATTCGAGCGCAAAGCGGCTTGGGCGGCTTTCGGAGAATCTGACGCGGACTGGACTGTCGGCCGAAGTCGTGCAGGGCGACATACGCAAATGGCAACCCGACTCGCCGGTCGATGCGATCCTGCTCGATGCGCCTTGTTCGGCGACGGGCATTTTCCGACGTCACCCCGACGTTCTCCATCGGATCGAACCCCGGCAAATTCAGGAGATGGCCGCATTGCAGGCAGAGCTGCTCGATCGTGCGGCGAGCTGGGTGAAGCCCGGCGGAACGCTGATCTATGCGACCTGTTCGCTTGAGCGGACCGAGGGCGAGGAGCGGGTTGCCGATTTCCTAGAGAGCCATTCGGACTGGGCCATAGAGCCGGCAACCGCCGCGGAGCTTCCCGCGGGCATCGCGCCCGACGACAGTGGCTTCATCCGGACCTTGCCGACATAATCGCAATCGAAGTCGCGCGCATTTTCCAGCTCAAGCATCGCCGCGAGCGGTTGGGTGCAATAGACTTGGCCGACCAGGGTTACCGGCTCGATCCGCGCGGTGCGCGTGACTTCGGTCCCGTACCACAGCTCGTTGCCGACGACCGGATCGATCCCGCGATAGATGGGGCCGAAATGAATGCCGGTGCGCATGCCCGCCTTCTGCCCTTCCAGCCCAAGGCCGGGCGGGAGAATGTCGAGCTTTTCCTGCATGGCGAGGGCGATTCTGGCGGCCGTCGCAGGGTTATCGATCACCGCGTAGACGGCATCGCCCCAGGTATTTCGAAACAGAACCGCATCGCCGAAATCGTCGAGGATGCGGCCGATCCCGCCCATGACCTCTGCCGCGAAGATCGGAAGTTCGGCCTCGCCCAGCTTCGAAAAGCCGGCAAAGTCGGCAAACAGGATCGCATAAAGGCCGCGCCGCGTGCCTTCGGGCGGCTTCGGGGCCGGCGGGAAGTCGAGATTGCGGTCCAGATCGCCGACCGCGATCGTCAGCGTTTCATCTCCCCTGCCCTGCCAAAGCGCGATGTCGGCATTGGTCCCGGCGATCTCGGCGCCCGAACGGGCCGCGATTTCCGGATCGACGACCGCAAGCTGGATCGCCGCCGTCTCCAGTTCGCGGGCACGCAGCTTTGCCAGCCCCATCGCGGTGTGCGACCCCAGGATGAACTGGCAATCGTCACTGACATAGCGGGCGTTGCTTGCAAAATGGACCATCGCCGCCCGGTCGCGGCATTGGCGATAACGCGGCAACCACGCCTCTCCCCCCGACTGTACCGATTGGGCGATGAAATCATCCTCGGCAAAGGGCAATACGATGGTCAGGTCGATGCCCCTTTCCAGCGCGGCCTCGGCAAAGAGGATGTCGGCACCGCAGGCGAGCGGGCCGATCAGCGCCGATAGCGGCTTTTCGTCCAGCGCGGACGCGATGGCGCGCGTCGCCTTGGCCTCGCCCTCGCCCCCCGCACGGAACATGCGGCCGCAATAGACACCGACCGGCGGTGGTCGCAGCAATTCGACGATCGCCTGCGCCTTGTCGGGGTCGATCGCGCCGCTCGCCGCCAGCCGCATGATCTGGCGGCAGGTCGAGGCGCGGTCGCCGGCGCGCGTGCCCGCCTGGTCGTGCGCCCCGCGCGCATGGATCAGCGCGTCGTCGCCACGTCCCAGCAGCAACAGTGCTTCGACCAGCGTCGCCTGATCCCAATAATTGTCGGCGGCGCCGTTCGCCGCGATCGGCCCGGCAAGCGCCACCGCACGATCGCGCTCGCCGAGCATGGCATAGAGGCTGGCGGCGTTGATCGCGGGAAAATCGGCGCCCGACACGCGAAAGGCATGATCATAGGCGGCGGCGGCCTTTTGCAGAAAGCTCGTGCGCTGCGCGCCCTGATGATCGAAGGCCTCATCCTTCCAGATGCGTCCCGCCAGCGCGAGGCTGTCGACGTCGCCTGTCGTCGCCAGATCGAGCTGTTCGTAAAGATGCATTGCGCCCAGGCTGTCGCCCGACGCCGCGAGCGCGCGCACCATCAGATAGCGCAGCCGCGCGCTTTCGATCCCTTCGCGCCGCGCCGCGACGGCGCAATCAAAGGCGCTGAGCGCATCGCCCTGCGCCAGCCGGTGCGCGACCTCTGTTTCGACGGCGGCGGCCGATGCCGTCATTGTGTCCCGGATTCGACCGATTTCAGAAGCGCGACATTGGCCTTTTCGATCGACGACAGCTCCACCGTATCGCTCGTCGGCTGATACCAGCCAAACCGGCCGAAATAGTCGCGCAGCGTCGCATCCTTGAAGCGGAAGCCCTTGCGCGCGAAAATCTCGTTCCGCGCGATCCGCGCTTGCTGCGGATCCAGCCCAGCGACATCGGCGGGCGTAAGGAGGCGTGTCGAGGAATCGGCGATGATCGCGCCATCGGGCGTCCACGCAGCGGCCTTAGGTGCGGGTGCCGCGCCGCCTTCGACCAGTCGGATATATTTGCGGAACATGAAGCCGGTGGTGCCATCGGCTTTGCGCACGCGCCACCATTGGCCGGGCTGTTTATAGGTCAGGAACTTCTCACCCTCCAGCACCTTGCCGACGATCGCGGCATTCGTGCTTTGGCCGGCGCGGATGTTGGTGAAGCCGTCGGGGTCGTCGATCACCGCCGCCAGGGTGAAGGCCTCCACCGGACTGTTTGTTTCAGTATCCGATGCAGGTGCTGCTGCCTCGGCCACGGTCGCGGACTCGCCCGAAGCTGCCGGTGCTGCGGTGGGCTCCGGCGCCGGTTGAAGCAGCTTCCAGGCCAGCAGGGCCACAGCGATGACCGCCAGTCCAAGCAGCGCCCAGGGCAATAAGGAAGGCTTGCGATCGGGCGGTGCGGCGCCCTGCCAGTCGCTCGGTGCTGCGCGCGGAGGCTCGGGGGCGGGCGCTGGTGCTGGAGTGGGCGCAGCGGCGGGCACGGGTTCGCGACCGCAAAGCTCCTCCAGGCTCATCAGCACTTTGCGCCAGCCGGGATGGTCCGGTTCGCCGTTCCAGTCGGCAAGTCCGGCGAACTGGATCTGGTTGAAGGGCAGCGGCGGCATCACATCGTCGATCGCCGTCTGCACCAGCTTTTTCTGGTTGCGAGCGACATCCGCCTCGGCACGGACCCATTCGGACTGGGCCGAGGCCTGCGACCACACCACGATCGCCGCCTTCGCGCTGCCGATCTTTTCGGTGATCACGTCGCCATAGGATCGGTGCGGCGGCAGCTCTGCGTCCCACCATACGGCATAGCCTGCGGTGGAGACCGCCTGCGCGATCTGCGCGACGCGCGCCTTGTTGTCGCGCGAATAGGAAATGAAGACATCGACCATCGGCTAGCCCCTTTCAGGGGAGGCTAGCCGCGGGTCGGTCGATTCGCCAGCCTCAGAAGACTGCCTTCGGCGTATCCTCCTTCATCATCGCGGCGCGCACCATCGGGATCGGCGGGCCGCCGTAGGACAGGAACTCGTCGTGGAACGCCTTCCACTTGGTCTTGTCGCCCTTCGTCCAGTCTTCGCGCAGCTTGCGGATCATCAGCTTGCCCATCGTGTAATTGAGGTACAGCGGATCATAGGTGCCGCGCGCGGCCTGCTGCCGGGCGTTGCCCTCATCCTGATAGCATTGTTCCTTGAACAGCTTTTCGGAGTCGGCGACCGTCATGCCCTTGGTGTGAAGGCCGATAGCCGACAGATAGCGGCAATCACGCAGCAGCGCGTTCGACAACTGCCCGATATGTGTTTCAGGGTCGCCGGCGCCCAGCCCGGCGTCCCACATCATCTCTTCGGTATAATGTGCCCACCCCTCTGCGAACGCATAGCCGACGAACAGCTTGCCGAAGATGCTCTCGGCGCGG
>JAFKLT010000104.1 GCA_017309275.1 Sphingomonadales bacterium | reverse complement strand
CGCCGCCGCGAATCTCCGCGCGTCGACGCCGACTTCGCCCCAGGTCGACCGCGTCATGCTACCATCGGCCCACCGCGACACGATCTCGCGCGTCGCATGCTCCCGTGCTGCGTGATCGATCAGACTTGTAACGAGCAGCGGCTGGCCCTGCATTCCCATGATGACATCCTCGATTATCGTTGCAGCCCTAGGGATAGGGCCGGAGTTGCACGATAGGCAAGGGTGAAGCGGGCTAACGGACTCTGAAATCGCGCGGCGCGACGAGCGACAGCGCAGGATCGGCAACGCCGGTGATCATTTCAAGCCGCGACACCGTATCGGGACCCAGCGCGAAGCCTCGGCCGAGTTCGATCCGTATATCTTCATCCGTCAGCGGATCCCGCGTCGCGATGACGACTTTTCCGCGCGCATCCTCGCGCTGCTCCAGCAGGCGTGCAATCTCGGGCAAAGCCTCGGCCAGATCGACACGGCAAGTCAACTGCAACGCCGCAGTCGCGGCGATGTCGAGCAGCGATTGCGCGCCTCGGACCGTGACGCGCGGAGTCTCCTCGCCTTCCAGCAGATCGAGCTCCACCGACAAGATCGCGCACCCGCCGTCGGCGGCGAGGGTTTCCAGCACCTTGCCCGCCTGCTCGTCGAAACAGCTCGACTGGAACTGTCCGCTGCGGTCGGAGAGCGTCAAGTTGAGGAAGCGGTTGCCGCGTTGCGACACGCGCGGACGCGCGCTTTCGACCATCGCCGCCATCACCATCGGGATACGCGTGCCGGGGGTCATTTCGACATTTTCGCAAATGTCGCCATAGCTGCGCGCGCCGCGCGCCAGAACAATGGCTTCATATTGCTCAACCGGATGTGCCGAAAAATAAAAGCCGAACGCTTCCTTTTCGCGCGTCATCCGTTCGGCGAGCGTCCACGGCTCGGCCGCCGGAAGCTGAAGCACGGGCATGATCGCGACGTCGCCACCGAACAGGCCGCCCTGCCCCGTCGACCGTTCATGCGCCGAATTGTTCGCGCAGGCGAGCAGCGCCTCGGCACCCGAAAAGGCTCGCGGCCGATCGGGCTCAACCGGATCGAAAGCCCCGCCGCCCGCCAGCGCCTCTATCTGCCGTCGGTTCAGCTGCTTGGGATCGATGCGCGCGGCGAAATCATCGAGGCTGGCATAATCGCCCTTTGCATGCCGTTCGGCTACCAGCGCTTCCATCGCCTTTTCGCCCACGCCCTTGAGCGCACCGAGCGCATACCGCACCGCAAGTCCGTCTTCACTGCGGCCAACCGAGAAATCGGCCTCGCTGTCGTTTATCGATGGCGGCGCGACCGCGATGCCCAGGCGGCGCATATCGTCAATGAAGATCGACAGCTTGTCGGTCTGATGGCTGTCGAACGACATGGAGGCGGCGAAAAATTCGTGCGGATAATGCGCCTTCAGCCACGCGGTCTGATAAGACAGCAGAGCATAGGCGGCGGCGTGGCTCTTGTTGAAACCATAGCCTGCAAATTTGTCGATCAAGTCGAACAGTTCGTTGGCGGCCTTGGCGTCGATGCCGTTATGCTCGCCGCAACCCTTCACGAAGGTCTCGCGCTGCGCGTCCATTTCGGCCTGGACTTTCTTGCCCATCGCGCGGCGCAAAAGGTCGGCGCCGCCTAGGCTGTAGCCGGCGAGAATCTGCGCCGCCTGCATCACCTGTTCCTGATAGACGAAGATTCCGTAGGTTTCGGCAAGAATGCCTTCGAGCAGCGGGTGCGGATAGGCGATCACCTCGCGCCCGTTCTTGCGCGCGCCGAACAGCGGGATATTGTCCATCGGTCCAGGGCGATACAACGCGACGAGCGCGATGATGTCGCCGAAATTGGTCGGCTTCACCGCCGACAGCGTTCGCCGCATGCCTTCGGATTCCAGCTGGAACACCCCGACCGTTTCGCCGCGCTGCAGCAGCGCATAGACTTCCTCGTCGTCCCACGCGAGCGTATCGAGATCGACGTCGACCCCGCGCAGCGCAAGCAGGCGCTTTGCCTCCTTGAGCACCGACAGGGTCTTGAGGCCCAGAAAGTCGAATTTCACCAGCCCGGCAGTCTCGACATATTTCATGTCGAACTGCGTCACCGGCATATCCGAACGCGGATCGCGATAGAGCGGGACGAGCTGATCGAGCGGCCGGTCGCCGATCACCACGCCCGCGGCGTGGGTCGAACTATGCCGGGGAAGACCTTCAAGCTGGCGCGCCATGTCGAACAGGCGGCGGACGCCGTCGTCCTGCTTATACTCGGTCATCAGCTCGCTGACGCCGTTCAGCGCGCGCTCGAGCGTCCAGGGATCGGTCGGATGGTTCGGTACCAGCTTGGCGAGCCGGTCGACCTGGCCATAGCTCATCTGCAGCACGCGCCCGGTGTCCTTCAGAACGGCGCGGGCTTTCAGCTTACCGAACGTGATGATCTGCGCGACGGTGTCGCGGCCGTACTTCTCCTGCACGTAGCGGATCACCTCGCCGCGCCGGGTTTCGCAGAAGTCGATGTCGAAGTCGGGCATCGACACGCGCTCGGGATTGAGGAAGCGTTCGAACAGCAGGCCAAGCTTTAGCGGATCGAGATCGGTGATCGTCAGCGCCCAGGCAACGACGCTGCCTGCGCCCGAACCGCGGCCCGGGCCTACCGGAATGTCGTTCGCTTTCGCCCATTTGATGAAGTCGGCAACGATCAGGAAATATCCGGGGAAGCCCATCTGGGTGATGACGTCGACTTCGAAATCGAGGCGCGTGACATAAGCTTGCCGTTCTTCGTCGCTCAGGCCGGCATAAAGCGCGAGCCGCGACGCAAGTCCTGCGTGCGCGTCGGCCTTGAGCTGCGCGGCCTCGCCCTCGCGGTCGCCGGCCAGGCTGGGCAGGATCGGCGCTCGCTTCGGCGCCATAAAGGCGCAGCGCTGAGCGACGACAAGCGTGTTGTACATCGCCTCGGGAAGGTCGGAGAAACCGTCCTCCATCACCTCGGCCGGTTTCAGCCAAGCCTCTGGACTCGACACCCGCCGGTCCTCGCTCTCGACATAGGCCGATTGCGCGATACACAGCATCGCATCATGCGCCGGGTGAAATTGCGGCTCGACGAAACTCGCGGGGTTGGTCGCGACGATTGGCAACGCGCGCGCGTAGGCTAGGTCGATCAGCGCATTTTCGGCTGCTATCTCGGCTGCATCGCCGCGCCGCGACAGTTCGATATATAGTCGTCCGCCAAACAGCGCCTCCAACTGCTCGACATAATCGTCGGCAGCGGTCTTCTGCTCGCCCGCGAGCAATCGCGCGAGCGCGCCCTCGCCCCCGCCGGTCAGGCAAATCAGACCATCGGTCTTCCCTGCCATGTCGGCAAAAGTGACATGCGGTTCCTGCTCGACCGGGCGGCCAAGATGCGCCGCCGACACCAGCGCGCAAAGATTGTTATAGCCAGCGTCATCCTGCGCATAGAGAGCAAGCCAGTCGATCATCGGCGCGCCGTTCGCGAGCCGCTGTCCAGGACGTGCAACGCTCAGAAAAGTTCCGACGATCGGTTGGACGCCCGCAGCCTTGCATGCCTCGCCAAAGGCCATGACGCCGTACAGCCCGTTGCGATCCGCGACGGCGATCGCCGGAAACCCGCGATCACGCGCGGCTTTTGCAATCGCCTTGGGCTCGATCGCCCCCTCCAGCATGGTGAAACTGGAAAAGACGCGCAGGGGAACAAAGGGGCTGTAGGCCATCAGATGACGCTACAGTGACAGCGGCGATTCGGCCAAGCCTTAACCCAGCAGTTCCTCAATCTCTTTGCGAAGCTGCTCGGGCTTCGTCGTCGGCGCGTGGCGCGACACGACCTTCCCGTCGCGGTCGACGAGGAATTTGGTGAAATTCCACTTGATCCCGCTGCCCAGCAAACCGGTCTTTTCCTGCTTCAGATATTTGAAGATCGGATCGGCGCCATCGCCGTTGACGTCGACCTTCGCCATCAGCGGAAAGGACACGTCATAGGTGAGCGAGCAGAAATTCTTGATCTCTTCGGCGTCGCCGGGCTCTTGGGCGCCGAACTGGTTGCACGGGAAAGCAAGAACCTCAAACCCGCGATCCTTGTAATCGCGATACAGTTCCTCCAGCCCTTCATATTGCGGGGTAAAGCCGCACTTCGAGGCGGTGTTGACGATCAGCAGCACCTTGCCGCGATAATCGGCCAGTGACTGCGTAGCACCCCCGGGAAGCTTCGCCGCAAGATCATAAAGTGCCATTCGCCCTCTCCTCCTGACAGAGACCAAAGCCTAGGCCTCGATATGCCCTTCGTGCAAGCGCAGCACGCGATCCATTTTCGCGGCGAGGCGCTCGTTGTGCGTTGCGACCAGCGCGGACGATCCATGGTCGCGCACCAATTTGACGAACTGCTCGAACACGCGGTCGGCGGTCGCCTCGTCAAGATTGCCCGTCGGCTCGTCGGCAAGCACCAGCAGCGGCCGGTTCGCCAGCGCGCGCGCCACGGCGACACGCTGCTGTTCGCCGCCCGACAGCTTGCTCGGCTTGTGGTGCAGGCGCTCCGCCAGCCCCAATCGGCCCAGCAGATCGGCTCCGCGTTCCTCGGCCTCCGCCTGCGACGCGCCGCGGATCAACTGCGGCAGAACGACATTTTCGATCGCTGTGAAATCGGGCAACAGATGGTGGAACTGATAGACGAAACCGATCTTTTCGCGCCGCGTTTTCGTGCGCTCGCCCTGGTCGAGGCGCGTTACGTCTTCGCCGTCGATCCGGATCGTGCCGTCGAAACCGCCTTCGAGCAACCCCACTGCCTGCAGCATCGTCGACTTCCCCGATCCCGACGGACCAAGCAGCGCGACGATTTCGCCGCGACGAAGGTTTGCGTTGACGCCGCGAAGCACCTCGATCGTAACCTCGCCCTGAATGAAGCTGCGCTTCAACGCGATGAGTTCCAGCGCGACGTCACTCATAGCGGAGCACCTGTACCGGATCGGTATTGGCGGCCTTGTAGGCCGGATAAAGCGTCGCGAGGAAACTGAAGACGATCGTCATGATCGCAATCCCGGTGATCTCGACAGGGTCGGGTTTCGACGGGAGCTCGGTCAGAAAGCGGATCGACGGATCCCACAGCGACTGCCCGGTGATGATCTCGAACCCGCGCAGCACGCCGGACCGAAAATAGAGCAGACTGAATCCGATCGCCATGCCCATCAGCGTTCCTGCGACGCCGATCGACAGTCCGATGGCGATGAACAGTCGCATTACCGAATCTCGCGGCGCACCCATCGTTCGAAGGATCGCCATGTCGCGGGTCTTCGCCCGCACCAGCATGATCAGCGACGATATGATATTGAACGCGGCGACCAGGATGATCAGCGACAGGATGATGAACATTGCGACGCGCTCGATCGACAGCGCCTCGAACAGGCTGGCGTTCATCGATCGCCAGTCGGATATGACGGCCTTGGCCGCCACCTTTTCGGCCAGCGGCCGCAATATCTCACCCACCCTGTCGGGATCGGTTGTCTTCACTTCGATCATCCCGACCTGATCGCCGGTCAGAAGCAGCAGCTGCGCATCCTCCATCGGCATCACGACATAGGCCTTGTCGAAGTCATAGACCCCGATTTCGAATATCGCCGACACACGGTAAGCGATCTCGCGCGGTACCGTGCCGAAAGGCGTCGACCGCCCCTGAGGGTTGATGATCGTCACCGTCGAACCGACCGTCGCCCCTAGATTGCGGGCCAGCTCGCTGCCCAGCGCGACATTCCCCGAATTGGCCGTCAGCGAATTGAGGCTGCCCTGCAGCACCTTTCCGCCGAGTACGTCGTTCTTGCGAATGTCCTGAACGGTCATGCCGCGAACCAGGACGCCCTCGACGCGACCGCTGAAGGTCGTAAGCAGCGGCTGTTCGATCAGCGGCGTCGCCGATACGACTCCCGGCGTCGCCTTCGCCTGCTTGAGCACGTCGCGCCAATCGTCGATGCGTCCACCGAAGCCTTGGACGACCGCGTGGCCGTTGAGGCCGACGATCTTGTCGAACAGGTCGGAACGGACGCCGTTCATCACGCTCATGACGATTACCAGCGCCGCGACGCCGAGCGTGACCGCAATGAAACTGAACATCGCCGCGACGAAGATGAACCCTTCGCCCCGCTGAGGAAGCAGATAGCGTTTGAAGATCGCACGCTCGTAAGGACGCAGGATCATGGGGCGAGCGGCCTTCGAAGCGCGATACGCGGTGCGGTCATGGCCTCGCTTTAGGCAGCGGCGGCAGCGCTGGCAATGGCCAGTGGCGCCCATCACTCTTGCGAATGATTCGCACAATATGTTGCCCTTCGGCCACAGGGCCGATGCAAAACGTGTGCGGCCCGCTGTCGGAGCGTGACAAACCCCCCACCGCGCCCTAGCGCTCGGTCTCTGGTTCAACGCGGCCCAAAGGCCCGGCTCCAGGGAGTGCAGGTCCATCGCCGGCCTGCGCACAAGGGGGATGGCGAGTGTTCGTCACAGGCGCCCGGGTCTCGAAAACGAGGCCCGGGCGTTGTGATTCTAGCTTTCGCTTTCGCTGATATCTTCCAGCATGTCCGCATCGAGCACGCGCACGCGCCCCTGTTCCAGCGAAATGACGCCCGATTCTTCCCAACTACGAAGCTGGCGATTGATATGCTCGCGGCTCATGCCCGCGAAATTGCCGAGTTCGGTCTGGCTGAGTTCGACGCGGTGCGTCTTCTCGACGCTGTCCTTGCGGATCAGGCGCTTGAGATAGCGCGCAAGCCTGGGACCGGAAGCATAGGCGCGGTCGCTTTCGATCGTCTGGTCCGCAGTGCGCAGTCGCCGCGCGAGCTGCTGCATCAGCGACCAGGTGAATTCAGGATGGCTCGCCGCGAAATCCTTGAGCGCATTGCGTCCAAGCTGAAGCGCGCTGCCGGCACTTGTAGCGGTAACCGACGCGGTGCGCTCCCCGCCGTCCAGCAGTGCGATTTCGCCCAGCACCGCGCCCGGCTCGGCATAGGCCAGCACGATCTCGCGCCCGCCCGCGGTCAGCATCGAAACACGCGCCGTTCCTTCGGTCAGGATCAGCATCATGTCGCCGGGATCGCCCTGGACGAGCAATTCCTTGCCCTTCACAAAGCTGACCTGCACCGCACGACTGGCTATTTCGGCCCAGTCCTCGACGGACAAGCCCGAGAATATGCTGTCGGGACCCTGAAGCTCGGCGAGTCTCGCGTGATCCATGCCCCTGTCGTCCCTTTCCTGTTACCCCACCCCTGGGTCGTCAGACGAGCCGGCTCTGCTTTACCGCCGCTTCGATGAATCCCTTGAACAAGGGATGCGGGTCGAAGGGTTTGGATTTCAGCTCGGGGTGAAACTGCACCCCGATGAACCACGGATGGTCCGGTCGTTCGACAATCTCGGGTAACATGCCATCGGGCGACATGCCAGAAAAGACGAGACCGCCCTTTTCAAGGCTTTCGCGATAGGCGCCGTTGACTTCGTACCGGTGGCGGTGGCGCTCGCTGATCGCATTCGCGCCATAGACAGTGGCGACATGGCTGTTCGGCGACAGTTTCGCCTCATAGGCGCCAAGGCGCATCGTACCGCCAAGGTCGGTGTTCGCGCCGCGCTTCTGCAGACCTTCGTCGCTCATCCATTCGGTGATCAGGCCGACGACGGGTTCTTCGGTCTTGCCGAACTCGGTGCTCGATGCGCCGGCGATACCGCTGGTGTTCCGCGCGCCCTCGATGCACGCCATCTGCATGCCCAGGCAAATGCCGAGGAAAGGAACGTTGCGTTCGCGCGCGAATTGCACGCTCGCGATCTTGCCTTCCGATCCGCGCTCGCCAAAGCCGCCGGGAACCAGAATGCCGTGCATCGGCTCCAGCTTTGCCGCCAGATCGCCTTCCTCGAACATCTCGGCGTCAAGCCAGCGAATATTGACCTTCACGCGGTTCGCCATCCCGCCGTGAACAAGCGCTTCGTTGAGCGACTTATACGCATCGGGCAGCGAGACATATTTGCCGACGACGCCGATCGTGACTTCGCCTTCGGGGTGCTGCTTGCGGTCCATGATGTCGTACCAGGCCGTCAGATCGGGTTCGGGCGCGTCATGGATGCCGAAGGCGCGCAGGACTTCGCTATCGAGCCCTTCGCCATGATATTGGACCGGCACCGAATAGATCGAATCCGCGTCCAGCGCGGGGATCACGGCTTCCTTCCGCACGTTGCAGAATTGCGCAATCTTCGCGCGCTCGCCCTCGGGCAGCGGTTTTTCGCAGCGGCAGAGCAGAATATCGGGTTGTACGCCCAGCGACGCCAGTTCGCGCACGCTATGCTGCGTCGGCTTGGTCTTCAACTCGCCCGCGGCAGCGATGTAGGGCACCAGCGTCACATGGACGGACAGCGTCTTGTCGCGGCCCTCCTCGTTCCGAAGCTGACGGATCGCCTCGATGAAGGGAAGCGATTCGATATCGCCGACAGTGCCGCCGATTTCGCACAGAACGAAATCCAGATCGTCGGTCTCGGCGCGCGCAAAGGCCTTGATCGCATCGGTGACGTGAGGAACGACCTGTACCGTCGCGCCCAAATAGTCGCCGCGACGCTCCTTGGTGATGATCTGCTGATAAATACGGCCCGAGGTGACATTGTCGCTCTGCCGCGCCGCGACACCCGTAAAGCGTTCATAATGCCCAAGATCGAGGTCGGTTTCGGCGCCGTCGTCGGTCACATAGACCTCACCATGCTGATACGGCGACATCGTTCCGGGGTCGACGTTCAGATAGGGATCGAACTTCCGAATGCGGACGCGGTAACCCCGCGCCTGCAACAAAGCCGCAAGGCTAGCCGCCATCAAACCTTTGCCAAGGGAGGAGACCACGCCGCCGGTGATAAAAATGAACCGCGCCATGGGAGGAAAGACTTACTCAACAGGAGGGTGACGGCGCAAGCCGTCGAATCGCAAACGGCGGAAAATATTTCCGCCGCCGCGGGTGTGAAGCTGGAGGCCGAAGCCGCCGGTTATTTCTTGGCAGGTGCCTCGGCCGGCGGCGGAGCCGCGTCCTTGCTTGCGGCAGCAGCCGCAGCCGCCGCGAGCGGATCATCCGAAACCGGAGCCTGCTGCGCGGGTGCGCCCTGAGCGGGAGCCTGTTGTGCAGGCCCAGTCAGCGACGAGGTCGGGGCGCCGCTCTGTTGCGCCGATTTCGACAGCGACGTGTCGATCGACGAACCACCGGCGCCGCCCACCGATGCAAGAGCGGCGAGCACGATCGACAGGCCGACGAACAGGCTGGCCAGGACCGTGGTCGCCCGGGTCAGGAAATCCGCCGCACCGCGTGCCGACAGCAGGCCAGCGGGGCTGCCGCCGACACCCAGGCCGCCGCCTTCCGACTTCTGCATCAGGATGACGCCGATCATCGCCGAGGCGACGAGCGCCTGGAGGACGAGCAGGAAGGTGAAGAGGCTGGACATCATAAATTCCCGGACTTGCACGGCCCCACGCGGACCACGCCCGCGGCGCACATAGAGATGAAGGCGCTTCGCTTCAACCCACAGCTTGCCGCCGTACGAAGCCGAAGCGACGCGAAACAGGAATTCAGCCCAGCTTGGCGCCCGCCGCCACGATCGGCACGAACTTCGCTGCGGTCAGGCTCGCGCCACCGACGAGCGCCCCGTCGACGTCGCCCGCCCCCAGCAATTCCTCGGCATTTTCGGCATTCACCGAACCGCCATACAGGATTCGCATGACCTGCCCCGCTGCGGAACCGGCCTGATCGCTCAGCTTTGCCCGGATCGCGCCATGCATCGCCGCGACGTCCTCGACCGTCGGGACGAGCCCGGTCCCGATCGCCCAGATCGGCTCATAGGCGATGGCAAGCTTCGTGGAATCGAACTCGTCCGGCAGCGAGCCCGCAATTTGCGCGAGGACATAATCGATCGCCCCACCCGATTCGCGTACCTCGCGCGGTTCCCCGACGCACAAGATCACCGACAGGCCCGCAGCAAGCGCCGCTTCGGCCTTTGCCTTCACGTCGGCATCGCTCTCGTCGAAGCCTTCACGCCGTTCGCTATGCCCAACGATTACGAGGCGCGCACCGATATCGGTCAGCATCGAAGCCGCGACCGACCCGGTATAGGCGCCCGACGCCGCGCTATGGCAATCCTGCCCGCCGACAGCCGCGCCCGGCGCCGCGGCTATCATCGGGCCGATCAGCGTAAACGGCGGACACAGCGCGACATCGACCGACGGATGTTCCTTTGCCGCCGCAAAGATCGCCTGCGCTTCGTTCAGCGCCGACGTCAGTCCGTTCATCTTCCAGTTGCCGACCACATATTTGCGCCGCGTCATCGCCCCGCTCCTTTGATGCTGCTGTTTCCTTGCCCCTAGCGGCGCGCGGGGCGCAAAGGCAAGCCGGTCGCGCATGCGGCGCTTTCCCGCCTTGATGCATCCGCGCCTGCCGCCTAAAGCAGCGCGCAATCGCGCCTTGTTGCGCCAACGCCGAAAGACAGTCTGCTTCATGATCACGAACCTCCGCCGCCTTTTCGGATCCACCATCGGCAAGATCGTCGCCCTAGCCTTCGTCGTTCTGATCGGCGTTCTCTTCGCGCTGAGCGACGTTACCGGCAACGCTTCGTTCGGCGGCCTGGGCGGCGCGAATGTCGCAAAGGTCGGGGGCAAGGACATCAGCATCGGCGACCTGCGCGAGCGCGTTCGCCAGGCCTATAACCAGGCTCGTCAGCAGCAGCCGGGCCTGACCATGCCCGCCTTCGTCGAATCGGGCGGGCTCGATCAGGTTCTCGACCAGATGGTAGAAGGCCTGGCTTTCGAACAATTCGCCGAAGATCTTGGCTTTGCGGTCAGCAAGCGCCAGGTCGATGGCCGCATCGCGGACATTCCTGCCTTTGCCGGCGTGTCGGGCAAGTTCGATCAGAAGAGTTTTGAAAACTTCCTTCAACAGAACAACATGACCGAAGCGCAGGTGCGCCAGCAACTCAAGCAACAGCTGCTGCTCGAACAGATCGGCGTGCCGATCGGCCGCATGGCGCGTATCAGCCCCAGCCTTGCGCAGCCCTATGCCGCGCTGCTTCTCGAACAGCGCCGCGGTCAGGCGACCTTCATTCCCGCAAGTGCCTTTGCGCCCACCACCGACCCGGGCGATGCCGCGCTGAAGACCTATCTGTCGCAGAACGCGGCAAAGTTCACGGTGCCCGAACGTCGCATCCTGCAATATGCGCTGTTCGATCGCAGCGCCGTTCCGGTTCCGACCATCAGCGACGCCGAAATCGCCAAGGTCTACAAGGCCAATGCCGCGCAATATGCGGCAACCGAAACCCGCCGCTTTGCGCAGGTGATTGCACCCGATCAGGCGACGGCGAACGGTATTGCGGCCAAGGTTCGCGGCGGCGCCACCCTTGCCGCCGCTGCTCAGTCGGTGGGCCTTTCGGCTTCGACCACCAGCGAACTCACCCAGTCGGCATTTGCCGCAACGAGCAGCGACGCAGTCGCGAAAGCTGGCTTTGCCGCCAAGCGCGGCGATGTCGTCGGCCCCACGCAGGCAGGCCTCGGTTGGGTCGTCGCTCGCGTCGAAAGCGTGACCGCTAATCCGGCGCGCAGCCTGGCCGACGCGACCCCCGAAATCCGTGCCGAGCTCGTCAAGGACAAGGCGAACGAGGCGATCGTCGATTATTACAACGCGATCCAGGACGCCGTGAACAGCGGCGCGTCGATCGAGGAAATCGCCGCCGATCGCAAGCTGAAGGTCGAGCAGACGCCGGCTCTGTTGCCTAGCGGTCGCGCTCCCGGAACGCCGGGCTTTGCGCCCGCGGCCGAACTCGCGCCCATGATCAGCTCGGCCTTCCAGAGCGGCGAGGAAGGCGAAGGCCATATCGCCACGCTGGTCGAGAATGAGAAGTTCGCCGTCTATTCGGTGAAGTCGATCGTCGCGGCCGCGCCTCCGCCTTTCGCGGAGATTCGCGGCGAGTTGCTCAGCGACTGGCGCTTTGCCCAGGGCCAGAAGGTTGCCCGCGATAAGGCGCGCGCGATCGTCAAGGCCGTCGAAAGCGGCAAGAGCTTTGCCGAAGCGGCCGGCGCCAACGGCCCCAATGCCGGCGTGCAGACGATCGGCGGACGGCGCGGCGAACTCGGCAAGGATGGAAAGCCCGTCCCGCCCGAACTCGCCCTACTCTTCTCGATGGCCAAGGACAGCGTCAAGACGTTGGAAATTCCTGGCAATCGAGGCTGGATGGTCATCGCCCTTGGCGAAGTCGATCGCCCCAACCCGAAGGACATCGAACCCGGTCGCGTCGCCGCACTCGCGCAGCCTCTGGCTCCGGCCTTCGGCAACGAGCTTGTCGAACAATTCGCCGGCGAAGCGAAGCGCCGCGTCGGCGTGAAGATCAACAAGGATCTGGTCGAGCAGCTCCGCAAAGAGCTGACCGGCAACTCGCCGGTCAACGAATAAGGGCGTGAGCCTGGAAGGCAGAGCGACGGCGCTCGAAGCGCTGGCCGGCGGTCGCGGTGCGGTCGTCTGGCAGCGGCTTATCGCCGACATCGAAACACCGGTATCGGCGGCGCTCAAGCTGATCGAGCCCGGCCGCGGCGACTGGGTTCTCGAATCGGTCGAAAGCGGCGAGACGCGTGGGCGTTACAGTCTGATCGGGCTCGACCCCGACCTGCTTTTCGAAGTGACCGGGGATGCCGCGCGGATCAACCGCGACTGGCGCCGCGACCGAGATGCGTTCGAACCCGCTGGGACGGGCGCACTGCAGGCCTTGCGCGATCTGGTCGCCGAATGCCGGTTCGATGTTCCGGAGGGTTTGCCCAAGGCGCTGGCCACCCTCGTCGGCTTCTTCGCTTATGAAACGATCGGGCTGGTCGAACGGATTCCGCGGGCGCCGGGCGCGGGACTGGGCCTGCCCGATATGGTTTTCGTGCGCCCGACGACGATCCTCGTCTTCGACCGGCTCGCGGACGAACTCTTCCTGATCGCGCCTATCTGGCCCGATGCACAGGCACCGATCGACCGCGCGATCGAAACGGCTCAGGAACGGCTTGATGATATCGCCGCACGCTTGTCGACTGCCAGCGCGCATGCCGACCGTGCCACGACCGAGACGCTGCCCACCGACATCGTGCCCAATCCGGCAACGACACCCGCCGAGTTTGCCGACATGGTAGCGGCGGCAAAGGAATATATCGCGGCGGGCGATATTTTTCAGGTCGTGCTGTCGCAGCGCTTTTCGACCCCATTCGATTTGCCGCCCTTCGACCTCTATCGCGCCCTACGGCGGATCAATCCGTCGCCCTTTCTCTATTTCCTCGACCTCCCCGGTTTCGCGATCATCGGCTCTTCGCCGGAGATTCTGGTCCGGGTCCGCGATGGCGAGATCACGATCCGCCCCATCGCCGGCACCCGCCCGCGCGGCCGCACCGGTGCGGAAGACGTCGAAAACCGCGAATCGCTCCTTGCCGACCCGAAGGAACGCGCCGAGCATCTGATGCTGCTCGACCTCGGCCGCAACGACGTCGGCCGCGCGGCGATCGGCGGCAGCGTCGCCGTCACCGACAGCTATACGGTCGAATTCTACAGCCATGTCATGCACATCGTGTCGAACGTCATCGGGCGCATCGCGCCGGACAAGGATGCAATCGACGCATTGTTCGCGGGCTTTCCGGCCGGCACCGTCAGCGGCGCGCCAAAAGTACGCGCCTGCCAGATCATCGCCGAGCTGGAAGCCGAAGCGCGCGGGCCTTATGCTGGCGGGGTCGGCTATTTTGCGCCCGACGGCAATATGGACAGCTGCATCGTCCTCCGCACCGCGATCGTGAAGGACGGCGAAATGCACGTCCAGGCGGGTGCCGGCATCGTCGCCGACAGCGACCCCGCTTATGAACAGCGCGAATGCGAGGCAAAGGCCGGCGCGCTCTTCGCCGCCGCGCGCGAGGCGGTGCGGCTGGCCGGCACGCCCGGCTACGGTCAGTGAAACGCGCCGCGCTGGCGGTTGTCGGCGCGGTTACCCTGGCGGCGGGCTACATCGTCTTTCAATACGCCGGACAGCCCGCGACGCCAGGCGTGGCGACGGCCTGCAAAGCGATCACCTTCGAGGGCAAGCGCTTCACCGAATGCATCGCCATCCCCGGCAAGCATCGGATCGACACCAGGATCACCGGCTCGGACGGCGTCATCTATCGCGGTTTCGCGCGATTGGCGGCCGATATCGACACCCGCGACGTCGCCTTTGCGGTCAATGGCGGCATGTACGATGTCGCGAGCCGACCGATCGGCTATTATGCCCAGAATGGTGAGCGCCTCTATCCGCTGAATACGCGCGACGCGGCCGGCAATTTCTATCTCAAGCCAAACGGGGTCTTCTTCGGCGACGCCGACGGTCGGTGGCGCGTGATGACCAGCGAGGATTTCGCCACGAAGATCGCTTCGCGTCCCTGGTTCGGCACGCAGTCGGGCCCAATGCTGCTGATCGACGGCAAGCTGCACCCAAGGATCGCCGCCGAGGGGACATCGCTCAAAATCCGCAACGCCGTCGGCGTCGACAAGGCGGGCGCGGCGCATTTCGTCATTTCGGACGAGCCCGTGTCCTTCGGCACGCTCGCCCGGCTGATGCGCGATCATGCCGGCGCGCGCGACGCGCTCTTTCTCGACGGCACGGTGTCGGCGCTCTGGGACCCGGCGCACCGCCGCCTCGACGCGCGCTATCCGCTCGGCCCGCTGATCCTTGTCTCGGTGCGCCGCAGGGATTAGCTTCCCGCCATGCTCAAATACCTCGCCCCCCTCGCCCTCCTGCTCGCCGGCGCGGCGACAGCTCATGCCCAAACCGTCGCGGGCGCCGTCGAAGGCGACGCGATTCTCAAGGATTTCAGCTTCGGCACCGGCGAAAAGCTGCCCGAGTTGAAGATGCACTATACGACGCTCGGCAAACCGCAGCGCGACCGCCAGGGCAATGTCACCAACGCCGTGATGATCCTCCACGGCACCGGCGGGACGGGAAAGCAGTTTTTTCAGCCGCAGTTCGCGAACGAACTGTTCGGTCCCGGACAGCTTCTCGACACCAGCAGATATTACGTCATCCTGCCCGACAACATCGGCCATGGCGGTTCGTCGAAGCCGAGCGACGGGCTGCGGATGAAATTCCCGCGCTATGATTATGATGACATGGTCTCCGCCCAGTACCGGATGCTGACCGAAGCGCTCGGCGTAAAGAAGCTGAAGCTCATCCTCGGCACCTCGATGGGCTGCATGCACGCGTTCGTGTGGGGCGAAACGCACCCCGGATTCGCGGAGAAACTCGCGCCCTTCGCCTGCCAGCCGATCGAGATCGCTGGCGAAAACCGCATGTGGCGCACGCTATCGATCGACGCGATCAAGGCCGATCCGTTGTGGCAGGACGGGAATTACACCGACCCACCGCTCGGCGGGCTGCGCACCGCGGCGTCGCTCACCATGATCGCAGGCGCGAATCCCTATGCGCTGCAGGCGCAATATCCGACCCGCATCGCGGCGGAGAAATACAAGGACGAGGCATTCGCCCGCACCTTTGGCCGCAACGACGCGAACGACACCATCTATCAGCTCGATTCGTCGCGCAATTACAATCCCTGGCCGAACCTGGAAAAGATCCAGGTACCGGTGCTGTGGATCAATTCGGCCGACGATTTCATCAATCCGCCAGGCTACAGCTACCCGCAGGACGCGGTGAAGCGCATGCCCCGCGCGCGCTACATCCTCATCCCCGCGAGCCCGGAAACCAAGGGTCACGGCACGCACACCTGGGCCAAATTCTGGAAGGACGATCTTGCCAAGCTGATGGCGGAGTAGCCGGTATGAAAGCCTTTCTTCTGAACCGCTACGGCGGCCCCGAAACGACCGGATTGCAGGACGTTTCGCGCCCCGCGCCCGGACACGATGACGTGCTGGTACGCGTGCACGCGGCGGGCCTCAATCCCGTCGACTTCAAGACCCGCGACGGCATGCTGAAGGTCGTGCAGCGCTACGACCTGCCCGTCGTCATGGGCAACGAGCTGGCTGGCACCGTCGAAAGCTGCGGCAAGGGCGTAACCGCCTTCAAGCCCGGCGACCGCGTGTTCGCGCGGGTGCCGAAGGATCGCATGGGCGCATTCGCCGAATATGCCGCAGTGCCCGCCGACCATCTCGCTCCCCTGCCCGCCTCGATCGATTTCGAAACCGCGGCAGGCATCCCGCTCGCTGGGCTGACCGCGCTTCAGGCGCTACGCGACGAACTTCGGCTGCAACCCGGCAGTCGCGTGTTCATTCCCGGCGGCGCGGGCGGGGTCGGCACTTTCGCGATCCAGATCGCCAAATGGCTGGGCGCCGAGGTGACGACGACCGCCTCGCCCCGCGGTCGCGCGCTTGTCGAGCGGCTCGGCGCCGATGTGGTGATCGACTATACGACGCAGCGCTTCGAGGACACGGTGCGCGACATGGACGGCGTCTTCGACCTGATCGGCGGCGATACGCTCGACAAGGCCTTTGGCGTCGTAAAGCCCGGCGGCATGGTCGTGTCGGTCGCGGGGATGCCCGAACCCGTCACCGCGCGAAAGGATCTGGAACGCGGCCCCTTGCTCGCCGCGCTTTTCTGGTTCGCAAGCTTTGGCCTGCGTGCTCGCGCCCGCCGCCACGACGTCACCTATCGCTATCTCTTCATGCATCCGAGCGGCGCCGAACTCGGCGAGCTTGCGAGACTTGTCGAAGAGGGACGGCTGGAGCCCGTCATCGACCGCGTCTTTCCCTTCGATGCGATCGATGAAGCGATGGCGTATCTGGAATCCGGGCACGCCAAGGGCAAGATCGTGGTGCGCATGGCTGGCTGAAAGGCCGCAAAGTTGGGTTTGGGAGCCCGAAAGCTTCTATCCCTTCCCCCAGCCCCGCAAAACCGTTAGTGCGCCGCCATGATCCTCGTCATCGACAATTACGACAGCTTCACCTTCAACCTCGTTCATTATCTGATCGAGTTGGGCGCAGAGGTCCGCGTCGAACGCAACGACGCGCCGACCGCCGCCGAAGCGCTCGCGACCGATGCCGCAGCCTTTCTCATTTCGCCCGGCCCTTGCACCCCGAACGAGGCGGGCGTCAGCCTCGACCTCGTCGCCGCCTGTGCGGAGGCACGGCGGCCGCTGCTCGGTGTGTGCCTGGGTCATCAGGCGATCGGCCAGCATTTCGGCGGCACGGTCCAGCGCGGGCACCTGATGCACGGCAAGACCTCGCCCGTCTGCCACGATGGCACTGGCCTGTTCACCGACCTGCCCTCGCCGCTCACCGCGACGCGCTATCACAGCCTTGAGGTCGTCGACATTCCCGCCTGCCTGGCGATCAACGCGACCAGCGACGACGGCGCGGTCATGGGGTTCCGCCACGTCGACCTGCCGATCCACGGGGTTCAGTTTCACCCCGAAAGCATTGCGACCGAACATGGCCACGCGATGCTGGCGAACTTCCTGGCACTTGCTGGATTGCCGGTTGCGGCGCGACAGGCGGCATGAGCCGTTTCGGCCCGCTTCCCGATCCGGCGGTCCTGCTCGATCATGACGAGGCGTCGGATGCCTTCGCGACGATGCTCGACGGCGGCGCCAGCGACGAGGCGATTACCGAATTTCTGATCACGCTTTCCGATCGCGGCGAAACGATGGTCGAAATCGCTGCCGCCGCGAAAGCGATGCGCGAGCGCATGATCCCGATCGATGCCCCTGCGGGCGCAATCGACGTCTGCGGCACCGGCGGCGACGGCCACCATACGCTCAACGTTTCCACCGCGGTCGCGATCGTCGTCGCGGCCTGCGAGGTTCCTGTTGCAAAGCACGGAAATCGTGCCGCTTCTTCAAAGTCTGGGGCAGCCGACACGCTCGAAGCCCTCGGCCTCGACATGGAGCGCGCCGCCCGGATGGCAGAGGCGCAACTCGCCGACCTGGGCATATGCTTCCTGTTCGCGGCGCATCATCATCCGGCTCTGCGTCGGATGATGCCGATCCGAAAAGCCATCGGTCGCCGCACCATCTTCAACCTGATGGGACCGCTGGCCAATCCAGCGCGGGTTTCGCGCCAACTCGTCGGCATCGCCCGTCCCGCCTATGTCCCCGTCTACGCCGAGGCGCTGCACCGCCTTGGCACCGAGCATTCGCGCGTGATTTCGGGCGATGAGGGGCTCGACGAACTGTCACTCGCTGGCGGCAACGAGGTTGCCGTGGTGACGCCCGAAGGGGTCCGGATGCAGCGCAGCGTCGCCGCCGACGCCGGCCTGCCAACGCATCCGATTGCGGCGATCCGGGGCGGTGACGCGCAGGAAAATGCCGCCGCGCTCCGTAGCCTCCTCCAGGGCGAGCGCGGCGCCTATCGCGACGCAGTGCTGTACAATGCCGCCGAGGCGCTGGTTGTCGCAGGCGCGGCCGAAAATCTGATCGACGGCGTCGAGGAAGCTGCCGAAGCGATCGACAAGGGGCTTGCCAACGCGCTCCTCAA
>JAFKLT010000103.1 GCA_017309275.1 Sphingomonadales bacterium | reverse complement strand
GCTGCTGTCCGGCGCCCAGATTCTTCTCGCAACCCGAAAGCGTCATCGCGGTGGCGGCGAGGGCGGCAAAGGCAATGGGTTTCATTTTGGGAGGACTCCGTAAAAGCACGATATTTTCGCAATCCAGATACGCGGTCAAAACCCTTGTGCCAAGGCAAAGCGCACCTATATCGCGCCCATCAAACCCCCAAGGGACTCAACTGACGGCGTGCCTCTTTAGGGCGCCTGAGAAGCAACAAGGACGTATTATCAATGGCCAAAGTGATCGGGATCGACCTCGGCACCACGAACAGCTGCGTCGCGGTGATGGAAGGCGGCAAGCCCAAGGTTATCGAAAATGTCGAAGGCACGCGTACGACGCCGTCGATCGTCGCCTTTGCAAAGGATGGCGAGCGCCTGATCGGCCAGCCGGCGAAGCGCCAGGCCGTCACCAATCCCGAAAACACCGTCTTTGCGGTTAAGCGCCTGATCGGCCGCCGGTTCGACGATCCCATGACCAAGAAGGACATGGAACTCGTCCCCTATACCATCGCCAAGGGCACCAACGGCGACGCGTGGGTCAAGGCGGGCGGCGAGGATTATTCGCCGTCGCAGATCAGCGCCTATATCCTCCAGAAGATGAAGGAAACGGCCGAAGCCTATCTGGGCGAAAAGGTCGAACAGGCCGTCATCACCGTTCCCGCTTACTTCAACGACGCGCAGCGTCAGGCGACCAAGGACGCCGGCAAGATCGCGGGCCTGGAAGTGCTGCGCATCATCAACGAGCCGACCGCGGCCGCGCTCGCCTATGGCCTCGACAAGACCGAGAACAAGACGATCGCGGTCTATGACCTTGGCGGCGGCACCTTCGACATCTCGATCCTCGAAGTCGGCGACGGCGTGTTCGAGGTGAAGTCGACCAACGGCGACACCTTCCTCGGCGGCGAGGATTTCGACAGCAAGATCGTCGAATATCTGGCCGACGGCTTCAAGAAGGACGAAGGCATCGACCTGCGCGGCGACAAGCTGGCGCTGCAGCGTCTGAAGGAAGCCGCCGAAAAGGCAAAGATCGAACTGTCGTCGGCCGCGACGACCGAGGTCAACCTGCCCTTCATCACCGCCGATGCCAACGGCCCGAAGCACCTGGTCAAGACGATCACCCGTTCGGACCTGGAAAAGCTGGTCGAGGATCTGGTAAAGCGCACGCTCGAACCCTGCAAGAAGGCGATCAAGGACGCCGGCATTTCGGCGAGCGAGATCGACGAGGTCGTGCTGGTCGGCGGCATGACGCGCATGCCGCGCGTGCGTGAAGTCGTGAAGGATTTCTTCGGCAAGGAACCGCACACCGGCGTGAACCCCGACGAAGTCGTCGCGATCGGCGCCGCGATCCAGGCGGGCGTGCTGCAGGGCGACGTCAAGGACGTGCTGCTGCTCGACGTCACCCCGCTGTCGCTCGGCATCGAGACGCTGGGCGGCGTGTTCACGCGCATGATCGACCGCAACACCACCATCCCGACGAAGAAGTCGCAGGTCTATTCGACCGCCGACGACAACCAGTCGGCGGTGACGATCCGCGTGTTCCAGGGCGAGCGCGAAATGGCCGCCGACAACAAGATGCTCGGCCAGTTCGACCTGGTCGGCATTCCGCCGGCGCCGCGCGGCGTGCCGCAGATCGAGGTGACCTTCGACATCGACGCCAACGGCATCGTGTCGGTCCACGCCAAGGACAAGGGCACCGGCAAGGAACAGCAGATCAAGATCCAGGCCTCGGGCGGCCTCAGCGACGCGGACATCGACCAGATGGTCAAGGACGCCGAGCAGTTCGCCGAAGAGGACAAGAAGCGCCGTGAGGCGGCCGAGGCGAAGAACAACGCCGAAAGCCTGATCCACACCACCGAACGCCAGATCGCCGAGCATGGCGACAAGGTCGACGCGGGCCTCAAGAGCGAGATCGAAGCGGCGATCGCCGAAGCCAAGACCGCGGTCGAAGGCGGCGATCCGGCGGCGATGACCGAAAAGAGCCAGGCGCTCGCGCAGGTCGCGATGAAGCTGGGTCAGGCGATTTACGAGAAGGAACAGCAGGCGGCGGCATCCCCCAGTGCCGACGACGCCGGCGAAGCCAAGGCCGACGACGATGTCGTCGATGCCGAATTCTCGGAAGTCGAAGACGACAAGAAGTAAGGATGAAACTCTCCCCGCCGTGCCCAGCGGTGCGGCGGGGATGAGGGGGTTTTGCACATGTCGCTCGACATCGATTATTACGAACTGCTCGAAGTCGAGCGCACCGCCGACGATGCGACGCTGAAGGCGAGCTATCGCAAGCTCGCGATGAAATATCACCCCGACAAGAATCCGGGGTGCGGCGACAGCGAGGCGCGCTTCAAGGCGATCAGCGAGGCCTATGACTGCCTGAAGGATCCGCAGAAGCGCGCGGCCTATGACCGGTTCGGCAAGGACGGCGTGCGCGGCGCGGGCGGCTTCGGCGGCGGCGGAAACGCCGACTTCGGCGATATCGGCGACATTTTCGAATCGATCTTCGGATCGGCCTTTGGCGGCGGCCGTCAGCAGCGCGGGCCCGCGCGCGGCGCCGATCTGCGCTATGACATGGAAATCAAGCTCGAGGATGCCTTCACCGGCATCACGCGCGAAATCCAGGTCGATGTCGCCGCGCGCTGCGAGACGTGCGACGGATCGGGCGCCAAGCCCGGCACCTCCACCCATCGCTGTTCGACCTGCGCCGGCCACGGCAAGGTGCGCGCGCAGCAGGGCTTCTTCATGGTCGAGCGTACCTGCCCGACCTGCCAGGGCGCGGGCGAGGTGATCGCCGATCCCTGCAACGCCTGTCACGGCGAGGGCCGCGTCGATCGGCGCAAGACGCTGACCGTCAACATTCCCGCCGGGGTCGACGAGGGAACGCGCATCCGCCTGTCGGGCGAGGGCGAATCGGGCGCGCGCGGTGCGGCGCCGGGCGACCTCTACATCTTCCTCCACATGGCGCGGCACAAGGTCTTCGAGCGTGAGGGCACGACCCTGTTCACGCGCGCGCCGATCAGCTTCACGACCGCTGCCCTCGGGGGAAGCATCACCATCCCCGGGCTCGACGGCCAGAAGCACGAGATCAGCATTCCGGCCGGCATCCAGTCGGGCAAGCAATTGCGCCAGCGCGGCGCGGGCATGCCGGTGCTGAACGCGCGCGGCCAGGGCGACCTGGTCGTCCAGATCGACGTCGAGACGCCGACCAGGCTCAGCGCGAAGCAGAAGGAATTGCTGCAGGCGTTCCGCGAGACCGAGACCGGCGACGAATGCCCCGCGAGCCAGGGCTTTTTCGGGCGCATCAAGGAAATGTGGGACGATCTGACGGAGTGATCCGCTCCGCCGCGCTCGGGCGTCATTTCACCCACTGACGAAGCCTATCCGATCTCGGCGCGCAGTTCCTTGATCAGCGCCGCCACCTTCGGCAGGCGCGCCTCCTCCTCGTCCAGGATCGCGTGGAACGCGCGCCGCTTGATCGCCGCCAGCTCGTCGGCTGGCAGCCCGCGGTCGCCCGTCACGCTGCTCGACACGATGTCGCACAGCCGGTCCGCGCCGTGGAGGCGGCCCCACAGATAGTCGTTCTCGCGGTACGCGCGGCTGAAGAAGGCGCCGAAGCTGTTGAACTCGATCCCCTTAAGCATCGCGCTGGCGCCGCCGGTGCGGATCGCGGTCGCATCGGAGGGCGATATGCGGTCGATCTTGATCGGGTCGAACTCGTCGAACCCCTCGCCCTGCAGCAGCGGCAGCGTCGCGATGTCGTAGAAGGGATAGCCCAGATAGGCGAGCAGCATGATGCGCCGGTCGTCCTTCGGCAGCTGCGCCAGCCCTTCGGCGACCAGGTTGTCCGCCTCCGCATCGGCGCCGATCAGGTCGCGGCGGTCGCCGATCGCGTCGATCCACACCGCGGCATCGGCGTCGGCAGGGACGTCGATGTCCGCCAGCCAGCTATCCCCCTCGCGCTCCAGATACAGGCCCAGCGCGCCATAGATGGCGTCGCGCATCGCGTCGCACGCGGGGTCGCGGACATCGCGCTTCGCCTCGACCACGCGGTCGAGCTCGCGCGCGAGGAAGCGCAGGCGGCGGATGCGAAAGCCCAGGTCGTGGGTGCGGAAAAACACCACCGCGTCGCCGCTCGCCCCCAGCCCGCGCCGCCCCGACAGCCGGTCGAGCCCGCGCGCGCGTATCTCGTCCCACAGCGCATCGCGGCGGTTGCGCCGATGGATGTCGCCCTCCGGCGGCGCCAGCCGGTCGACCGCGCCGACCAGTTCCTCGACCACCGCCGACAGCTTGAGGTGGCCATAGGGCGCATAGGCGAAGCCCGCGCGCGCCGAGGCCTGGTCCTGCGCCTTCGCCCGCCATTTCTGCAGGCGCGCGGGGGTCGGCGTATCGAGGAAAAAGGTGGAGCCGAACAGCGCCGCAACCTGTTCCTCGACCTCGACCTTCATCGCGTCGATGATATGCTGCATGCGGCGGATGCGCCGCGACATCCCCTCGATCGCCTCGACATTGTCGCGGATCGGCTGCTCGCGCGGAATTTCGGATAGCGCGCCAAGGATCGTCGACATGAAGCCGGGCAGGCGCGCGGCCTCGCCCTCCCCCGCCTCGCCCGCCTTGCCGAAACTGATCGCGCGATAATCGGGCTTCGGATCGATATAGACGAAGCGCCGGTCGATCTCGCGCCGCGCCGGCCGCTGCTTCAGCGCCGCGATCGCGGGACGGAAGGGCGCGTTGGCAAGCACCGACCCGTCGATCAGCACGCGATCGGCGGGATCGGCTTCGCCGCCGGCCGGCAATTGCGTCCGGATGAAAGCATCGCGCCTGGGCCAGGCGATGCCGCGGCTGTCCAGCACCCCGTCGAGTTCGCGCAGGGTGAAGGGCGGAAAGGCGCCGGGAAAACTCGCGGTCGCACGCGCCGCGGCGGCCAGCGCGGGCACGTCGCCCAACCCGTCACCCGCACGGCCATCGTGACGGAAACGCATCACCAGCCGATGCTCCTGCTCGGTCACGCGCGGCGGGCTGTTCAGCCGCAGCGGCGCGGTGTGCCCGGCAAAATCGGTGACCGAAACGAACAGGTCGACCGGCTGCCCCGTCGGCACCAGCGCGGGCCCCCGCGGCCCCTTGTCCATCGCGTCGAACGCATCGAGCAGAAGGTTGGAAAAGGTCTCGCCGCCGAACGGCGGTTCGAACCAGCGCGCCCGGACGAAGCGCGACAGCTTTGCCCGCACCTCGTCCTGCGCGCCCTCGCCGACCGTGCGGTCGATGACGTTGCCGCGCCGCTTCATCGCCCAGCCGGCGAGCGGCACCGCCCAGAATTTTGTCGCCGCCGAAAGCGGCCGCGCGTCGGGGTCGAGCAGGCTGTCGACGTCGGCATCCTTCAGCCACAGCTCGGTCAGCGGGTCGAGCGACTGGCCGGTCGCGATCGCGCGCGCCAGAAAGATGCCGTTGATGCCGCCCGCGCTCGCCCCCGCGACGATGTCGGCAAGGACGCGAAGCCGCGTGCCGCTGCGCAGCGCGACCGCGCCCAGAAGCTCGCCATAGACGCGGCCCGACCCCTCCATCGCGCCGCCTTCGTGAAAGGCGCGCGACGCCGCGGACAGGCGCCAGATCTCCTTGGTGATGCCATGCATATAGACGGCGAGGCTGATGCCGCCGTAGCAAATCAGGGCGAAGCGCAGTTCCTTTTCCCGCATTGCGGTCATGATAGCGCGCTTTGGCGCGCGACGTCACCCTTTCCCGACACCGTCCCCGGCGCCTGCCTTCATCGGCGCCGAAAGACCTTGCATTTGCGAACGTGTCGCATTAGCGGCGCGCTCAACAGGAGTTGAGAATGAATCGCAAATGGCTCGTCGCCGCGCTGCTTTCCAGCGCGCTTTCCTCGCCCGTCCACGCACAGGCTACCGCACCCGTCGATCAAACGCCATCGGGTGACGCGGACGAAAGCATCGTCGTCACCGCCGCGCGCACGATCTTGCCGCCCAACGCGCTGCCGCTGACGATCGACATCATCGGCAAGGACAGCCTCGACCAGCAGATCGCGATTTCGGGATCGGTGACCGACGCCGTCGCGGCGCTCACGCCCAGCTTTTCGCCCACGCGGCAAAAACTGTCGGGCGCGGGCGAGACGCTGCGCGGCCGTTCGCCGCTCTATGCGATCAACGGCATCCCCCAATCGACGCCGATGCGCGACGGCAGCCGCGACGGCTTCACGATCGACGGCTTTTTCGTCGACCGCGTCGAGCTGATCTATGGTTCGAACGCGCTGCAGGGGATCGGCGGCACCGGCGGCATCGTCAACCAGGTGACCGTCGGCGCGCCGAAGGAAGAGGGGCTCGGCGGCCGCTTCCTGCTGCAGGGCACGGCGAACGATGATTTTTCGAGCGACGGCATCGGCGGCAAGGTCGCGGGGCTCGTCCAGTATCGCGCCGGCCGCTTCGACGCGACCTTTGGCGCGGCATGGGAAAAGCGCGGCGCCTTCTACGACGGCGAGGGTCGCCGCCTCGGCATCAACCTGACGCAGGGCGAGACGCAGGATTCGAAGACATTGTCGCTCTTCGCCCGCCTCGGGTACGAACTGTCGCCCTCGGCGCGGCTCGACCTGATCGCCAGCCGTTTCGAGCTGAAGGGCGATGGCGATTATGTCGCCGTCGCGGGCAACCGCACGCTCGGCATCCCGACCGGTGCGGTGCGCGGCAACCCGCCCGGCGAATCGGCGCAGAACCGGACCGAAAGCGTCGCGCTGTCGTTGACCGACACCGACCTTGGCGGCGGCAATTTCGTCAGCCAGATCTTCTTCAACCGCAGCCGCGACACATTCGGCGGCGAGATTCAGACGCAGGCGACGTTCCAGGATCCCACGCTGGGCACCGTCGGCACGCTGTTCGACCAGTCGCAGAACCGCAGCCGCAAGCTCGGCGCAAAGCTCAGCTACGAACGCGCGGTTCCAGGGTTCGAGGATCTGACGCTGACGGTTGGTTTCGACGCGCTGGTCGACAAGACCGAACAGGCGCTGATCGCGACCGGCCGCGTCTGGGTGCCGCCCAGCGACTTCACCAGCCTCGCGCCGTTCGGACAGGCGAACCTGAAGCTGTTCGACGGCCTCGTCCGGCTTGCCGGCGGGGTGCGCTGGGAAAATGTGACGATCAAGATCGACGATTATCACACACTCGCCTCGACCACCTTCGTCGCCTGTTCGGCGACCGTCACGACCAATTGCGGCCTGTCGACCTATGGCGGCGTCGACGTCGCCGGCGGCAAGCCCAAGTTCAAGGATCTGCTGATCAACGGCGGCATCATCATCGAACCGTGGCGGGGCATCCGCGCCTATGCCAGCTATGCCGAGGGCTTCACCGTTCCCGACATCGGCCGCATCACGCGCTCGCTGAACCGCACCGGGATCGACATCGACAGCTTCCTCGACATTTCGCCGGTCGTCTCGAACAACCGCGAGATCGGGATCGAGATGAAGCGCGGCCCGCTGGACGCCAGCGCGACCTATTTCTGGTCGTCGAGCGACAAGGGCCAACTGCTCATCGCGCGCCCCGACCGCACCTTCGACGTCCAGCGCCAGCGCGTCGAGATCCAGGGGATCGAGGTCAATCTGGGCGTGCAGACGCCGATCGACGGGTTGAAGCTGAACGTCGGCTACGCCCATCTGAAGGGCCGCTTCGACAGCGACACCGCGAATCCCGACGGCATCGTCGACAGCGACCTCGACGGCTCGAACATCTCGCCCGATCGCCTCAACCTCGCGGCGAGCTATGCCAGCGGCCCCTTCTCGGCGCGCGTCCAGACGCAGGTCTATTTCAAGCGGCGCTTCGACGGAAAGGCGCGCGCCGCCGACGACGCCAACCCGCTGCATCCGCTGAAGCTCGCGGACAATGACTTCGGCGGCTACACGCTGACCGACGCCAATGTCCGCTATCAGACCGGCTTCGGCGGCCTCAGCCTGTCGGTGCAGAATCTCTTCAACAAACAATATATCGACTATTCCAGCGATACGCGCCTGCCGACCGACCAATTCTCCTATTTCGCGGGACGCGGACGCACCTTCACGCTCGGTTGGGATTACCGCTTCTGACATGATGCGGTTTCTCGACACGCTGCACCGCTGGACCGGCGGACTGATCGGGCTCGTGCTCGCGCTGCTCGGCCTGTCGGGCACGATCCTGCTGTACGAGCATCTGTGGATCGGGCTGCCGCACACCGGCGATCCGCTGCGCGGCGACGTGGCGACCGTCACCGCGGCGACCGAGCGGCTGCTGGCGATGCCGGGCGCGCAGGGCATCATCTATGCCGACGACCGTTTCGGCCTCCACCAGTTCCGCTTCGGCAAGGACGCCGGCGGCTATGCCAGCCAGTCGGGCGAGGTCGTCGCGCGCTGGGCAAGCCAGTGGGAACGTCCCGAACTGTGGATCTTCGATTTTCACCACCATCTCTTCACCGGCGACAGCGGCGAATGGGTGATCGGGATCGCCGGTCTATGCGGCCTGTTCTTCGTCATCTCGGGCGCCATCCTGTGGTGGCGCACGCGCAGGACCTTTCAGCTCCGGCTGTGGCCGAAACGGATGTCGCGCCCGTCGATCGTCATGCACCACCGCGACCTCGGCATCATCGCCGCGCCGCTGCTGCTGATCTCGATCGTCACCGGGACGATGATGATCTTTCGTCCCTTCGCCATGGTCGTGGTCGCGCCCTTCGGGTCGCCCGCCGCGGCGGCCAAGGCGCTCCAGCCGCCGAAATACAAGGGCGGTGCGCTCGCCGAAAAGCCCGATTACCGCGCGATGCTGACCGAAGCGCGGCAGCGCTTCCCCGATGCCGAATTCCGTATCCTCAGCCTGCCGCGCAAGCCCGGCGACGCCATCATGCTGCGGATGAAACAGCCCGAAGAGTGGCTGCCCAACGGACGCACGACGCTGTGGTTCGATGCCGGAACCGGAAAGCTGCTCGGTTTCCGCGACGCGCTCGCGCTGCCTTCGGGCGCGCGCGCGTTCAACATGGCCTATCCGATCCACGCGTCAAAGGTCGGCGGCTGGACGTGGCGCATCCTGATGACCCTCTCCGGCATCGCGATGACGATGCTCGGCAGCCTTGCCGTGTGGACCTTCTGGTTCCGCCGTCCGAAGCCCGCGAAGCGCCCGGCGCGCGCCGCGCGCCCCAAAGCCTGACCCCGCCGTCCCGGCACCGCTTCGCCGCGCGCTTTGCGCCGCCCCAATAGTTAGGCATTGACCTAAGTATTAATTCGACCTAGGCAGGCCCCGGAAAGGGAGCCGCCATGTCGAAGGTTCAGCCCGACGCCCCGATCGCCGCCCAGCCGGCGATGATCGACGGCATTTTTCGCGCGCTCGCCGACCCGACGCGCCGCGATGTGCTCGAACGGCTCAGCGATCATCCGGCATCGGTCAGCGAGCTCGCGGCGCCCCACACGATGGCGCTGCCCTCCTTCCTGGAACATCTGAAGATACTCGAGGCGTGCGGGCTGGTCAGTTCGCGCAAGGTCGGCCGCGTCCGCACCTATTCGCTGGCGCCCGACCGGCTGCGCCTGGCCGAGGATTGGCTCGGCACCCAGCGCCGCCTGTGGGAGGGCCGGCTCGACCGGATGGACGCCTATCTGCTCAAACTCAACAAGGAGGAAAGCGCATGACATTCCCGATGCCGCAGATCGACCCCGATCTCGACCTGGTCCTGGAACGCGAGATCGACGTGCCCGTCGAACTGGTCTGGAAAGTGTGGACCACGCCCGAACATCTGGTTCACTGGTTCGTGCCCAAGCCGTGGACCGTCACCGCCTGCACGATCGACCTGCGCCCCGGCGGCGCGTTCAACACCACGATGCGCTCGCCCGAGGGAGAGGAATTTCCCGGCAGCGGCTGCTATCTCGACGTCGTGCCGAACGAACGGCTGATCTTCACCGACACGCTGCTCCCCGGCTTTCGCCCCGCCCCGGCGCCCTTCTTTACCGCCGGCCTGTTCCTGACCCCGACGGACAGCGGCACGCGGTACAAGGCGATCGCGCTCCACGGCGATGCCGCCGCGCGGCAACGACACGAGGAAATGGGCTTCCACGACGGCTGGGGAACGGTCGTCGGCCAGATGGTCGACTATATCAAGGCGATGTAACCCGGCGCGCATCGACGGCGGCGGGCCGCGCACGGCCGCCGTCGCCGCGATGCCCGCATAATCTGACGGGACTGGGTCGCATCGCTTTCCGCATCGCGGCAACGCGCTTTCCAATTCTGGCGGGCATCCTATATCCTGCCTCGTTCCATGACCCGCGCCCGCGTCCTCCTTTTGACCGCCGCCCTCGGCCCGCTCGACTATCGCGTGCCCCACGGCACCGACGCGCCGCTCGGCAGCGTCGTCGTCGCGCCGCTCGGGCCGCGGCGGATGGGCGGCGTGGTGTGGGAGGATGAAAGCTTCGGCGCGCCCGAACCGGTCGGCGACAACCGCCTGCGCAACCTGTTCGAGGTCGTGCCCGTGCCGCCGATCGCCGCGCCGCTGCGGCGGCTGATCGAATGGACCAGCGACTATTATCTCGCGCCGCCCGGATCGGTGCTGCGCATGGTGCTGCCCGGCGCGGCCTTTGCCGACGCGCGCCGCCCGATCATCGAATATCGCGCGACCGGCGCGCTGCCCGCCCGGATGACGCCGCAGCGCATCGTCGCGCTCGAAAAGATCGGCGAGCGGCAGGGGATCGTGCGCGAGCTCGCCGCGATGGCGGAGGTCAGCGAGGCGGTGATCCGCGGGCTGGTTCAGACGGGCGCGCTCGAGGCGATCAGCGTTTCGGCCGACCAGCCCTATCCCGAACCCGATCCCGCCTTTGCCCCGCCCGACCTGTCGGCCGAACAGACGGCGGCGGCGGGCCAGCTTCGGGACGCCGTCGACGCCGCGAAGTTCGAAACCTTGCTGCTCGACGGCGTGACCGGATCGGGCAAGACCGAAGTCTATATGGAGGCGATCGCCGCCGCGATCGACGCGGGCAAGCAGGCGCTCGTCCTGCTGCCCGAGATCGCGCTGACCGAACCGATGCTGACGCGTTTCGCCGCGCGTTTCGGCTGCGAACCCGTCGCCTGGCATTCGGGCCTCCGCTCGACCGAGCGTCGCCGCGCCTGGCACAGCATCGCGGCGGGCGAGGCAAAGATCGTCGTCGGGGCACGGTCCGCGCTGTTCCTGCCCTATGGCAATCTGGGCGTGATCGTCGTCGACGAGGCGCATGAGACCAGTTTCAAGCAGGAAGACGGCGTCCATTATCACGCGCGCGACGTCGCGGTGATGCGCGGGCATTTCGAGGGGCTGCCGGTCGTGCTGGCCAGCGCGACCCCCGCGCTCGAAAGCCTCGCGCAGGTCGAGGCGGGGCGATATCGCCACATCGTCCTTCCCGCGCGCTATGGCGGCGCGACGATGCCCGATCTTGCGGCGATCGACATGCGGCGGGATCCGCCCGACCGTGGCCGCTGGCTGGCGCCGCCGCTGGTCGACGCGCTCGCCGACCGGCTCGGCAAGGGCGAACAGAGCCTGTTGTTCCTCAATCGCCGCGGCTTTGCGCCGCTGACGCTCTGCCGCACCTGCGGCCACCGCATCCAGTGCCCCAATTGCACCGCCTGGATGGTCGAGCACCGGCTGGTCCACCGCCTCGCCTGTCACCATTGCGGGCATGTCATGCCGCCGCCGCGGCTCTGCCCCGAATGTCAGGACGAGGACAGCCTCGTCGCCTGCGGTCCCGGGGTCGAGCGCGTGGCGGACGAGGTCGCGCTCCGCTTTCCGGAGGCGCGGACCGCCATCGTCACCTCCGACACGCTCTGGTCGCCGGCCAAGGCGGCCGAGTTCGTCGACGCGGTCGAGGCGGGCATGGTCGACATCATCATCGGCACGCAGCTCGTCACCAAGGGCTATCATTTCCCCAACCTGACGCTCGTCGGCGTCGTCGATGCCGACCTCGGCCTCGACGGCGGCGATCTGCGCGCCTCCGAACGGACCTTTCAACAGATCGCGCAGGTCGCCGGACGTGCCGGACGCGGGGTCAAACCGGGCGAAGTGCTCATTCAGACGCGCGTGCCCGACGCGCCCGTCATGGCGGCGCTCGTCGCAAACGACCGCGAAGGCTTCTACAGCGCAGAGGCGGCGGCGCGGAAATCCGCGGGCGCGCCCCCCTACGGCCGCTTCGCCGCGCTCGTCATCTCGTCCGAAGACATCGACGTCGCCCGCCGCGTCGCACAGGTCCTTGGCGAACAAGCCCCCCAAACCAAAGACCTCGCCATCTATGGCCCCGCGCCTGCCCCGCTCGCGATGCTGCGCGGGCGGCACCGCTTTCGCTTGTTGCTGCACGCGCCGCGCAGCTTCGACCTGCAGGGGGCGATCCGCGACTGGGTCGGCCGCGTCGACTGGCCAAGCAAGGCGCGGCTTGCGATCGATATTGATCCATACTCATTTGTGTAACGAAGCGAGGGCTTTACTCGCTCCTGACGGGCTGGCAGCATCGCCGCCTGACACGGGCTGGGGACGCGGACATGAAGCATATCGGATTGGGGCTGCTCGCCGGGATCGCGTCGATCGCCATCGCCGTACCCGCCGACGCCAAATGGCTGCGCGCCGATACCGACAGCTTTATCATCTATAGCGAGGGCAACGAGAAATCGCTCCGCGCCTTTGCGGAGAATCTGCAGCGCTTCGACACCACGCTGCGCCTCGTCTTCAAGGTCGAGACGCCGGGCGAGGAAAGCAAGCTGCCGATCTATCTGGTGCCGTCGAGCGACGATGTCGCCGAGCTGGCGACCGGATCGCGCAAGGCGCCGATCGGCGGCTTCTACCGCCAGGACGGCGACGGCGCCTTCGCCATGTCGCACCGCCAGAATGACGGCATGGCCACCGGCACCTCCGCCTCGCAGCAGGTGCTGTTCCACGAATATAGCCATCATTTCATGAAGCGGCACCTGCGCGCCGCCTTCCCAGGCTGGTTCATCGAGGGCTTCGCCGAATATTATTCGACCGTCGATTTCGACAAGCAGGGCCGCGCCCAGATCGGCCAACCGGTGTACCGCCGCGCCTATGGCCTGATCATGATGCCCAAGATTCCGGTCGAGCGCGTGCTGCTGGAACCGCCGGGCGCGATACAGAATGGCGCTCAGAAGGACGTCTACTACGGCCGGGCGTGGATCCTGACGCACATGCTGTTTCACAGCCCGGCGCGCGTCAACCAGATCAACGCCTACACCAATGCGATCAATGCCGGGACCGATCCCCGGAAGGCGGCGACCGATTCCTTCGGCGACCTTGCGCAGCTCGACAAGGATCTCAACCGCTATATCGAGGGTCGGCTGTCGTATCGCACGACGCAGAGCGCGGTGCCCGTTTCGACCAACATCGCGATCGCGGCAGTCCCGGCCGACGAGGATGCTGCGATCATGCTACGGCTGGAACGGCTGAACGCGAGCGGCGACGAAGCACGCCTCACGAAGGCACGCGATGCGCTGCTCCAGGCGGCAGCGGCGCAGCCTTCGAACGCCGCCATCCAGTTCGAACTCGCCGCCGCCGAGTGGGATATGCCCCGGGACAAGCGCAACCTGGTCGCCATACGCACCGCGCTCGACAAGGTGATTGCGGCCAAGCCCGACCATGTCCGCGCCAACGTCCTGCTCGGCCGGCTGAACCTCTACGAACTCAACCAAAAGGGCGAGGACGACCCCGCGGCGTGGCGCGAGGCGCGCAAGCCGATCCAGCTCGCGAACCGTACCGATCCCGACGACGCCGTCCCGCTCTATGCCTATTTCCAAAGCTTTCAGGCCGAGGGCAAGCGCCCGACCGACATGGCGATCAAGGCGCTCGAACGCGCGTTCACGCTGACGCCGGAAAATATCGAGATGCGCGTCGCCTATGCCTTCGCGCTCGCCAATCTGGGTCAGTTCGACCCGGCGCTGCGACTGGCGAAGACGGTTGCGTTCGATCCGCACGACAATGGCCGCGGCGAAGCGATGCTGGCACGGCTGGAGGCGATGCGCGACCGGCGCGCCGGCAGCAAGGAAAGTCCCGCTGCTGCCGACGACGACGAGAATTGATCCTCAATAATCGGGTTCGGCGCCGCCCAATACCTGCTGCGCCTGCCCGGTGAGCCACGCCATCGCCGCCGCCCAGGACTGATGCCCATGGCTGATCCGCGCGACGCCAAGCGCCGCAAGCTCCTTGTGCGTCGGGCCGCCCTTGCCGCGCAGGATATTCACCGGCAGCGGCGATGCCTCGCAGATCGCGCCAATGCATTTCGGGTCGAGCAGGAAGGGGACGAAGAGCGATCCCGCCCCGGCATCGGCATAAGCCCGCGCACGGTCGAGCGTCGCGGCGACGAGCGCGTCGCCGTCCTTTGCCGCATCCTGCCCGCGAAAGCTGTCGCAGCGCGCATTGACGAAAATGCCGGTATCGGCCGCGGCGCGATACCGCGCCTGCGCTTCGGCGATGCCAAGCTGCTCGTTCCGGCCGGGCAGGCGGTCCTCCATGTTGATGCCCGCCGCACCCGCCGCCCTTGCCCGCGCAACGGAATCACCGACCGCCGCGGCATCGACGCCATAGCCCGACTCCATGTCGATCGTGACGGGCAGGTCGGTGACCGACAATATGCGGGCCAGATTCTCGAAGACGTCCTCAAGCGGGAAGTCCTCCCCGTCGGCGCGCCCCTGCGCGCCGGCGACGCCATAGCTGCCCGTGGCAATCGCTTTGGCGCCGGCTGCAGCAACCGCCTTCGCGCTTCCCGCGTCCCAGATATTGACGAGGATCAGCGGATCGCCGGGGACATGCAGCGCCCGAAATTCAGCCACTTTATCGGTCATTTGATTTCCCTTTTCAAAAGTTCGCGCTTGATCGGCAGGCCATAGGCATAGCCGCCGAGCGACCCGTCGCTGCGAACCACGCGGTGGCACGGAATCAATACCGCGACATTGTTCGCGCCATTGGCGCTCCCGGCTGCGCGCACCGCCTTGGGCTTGCCGACCGCCGCGGCGATGTCGGTATAGCTCCGCGTCTCGCCCGCCGGAATCTTGCGCAGCTCGCGCCACACGGCTTCCTGAAAGGCCGTGCCCTTCACATCGATCGGGATATGGTCGAAGCCGTTTACCGGCGCCTCGACCGCATCGACGACCTGCTTCAGCAGTGCCGCAAAGTCATCGCCGCCCTCGACCAGGTCTGCCGCGGGGAAGCGCTGCTCGAGCGCCTCGCGACCCTCATCGAAGCTCAGGCGGCACACGCCCTTCGTGGTCGCCGCGACGAGCATGTCGCCCAGGCTGGTCGGCACGACCGCCCAATGGATTGTTGCGCCCTTGCCGCCATTCGCCCAGGCCGAAGCCGTCATACCCATACGTCCCTCCATATTCTGATAGAAACGCGACGGCCCCGAAAAGCCCGCGTCGTAAATCGCGTCGGTCACCCGCCCGGCCTCGCTGAGCGCCTGCCGCGCCCGTTCCTCGCGCAGCGCGCGGGCATAGGCGGCGGGCGAAAGCCCCGTGTGGCGGGAAAAGACGCGCTGAAAATGCGTCGGCGAATAGCCGGTCCGCGCCGCGAGATCGGCGAGCGCAAGCGGCTCCTCGCTCGTCTTGATCGCCTGGATTGCGGCGAGCACCGCCCCTTCGTCGCGCGCGACATCGTCGGGCAGGCAGCGCTTGCAGGGACGAAGCCCCGTCGCGCGTGCCGCCGTTCCATCGGCGAAGAAGCGGACATTGTCCCGGTGCGGATGCCGCGCGGCGCAGCTCGGCCGGCAATAGATGCCGGTCGTCAGCACCCCGGTGACGAAGCGCCCGTCGAGCGCGCGGTCGCGGCGCAGCACCGCCGCCCAGCGCGCATCATCGGTCATCAGGTCGCTGCTCATGCCGCATCCCTTTCGATCCGCGCAGCGAAACAGCCATGCGCGGCATTATGGGCATCGATATAGGATATGCCCTCGTCGGCGAACAGGTCGCGGATCGCGTCATCGGCCTCGCCCGGCCCTGCGATCCGTGCGGCCTGCAGCATACCCGCGACGTCGAATGCGCGAAGCGCGAGCGGACGCCCCTCGAAGACCGGCGGCGTCTCGTCGCGATAGGTCGCGGCGGTCACCCCTGGCCGAACATAGATCGCATACGCACTGCGATAAGGCGTCGCGACGTCGTGGCTGACGTGATGCAGAAGGATCAGCTCCTCGCCCGCCCTCGCATCCTCCAGACTGATACGGCAGGGAAAGCCGCGGTCGGCGGTGGCCGTGACACGGCGCGCATTCGACGCCGCCAATCCCGCCTCGTCGAGACCGAACAGCGGAGCAAAACGATCGGCATCTAGCCCTCGGATCACATAGGTCATTTTCTCGTCCTTTCTCTGTGCTGACCCCGCAATGCCATCATGCGATCCGGGCCGCGTCCCGATGCTTGCGTTCAAAGCCTCACCTTCAGCTGTGTTACTGTATTATATCATTGACTCACCATCGGAGGCGCGGCATTCTTGCACCGAAATCGGGGAGCAGATCATGGCAACGATCGACGCATCTTTCGCGCCCAACCGCCCGGCGCGCCGCATCGACTGGCTCGGGCGCGCCGCAACCTTCTGCTATCTCTCGATCGCGGCCGGGCAGCTGCTCTTCACCGCCTTCATCCTGGCCTTTTATTATCCCTCGTCGCTGTCGGGCAATTTCGCCGCCTGGAACGCGAAGCCGCTGATCAAGGGGTTCGTGGCGGGCGACCCGAGCGGCAATCTGTTCTTCGCGGTCCATGTGATGATGGCCGCGGTCATCACCTTCGGCGGGCTGGTCCAGCTCGTCCCCGCGATCCGCAACCGCTGGCCCGCGATCCATCGCTGGAACGGCCGGCTCTATCTGTTGAGCGCCCTGATGCTGGCGATCGGCGGCCTGTGGCTGACCTGGGGACGCGGGACCTGGCTCAACCTTGTCGGCGCACTGGGCATCTCGCTCGACGCGCTGTTGATCCTCGCCTTTGCCGGCCTCGCCTATCGCAGCGCCCGCGCGCGCCGTTTCGCCGAGCATCGCCGCTGGGCGTTGCGCCTGTTCGCGGTCGCGAGCGCAGTGTGGTTCATGCGCGTCGGCTATATGGCGTGGGGCATCGCCACCGGCGGCGCGGGGATCGGCAAGGCGATGGACGGGCCGTTCGACATCTTCCTCGCCTTTGCCAATTCGCTGCTGCCGCTGGCGGTCACCGAACTATATCTGCGCGCCGGCGCGCGCGGAGCGCCAACCGCCAGGAAAGGCGTCGCCGCGCTGCTGGTCGCCGCCGGGATCGTCATCCTTGCCGGCAGTGCCGGGGCGTGGATGATGATGTGGAGCCCGTACCTCTAGCTTGCCTTCGCGCCACGAGCGTCTAGGTTCCGCGCCATGACCCGCCTCCTCGCGCTCCTTCTCGCCCTCTTCACCCTCACCCTTCCGGCCCGCGCCGCCGACGACATCAGCGCCGCCTCGCGCAGCGTGGTGCGCGTCGTCACCGTCGCGATGGTGGACGGCGAGGTCGTCGGCTTCGGCCACGGCAGCGGTATCGCGATCTCGCCGACGCGCATCATCACCAACGCGCATGTCGTCGAATCGGCCGCCAAATATCCCGGCAACGTCGCGCTGGGCGTCGTCCCGTCGGAAGGACAGAAGAGCTACGCGGCCAAGCTTATCGCGATCGACACGAACCGCGACCTTGCCCTGATCGAGATTACCGAGGGACGGCTGCCCGCCGCGGCGGTTTATTCGGGGCCGCTCGATTCGGGGACGGATGTCGTCGCGCTCGGCTATCCGGGCAATGTCGACCTGGCGACCGCGCGCAGCGCGTCCGACTATATCACCCCGCGCACGCCCGTGCGCAGCGAGGGCAATCTGTCGAACACCCAGGCCGTCGACGGGGTCGCGATGCTGGTCCACACCGCCAAGATCTCGCGCGGCAATTCGGGCGGGCCGCTGGTCGACCAGTGCGGCCGCATCGTCGGCATCAATACCGCGATCACCCGCGCCGACGACGGCGATTCGCCCTTTGCCTTTGCGATTTCGACGCGCGAAGTATCCCGGTTCCTTGCCGATGCCGGACAGCCCTATGGGTCGATCGGCACGCCCTGCCTGTCGCTGGCCGAAGCCGACGCGCGCGACCGCGCGGCGATCGACGCCGATGCGCGCAAGCTGGCCGAGGCCAATGCCGCGAAAGAGGAGGCCGCGCGCCTCGACCGCCAGCTCAAGGAAGCCCGGGCTCAGGAAGAAGCGCTGGCCACGCGCGAAAATCGCATCGCGCTTGCCGGCATCATCTTCGTCATCGGCGCGCTGTCGGCCGGCGCGGCACTGATGTTCTATGGCCAGAAGAATATGCGCAACACGAAGATCGCGGGCGGCGCTGGCGCGGCGCTGATCCTCGCCGCCGCGATCCTGTTCGTGACGCGCCCCGACGCTCATGCGGAGGTCGAAGGCGAAACCGCGGCCCCCGCCGCCACCGAAACGCCAAAGCTTGCCGAAGGGCAATTTCTCTGCACGATCCGCCAGGACCGCAGCCGCATCACCGTTTCGGAAACGACCGACGTGCCGATCAAGATCGGCGCGAACGGATGCGTCAATGACA
>JAFKLT010000102.1 GCA_017309275.1 Sphingomonadales bacterium | reverse complement strand
CGAGGAAGCTGCCGAAGCGATCGACAAGGGGCTTGCCGACGCGCTCCTCAATTGCTGGATCGCCTATAAATGAACAAGCTCACCGAAATCCTCTCCACCAAGGCTGAAGAGGTCGCGACCCGGCGGCAGGCCTATTCGATCGCCGACCTCGACCGTATCGATGCCGGCGCGCCGCGCGGTTTTCAGGCGGCGCTGCAAGCGAAGATCGACGACGGCGGCTTCGGCCTGATCGCGGAGATCAAGAAAGCCTCGCCATCCAAGGGATTGATTCGCTCGGATTTCGATCCTGCGGACCATGCACGCGCCTACGCCGCTGGCGGCGCTGCCTGCCTCTCGGTGCTCACCGATGCGCCCTATTTCCAGGGGCATGAGGAATTTCTGATCGCGGCGCGCACCGCCTGTGACCTCCCCGTCCTTCGCAAGGACTTCATGATCGACCCGTGGCAGGTGGCCGAAGCGCGATCGATCGGCGCCGATGCCATCCTGATCATCGTCGCCGCGCTGGACGATGGCGCGATGCGCGAGATAGAGGCCGCGACGATCGAGCGCGGCATGGACGTCCTTGTCGAAGTCCATGACGAGGCCGAACTCGACCGCGCCCTGTCGCAGCTTCGTTCGCGTCTGATCGGCGTCAACAACCGCGACCTCCGCACCTTCGAAACCGACCTCGCGGTGACCGAGCGGCTTGCGAAGCTGGTTCCGCCGGGAACCCTGCTCGTCGGCGAAAGCGGCATCGCGAACCATGAAGATTGCCGGAGACTGGCGGAAAGCGGCGTATTCTCCTTCCTCGTCGGCGAAAGCCTGATGCGCCAAAGTGACGTCACGGCGGCAACGCGGACCTTGCTGACGGGCACCGCCGCATGACGCGCCCGACGCACCTCGATGATACGGGTGCGGCGCATATGGTCGATGTCGGCAACAAGGCCGCGACCGCAAGGCGCGCGGTCGCTGGCGGCCGAATTAGCATGTCCGCCCAGGCGCTCGAGGCGATCCGCACCGGCAACGCGCCCAAGGGCGACGTGCTGTCGACCGCACGGATCGCGGGCATCATGGCCGCGAAGCGCACCGCCGACCTGATCCCGCTCTGCCATCCGATTGCCCTGACGAAGGTGTCGGTCGAATTCGAATGGGAATCCGACGGCATCTCGGTTCGCGCCACTGCCGCGACGATGGGTCCGACCGGCGTGGAGATGGAGGCGCTGACCGCCGCGTCGGTTGCTCTCCTGACTCTCTACGACATGGCCAAGGCGCTCGACCGCGCGATGATCCTTGGCGATATCCGTCTTCTGGAAAAGAGCGGCGGTCGTTCGGGCGAATGGCGCGCGGGATGAGCGGCCTGCTGCCGGTCGAGGAAGCACAGGCGCGGCTGTTCGCGCTCCATGAACCGCTGGCATCGGAAACCATCTATTATTCTCAAGCGGTTGGGCGTTACATTTCGCAGGACGTAATCGCGTTGCGCGACCAGCCCGCTGCACCATTATCGGCCATGGACGGATATGCCGTCCGTTTTGCCGACCTCCCGGGTCCATGGGCGATCTCCGGCGAAAGCGCCGCCGGCAGTGTTCCCGCCGTTCCGCTCGGCAAGGGCGAAGCCATGCGGATATTCACCGGAGCAATGCTGCCGGAGGGCGGCGATACGGTCATCATGCAGGAGGATGTCGCCGCTGACGGCGCGCAATTGCGGCTGAATACCGGCGACACAATCGAATCCGGCCAGCATATTCGTGCTCGCGCCAGCGACTTCGCCGCCGGCGAGACCCTCGTCGCTGCGGGCGCCCGCCTCACGCCCGGCGCGATCGCGGCTGCGATCATGAGCGGCACGCCGCAGCTCTCGGTCGGTACGCGTCCACGCGTCGCGATCCTGACGACCGGCGACGAACTGGTACAGCCCGGTCATGCGCTCGCGCCCGGCCAGATTCCCGACAGCAACGGCGCCATGCTCGCCGCGATGCTCGCCGGCGAACCCGCCGACCTCGGCTTGCCGCTCCACCTCCGCGATGACCGAACCTTATTATCGCGTATACTCAAGGACCTGGCGCGACGTCACGACGTCATCGTGACCGTCGGCGGTGCATCGGTCGGCGATCACGACCATGTTCGCGACGCGCTGCAGGATGCCGGCGGACGCATCGATTTCTGGAAGATCGCGATGAAGCCCGGCAAGCCGCTCATCGCCGGCACGGTCGGTGATGCGGTGCTGCTCGGCCTGCCCGGCAATCCTTCCTCCGCCTTCGTCACGGCGACGCTGTTCCTGCTTCCGTTGGTCCGCCATCTTGCGGGCGCGCGCGCGCCGCTGCCACCGGTCCGGCAGGCCATGTTGGCCGCACCGCTTGGCTCGGGTGGAACGCGCCGCGACTATCTGCGCGCGCGACTCGATGGCGGCACGATCAACGTCTTCGACGGGCAGGACAGCGGCCGCACCGTCCCGCTTGCCGACGCCAACGCGCTGCTGATCCGCGAAATCGGCGCACCGCCGCGCGCGGCGGGCGAGCAGGTCGATTATATCGCGATCGCTTGACAAGTTCCTCTTTGTTCCACTATCGTTCTCCCTATGTCCGGAAATGACATCATGGAGATTGACCGATGTTGACCGCGAAGCAGCATGAACTGCTCCACTTCATCCAGCAGCGTCTCGACGCGAGCGGCATTTCGCCGTCGTTCGAGGAGATGAAGGAGGCTCTGGGCCTGAAATCGAAATCGGGCATACATCGCCTGATAAGCGCTTTGGAGGAAAGGGGTTTTCTTCGCCGCCTTCCCAATCGCGCACGCGCTCTGGAAGTTCTGAAGGTGCCGGAGGCGGCAAAGACGGCCGCGCGCAGCGATCGCGACAATATCGTTCCGCTCCGCAAGCCCACCCCCGCGCTCAAGCCGCTCGCCGCAAACGACATCATCGAGGTACCGCTGCATGGCAAGATCGCGGCGGGCGTGCCGATCGAGGCGTTCGAGGATCATAACCAGCTCGCGGTTCCCGCCGCGCTGCTTGGCGCCGGCGAACATTATGCGCTCGAGGTGTCGGGGGACTCGATGGTCGAGGCCGGTATCTTCGACGGCGACTATGCGCTGATCCAGAAGGCCAGCACCGCGCGCGAGGGCGATATCGTCGTCGCGCTCGTCGATGGGCAGGACGCGACGCTCAAATATTTCCGCCGCGAGGGCAAGATGGTCCGGCTTGACCCCGCAAACAGCGCCTACGAGCCGCAACGCTACGAGGCCGAGCGCGTCATCGTCCAGGGGCGGCTTTCGGGATTGCTTCGTCGTTACCACTGACGCCCGGCGCGTTGCGCCACGGATGGCCGTCGCCCGCCTTCAGCGTCGCGACGGCCCTCGCTTTACCGCCAAGCCTCGCTTTACCGTCAAGGTAGATGGCTAGCCCACCGCTTGCGGCCAGGCTGTCGCGATCGATCGTCAGCCAGCGCCCGACGCATTCGCGCGGCAACCAGCGGTCGCTGATCACGACATCGGCGGCGGCGCAGGCAGCGGCAATCTCGCGTCCCTCGATCCGGTCGCGCCCGCGCGACGCCAGGACGACCCGTCCGCCCTGTCGCCAGCGGCAGAAATCGGCGTTGCACTCGACATGCTCCAGGTCGGCGAGCGCGCCCAGCGGCGTGTCGATCCCCGCCGCCTCGCTCATCGTATCGCGCACGAAATCCCCCGCCCGGTCGCGAAGCAGCGCATAGCTGCCGTCGGGTAGCGCCACCGCGACATTTCGGCCGTCGCCCGTGACCAGCAGATCGGGGCGCGGCTGAATCATCAGCACCGCCATGCCGGCCAGCAACGGCACCGCTCCCCACCAGCGCCAGCGCGTCGACCAGATCAATATCCACAGCCCGCCCAACGCCGCCAATGCGAAGCCCGTCGGCGGGAAACGCGGCAGGGTCGCGACCGCGCCGGGAGTATCCGCGACGCGATGCGCTATGCCGATGAGCAAGCTCAATACCTGTTCGGTGACCCACCAGAAGGGCGCGCCCAGGCCTATACTGTCGAGGAACAACGCCAGCGCCTCCGCCGGCATGACCACGAAGGTCGTCAGCGGGATCGCGACGACGTTCGCCAGCGCGCCATAGAGCCCCGCCTTGTGGAAATGGAATAGTGCGATCGGTGCCAGCGCCACCTCGACGACGATACCGGTGATCAGCAGCCCGCCGAGACCACGGGACCATCGCAGCACCAGCGGTTCCTCGCGCTGCGCAAGGAAGCGCTGCATCGTGCGGCTCTCGTGCAGCGCGACGATGGCGGTGACCGCCATGAAACTGAGCTGGAAGCTGGGCCCGACCAGCGCCTCGGGGCGCCAGACCATCACGATCAGGGCTCCCGCCGCGACCAGCCGCAGGGTCAACGCCTCGCGCCCCAGCAGGAAGGCGACGAGCACCAACAGAGCGGCGATCAACGAACGCAGCGTCGGGACCTCGGCGCCAGCAAGCCATGTATAGCCCGCCCCCGCCAGCGCGCCCGCCGCGGCCGCGATCGGAAGGACCAGTCCGGCGAGCGCGACGCGGCGGTTGAGCGCCAGCAGGCGCATCGCGAAAGCCATGGCAAAGCCGATCACTACCGTAACGTGCAACCCGCTGATCGAAAGCAGGTGCGCCAGCCCGCTGCGCCGCATCGCCTCTTCGTCTTCGGGCGAGATCGCGCCCCGATCGCCGGTGACGAAAGCCGCCGCGATGCCGCCGGGCGACCCTGCGATCCGTTCGTGAATATGCGCGCTCAGCCGCGCGCGCAGTGGCCGATCCCCAAGCCTCGCGCCCGCGTCCGATGCACGCGACACCTCACCCACCACCGTTCCGACCGCCCCGATGCGATCGAACCACGCGCGCTGCGCGAAATCATAGCTGCCCGGCAGGCTCGCCGCCGGCGGCGGCATCAGGCGCGCGCGCAGCCCGATCCGCTCGCCCGGTACGATATCCTGACCCAGCTCGCCCTGCAAAGTCACCCGCACCCGCGGTGGCAGGTCGTCGCGCTCCAGCGGCTGCAGGATGAGCCGCGCCTCGCCCTTGGCCGGCAGAGGCTCGACCTGTTCCACCACCGCCGAAAAAGCCGTCGAGACCGGCTGCGCGAGCACCGGCGCCGCAACCCACAGCGCCCGCGCCCATATCAACAGCACGCCGAGCGCCATCACGCCGCATCCGGCCGCAATCATCCGCCCCGTCCGGCTATGCCATCCCAACAGCAGGCCGCCGAGCATCCCTCCGCCCAGCAACAGCAACAGCCCCGTCCAGTGCATCGCCGTCGGCAGAGCGAACCAGGCCGCTATCCCCGCGCCCAACGCGACCGGAAGCCACAGGCCGATCCGCTCGCGCTCGGTGTCGAGTCGCGCTTCGATCGTGCCGAAAAGGCGGTGCAGCCGCGTCGCCGCGCGCAGGCCAATGGGCGTTTGAAGCAGCCTTGTCGCCATGCTAGGGGGCTGCCCTGTCCTCCGCCCATCCGGGCGGACCAAGCCGCCCGCCGCGGCGGAAACGTTGAGTGAAAGAGGCCATAGTGGCAACCGAAACCCCGACCAATTTGGCTGAAGTGACCGGCTCCGCCGTCGTGACGCGCTTCGCCCCCTCCCCGACCGGATATCTGCACATCGGCGGCGCCCGCACCGCGCTGTTCAACTGGCTGTTCGCGCGCCACCACGGCGGAAAATTCCTGCTGCGTATCGAGGATACCGACCGGGCGCGATCGACCGATGCCGCGATCGACGCGATTCTCGACGGGATGCAGTGGCTCGACCTCGACTGGGACGGCGAGACCGTCTTTCAGTTCGCACGCGCCCCGCGCCATGCCGAAGTTGCGCACGAACTGCTGGCGAAGGGTGAGGCCTATCGCTGTTACCTGACGCAGGACGAACTCGCCGCGATGCGTGCCGAGGCGCAGGAAAAGCGCATTCCCTTCCGCGTCCGCAGCCCGTGGCGCGACCGTGATGACGGCGACCCCTCGGTTCCGCACGTCCTGCGCCTCAAGGCGCCTCAGGAAGGCGAAGTGACGATCGCCGACCGCGTCCAGGGCGAGGTTACGGTCCAGAACGCCGAACTCGACGATTTCATCCTGCTGCGCAGCGACGGCACGCCGACCTATATGCTCAGCGTCGTCGTCGACGATAACGATATGGGCATCACCCACGTGATCCGCGGCGACGACCATCTCAACAATGCCTTTCGGCAGCTCGCTCTGATCCGCGCGATGGGGTGGCGCGAGCCGGTTTATGCCCATGTCCCGCTGATCCACGGCGCCGACGGTGCCAAGCTGTCGAAGCGTCACGGCGCGCTGGGCGTCGACGCCTATCGCGACGAGATGGGTTATCTGCCGGAGGCGGTGAACAATTACCTCCTGCGGCTCGGCTGGGGCCATGGCGATGACGAAATCATCAGCCGCGAACAGGCGGTCGAATGGTTCGACCTCGACCATGTCGGCCGATCGCCATCGCGCTTCGACTTCAAGAAGCTGGAAAATCTGAACGGCCATTATATTCGTGAAGCCGACAATGCGCGGCTGGCCGACCTTGTCGCGCCGCGCGTCGAAACGCTCGTCGGGCGCGCGCTGGACGCTGCCGACCGCGATCTTCTGGCCCGCGCGATGGAATCGCTGAAGCCCCGCGCCAAGACGCTGGACGAGATCGCCGAAGGCGCGCTCTTCCTCTTCGAGACCCTGCCGCTCGCAGTGGACGAAAAGGCGGCGCAGGTGCTAAGGGACGCGCCGGAGGGAGTGCTCGCCAGCGTCACCGAAAAGCTGCGCGGCCTGAACGACTGGAGCGCGGAAGACATCGAGGCCGCTGTTCGCGAGACGAGCGAGTCGGCCGGAGTCGGGCTCGGCAAACTCGCGCAACCGCTGCGCGCCGCGCTGACCGGACGGACGGTATCTCCGGGGATTTTCGACGTGTTACTGCTGCTCGGGCGCGACGCGAGCCTGGCGCGACTTGACGCAGCGCACAATTATCCGGCAGGGGCGTAACCGCAACGTCTCCCGCCGCCACTACAGGGGAAGAATATGACCGATACTGCAAAGATCACCCTGGGCGACACCACCGTCGACAATCCCGTGCTCAAGGGCACGGTCGGCCCCGATGTCGTCGATATCCGCAAATTCTATGCCCAGACGGGCGCCTTCACCTACGATCCCGGCTTCACGTCGACCGCGAGCTGTGAATCGCAGATCACCTATATCGACGGTGACGAAGGCGTTCTCCTTCACCGCGGCTATGCGATCGGCGATCTGGCCGAACATTCCAGCTTCATGGAAACCTGCTATCTGCTGCTGAACGGCGAACTGCCCAACGCGCAGGAACTGGCCGATTTCGACAACACGATCACGCGCCACACGATGCTGCACGAACAGCTCGCGACCTTCTATCGCGGGTTCCGCCGCGACGCGCACCCGATGGCCGTCATGTGCGGCGTCGTCGGCGCCCTCTCGGCCTTCTACCACGACTCGACCGAAATCCACGATCCGCACCAGCGCATGATCGCGAGCCATCGCCTGATCGCAAAGATGCCGACGATCGCCGCCATGGCGTATAAATATTCGATCGGTCAGCCGTTCGTCTATCCGCGCAACGATCTCAGCTACACCGGCAACTTCCTGCGCATGACCTTCGGCGTTCCCGCCGAGGAATATGAGGTCGTGCCCGCCGTCGAACGCGCGCTCGACCGCATCTTCATCCTGCATGCCGACCATGAGCAGAACGCGTCGACCTCGACCGTCCGCCTCGCCGGCTCGTCGGGTGCCAATCCCTTTGCGTGCATCGCGGCCGGCATCGCCTGCCTGTGGGGGCCCGCGCACGGCGGCGCGAACGAAGCCGCGCTCAACATGTTGCGCGAAATCGGCCGCCCGGAACGCATCCCCGAATATATCGCCCGCGCGAAGGACAAGGACGATCCGTTCCGCCTGATGGGCTTCGGTCACCGCGTTTACAAAAACTACGATCCGCGCGCGACCGTGATGCAGAAGACCGTGCGCGAAGTGTTCGACGCGCTCAAGGTCAACGACCCGGTGTTCGAGGTTGCGCTGCAGCTCGAGGAAATGGCGCTCAACGACAGCTATTTCGTCGAGAAGAAGCTGTTCCCGAACGTCGACTTCTATTCGGGCGTGATCCTCTCGGCGATCGGCTTCCCGACGACGATGTTCACCGCTCTCTTCGCCCTTGCCCGCACCGTCGGTTGGGTCGCGCAGTGGAACGAAATGATTTCGGACCCCGCGCAGAAGATCGGCCGTCCGCGCCAGCTCTACACCGGGCCGACGCACCGCGAATTCATTCCGGTCGACAAGCGCTAAGCCGCCAAACCGGAAACAGGAAAAGGGGCCGTTCCGCGGCCCCTTTTTCTTTGCCCGACCGACCGATGGCATGCGGTGGAGGACAAGCGCATTCCTCCAACGCCAATATGCTCCCCTATACGCCTTCCAACTCCCTCTCGCTCGCGCGAGGGGCGGCGAGGCTTGCGAGCTTGCTCGCTATCCGACGCAGGGAAGACTTACACATCGTCGCCCGCCCCCTCCCGCAGAAGCGGAAGAAGCGAGAAACCACCGCTCTCATCTCGGCAAAACGCCTAATCCACATCCCGTGCGGGGAGGCTCAGCGTAAAGCGTGCCCCCTGTCCCGGCGCGCTCTCGACGGCTAGGTCGCCGTCCATCGCGCGGGCCAGCCGGCGTGCGATGTACAGGCCCAGGCCCGAACCGCCGCTGTCGGTGCGGCCCAGGCGTTCGAACTTTTCGAACACCACCGCCTGCTGTTCGCTTGAAATGCCCTGCCCCTGGTCGGCGACCGTGATCTTCGCGCGATCGCCTTCGCGGTCGACGCGGATCCATATCTGCGAATTCTCGGGCGAATAGCGGATCGCATTGCCCAGCAGGTTGAGTAGGACCTGCAACACGCGCCGGAACTCGCCGGTCGCGGGCATCTTGTCGTCGGTGCGCGGGGCATCGATCCGGATGCCCTTTTCCTCGGCCTTCATTCCGAGCAGCCCGACGGCGCGCCGCGCAAGGTCGCCCAGGTCGATCTCGTCGGCGGCGGCCTTGAATCCGGGGCGCTCGATATTCTGCAAATCGGCCAGGTCGTCGACCAGGCCGAGCAGATGGCGGCCGGCATGTGCGATGTCGCCGGCATAGCGGGCATAATCGGCGCGGATCGGCCCGTCGAACTGACCCGAAATCGTCTCTGCTGTCGCGATGATCCGGCTCAGCGGCCCGCGCAGCGCTCCATCGATGCGGCGGCCGAATTGCGGATCGGACAGCGGTAGCGACCCGAAAGCCGGGTCGACCAGAGCGCCGCCGTTCGGCACATGATTGGGCTCGCTCTGCGTGGCCTCCTCGACGATCGCCGTGCCGCGAAAACCCGTGAACCGCCCGGTCGCGTCGAACAGCGGCTCGCCCGTCAGCACCATGGCCACACGGGCGTCGCCCGAACCGTCGGCGCGAACGCGCTGCCCTTCGAAACTCGATTGCCGCGCAAGCGCGCGCAGGACCGGAAAGCCGCCCTCCTCATCGGGCTGCAGCTCGAACAGTTCGGACAGCGAACAGGCTTCCCAATCCTCCGGGATCGGCGGCGCGTCACGCCCTTCGCGCAGCGCCACGACGCGAAGCTGCTGATCGCATTCCCAGCTCCAGCTACGCGGCCGCACCGCGGTTTCGGCGACCGGCGGCATCTGCGGAACGGTCACCGCACTGGCGCGCCAGTCGCTGATTTCCAGGTTCGCGCCCTCTTCGTCGGGCAGCACGCGGACCAGAGCATGGATATCGCTATGGTCGTCGGCGGCGTAGAGCGGGCGCGAGATATCGCGCTGCAGCCGCTGGGCCAGCGCAACCAGCCGCGCCAGATGCGGCAATGCGAGCGGCTTTCCGATCCCGGCGCCTGCGCGCTGCTGCAACCGCAGCAACGGTGCGTCGGCGCTGACCAGCGCGCCCGAACGGTCGATCCGTCCGTGAATGATCCGCTCACTCATCGCCCGCGCCTCCCGAAACAGCGCGGCCCGGGAGCAACGCCAGCGAGGCCTCGAGCGGCGCCAACGCCGCACGGTCGAGTTTCAGCGGCGCGAGCAGGAACGGCAGCACCGCTGCCTCGGCACTGAGCAGCGCAAGCGCGGTGTCGACATAGGGACGCCGGGCGGCAACCGCCGACAGCGCGATCACCGTCACCCAATCGTGGCGCGTGATCGCCGCGGTCGCGGCGTCGGCGAGCTTTCCCTGTCCGGCGAGCAGGTCGTGATAGGCTTTGGCGGCGCGATCGATCCCGGCACCGGCATCTCGTCCTTCGGTCGCCGCGCGAACGGCTTCGCCCAGATCGGCGGCGAGCTTGCCGTCTTTTGCGACCCGGGCCAATCGCCACGCGGCGATATCCAGCAAGAGCGCGCGAAACAGGCCTGTATCCACGTCGGCGGGTGCGACGCACGGATTGCCATAGGAATCGAACCGCCGACGGTCGGCAATCTGAAGCGCCAGATAGGCGCGATCGATGTCGGACGGAATGTCGGAGGCGACCGGCGCCTCCTCTTCCACGCCCTCCAGCGGAATGGGAGTTGTCACGCGCTGCGCCGAATATTCGCGCCAACGGTGCTCTTCGGCGCGCGCGAAACAGACCGTGGTCAGCCGCTCGGCCGCCGGCACACCCGCCGCCAGCCAATCCCGCCACAGCGCGTCGCCGTCGATCCCCGGATCCAGTTCGTCGGCGACCGCCGCGACAAGGCGCCGTGCGATGCCGAGCGACAACGCGCGCTGCTCCTCGGTCAGTCGGCCGGCGGTCGGAGCCGCCAGAAATACGGCAAGCTCGCCCAGGCGCGCCAACAGGGTCGGCGACGGCAGATCGATGCCCGGCGAGGAGAAGGATTCAGCCATGCACGCTCGCGATAGCAGCATGTAGTTAATAGGCATTAAACCTTGCTTGGGCTTTGTATTAACGTGCTTCGCGCCGCCGCGCGAGACGGAGCCAGAGCAATATCTGGAGCAGCGCCAAAAGCGGCAGGATTGCGAACATCAGCGTCGAAATATCGAAGATCAGCGCGGGCGCGAGCATGATCCATGCCTGGTCGGTGTCGGGAAGCAGCCAGTGGAACCGGCGCTTCTCGCCCGAATCCTCGTACAGCCATCGCGCGAGCAGGATCGCCGCGGCCAGGCATGGCGCGAGCGCCGCTTCGGAAAAGCGCGGCATCAGATGGTCGGGCCCGCCGAGCGAGACCAGCCAGGGATAGAAGCCGAGCACCGCCCAGCCGAATGTCCGAATGACGTCGCGCACCCGATCCTGCGCCGCGCTTTCGGCACGGAACGCCGACAGGAAGCGCATCGCGGCAAGGCAAAGGCCGCCGACGATCGCGACGAGGGCGCCCGCCGCAGCCAATCCACTTGCGGCAAGCGCGGCGACCGCCACCCATAAAAGCGCCGTGATATAGGGCAGATAGCGCGCGGTCTTCGGCGACTTCACAAGCAAGGGCCCGGCCAGCCTGACCAGCGGCATCATGATCGCCGAGCGGCCGAGACCCATCCCGCCATATTCTACCTGCTGCAGGCTCGATTGCTCGATCAGCGCCGCGGTGGGGCGGTCGACGACGATCGCGATCTCGCCCTGTTCGAACAGCGCGGGTTCGCAATAGAGCCGCCGCGCGCCCGACTGCACCGCCATGCGCAGCAGCGTCAGCATCATGTCCCATTCGCCGGGCATCGCCGCCAGCTCGGCGACCATCGGCTGCGAAATCGCGGCGAGTCCGCCCCAACGGCGCGTCGCGTCGATCCGCTCGAACCCTTGCGTCAGCATCGTGTCGCCGGTCACCAGAATGGCCGGCGATCCGGGCTTGGCGATCGCCGCATAATGGGTGCCGCCCGCGCGCAGGCCGTCGGCGACCAGGATGATCCGGTCGTCGGGCTCGACAAGCGCGACCAGGTCCGCCGCCTCGCGCACCGGCGTCACCTTCATTCCCCGGCGGCGAATGCGGTCGCAGGTTGTCAGCAGTTCGGCCGGAACGGCAGCGACGGCAACGGCGAGATGCGTGACGCCCACGTCGGCAAGGCGCGCCGCCTGCCGCTCGAGCAGCGTCTCGCCCGCCACCGTGACGAGCGCACGCAGCCCGCCATCGGACAGCGTCTCGCTGGCACCGACCAGCGCGATCAGGGCCACCGGCGCCCCCCAGGCAGGCAATCGATCATCGCCGCGCAGCTTTAGGCGGAAGGGCGCGATTGGCAAGCCGCTTGTCGCGCATCATGACGTCACGCAAAGCCGCGTGGAAGCGGGCAATTTCGGTGATCCGCAACCGATAAAAAATCTCCGGAAAAATGACCGAATCGCTGGCCTTCCCTGCCCCCATGGGCTAGGCCAAATCGATCTCCCGAGAAGCAGAAAAAAGGCCGGGCTTTGACCGAAGAAAATACGCCTATGCAGCCGTCGGACGACGGCGTTTCGCCGATCAACATCGTCGACGAAATGAAGACCTCGTATCTCGATTACGCGATGAGCGTGATCGTCAGCCGCGCGCTGCCCGACGTACGCGATGGTCTGAAGCCAGTGCACCGCCGCATTCTCTACGCCGCACAGGAAGGCGGCTTCGTCCCGGGTCGTCCGTACAAGAAGTCGGCGAAGATCGTCGGCGACGTGATGGGTAACTATCACCCCCACGGCGACAGCGCGATCTACGACGCGCTCGCGCGCATGACGCAGGACTGGTCGCTGCGTGTCCCGCTGATCGACGGTCAGGGCAATTTCGGCTCGATGGACCCCGATCCGCCGGCGTCGATGCGTTACACCGAGGCGCGCCTTGCCAAGACCGCGATGGTGCTGCTGGGCGACCTCGACAAGGACACGGTCGACTTCCAGCCCAACTATGACGCGAGCCGCGACGAGCCGACGGTGTTGCCGGCGCGCTTCCCGAACCTGCTCGTCAACGGCGCGGGCGGCATCGCGGTCGGCATGGCGACCAACATCCCGCCGCACAATCTGGGCGAAGTCATCGACGCGACGCTCGCGACGATCGATAACCCCGCGATTACGCTCGAAGATTTGATGGCGATCGTCCCCGGCCCCGATTTCCCGACCGGCGCGATGATGCTCGGCCAGGGCGGTGCGCGGAACGCTTATCTGACCGGCCGTGGTTCGATCATGATGCGCTCGACGCACATCATCGAAGAAGGCCGCAACGACCGCCAATCGATTGTTCTGACGTCGATTCCCTTCCAGGTCGGCAAATCGGGCCTGGTCGAGAAGATCGCCGAGGCCGCGCGCGACAAGCGGATCGAGGGCGTCGCCGACATTCGCGACGAATCGAACCGTGAGGGCGTGCGCGTCGTCATCGAGCTGAAGCGCGACGCGACGGCGGAAGTCGTGCTCAACCAGCTCTGGCGCCACACCCCGGCGCAGTCCAGCTTCCCCGCGAACATGCTCGCGATCCGTGGCGGACGCCCGGAAATGCTGGGCCTGAAGGACATATTGACCTCCTTCATCGCCTTCCGCGAAGAGGTGATCACCCGCCGCTGCAAGTTCGAGCTCGCCAAGGCGCGCGACCGCGCGCACATCTTGCTCGGCCTGGTCGTCGCGGTGTCGAACCTCGACGAGGTCGTCCGCATCATCCGCGGTTCGTCCAGCCCGGCGGCCGCACGCGAAGCGCTGCTCGCCCGCGAATGGCCGATCGGTGAGATCGCCCCCTACATCCGCCTCGTCGAAGCGATCGAGGGCGAGATGGAGGAAAGCGCGACCTATCGCCTCTCCGAAACGCAGGTGAAGGCGATCCTCGACCTCCGCCTCCATCGCCTGACCGCTCTCGGCCGTGACGAGATCGGCAAGGAACTCAGCGAGTTGGCGGACGAGATTGCCGAGCTGCTTTCAATTCTGGCCGACCGTGCGAAACTCTATGGCGTGATGCGCGAAGAACTGGTCGCGGTGCGCGACGAATTCGCGACGCCGCGCAAGACGCTCGTGGCGCCCGCCGCCGACGGCATCGACGACGAGGATCTGATCGAACGCGAGGAGATGGTCGTTACCGTCACCCTCGACGGCTATATCAAGCGCACGCCGCTCGACACCTTCCGCGCCCAGCGCCGCGGCGGCAAGGGCCGCGCCGGCATGGCGACGAAGGACGAGGATGTCGTCACCGAATTGTTCGTCACCTCGACGCACACGCCGGTGCTCTTCTTCTCGACCGCGGGCAAGGTCTACCGCATGAAGGTGTGGCGCCTGCCGGAGGGCGGCCCCGCCACCCGCGGTCGTCCGATGATCAACCTGCTGCCGCTGGCGCAGGGCGAAACCATCTCGACCGTGCTCCCGCTGCCCGAGGACGAGGGCGAATGGGGCAAGCTGCACGTCATGTTTGCAACCGCAAAGGGCAATGTGCGTCGTAACAGCATGGACGCCTTCACCAACGTGCCCTCGAACGGCAAGATCGCCATGAAGTTCGAGGGCGAGGACGAGGACGACCGCCTGATCGGCGTCGCACTGCTCGACGAAAGCGACGACGTGCTGCTCGCGACGCGCCAGGGCAAGGCGATCCGCTTCGCCGGCGACGACGTCCGCGAATTCCAGAGCCGCAACTCGACGGGCGTGCGCGGCATGCGCCTTGCCCCCGGCGACGAGGTCATCTCGCTGTCGATCCTGCACAAGGTCGGCACCAGCAGCGAGGAGCGCGAGGCCTATCTCCGCGCCGCGCCGTGGAAGGACAATGAGAATGAACCCACGCTCGACGGCGAGCGTATGGCCGAACTCGCCGCGCGTGAGGAGTTCATCCTGACGATCTGCGCCAACGGCTATGGCAAGCTGTCGTCGGCCTATGAATATCGCCGCACCGGTCGCGGTGGCCAGGGCATCACCAACATCGACAATATCGCCCGGAACGGCCTGGTCGTGGCCAGCTTCCCCGCCACCAAGGTGCATCAGCTGATGCTCGTCACCGACCAGGCGAAGCTGATCCGGATGGGCCTCGATTCGATGCGCGTCATCGGGCGCGGTTCGGCGGGCGTGCGCCTGTTCGACGTCGCCAAGGACGAGCATGTCGTCTCGGCGGCGCTGATCGAGGAAAGCGACGAAGAAGAAACCGAGGGCGAGGTCGAGGGCAATGCGGGCGAAGCTCCCGAAGCCGAGACCCCGACCGAGACTCCGTCGGAATGACCGCCGCGACGGCCTTCAAGGTGCTGACGCACCAACAATGGGCCGATTTCGAGCGTGAACGCGTATTCCGCGGCGCACCGGTGGATATCGCCGACGGCTATATCCACCTGTCGACCGCGGAACAGCTCGAGGCGACGATCGCCAAATATTTCGCGGGACAGCGCGGCCTGATGATCGCCGAGGTCGACCTTGTCCTCCTCGGCGACGCCATCCGCTGGGAACCCGCGCGCGGAGGCGATCTGTTTCCGCATATCTATGCGGAACTTCCGATGCATGCGGTGATCGGCCTGCAAAAGCGGGATTAGGGCACGGGGCGCTGCCGCAGTGGCCGGCGCCCTGCCCGACTCTCCGCCCAAAATCTGCTGCTAATCAGTGACGCTTGGCATTCCATGCGCGCACCGCCGCCATCGTCTTTTCGATATGCGCCTGCGGCTTGCTGTCGGTGTAGCTCAGCAGGATCGTGCCGTTGGGCGCGATGACATAGGACGTCCGGTTGGACAGCGTCCGTCCGTCGGCGGTCTGCATCGTGGCGTCATATTTCGCCGCGACCTTCGCGCCCGGATCGGCCGCGACGGCAAATTTGTCGCGGCATTCCGACCGCGAAAATTCCGCGACCCGATCGATATTGCCCGCGGTCACCCCGACGACGCGCGCGCCGAGCTGGTTGAACTGGCCGTTCGCCTCGGCGAACAGATGCGCCTCCACCGTGCAACCCGGCGTAAAGGCAGCGGGAAAGAAATAGAGCACGACCGGTCCGTTCCGAAGGGTCTGCTTCAACGACAGGCTGAACTCCTTGCCGCCCTGCGCGGCGGTCAGGGTAAAGTCGGGCGCCTTCCCGCCTTGCTGAAGGGCTGCGATACCCTGCGCGGGCATGACGGCAAGCGACAGGCCAAGACCGGACAATAGCGCGAATTTCATCAGGATTTTCATCTGGAGCGTCCTTTCCGGCCAATCGTGCGGCCCGGCCAATCGTGCGGCCCGGCCAATCGTGCGGCTGAACCTCAGGATGATGAAAAAAGACCGCCGCGTCTACATCGATCGTCCGCGCCCCACCGCAACAGGCATCGCAGGGGCTCGCGCCTTCCAATTGACCCCGCGCCCCAACAGGGGCAGCATTGCCCCATGACCCTAACCATCACCCCCAGCGGTCAGTCCTGCGGCGCGCGCGTCACCGGCGTCGACCTGACCCGGCCGCTCACCCCCGACAGCATCGCCGAAATCCGTGCCGCGTGGCTCGACCATCATGTCCTCGCCTTCCCCCAGCAGCGGATGAACGAAGACGATCTGGAACGCTTCACCGGCTATTTCGGCGGCTTCGGCGACGATCCCTTCATCCGCCCCATCCCAGGCCGCGAGCATATCATCGCAGTAAAGCGCAAGGCGGACGAGACCGCGCCGCTTTTCGCCGAAAACTGGCACAGCGACTGGAGCTTTCAGGCGCGTCCGCCCGCCGGCACCTGCCTGTTCGGCATCACCATCCCCCCCGTCGGCGGCAATACCGAATTTTCCAACCAGCACGCCGCGCTCGACGCGATGCCCGCCGATCTGCGCGCGCGCGTGGAGGGGCTGCAGGCGATCCACAGCGCCCGCGCCGGCTACGCCCCCTCGGGCATGTATGGCGCGAACGACAAGGACCGCAGCATGGACATAAGGTCCGGCGAAGAGGCGCTCGACACACAGCTCCACCCCTTCGTCCGCGAGCATCCCGAAACCGGCCGCAAGGGCCTGTTCGGCTGTGCGGGTTACATCATCGGTTTCGACGGGCTGGACGATGCCGAGGGACTGCCTCTGCTCTACGAACTGATCCAGTGGCAGGGGCGCGAGGAGTTTCGCTATTCGCACGAATGGGAACCCGACATGCTGATCATGTGGGACAATCGTTCGCTACTCCATCGCGCGACCGGCGGCTACGACGGCCACGACCGCCTGCTCCACCGCACGACGATCGCCGCCTGGGACGGAGCTTGACGCGCCTCCTCGCCGGAAAGGCATGAAGGCCGAGAGCCGCGCCCACCCTGATCCCCGGCGAAAACCGGGACCCAGATGACCGAACACCCCGCCCCAGCATCGACCCCCGCCTTCGCCGTGGATTCCATGGAACGCTGCGGATTGGGGCTAGCTGTCCTTTTTCGTCACCACGGACTTGATCGGGGGTCCATCCTTCGGCCGCTGTCATGGATCCCGGATCAAGTCCGGGATGACGAAGCTGTGGGAAGCCAGGCCAGTTTGCGACCGGAAGACGACGTCTCTACTTTCGTCACCCTGAACTTGTTTCAGCATCACGAGATTTGAAAGACGGCTCCTCGCCTCAACCCCGTCGGGCCCTCGAAAAAGGCCTTTCCTACAATATCCGGCCATGTCAGCGCCGATCCCGGCTCTTTCATTCAGTGAACAAATGCGGTCCCCGCCGGTCTTCTCACGACTGCGCGCGCCCACCACATTGCGTGGTCCATATCGGAGCCCACAGGGCTGAACTTTCCTGAACTTTGGAAGGGCGCCGATCTCGACAAATCCGCTTTCGCCCGGACGACATCCCGCAAAAAGGAGACAATTCGGACGCGCACATGCGAATCCTTTGTCGCTTTAACACCAAGCCGCTCGGCAACGCGAACCGCGACGAACCAAAGCGATCAGCATGATTTTCGAGTGAAGCTGCGCAGATTTCCGCGCCTTTCAGCGCGTCGTCGCCTCGCGCGCCAGCGTCGAGACCACGCCCCATGCGATCAACGCCTGTCCCCCGAAATAGAGCGGCCAGACAAGCCACATCGTGACGTCCTTGCTCAGCACGGCGCCCTCGCCGGCGAAGATGAAAAGATCGCTTGCAAGGAACATCATCGCGCCGACCCCGGTCCGATAGCGCGGAAAGCGGCTGGTCCAGGCGGCGGCGGCCATCGCGGCGACGAACAGCGAATAGACGGCGGCATGCCACCAGCCCGGCGCGGGGCTCAGCATCGCCCAGACGATCACGAGCGTCGCGGGCATCGTCAGCCAGCCGAGCAGGCGCTGCGACGGCGTCATCTGCGCCCTGCGGTTGAGCAGATACAGCGTGATGGCGATCAGATGTCCGACCGCAAAGGCCATCGCGCCGGCAATCAGCCCTTTGGCATCGAGCAGCCAGTCGCCCAGCGCGCCGAAGCCGAGCACCGCGGCGATCAGCCAGCCATTCTTCTCGCGTGCGTTCGCGGCGGCCCAGATTGCGAGCAGGCCGACGCCGCTCGTCTTCCAGGCCCAGATCGCGGGACCGTCGAGCCGCTGGAACACCGCGACGAAGAAACTGATCCCGCCGGCCAGTGCCAGCCACCACAGCCACCGCGCCCGATCCCAGCCCTGTTCCCCGCTCATTCGCCGCCCCTTTGCATCTTGCCGTCAACCGGCCTAGTGCGCGGCGGATCAAGCGCAAGTCAACGGTTAGGGTAAATGGGTCACGATATTCACATCATCGGCGGCGGCCTCGCGGGCTCCGAAGCGGCATGGCAGCTTGCCGAGGCGGGCTATCGCGTCCGCCTGTCCGAAATGCGCGGAGGCGGCGACATGACGCCCGCGCATCAGGGCGACACGCTGGCCGAGATGGTCTGCTCGAACAGCTTTCGCAGCGACGATGGCGACAGCAACGCCGTCGGCCTGTTGCATCGCGAGATGCGGACGCTGGGCTCGATCATCATGCGCGAAGCCGACGCGACGAAGGTGCCGGCCGGGTCCGCGCTTGCGGTCGACCGCGACCTGTTCTCGGGCGGCGTCACCAGGGCGCTGTCCGAGCATCCGAACATCGCGCTCGTCCGCGAACGCATTGATACGCTGCCAAGCGAGGGGCTGACGATCGTCGCCACCGGCCCGCTCACCGCGGCCTCGCTCGCCGAAAGCATCGGCGTCGCGACCGGCAAGGATGCGCTCGCCTTCTTCGACGCGATCGCCCCGATCGTCTATCGCGACAGCGTCGACATGGATATCGCCTGGATGGCCAGCCGCTGGGACAAGGTCGGACCGATCGGCGACGGCAAGGATTATATCAACTGCCCGATGGACAAGGATCAGTATCACGCCTTCGTTCAGGGGCTGATCGACGGCGAAAAGACCGACTTCAAGGACTGGGAAAAGGACACGCCCTATTTCGAGGGCTGCATGCCGATCGAGGTGATGGCCGAACGCGGCGTCGAGACATTGCGCTTCGGCCCGATGAAGGGCGTCGGGCTCGACAATCCGCGCACCGGACGCTGGCCCTATGCCGTCGTCCAGCTTCGCCAGGACAATGCGCTCGGCACCTTGTGGAACATGGTCGGCTT
>JAFKLT010000101.1 GCA_017309275.1 Sphingomonadales bacterium | reverse complement strand
CCGCGGCGGGGTGCCGGGGCGGGCCATCGGGTGATGCCGGTGGGTGATTCAGGCCGGCGCGCGGGTCAGAGCGCGCCGCCGCCGAGCTTGTAGGTGAGCTGCAGGAACACGCTGCGGCCGATGCTGTCGAACCAGCTGGTGTTGTAATAGGGATAGCTGGACCAGGTCGGGTCCTTCACCGGCATCTTGTCGAACAGGTTGCGGATCGTCAGCGAGCCGCGGAAATGGTCGGTGAAGTCGTACTGCATCGTCGCGTTGAACAGGTAGCTGGCCTTGATGAACGCGTCCTCGTCATAGTTGGGCAGCTTGCCGAGGCGGGTGCCCGACAGGGTGAACTGCAGCCCCTCGTTCGCCCAGCTGATGCTGCCGCTCGATTTGTCGCGCGGCAGGTAATAGCCGCTGTCGACCGCCAGCTTGTCGATGATCGGGTCGCCCGGATACTGCTGGAAGCTGTGCTTGAACACATGGCTGTGGCTGGCCGACAGGGTGAAGGTGCCGAAGTCGGTCGGCAGGCTGCCGCGGAAGGCGACGTCGATGCCGCTGGTCCGTTCGCGCGCGATGTTGATCGGGTTGACGCGGATCGACGAAATCTGCCCCGCGAAGCCGCCGCTGGTGAAGCGCGAGATGCGGGCGAGCGCGTCGCGGCACGTCGGCGAATTGGGGTCGAGCGCGGTCGGGCCGCCGGGCGTCGTCGGACGGCAGTCGGCCTCGGCGCGCGCCAGCGTGTCGATGCTGAGGTCATTGACCTGGTTGTCGAGCCGGACGTTGAAATAGTCGACCGAGACATGCAGTCGGCTGGACGGCGCGAAGACGATGCCCGAGGTCAGCGTCTTGCCCGTTTCGGCCTTCAGGTCGCGGTTGCCGGTGCGGTTCACGACGACGCCGGTGCCCGAATAGGTGCAATCGCCGATATCCTCATCGGGCTCTTCGACCCCGCAGAGATAATAATCGTCGACGCTGCTCTGGACGTTGCCGGGGCCGGTGAAGACATAGTGGAGGTCGGGCGCGCGGAACGCGGTGCCATAGGCGGCGCGGAACAGCAGGCTGTTCGTCGGGCGGACTTCGAGGCCGCCGTTATAGGTGAACTTGCCGAGGTTGCGGCCGGCAAAACCGAAGCGGTCGTAGCGGCCCGCGCCGGTCACCGTCACGAAATCGAGCACCGGCACGCGAAGCTCGCCGCCGATCGCGGCATGGCTGCGCTTGCCGACGCCGTCGCTGTCGCGCCAGCTGTAGTAATAGTCGGTGAGCGCGAGCGGGTCGGGGCGCAGGTTGTAGCCCTGCTTGCCATATTCGACGACCGCGGCGAAGCCGACGGGCCCGGCGGGAAGCTGGAACAGGTCGCCGTTGGTCAGCGTCGCCTGCAGATTGTTCGTCCAGCTGTAGGGGCGATAGACGGTGTCGGCCGAGATGCTGTCATATTCGGCGCGCGTCAGCGCGGTGTAGAGGCGCGCCGGGTTGGCGTTGTAGATCGGATAGCCGCTGTCGTCGTCGAACCCGATCTGCGGGCCGAGGAACAGCGCCTGCGCCTTGCTGTTGACGATCTGCGGCCAGCGGACGACCGACTGGTAGCGGCTGTAGTTGAACGACAGTTCGTAGTTCCAGCTCTTGCCGAAATCGCCGCGGATGCCGGGGGTGATGCTGTAGGTCGTCTGCTTGATGCGCTGCATCTCGAACCCGCCGGTTTCCTCCGGCGTGAACTGGCGCGACCAGTCTTCGAGCTGATCGGTGAAGGCGTTGTAGAAATAATTGTCCGAACTGCTCGACGATTGTTCGAAGGCCCAGCTCGTCACGTCGTACATCAGGCGGACCTTGCTGACCCCGAACTGGAAGTCGGTGAACAGCTTGGCATTGTCCGACAGCTCGTACGACATGGTGCCGAAGCTGTTGAAGCCCTTGCGGCCCGAAATGATCGTCCCATAGGCGATCGATTCCTGGCTGCCGCAGAAGTCGCCATAGCGCGGGCGGTTGTACTGGCGCACGGTGCCGCGGTTCAGGCCCGACAGCGCGTCGCACGCGCCCGCGGGCGGCGTGATATAGTCGACATTCTCGTCGATGCGCAGGAAGGTGCGGCGCGCGAGCGTGTTGACGGGATTGTCGAGCGTGCTGTCCTGGATCTCGCGGTCATAGGCCCAGAGCGGACGCTGATCGAGATATTCGACCCCGCCCGCGATGTTGAAGCGGCCCGACGACCAGCCGCCGGTCGCGGTGAAGCGGTGCGACATGCCGCCGCCATGTTCGGTGCGGCCGTGGCGATAGTCGAGCGTGATGCCGTCGAGCTTTTCCTTCATCTTGAAGTTGATGACGCCCGCGATCGCGTCCGAACCATAGATGGCCGAACCGGCGCCGCTGAGGATTTCGACCTTGTCGATCAGGCTGACGGGGATGTTCGAGATGTCGGTGAAGTTGCTGCGGCCGATATAGGGCAGCGGGAAGTCGGCGATGCGGCGGCCGTTGACCAGCACCAGCGTGTGATTGGGGCCGAGGCCGCGCAGGTCGACCTGTTGCGCACCGGGGGTGAAGTCCGCGCTGCTGCCCGACTGCGGGCTTTGCGTTTCGCCGCTGTTCTGGGTCATTGCCGCGAGCAGTTCGGGGACGCTGGTGTAGCCGTTGGCACGGATCGTGTCGGAATCGATCACGGTAACCGGCGAGGGGCCCTGGTCGCGGATGGTCGGAATGCGCGATCCGGTGACGATGATTTCCGGGCTTTCGCCTTCCGCCGCCGCATCCTGTGCAAAGGCCGGCGCGGTCAGTGCGGGGACGCACACGCCGATCGCCAGCAGGACACGCACAGACCGCTTACCCAAATTCGCCATGTTACAACCCCTTATGTTGCCCCGCGCGAATCGATATCGCGCGCCCTGAGTTTATATGTTTCGTTCATCCCACCAGAAACCGTCGATAATTTCAATCAATATGACAGATTCAGGAATCATATTGTCTTTCCCTGCCTACATTATGTAACGTCGCCGCTTGTCCGTTCGAGGGGATAGGGTCGATGCTGCGTTCGCTGGTCAGAGCATGTCTGTTGCCGTTGCTGGCGGCGCTGGGGCTATCGATGGCGCCCGCATACGCGAAGGAAGCGAAGGAGCAACCCTACGAACATTATGTGTTCGGCAAGCTCGACACGCCGACGCCCGGGCCGGTGTCGGGCGGGCTGCTGCTGATGGGCGGCGGCGACCGCAACATCGATGCCATGAAATGGTTCTTCGGCAAGGCCGGAAACGGTCATATCGTCGTGATCAGCGCATCCTATGGCAAGGAAATCGGCCAGGAATTCTATCATGACATCGGCGGCATCCAGTCGACCGAGATCTTCGTCTTTCACGCGCGCTCGCAATCGACGAACAAGAAGATACTCGACCGGCTGCGCAAGGCCGACGGCATCTTCATCGCGGGCGGCGACCAGGCGCGCTATGTCCGTTACTGGCGCGGCACGCCGGTCGGCGACATATTGAACGCGCATGTCGCGGCGGGCAAACCGCTGGCCGGGACGAGCGCGGGCCTGGCGATCCAGGGCGAGAAACTTTACGGCGCGATGGACGACGGCAGCATCCGCAGCCCCGAGGCGCTGGCCGATCCGCTGGGCCCGGCGAACACGATCGAGGGCGACTTCCTGCACTTTTCGCTGTTGAAGGGCATCGTCACCGACACGCATTTCAAGGAACGCGACCGGTTGGGCCGGCTGTTCGCCTTCGTCGCCAAGGCGCAGGTCGGACGCGGGAACGACGAGCCCGCGATGATCGGCCTGGGCGTCGATGAGAGCGCGGCGCTGGCGGTCGAGCCCGACGGGACCGGACGCATCTATGCGACCGCGCCCGACGGCTATGCCTGGGTGGTCGACGGCGCGGGGCTGCGCAATGTCGCGGCCGGACGCCCGCTCGACGCACCACGCGTCAAGGTGACGGGGGTCGGCCCCGGATCGGTGGTCCACCTGCCATCGGGCCGCGTCGACAATCCGGTGTTCGAGCGGTCCTATGCCGCACGGGCGGGCGAGGTGGTCGAGGTGCCGCGCTGGTCGCTGGCGATCCACGGCGGCGCGGGCGTCATCGAACGCGGCAATCTGTCGCCCGAGAAGGAAGCGGCGTATCGCGCCGGGCTGGACGACGCGCTGCGCGCGGGCAGCGCGGTTCTGGACCGCGGCGGTCCGGCGCTCGACGCGGTGGCGGCGGCGGTCCGCGTGCTCGAGGACAATCCGCTGTTCAACGCGGGGCGCGGCGCGGTTTTCACCGCCGAGGGCAAGAATGAACTCGATGCCGCGATCATGGACGGCAAGACGCAGAAGGCCGGCGCCGTCGCGGGCGTCACGCGCACGCGGCATCCGGTCGACCTGGCGCGCGCCGTCATGGACAAGAGCCGCCATGTGATGCTGGTCGGCGCGGGCGCCGATCGCTTCTCGGTCGAGCAGGGCCTCGAACAGGTCGAGCCCGGCTGGTTCCGGACCGAAGAACGCTGGCAGCAATTGGAGGCCTGGCGCAAGAAGCAGGCGGCGGCGGTCGACCGGACGCATCTGTTCGGCACCGTCGGCGCGGTCGCGATCGACGCCGACGGCAATCTGGCCGCCGCAACCTCGACCGGCGGGATGACGGGCAAGCGCTGGGGCCGCGTCGGCGATTCGCCGATCATCGGCGCCGGCACCTATGCCAAGAACGGCCAGTGCGCGGTGTCGGCGACGGGATCGGGCGAATATTTCATCCGCGAAAGCGCGGCGCGCCAAGTGTGCGATCGTGTCGCCTGGAACGGGCAGAGCCTGGCGGACGCCGCCGAGGCCACGATCCTGGCGGTCGGCGCGATCGGCGGCGACGGCGGCCTGATCGCGATGGGTCCCGACGGGCGGCCCGCCTTTGCCATCAACGACCTGGGCATGTATCGTGCCCGGATGACGGCCGGGGGAACGCCTCAGACAGCGATTTTCGCTGACGAGAAATGGGCGGATTGATGCCGAACGGCGGCGTCAATCTCGACGAGGTCGACGAACGCCTGCTCACGCTGCTGCGCGACGATGCACGGCAGACGATCGCGCAGCTTGCCAAGGAACTCGGCATCTCGCGCGGTCAGATCTATTCGCGTCTCGCGCGGCTGGAGGAGGACAAGGTCGTCGCCGGTTATACCGTGCGGCTTGGCCGTGCCTTTTCGGCCAGCCGCGTCCGCGCGCACATGATGATCAAGACGCTGCCGCGTTTTCACCGCGAGGTCGAACAGGCGCTGGCGGTGCTGCCGCAGGTGCAGGCGATCCACGCGATCAGCGGCGAATATGACATCATCGCGATGCTGGAGGCGGAGGACGGGGTTCAGCTGAACGAGCTGATCGACGATGTCGGCCTGCTCGACGGGGTCGAACGCACCACGACGTCGGTGATATTGGCGACCAAGATCGAGCGCTGACGCAGGCGCGCGGGTTCAGCGCCGCTGCTGCTCGGTCGTGCGCGCCCATTCGGCGAGGCGGCCCTGTTGCTTGATCGTCTTGAGGCAGACGACGGTCGCGAGCCGGTGCACGCCGGGCAGTTTCGACAGGTCGTGGCGCAGCAGTTCGTCGAGATGATCGACCGACCGCGCGAACACCTTCAGCATATAGTCGCTGTCGCCCGCGGTCGTGTGGCATTCGACGACGGCGGGGTGCGCCATCACCGCCGCCTCGAATTCGGCGTGCGCGTCGAGGTTGATGCGAACTTCGACGAAGCTCTGCACGTCCAGCCCCAGCGCCGACGGGTCGAGGCAGGCCGCATAGCCGCGGATGACGCCCGCCTCCTCCAGGTTGCGCACGCGCGACCAGCAGGGCGATTTCGACAGCCCGACGGTCTCGCCCAATTCGGCGAAGGATTGGCGCCCATCCTCTTCGAGCGCGGCGACGATTTTCCAGTCCAGTCTGTCCATGGGTCTGCCCTGATTTGTGAGGGGGTCGTGACGCGGCGCGTTACTTGAAGTCGGGTTGCAGGTCGGGATGCGCGGCGGCGAAGGCGGGCAGCGCGCGGGCGGCGTCGGCGGCGGCAAGGACGCGCGGGAAGGCCGACAGGTCGACGTTGTAGCGTTCGGCATTATAGACCTGCGGCACCAGATAGCAGTCGGCCAGCGTCGGGCTGTCGCCAAAGGCGAAGCGCCCCCCGACGCGCCCGATGATCTGGTCCAGCGCGCCGAAACCCTGACCGACCCAGTGCGCGATCCATTCCTTCACCTGCGCATTGCTGGCGTCGAACTGGCTGCGCAGGCGATTGAGGACGCGCAGATTGTTGAGCGGGTGGATGTCGCATCCGACCAGCGCGGCGATCGCGCGGACCATCGCCGCGTCTTCGGGCGACGAGGGCAGCAGCGACGGGTCGGGCCATCGCGCTTCGATCCATTCGAGGATCGCGGGGCTTTCGATCAATATGCCGCCGTCATGCTCGATCGCGGGGACCAGCCCGTGCGGCGCGATCGCCAGATAGGCGGGGTCGCGCTGTTCGTCGGCGCGCAGGTCGTGCGGCACCGACGTATAGGCCACGCCCTTCAGCGCCAGCGCGATGCGGACGCGATAGGCGGCGCTCGACCGCCAATAGCCGTGCAAGATGATGTTGCTCATGGGACCTCCTGGCATCGCCCGCCGGCGTTTCGCGGCGATTCGTTCGGGCATATTATTGCATGGATTTTCGGGCGGCTGAAAGGACATCGTTCTCCACAATCGGAATTATGGAAAACATTTGTCGTTCATGCGCGGCTGGCGGCGGTGAATTGCGGACAATGTTCGCACCGAACGAAACTATCCTTCGCTTAGCCTGGGAGACTGCGTTGGCCGCCAAACATATCTTCGATACGCCGCCCGAGGGCGTGGCGGCGGACTGGACGATGCCGCAGGACTGGCAGGCGTTCACGGCGGAGCAGCACCGCACCTGGCGGACGCTGTTCGACCAGCAATCGGCGGCGCTCGACGGTTATGCCTGTGCGGATTTTCTGCGCGGCCTCGACATCCTCCGCTCGCTGAAGCCCGGGGTTCCCGACTTTGCGGAACTGAACCGGCATCTGAAGCCCGCCACGGGGTGGGAGGTCGTCGCCGTTCCCGGCTGGATTCCGAACCAGCCCTTTTTCGAGCATCTGTCGAACCGCCGTTTCCCGGCCGCCAACTTCCTGCGCCCGCCCGAACAGATCGGTTACAGCGAGGAACCGGATATGTTTCACGACATATTCGGCCATGTCCCGATGCTCGCCAATCCGGCTTTTTCCGACTTTCTGGTCGCCTATGGGCAAGCGGGGCTGCGCGCCGAGCGGCTGGGCGCGTCCGACTTTCTGGGGCGGCTGTGGCTCTATACGGTCGAGTTCGGGCTGGTCGTCGAACAGGGCGAGCTGCGCGCCTTCGGCGGCGGCCTTCTGTCGAGCTATGCCGAGACGCTGGCCGCGCTGACGTCGCCCGAGCCGCGCCGCATCTGGCTGGACATCGAGCGCGTGATGCGGACCAAATATAATTTCGACGAGTTCCAGCGCATCTATTTCGTCGTCGCCGGCTTCGAAGAGTTGCTGCGCGCGACCGAGGAGACCGATTTCGCCGCCGTTTACAAAAGGATCGCCGGCGAAGCGGCGCTGGAGCCCGGGGATGCTTTCGCCGGGGATTCGCCCTATGACGGTGGTCTGCAGCCGGTCCGTCCGCGGCCGGCCTTCATGACCCAGGAGACACGGGGATGATCCGGCAGAGCAAGGAAGACGGCACCGACATCTTCGAGACCGAGATCGATGGTGAGACGATCCAGTGGGACAATGGGCTGACCTATGCCCGCCACCTGCAGACGCAGCAGCTTCTTTCGGCGCAGGTGCCGGTGTCGGACAAGCCCGACGAGATGCTGTTCATCATCATGCACCAGACGATGGAGCTGTGGCTGAAGCTGGTGCTGCACGAGGCGCGGCTGGTGGTCGAGGCGATCCGCGCCGACCGGCTGGAACTGGCGGGCAAGGGGCTCGACCGGATCGCGACGATCCAGCGGCACATGATCCATAGCTGGGAAGTGCTGGCGACGCTGACCCCGCACGACTTCCTGACCTTTCGCGGGTTCCTGCGCCGGGCGTCGGGGTTTCAGTCGCAGCAATATCGCGAGCTCGAATATCTGCTGGGCAACAAGCGCGAGGACATGATGATCGTCCACCGCGACGATCCCGCCGCGACCGCGCGGTTGCGCGCGACGTTCGAGGCGCCGTCGCTGTACGACGAGCTGTTGCGGCTGCTCGCGCGGCGTGGGTTCGACATCCCCGCCGACCGGCTCGATCGCGACTGGACGCGGCCGTATGAAGCGTCGGAGGCGGTCGAGCAGGCGTGGCTGCGCATCTATACCGATGTCGAGCGTCACTGGGACCTCTACACGCTCGCCGAAAAGATCACCGCGCTCGAATATTATTTCCAGGAATGGCGCTTCAAGCACATGAAGACCGTCTCGCGCGTCATCGGCCACAAGCCGGGGACCGGGGGATCGTCGGGCGTCAACTATCTGGTCAAGGCGCTGAGCCTCAGCTTCTTTCCCGAACTCTGGTCGATGCGCACCGAAATGACGGCGCCGCGCGAAGGCGGCGATTATGGCGCGGCGGCCGGGGGGACGGAGGCATGACGCGGATCTGGGACATCTCGCAGCCGCTGCACGCCGCGGTGCCGGTGTGGCCGGGCGAGCCGGCCTTTGCGCTGCACAGCCATGCGGTGATCGGCGACGGCTGTCCGGTCAATGTCGGCGGCATGTTCACCCCGCTGCACGCGGGCACCCACGGCGACGCGCCGCTTCACTACGCCAATGACGGCGCTTCGTCCGCCGACTGCGACCTGGACCCGTATATCGGGCCGTGCGTGCTGATCGACGTGCGCCACGCGCGCGGGCGGGTCGAGGTGGAGGATATCGACTGGGAGGCGATCGACGGCGCGGCGCGCGTGCTGCTGCGCACCTATGACCGGTTTCCGCACCAGGCGTGGGATTCCGATTTCACCGCGATCGCCAGCGACGTGATCGCGCGGCTGGGGGCGGCGGGCGTGCGGCTGATCGGCACCGATGCGGCGTCGCTCGACCCCGAACAGTCGAAGACGCTCGACGCGCATCAGGCGGTGAAGGCGGCCGACATGCGGATATTGGAGGGGCTCGTCCTCGATGACGTTCCGCCCGGCCGGTACGAACTGATCGCGCTGCCGCTGCGCATCGTCGGCGCCGACGCCAGCCCGGTCCGCGCCATATTGAGGGAGCTGCCATGACCGTGACGAGCCTTGCCGCCGACCTGTCCGAGCTGGACCGGGCCGACCCGCTCGCGCGGTTTCGTGACCGCTTTCACCTGCGCGACGGGCTGATCTATCTCGACGGCAATTCGCTGGGCGCGCTGCCCCGTGCGACGGCGGCGCGGTTGCAGCAGGTGATCGCCGACGAATGGGGCGAGGGCCTGATCACCTCGTGGCTGGGCGCCGAATGGTCGACCGCGCCGCAGCGGATCGGCGACAAGATCGCCCGCCTGCTCGGCGCCGATCCGGGCGAGATCGTCGCGACCGATTCGACGTCGGTGAACATCTTCAAGGCGCTGACCGCGGCGCTGTCGCTGCGCCCCGGACGGTCGAAAATCCTGTCGGAAAAGACGAACTTCCCGACCGACGTTTACATGATGCAGGGGATCGAGGCGTTTTCGGGCGGCCGCGTGAAGGCGGTAGCGGTCGACCCCGCCGCGGTGCTCGACGCGCTGGACGACGATGTCGCGGTGCTGCTGCTGACGCAGGTGCATTACAAGTCGGGCCGCGTCCGCGACATGGCGGAGGTCACGCGGCGGGCGCATGCGGCGGGCGCGCTCGCCGTCTGGGACCTCAGCCACAGCGCCGGCGCGATCGAGGTCGACCTGAACGGCGCGCAGGCCGATTTCGCGATCGGCTGCGGCTATAAATTCCTGAACGGCGGGCCGGGCGCTCCGGCCTATCTGTTCGCCGCCGCCCGGCATCAGGCGGCGACCCCGGTACTGTCGGGATGGTTCGGCCACGCGCGCCCCTTTTCGTTCGAGGATGATTACGACCCCGCCGCCGGGATCACGCGCTTTCTGTGCGGAACGCCGCCGGTGCTGGGCCTTGCCGCGCTGGAAGCGGGGGTCGACCTGTTGCTGGAGGCCGACATGGGCGAGCTGCGCCGCAAGTCGCTGCGGCTGGGCGACCTGTTCATGGAACGGATGGAGCCGCTGTGCGACCGCCATGGCTTCGAACTGGCGAGCGAGCGCGACCCGGCGCTGCGCGGAAGCCAGGTCGCCTATGCGCATCCGCAGGCGTATCAGATCGTCCAGGCGCTGAAGGAATATGACGTCGTCGCCGATTTCCGCGCGCCCGACATCCTGCGGTTCGGCCTGACGCCGCTGTATCTGCGCCACCGCGACATCGCCGAAACGGTCGAGCGGCTGGAACAGGTCTGCGCGACGCGGGCGTGGGACAAGCCGCAGTATCATCAGCGGGCGGCGGTGACATGAGCGAGACGTCCGCCCCCTTGCTGCCCCGCTCGCGGGTCGCCGCGGTGCAGGCCGCGCCGGTCTTCCTCGACCCCGCGGCGACGGTCGACAAGGCGTGCGCGCTGATCGCGGAGGCCGCGGGCAACGGCGCAAGGCTCGTCGCCTTTCCGGAGGTGTTCGTCGCGGCCTATCCCTATTGGAACTGGCTGATGACGCCGATCGAGGGCGCCGAATGGCACGAGCGGCTCTATCGCGCGTCGATCCTGGTCGACGGGCCGGAGGTGGCGGCGCTGTGCGAGGCCGCGCGCGCGCATGATTGCACCGTGGTGATCGGAATCAACGAACGCGACCCGGTCAGCGTCGGCACGCTTTATAACTGCAATCTGATCATCGGCGCCGACGGCAGCCTGCTCGGCCGGCATCGCAAGCTGGTTCCGACCTGGGCGGAAAAGCTGACCTGGGCCGGCGGGGACGGCAGCTCGATCCGCGTCTATGACACGCCGGTCGGCCCCCTGGGCACGCTGGCATGCGGCGAGAACACCAACACGCTCGCGCGCTTCGCGCTGCTGTCGCAGGGCGAGCTGGTGCATGTCGCCAATTATATCGCGCTGCCCGTCGCGCCCGCGACCTACAATATGGCGGAGGCGATCCGCATCCGCGCGACCGCGCACAGCTTTGAAGGCAAGGTCTTCACGATCGTCGCCTGCTCGACGGTCAGCGCCGAGATCATCGATGCGATGAGCGCCGACCGGCCGGCGAACCGGGATCTGCTGTCGCGGCCGAACAGCGCCTTTTCGGGCGTCATCGATCCGCATGGCAACCTGATCGGCGACCCGCTGATCGACGTCGAGGGCATCGTCTATGCCGACATCGACCTTGGCGAATGCATTCGGCCGAAGCTGATGCACGACATCATCGGCGGCTATAACCGCTTCGACATCTTCAACCTGACGGTCGACCGGACTCCCCGCGCGTCGGCCATGTTCGTCGACACGCCGCCGACGGACGACCCGAGCGAGGAGACACCGTCATGACCGACAGTCCGGCCGTCATCGACCCGCGCGACGATGTGCTGGGCCGATCGCGCGTCACCGACACGCCCGAGCTGGAGGCCTTTTACGCCGAGCTCGCCGGGCGCAACGCCGGTGCCTTCTGGAAGCGCGCCAATGCGATCGAGCCGTGGGAGCCCGAAACGCGCTATCGCCCGACGCTTTGGCGCTATGCCGACATGCGCGCGATGTGCCTGCGCGCGCTTGATCTGGTGAAGCCCGAAGAGGCGGGGCGCCGCGTCGTGACCTTGCTCAACGACAGTGACGCGGGGCGCGAGAATGTCGCGGTCTGCGGCTGGCTGTTCAGCGGGATGCAGGCGATGCGCCCCGGCGAGATCACGCCCGCGCACCGGCACACCGCCTCCGCCCACCGCTTCATCATGGAAGGGAAGGGCGCCTATACGGTCGTCGACGGCCACCATATCACGCTGGGCGCCAATGATTATGTCCTGACGCCGGGCGGTTGCTGGCACGACCATGGAGTCGTCGCCGAGGGTGAGGTGTCGATCTGTCAGGACGGGCTCGACATCCCGCTGATGAACAGCCTCTAGACCAATTTCTACGCCGTCTATGATCAGCCCGCACAGACCGCCGCCTTTCCCGTCGACGACTTGCCGCGAAGCTATGGCGGCGCGGCGCTTCGCCCCGAAGGCGTGGCGGCATGGGAAAAGCCCTATTCGCCCGTCATGGTCTATCGCTGGGACGCCACGCGCGACGCGCTGCACAACCTGGCCGCCGTGTCGGACGGGTCGCCCTTCGACGGGCATATGGTGCGTTATTCGAACCCGCTGACCGGCGGCTGGGCGCTGAGGACGATGGGCGCGCATATGCAGATGCTGCCGGGGGGCTTTCGCGGGAAGGCGCATCGGCACACCGGCAATGTCGTCTATAATGTCGCGGGCGGCCGCGGCTTTTCGATCATCGGCGGCGAGCGGTTCGACTGGGAAACGCACGACATTTTCTGCGTCCCCGCCTGGATGTGGCACGAGCATGTCAATCTGGACCCCGACGGCGAGGCCTTTCTTTTCTCGTTCAACGATTTCCCCGTGATGGAGGCGCTCGGCGTCCGGATCGAGGAACCCTATCCCGACAGTGGCGGCCACCAGCCCGCCTGATTTTCCAGACAGACAGGACAGACAATGCGCTTCGTCACCTATCGCACGGTCGAGACCGAACCGCGGCTCGGCCTTCTCCACGACGGTCTCGTGATCGACGTCGAATATTTCGGCGACGCGATCGGCCATGATCTGCCCTCGACGATGCTCGATTTCATCGACCTGGGCCCCGTCGCGCTTCGCTTTCTGAAAGAGGCGGTGGCGGGTGCGACGTCGGCCGATCTGGTCGGCACCTCGCTGCCCGAAGGCAATGCGACCCTGCTCGCGCCGATCCCGCGACCGCGCAAGAATATCTTCGGCATCGGGCTCAACTATACCGAGCACGTCGCCGAATCCGCTCGCTCGCTCGACACGTCGAACGAACTGCCGCAACAGCCGGTGATCTTTTCCAAGCCGCCGACCGCGGTCGTCGCGTGGAACGACCCGATCCGCCACAATGCAAAGGTGACGCAGCAGCTCGACTGGGAAACCGAACTCGCGGTGATCATCGGCAGCACCGCGCGCGGCGTCGCAGAGGCCGACGCGCTGGCGCATGTCTTTGGCTATACGGTGATCAACGATGTTTCGGCGCGCGATTGCCGCCGCGCGGGCCAGTGGATCGTGTCGAAGGGGCAGGACAGTTTCGCCCCGATGGGGCCGTGCATCGTCACCGCCGACGAAATCGGCGATCCGCATGATTTGAATATCCGCACCCATGTGAACGGCGTCGAAAAGCAGAACAGCAACACCCGCTTCATGCTGTTCAACGTCAGTCAGTTGATCGCCGACATTTCCAGCGTGATGACTCTGGAGCCCGGCGACATCATCGCGACGGGCACGCCCGCAGGCGTCGGGGCGGGCCGCACGCCGCAGGAATTCATGTGGCCGGGCGACGTCGTCGAATGCACCGTCGAGGGCATCGGGACGCTGCGCAACCCGATCGTCGCGGTTTGAGGCGCGCGCGATGACGACACGCCCCATCCGCATCGGACAGATCGTGCCGAGTTCGAACGTCACGATGGAAACCGAGATTCCGGCGCTGCTCCGCGCCCGCGAAGCGATCGCACCCGAACGCTTCACCTTTCATTCGTCGCGCATGCGGATGAAAAAGGTGACGAAGGAAGAGCTCGCGGCGATGGACGCGGACTCCGACCGGTGCGCGCTCGAACTGTCCGACGCGGCGGTCGACGTGCTCGGCTATGCCTGCCTCGTCGCGATCATGAGCATGGGGCGGGGCTATCATCGCCAGTCGGAGGCGCGCCTGCACGAACGGACGGTCGAAAACGGCCATGCCGCGCCGGTCGTCACCAGCGCCGGGGCGCTGATCGAGGGGCTGAAGGCGCTGAAGGCACAGCGTATCGCGCTCGTCGCGCCCTATATGAAGCCGCTGACGCAGATGGTCGTCGCTTATATCGAGGACGAGGGCGTCGCGGTGTCCGACTGGCTCGCGCTCGAAATCCCCGACAACCTCCAGGTCGCGGCGCAGGATCCCGCCAATCTGCTCGACCATTACAAGCGGCTCGACCTGACGGGTATCGACGCGCTGGTGCTGTCGGCGTGCGTCCAGATGCCGTCGCTGCCGTCGGTCCAGAGGATCGAGGATGCCATCGGCCTGCCGGTCGTGTCGGCGGCGATCTGTACCGCGCACCAGATGCTGACGCGGTTGGGCCTTTCGACCGAGGTGCCGGGCGCGGGCGCGTTGCTATCGGGGCGTTACTGACGGGGTCCGCGCGCGTCAGTAGATGGGCAGTTCGTTGGTCGACTTGATCTCCGACAGCGCGACCGTCGAATTGATTTCCTGGACGCCCGGCAGTTTGCTCAGCCGTTCGAAGAAGAAGCTTTCATAGGCGTCGATGTCTGCCGCGACGATGCGGAGCATGAAATCGGTGGTGCCCATCAGCACGAAGGCGTCGAGCACTTCGGGAAATCCCCGGATCGCCTCGCTGAATTCGTCCAGATTGGCGCGGCCGTGCGCGTTCAGCTTGATCTGCGCGAAAATATGCGCGCGCAGCCCGACCTTGCGCCGGTCGATCACCGCGACCCGGCCGCGGATATAGCCGTCGCGCTCCAGCCGATCGATCCGCCGCCAGCAGGGCGAAGCCGACAGGCCGACCCGTTCCGCGATCTGGGCGGTGGTCAGCGTCGCGTCGCGCTGTAGCTCGCGGATAATCTTCTTCTCGAATTCGTCCAGATCGGTCATATCATCCTCAATTTGGCGATATATCGGAATATCATTCCGGAATATCGCGTTTTCTACGGAAAATCGAGCAAGTTTTGCCTGTGCCGATTGGCCATAAGGAGGCCCTCAAAGGAGGGTTCCCATGGTGGTTGCATATTCGGGCCGCGTGCCGGCCGAGCAGGTCGTTCGTCTGGAAGATCGTTCCGCCGGTCTCGACGGCGTCATCGTCATCCATTCGACCGCACTTGGCCCGGCTGCCGGCGGATGCCGCCTTTGGCATTATCCGAGCTTCGATCAGGCGGCCGAGGATGCCTTTCGCCTGGCGGAAGGAATGAGTTACAAGAATGCGATGGCCGGTCTGCCCTTCGGCGGCGGCAAGGCGGTGCTGCGCCATCCGGTGGGCGATTTCGATCGCAGCGCATTGTTTCGCGCGTTCGGACGCGCGGTGGCCGAACTCGGCGGGCGCTATGTGACGGCGGAGGACGTCGGCACGCGGGTGTCCGACATGCAGGACGTCGCCGGCGCGACGCAGCATGTCACCGGGCTGGAGGCAAAGCCCGGCGGCCTTGGCGGCAACCCGTCGCCCCGGACCGCGAAGGGCGTGTTCGACGCGATGAAATCTGCGGCGTCCTTTGCGCTGGAAACCGATCTGCGCGGGCTGCGCGTCGCGGTGCAGGGCATCGGCAATGTCGGGGGCGAATTGTGCCGCCTGCTCGCCGACGCCGGGGCCGAACTGACGATCGCCGACGTCTCGCCGGCGCGGCGCGACCGGGTCGCGACGATCCTGGGCGCGCGAGTGGTCGATGTCGACGACATCGCGGCGGCGGACGTGGATGTCTTTGCGCCCTGCGCGCTGGGCGGCGTGCTCGACGAACGCAGCGTGGGCGCGATGAAAGCGAAGCTCGTCTGCGGCGGCGCCAACAATCAGCTCGCGACGCCCGACGTCGCCGACATGCTGCTCGATCGCGGCATCACCTATGTCCCCGACTATGTCGCCAATGCGGGGGGCATCATCAGCGTGACCGCCGAATATCTGGACGAGAGCGCGGCGCTGGTCGACATGCGCGTGGCGCAGATCGGCCCGCGGGTTGCGACCATCCTCGACGAGGCGCGCCGCCGCCGGCTGTCGCCCGCCGTCGTCGCCGACCGGATGGCGGAGCGCCTGATCGCGCAGGGCGTCCGCCGCGTCGCATGATCTGCCGCTTCGATATCGTGGCGCTGGCCGATCCGCAGACGCTGCCGCGCGTGCTGGGCTGTTTCGCCCAGCGCTGGCTGGTGCCTGACCGGGTCGTCGCGCGGCGCGAGGGGGATGCCGTTCACATCCGGCTCGAACTGGCGGAGATCGACGAGGGGACGGCGGCGATCGTCCTGGCAAAGCTGTGCGAGGCGGTCATGGTCGAAAGCGCCGCGCGCGCGTGGATCGCCGATGCGCAAGCGCTGCCTGCCGGGCGGCCGGTCCCGGTGCGGGCGGCTCAGGCGGTCAGCGGAATCGCGGTCTGATATTTGACGACCTTCAGCGCGAAGTGCGACGCGGCGGCGCCCACCGCCTCCTGCTTCAGCAGCGTCTGCATCAGGAATATCTCATAATCCGCGACGTCGCGCGCCACGACGCGCACCTGATAATCCCATTCGCCCGACATCGACAGGCACTCCATGATCCGCTCTTCGCGCGCGATGAAGCGCTCGAAGCTGTCGGTATGTTCGGCCGAATGGCTCTTGAGCCGGATGTTGCAGATGACGTTCACGCCCTGACCCACGCGCGCGGGGTCGACCAGCCGCACCGTCCGCGTCAGCACGCCCGCCTCTTCGAGCAGGCGGACGCGGCGCCAGCAGGACGGGCCGGAACTGCCGACCCGATCGGCAAGCTCGGCATTGCTGAAAGACGCGTCGCGCTGAAGCTCGCGAAGGATGCGGCGGTCGAGATCGTCGAGGGTGACGGAATTGGTCATGAAATCTCGGTTGTGTGAAACAGATTGTTCGTTTCTAGCCGATATCGTGAAACTTTGAAAAGATTTTTCGCGGTTTTTGCCGGATATCTTGCCTATGGCTGACGAACTTCATTTGCCGCCCGCGGGTGCGGCGGACCTTGATATCGATGTGATGCTGGCTGGCGGCGGCGATCGCTCCATAGCGCTCGGTGGACTAGCGGCGCAGCCTGCCGACGCGCTGCTCGGCCTCATCGCGCTCCACCGCGTCGACCCTCGCCCCGACAAGATCGACCTTGGCGTCGGCGTGTTTCGCGACGACCTGGAGCGGACGCCGGTGATGCGCGCGGTCAAGGCGGCGGAGCGGCGGATATGGGAAACGCAGGCGACCAAATCCTACCTCGGGGCCGAGGGCGACGCCGTCTATACCGACCTGTTGGCGCAGATCGTTCTCGGCGGGCAGGCGCAGGGTCCGCGCCTTGCGGGCGTGCAGACCCCGGGCGGCACCGGCGCGCTGCGGCTGGGGGCGGAGCTGCTGGCGCGCGCGCATCCGGACGCGCAGGTCTGGGTCGGTACGCCGACCTGGCCCAACCATGCGCCGATCTTTGGCGAGGCGGGGCTGTCCGTGCGCAGCCATCGCTATTATGATCCGGCGTCGGCTGGCGTCGATTTCGCCGCTATGCTCGACGATCTGCGGAGCGCGCGGGCGGGCGACGTGCTGCTGTTGCATGGTTGCTGCCACAATCCGACGGGGGCGTCGCTCGCCCCCGACCAATGGGCGACGATCGCCGATCTGTGCGAGACGCGAGGCCTGATCCCCTTCATCGACCTGGCCTATCAGGGGCTGGGCGACGGCCTCGACGCCGATGCGGCGGCCGCGCGCATGATGGTGGACAGGCTGCCGACGGTGCTGCTGGCCTATAGCTGCGACAAGAATTTCGGCCTGTATCGCGAGCGCGTCGGCGCGCTGTGGGTGCAGGCGGCGAACGGCGCGGTCGCCGAGCTTGTGCGGGCCAACATGCTGGCGCTAGCGCGCAGCCTGTGGTCGATGCCGCCCGATCATGGCGCGGCGATCGTGCGGACCATCCTGGAGGACGAGGCTCTCCGCGCCGACTGGGCGGCCGAGCTGGCGACGATGCGCGCGCGCATCAACGGACTGCGCCATGCCCTTGCGGCGACGCACCCGCGCCTTGCGGCCATCGCCGATCAGCGCGGGATGTTCGCGATGCTGCCGCTTTCGCCCGCCGCCGTGACCCGGCTGCGCGACGACCACGGCATCTATATGGCTGGCAACGGCCGCATCAATATCGCGGGCCTTCGCGCGGCGACCGTTCCCGTGCTGGCGCACGCGCTGCGGCCGTATCTGGACGGGGCGGCGCAATGACGGTGCCGGCCGTCGATGCGATGCCGGTCGATGAAACGCACGATCCGGCGCTGCGAAGCTGGGTCGCGTCGGCCAATGGGCATAGCGATTTTCCGATCCAGAACCTGCCGCTCGGCATTTTTTCGGTCGCGGAAGACACGCCGCGTCCGGGCGTCGCGATCGGCGATGCCATCCTCGACCTTGCCGGCTGCGCCGATGCGAACATCCTGCCGCCGCCGTTCGCCGAAATCTGCCGCGCGCCGACGCTGAACGCGCTGATGGCGCTGGCGCCCGCTGATCGGCGGCGGCTGCGCGCATGGCTCAGCCGGATGCTGTCGGACGCGCAGGTGGGGGCAGGTGCGGGGCTGGCATCGATGCTGCACGATGCGGCGGCTTGCACGATGCACCTTCCCGCGCGCATCGGCGATTACACCGACTTTTATGTCGGCATCCATCATGCGAACAATGTCGGGCGGCAGTTCCGTCCCGACAATCCGCTGCTCCCCAACTATAAATATGTGCCGATCGGCTATCATGGCCGGGCGTCGTCGATCCGGCCGTCGGGCGAGCCGCTCGTCCGGCCGCGCGGGCAGCAGAGGGTCGGCGATGCGGCGGCGCCGGTCTTCGGGCCGACCGAGCGCCTCGACTATGAACTCGAACTCGCGGTGTGGATCGGTGAGGGCAACCGCCTGGGCGAACCGATCGCGATCGACGATGCCGCGCGCCATATCGCCGGGCTGTCGCTGTTCAACGATTGGTCGGCGCGCGATCTGCAGGCCTGGGAATATCAGCCGCTCGGTCCCTTTCTCGCGAAGAATTTCCATAGCTCGGTCTCGCCCTGGGTCGTCACGATGGAGGCGCTCGCACCCTTCCGCGTCGCGCAGCCGCCCCGGCCGGAGGGCGACCCTGCGCCCTTGCCCTATCTTCTGGACCCGGCCGATCAGGCGCGCGGCGCGCTTGCCATCACGCTGGAGGTGTCGATCGTCACCGCGGCGATGCGAGCCGCGGGCGCCGCGCCCTTTCGGCTAAGCCGCGGGCCGGCGACGAACATGTACTGGACGATCGCGCAGATGGTCGCGCATCACGCGTCGAACGGCTGCAACCTGAACCCTGGCGACCTGCTGGGGACGGGCACGATCTCGGCACCGACGCGCGACGGCTTCGGAAGCCTGCTGGAGATTTCGGGCGGCGGCCGGACGCCGGTGCAACTGGACAATGGTGAGACGCGCTCATTCGTCGAGGACGGCGACGAGATCGTCATGCGCGCCGTCGCGTCGGCGGGAGATTATATCCCGATCGGTTTCGGCGAATGCCGCGCCGTCGTGACGAGCGCGCCCTCCGCTATCCGTGAAGGCTCATCAGCGAGTCCATGAGGCCGTCGTCTGCGGAGGAGCAGACGCCGAGGACGAGGGCCTCATCGAAACCCTCGGCGACGACATAGGCATGGCCCATCGACGAATCGAGATAGATGCTCTCGCCGGTGTCGAGCGTGACGGGGTCATAGAATTCGGTGTGGATCTCGATGCGTCCCTCGATGACATAGATGAACTCCTCGCCCTGATGATGGACCAGCGCGCCGAACTCGCTCGCGCTGTGCGCGCGGATGCGGGTGATGATCGGGATCATCCGCTTCTGGCGCAGGTCGGTGCACAGATAATGATAGTCGTAATTGTCGGTCGTCACGCGCGCCGCGCGGTCCATCGTCCCGATGCTGCGGCGCCCCGTCACGCGCGGCGCGCTCTCCTCGCTGTCCTCGGCGAACAGGTCCGACATGCGGATGCTGAGTCGCTGGCTGAGCTGCTGCAGCTTGTCATAGCTCAGCGTCAGACGGTCATGCTCCACCTTCGACAGCGTCGATACCGGGATCCCCGA
>JAFKLT010000100.1 GCA_017309275.1 Sphingomonadales bacterium | reverse complement strand
TTGACGCCTCTCCTGCTGTTCGTCGCGGCGCTCGCGGCCTTGCTCGCGGCGGCGATGGTCGGGCTGGGGGTCGGCAAGGGCGACCGCATAGCAACGCTGGCGATGAACCACGGGCATCATCTGGTGAGCTGGTATGGTGCTGCGGGCATGGGCGGGGTGCTCCACACGGTGAACCCACGGCTTTTCGACGAGCAACTCGTCTACATCATGAATCATGCCGAGGATCGGGTGCTGCTGTTCGACGCGGCGTTCCTCCCGATCGTCGAGCGGGTGCGTCCCGAGCTGACGTCGATTGAACATTTCATCCTGTTCGATGCGCCGGCCCAAGGCGACTATCTTTCGTACCGCGACCTGGTCGATGCCGAGGACGGCAGTTTCGAATGGGTCAAACTCGACGAGCGCGATCCGGTCGGGCTCTGCTATACCAGCGGAACGACGGGCAATCCCAAGGGGGTGCTTTACGAGCATCGTTCGAACGTGATCCACGCGATCACCGAGATTCAGCCCGATGTGTTCGACATGTCGAACCGCAGCGTGATCCTGCCGATCGTGCCGATGTTTCATGCGAATAGCTGGGGCATTCCCTTCGCAGCGGCCACCGTCGGCGCGAAGCTGGTTTTTTCCGCGACCAACGATGCGAAGCTGTTGTGCGACCTGATGCACGACGAGGGGGTCACGCATAGCGCGGGCGTTCCCACTGTATGGCTCGCAATGTTCGGTCATATGGACGCGACGGGGATCGGCTATGGCAAGTTGCAGCGGGTGATCATCGGCGGCTCGGCGGCGCCGCGTGCGATGATCGAGCGTTTCATGAATGCGGGGGTCGAGGTCGCGCACGCCTGGGGCATGACCGAAACCTCGCCGATCGGGACGATGGGAAAAAGGCCTTGGAACTGGGACGAGATGAGCTTTGACGAGCGCGTCGACGTCGTTTGTCGCCAGGGCTGTCCGCCGTTCGGCGTGGAACTGCGCATCGTCGACGATGAGGATCGCGAACTGCCGCGCGATGGCGAGACCAGCGGGCGGCTGCAAATCCGCGGGCCGTGGATCATCCAGCGCTATTTCAAGGCAGAGGCCGATGCCGCTGATGCCGATGGCTGGTTCGATACGGGAGACGTGTCGGTCATCCATCCTGACGGGGTCATGCAGATCACCGATCGCGCGAAGGACGTCATCAAGTCTGGTGGCGAATGGATCAGTTCGATCGAGCTCGAAAACGCCGCGGTCGGAGCGCCGGGTGTTCAGGAAGCGGCGGCCGTGGGCGTCTTTCACCCCAAATGGGACGAGCGGCCCATCCTGTTGATCGTCAGGAAGCCCGGCGCCGACGTCACTGAAACGGCGGTGATCGATCATCTGAAGGACAAGGTCGCCAAGTGGTGGCTGCCCGACGAAGTCGTCTTCGTCGACGAGCTGCCGCATACCGCGACGGGCAAAATCCTGAAGCGCCAGATCCGCGACGATTATAAGGATTACAAGCTGCGGTCGCTGACGGCGGCCTAGAACAGCTCCATCTGTCCGTCCCTTTCGGGCGGGCGGAACAGGTCGCTGCGGATCGGCGGGAAGCTTTGGTCCATGCCATGCTCGCGCGCGGCGCGTTTGACGCGCTGGCGAATGAGTTGCGGCCAGATGCCCTGACCCTTCATGCGGGTGAAGAAATTCGGATCGTTGTCGCGTCCGCCGCGAATGTCCTGCACCATGTGCATCACCTTTTCGGCGCGGTCGGGATAATGCGCGGCCAACCAAGCGCGAAATAGCGGCGCGACCTCGAACGGGAGGCGCATCAGAATATAGGAGGCGCGGATGGCACCTGCCTGGGCTGCGGCGGCCATAATTGCCTCGATCTCGTGATCGGTAATGGCGGGAATGATCGGCGATATGTTGACCTGCGTGGGAATATCCGCGTCGATGAGCGCACGGATCGCGGCGAGACGGCGTTTTGGGTGCGGCGCGCGCGGCTCGAGCGTGCGGGCGAGCGCGGGATCGAGCGTCGTTACCGAAATCGCGACGCCGACCAGATTGTCGCGCGCCATGTCGGCGAGCAGATCGATGTCGCGCAGCAGCCGGTCGGATTTGGTCGTGATCAGCAAGGGGTGGCGGGTTTCGGCAAGGACCTCGACGATCGATCGCGTGATCCGCCATTCGCGCTCGATCGGTTGATAGCCGTCGGTATTGGTGCCGATGGCGATCGGGGCGACCTTGTAGCCCCGCTTGGCAAGCTCGTGCCGCAGTAGCCGCGCCGCATCGGGTTTCGCGAACAGCTTGCTTTCGAAATCGAGCCCGGGAGAAAGGTCGTGAAACGCATGGGTCGGGCGCGCAAAGCAATAGATGCACCCATGTTCGCAGCCGCGATAGGGATTGATCGAACGGTCGAAGCCGATGTCGGGTGAAGTGTTGCGGGCGATGATCGTTCGGGGATGCTCGACCGTCACCGTCGTCCGCAGCGGCGGAGGTGCGCCATCGATGTCTTCCGCGGCGTCCAGCCAATCGCCATCGGCCTCGCGATCGAGCGAGCCGGTGCGGGTCGGACGCAAATTGGTCGGCGCGCCGCGGCCCGATATCGGCGGAAGGGGCTTCGTCGGTTCCACTGCCGCAATCTAGGACGGCTTCAGGAACAAATAAAGAACAAAAGACCTATTCGGTCAGTCGCGGCATCAGTTCGACGAAGTTGCAAGGCTTGTGGCGGCTGTCGAGCTGGGTCGACAAAATGCCATCCCATGCATCCGCAACAGCGCCGGTCGATCCCGGCAGTGCGAAGATATAGGTGCCGCGCGCGACGACGGCGCAGGCCCGTGACTGGATCGTCGACGTGCCGATCTTCTGATAGCTGATCCAGCGAAACAGTTCGCCGAAGCCCGGAATATCCTTACCGTCGAGCCGATGAAGCGCCTCTGGCGTCACATCGCGGCCTGTGACTCCGGTCCCACCGGTCGTGATCACGACATCGACCGTCGGATCGTCGATCCAGTTGTGAAGGCGCGAGACGATCAGGTCGCCTTCGTCGGGAATTATGGCGCGCGCGGCCAAGATATGCCCCGCGCTGACGATCATTTCCGCAAGCTTGTCGCCGGACTTGTCGGTCGTTTCGTTGCGGCTGTCCGAAACCGTCAGGACGGCAATACGGACGGGCTTGAATTCAAGGCTTTCGTCAATTGGCATCGGCGAGGCCGGCGGAACCGGCATAGGTCAACCGCACGCGATCCTTGCTGTCGGGAAAACGCGGCCATTTGCCCTGCGCCAGCGCGGCACGGCTGACCGACGGCTTGCCTTGCTGCGCTTCGTACATCCAATAGTTACGGAGCACGATGCCAACGTAGCCGCGCGTTTCCCAATAGGGGATGGATTCGATGTAGAGCAGCGGATCGCCGCCATCGCGGATTTCGGTCTGCCAACGGGCAATCGGCGCCGGCCCGGCGTTATAGGCAGCGATCACCTTGGGAAGCTGGCCGCCGGTCGAGCTGTCCTTGCTGAGATATTGGAGATAGCGCTGCCCGAAATCCATGTTGACGGCAGGCACCTTCAGGTCGCCGGGCGCGCGGCCGTCGCCGTTCCAGCGGGCGAGGTCGGATGCGGTGCCGGGGCGCACCTGCATAAGGCCCATCGCACCGGCGGGACTCACGGCCTTTTTCTGAAAGCGCGATTCCTGGAGCGTGTGCGCAAAGACCAGTGCCGGATCGACCCGCCAGCCGCCGTTCGGTTCCCATTTCGGCTGCGGATAGCGTGTCGCGGCGGCCAGCTTGCGCCCTTGCGGCGTGTTGTGTGCCAGCCAGAGCTGGGTCTCGGGAAGGCTGAGGGCCTGCGCCATGCCGATCAGTTGTTCGTGCTGGCGGCTATCCCCGATGCGCGCCTGATGGCGGAGCAATTGATCGGCAAAGCCGTCCTCGCCGATCTCCGCAAAAGCCATGGCCGCGCGGACATTTGGCAGATCTTCCAGTGCGCGCCAGGCGCTGCGGTCGGCGCGAACATTTTCACGCTGCGCGCCCGCCTCGACCCCGAGGGTTTCCGCAGCGAGCAATCCGTAGAAGGTTTCCTCGTTCGACGCAGCCGCGCGGAGGCGCGATTGGACTGCGGCAGGTTCGCCGACGGCGATGGCCGCCCGTGCGGCCCAATAATAAGCGGCGGCGCGCAATTCGCTGTCGGGCGCTTCGCGAGCGACCCGGTCGAAGGCAGTGAGCGCGGTGCGATAATCGCGAAGGCGCCAGGACGCGAGTGCTTGTACCCACGCGCCCTGCGTCGGCCAAGCGCCACGGCTGGAGGCGCACTCGGTTGCAAGGCGAAGCGCGTTCGCGTCGTCATTTTCGATATAATAGGACCAGGCGATCTTTTGTCGCCATTCGTCGCGCGCCTCGGGCGTCAACTTGTCGGCGGCGGCAATATACAGCGCTTCTGCACCCGCCGGATCGTCGTTCTTTATGCGATCGGGGATAGTGCGAGCGAGGGTCGCCGCGAAGGGGTCGCTGACGCTGTCGGCGCCCACACGACGCGGAGCGGTTCCGGCCCATGTGAGGCGTGCCTGCATCGGCAGCATCGGCAGTGCGGTCGCACCGCGCTTGGTCGCAAGGCGGCCGAGCTGATCGGCTTGCGGAAGCTGCGGCGAACGCGCCAGAATGGGCATGATATCGGCCACTTCAGCGCGCGGGCTGTTCGCCGCGGTAAGCAATTCGGCGCGCAGGAAGTCGCTGAGCGGGCCATTGTCGTCGGCGAGAAGCGCCTTGGCGTCGGCCCAGCGCTGGCTGCGAATCGCCACGAGCACCTGCGGGTAGAGCTGCTTCTGTTTCGACGAGAGCGTGTCAGGCACGGTCTGCGGCGCGGACAGGAAGTCGGATGGACTGGCGTCCGCCGCAAAAGCAGGCGAGGCGCCGATCGCCAAAGCGGCGAGCGCACATGAAACGAGGGTCTTGTTCATATTCTGCATCTGTCAACGTCCCCGGTTGAACAGTTTCAGACTGTCCCAGGCGGCAGCTTTTTGTGCCGGCCGAGCGAGCAGCATCGCCGGATGCGCGACTGCCACGGTCTCCATCTTGCCGCCATCTTGGTTAATATCCAGTAACCTTCCGCGAGCATCGGCCAGCGCGATGTCGGCCGCCATGCGGGCGATGTCGCTGCCGACGAGTAACAGTCGTTCCGGCTTTGCGAGCCGCAAATGGTGCCACAGCAGGCGGTCGAGTTCGGCCGCATCCTTCTGATCGCACCGTCCGCCAGGCGGGCGCGTGATCGCGAGGCTGGCGAGATAGCAGTCAGCGCGCGTCAGACCGATCGCGCGGAGCATTGCGTCGAGCAACTGCCCTGCAGCGCCCGAAAAAAGCTGCGCGTCGCGCTGATCATCAATCTCGGGCCATGCGGTCAGCAGCATCAACGGTGCTTCGGGACGTCCGACGGGTAGCACACGGCGGGCGTCCCATTGGCTTCCGGGCACGTCCGTGTTCGTCGCGAGCCACGCTTGAAACTCATCCCATTCGACGGGAAGGGGTACCGGGCCTCTTGCCTCGGCCTCTACACGCGTTTCCTGGCGTTGAAGAGCCATGGGAAGCGGAGCGGGTTCGGGCTCAGCAAGTGGCGACGGTTTGGGCTTTGCCGCAACGTCATTCGCCGCAGGCGTGTCGAGCCAACCGGCGGGAACTTCGCCCATCAACGCATCAACGCCAGCCAACGACCACCAGTCGTAATAGCTTTCCGCCAGCAAAGCTGAATTTCGCCCACCCATGTGATTTGTTGAAACAGCCTGTTGACGGACACGTCAATTGGCGGGCATCGCATTTCGTGACAAAATGAGCGTCGGGCACGATGAATGATCGGCGCGGGGACGGCAGAAAGGTTATTGCGGTGAGCGAACGGGAATCGATGCCCTATGACGTCGTGATCGTCGGGGCGGGGCCTGCGGGGCTTTCGGCGGCGATCCGATTGAAGCAATTGGCGAACGAAGCGGGCAGCGAATTGTCCGTCTGCATCCTTGAAAAGGGATCGGAAGTCGGTGCGCACATCCTGTCCGGTGCGGTCATCGACCCCAAGTCGCTGGACGAACTGATCCCCGACTGGCGGGCGCAGGGCTGTCCTCTCGCCGAAGTGCCGGTCAACGACAACCAGCATTGGGTGCTGACCAAGACGAAAAAGTTCGGCGTGCCGCACTTTATCACACCCGGATTCATGCACAACAAGGGCACCTATACGGGTAGCCTGGGCAATCTGTGCCGCTGGCTCGCCGAGCAAGCCGAAGGGTTGGGTGTCGAAATCTTCCCCGGCTTCGCTGCCGCTGAAATTCTTTATAACGAGGACGGTTCAGTAAAGGGCGTGGCGACCGGTGACATGGGCATCGCGCGCGACGGCAGCCACAAGGGCGATTATGCGCCCGGCCTTGAACTCCATGCGAAATATACTTTCTTTGCAGAGGGGGTGCGCGGTCACCTGACCAAGATGCTGAAACCGCAATTCGCGCTCGACGACGAGTGCGAGCCGCAGGTCTATGGCATCGGCGTCAAGGAGCTTTGGGACATTAAACCCGAAAATCACGCACCGGGCCGCGTGATCCATACACAGGGCTGGCCGCTCGACGAGAATGCGAACGGTGGTGGCTTCCTCTATCATCAGGCGAACGGGCAGGTGGCGCTGGGTTTTGTGACCTGGCTCAACTATCGCAATCCGCACATCTCTCCCTTTCAGGAGATGCAGAAGTGGAAGACGCACCCGGAGATCGCAAAGATACTGAAGGGCGCCAAGCGCGTATCCTATGGCGCGCGCGCGATCAGCGATGGTGGCTACCAGTCGGTGCCCAAGCTGGTCTTCCCCGGCGGTGCCCTGATCGGTGATACGGCCGGGTTCCTGAACGTCCCGCGCATCAAGGGCACGCACACCGCGATGAAGTCCGGGATGATGGCCGCCGAGGCGGCGTTTGCGGCCGTTACCGCCGGCCGCGAAGGCGACCGGCTTGATGCCTATCAAAATGCCTATGACGAAAGCTGGGTGAAGAAGGAACTCAGCGTCGTACGTAACGTCCTGCCGCTGGTCGAAAAGTTCGGTGATCTGGCCGGCACCATGTTGTCGGGCATGACGATGTGGCTTGAAACCTTTGGCATTCGCCTGCCGTTCACGATGAAGCATCATCCGGACAACACCACGCTCTATCGTGCCGACATGATGCCGAAACCTGAATATCCGAAGCCTGATGGCGTGCTGACCTTCGATCGCCTCTCGTCCGTGTTCCTGTCGAACACGAACCATGAGGAGGATCAACCGGTTCACCTGCAGCTCAAGGATCCGTCGATTCCGGTCGAGTATAATCTGCCGGTCTATGACGAGCCTGCGCAGCGCTATTGCCCGGCAGGCGTGTACGAGATCGTCGGTCAGGACGAAGGTGATCCCAAGTTCGTGATCAACGCCCAGAATTGCGTCCATTGCAAGACGTGCGACATCAAGGATCCAACCCAGAACATCAACTGGGTTACCCCGGAAGGTGGCGGAGGCCCCAATTACCCGAACATGTAAGTCCGCTCGCTTTCTTCTGGCCGTCGGTCTGCTCGCCGCGGCGCTGCCCGCGCAGGCCGCGCGAGTCGACGCCGGTTCGGCGATAAGCGAGCTTGCACGGGCACGATTGGCCGAAGAGGCCGGCGATCCAACGGCGGCGCTTTCTGCACTGACGGCGGTCGCCAGCGAGGCGCCCAACCTGCCGGGGCTGCGCGGGCGGATGCTCGAACAGGCGATCCAGGCGGGCGACCTGGTCGCTGCGCGCGCCGCTGCTGTACAATTATGGAACGCGGGCGACCGGCGCTTCGATGCCCAACTTGTGCTGGTCGTCGATGCGATGCGGCGATCCGATTGGAAGGCCGCGCGCGCTTATTTGGGCGGACGGTCGGACAAGTCGGGCGGGGACGCGATCGCCCGGCTGATCCAGCCTGCTTTCAACAGCTGGATCGACGTCGGCGCGCGCGAGAAATCGCCCGAGCGGCATTTGCTGGCGGCGGCAGGCGGTGCGCGTCCCGAGCCGGCACTGGCGCTCGAAGCTGCATTGGTTCAGGTCGTTGCCAAGCGATCGGGCGAAGCAGCGGCGCAGGCGGAAAAGACCGTCCTGACTGACCGTACGAGCCAGCTTGTCGCGCTACGTCTTGCGGCTGCACTTGAAGCGGCGGGGGAGAGCGATGCGGCAAAGGCGCTGCGGGGCCGGATCGCGCTGGTGGCCGGCGGGCGCGAGGATCCGTTGCTTCTGCTTTCGGGCCAGCCGGTGACGACGCCGCGCGGCGGAATGGCGCATTGGCTCGGGCTGCTTGCCGACGGGCTCGCGCGGACACCGAACGGCAGCTCCAAACTGCCCTTGCTGTTTGCGCGGGCCGCCTATTGGCTCGACGGGAACGACTGGACCGCGCGCTCTGCGTTGGTGGAGGGGCTTGAACGCAACGGCCAGCGCGGTGACGCTCTTGCGCTGCTGACCACAGGAAACCGGCCTCTACCGGCCGCGCTGCAAATGCGTCGCGCTGAATTCATGGCCGATTCGGGCGACCTTGTGGGCGCAACCAAGCTCGCAGCGGTGGCAGCGCGCGACGGAACACCGGTCCGCAGCCTTCTGATTCGCTATGCCGACATCGCGCGGCGCTCAGGCGACCGCGCGGCGGCCGAGCAGGCCTATTCGGGTATCGAAGCAACGCTTGGCGACGATGTCAGCGACAAGATGCTTCGCGGAACGCTGTTGATCGCGCGCGCCGAGCTGTTGTTGCAGGCGAATGATTGGGATGCGGCGAAGCCGCTGATGGAACAGGCGGTCGCGCTTCGGCCCACTGATCCAGCGATACTCAATTTCGCGGGCTATTCAGCGATCGAACGGCGCAAGGATGTCGACAAGGCGCTTGCGCGGATCGAGACGGCGTGGACCGCCGAACCGCAGAGTGCGAGCATCACGGACTCGCTCGGCTGGGCCTATTTCCTGACCGGACGGATGAACGAGGCGGTCCCGCTGCTCGAGCGGGCGCAACTGGGCGACCCGACCAACGCCGTGATCGTCGAGCATCTGGGCGATGCCTATTGGCAGGCAGGGCGGAGATTCCAGGCGCGTTACACCTGGCGCGCGGCGGCATTGGTGGCAGACGCGGAAATGGCGGCGCGGATCGAGGCGAAGCTGCGCGACGGGCTGACACAGGCAACGACGGCGCCCTGATGTCGATGCTGCACGAAACCGGCTGGGCAAAGATCAACCTGGCGCTTCACGTCCGCGCCCGGCGGCCTGATGGCTATCATGAGATCGAGACATTGTTCGCCTTCGTCGATGGCGGCGATGCTATCGCCGCCGATGAGGCCGATGCCGATGGACTGACCATTGATGGCGAATTTGCCGAAGGGCTGAGCGTCGGCGCAGACAATCTGGTTCTTCGTGTCCTGACCCTGATGCGCGAACGCTATGGCTCGGCTCGCATTCCGCCACTTTCGATCGCGCTGACGAAGCATCTGCCCGTTGCGGCTGGGATCGGCGGCGGCTCGGCCGATGCGGCAGCGATGGCGCGGCTTGTCCGTGGAGCGTTTCTGCCCGAGGTAAGCGACGATACGCTGGCGCGACTGGTGGTGCCGCTGGGTGCCGACATTGCCGCCTGCGTGGCAAGCGCGACCTGCCTGGGCGTAGGGGTGGGGGAGGAGTTGAGCCCGGTCCCCAAGCTGCGGCTGAGCGGTACGCCCGTCCTGCTGGTCAATCCGCGCGAACCTGTCGCAACCGGTCCTGTCTTTGCCGCCTGGGATGGCGTCGATCGCGGCCCGCTATTTACCGGCGCCGACCTGCGTGCGCAGCTCTTTGCCGCGCGCAACGACCTGCAGCGTCCAGCGATCGCTCAATGCCCGGCGATCGTCGATGTACTGACCGAACTTGGCGCATTCAGGCCCTGGCTTGCGCGCATGTCCGGCTCTGGCGCGACATGTTTTGCGCTGTTCGATGCGCCAGCGGAACGCGATGCGGCGGCCGCGGCAATGTCGGCGCGTCATCCGGGCTGGTGGCAGATGGCCGGGTTGCTGCGATGAGTGAAGCATGGCTGCAACTGGGTATTCCGCGGAGGGGAGGGATTCTGCTGATCGCGGATCATGCGTCGGCGCATGTGCCCGATGACATCGTTCTGGGCATCGATCCTGCGTTGTTACGCGAGCATGTCGCCATCGATATCGGGGTCAGCGAGGTTGCCTCGCTGTTGGTGGACAGCGGTGCCGTCGACGCGGCGATCCTGGGCGGAGTGTCGCGGCTTGTCGTTGATTGTAACCGCGACGAAGATGCACCGGGTGCGATTCCGATCGCCAGCGACGGTCATGCGATCCCGGGCAATGCGTTGGACCATGCAGGTCGCGAGGAACGACTGGATCGATTCTTTCGGCCGTATCACGCGCAGATCGCGGCGACCATCGCGGCGCATCGCCCGGGAATGATCCTGTCGCTGCACAGTTTCACGCCGTCGCTTGCCAGCGATCCGGCGCAGCAGCGGCCATGGCATGTCGGGGTGCTTTACAATGAGGATGATCGGCTTGCCGGCCCAGCGATCGCGGCGCTGGCGGCGGAGGGGCTGAATGTAGGCGACCAGCTTCCCTATTCGGGCAAACTGCTCAACGCGACGATGAACCGGCATGCCGAAGCGAACCGGATTCCCTATGTAGGGATCGAGATGCGGCAGGATCTGGTCCGCGACACACGGGGACAGGCGCTGTTCGCTGAGCAACTTTCGCGTATGTGCAGCAAAGTTGCATTGAATCTGGTATGATAGGTGTGTAGACGCGCCTTTCTTCGCCGATTTTTGAAATAAAATTATCAGGAATTCTTCCAATGCCTTCATATCGTTCGCGTACCACCACTCACGGTCGCAATATGGCGGGTGCGCGCGGCCTTTGGCGCGCGACCGGGATGAAGGACAGCGATTTCGGCAAGCCGATCATCGCCGTGGTCAACAGCTTTACCCAGTTCGTGCCCGGGCATGTCCATCTGAAGGACCTGGGCCAGATGGTCGCGCGCGAAATCGAGGCTGTGGGCGGGGTTGCCAAGGAATTCAATACCATTGCCGTCGATGACGGTATCGCGATGGGCCATGATGGCATGCTCTATTCGCTGCCGTCGCGCGATCTGATAGCCGACAGCGTCGAATATATGGTCAATGCGCATTGCGCCGACGCGATGGTGTGCATTTCGAACTGCGACAAGATCACGCCGGGCATGCTGATGGCGGCGCTGCGGATCAATATTCCGGTCGTCTTCGTGTCGGGCGGTCCGATGGAAGCGGGCAAGGTCGTCCTCAAAGGAAAGGAAGTCGCGCTCGATCTGGTCGACGCGATGGTCGCGGCCGCTGATGAGAAATATAGCGACGAAGAGGTCGCAGCGATCGAACGTTCGGCTTGCCCGACCTGCGGCAGCTGCTCGGGTATGTTCACCGCCAATTCGATGAATTGCCTGACCGAGGCGCTGGGGCTGTCGCTGCCGGGCAATGGCTCGACGCTGGCGACGCACGCCGACCGCAAGGAGCTGTTCCTGCGTGCGGGACGGATCGTCGTCGAAATGTGCCGTCGCCACTATGAAGACGACGACAACAGCGTCCTGCCGCGTAATATCGCGACATTCGAGGCTTTCGAAAATGCCATGAGCCTGGATATCGCGATGGGCGGATCGACGAACACCGTGCTGCACCTGCTCGCGGCTGCCCATGAGGCGGGTGTCGATTTCACCATGACCGACATCGACCGCCTGTCGCGACGCGTGCCGTGCCTATCGAAGGTCGCGCCGGCGAAGAGCGACGTGCATATGGAGGATGTCCACCGGGCTGGCGGGATCATGGCGATCCTCGGCGAGCTCGAGCGTGCGGGCCTGCTCCATGCACACCTTCCGACCGTACACAGTGCGACGCTGGGCGATGCGCTGAACAAATGGGACATTGCGCGTACCAACGATCCCGACGTGCAGAAATTCTTCCTCGCGGCGCCGGGCGGCGTGCCGACGCAGACCGCGTTCAGTCAGGACCGCCGCTGGGAATCGCTCGACCTTGATCGCGAGGCGGGGGTGATCCGATCGGCCGAGCATGCATTCAGCAAGGACGGTGGGCTGGCGGTGCTGTCGGGCAACATCGCGCTCGACGGCTGTATTGTAAAAACGGCGGGCGTCGATGAGAATATCCTGAAATTCTCCGGTCCGGCGCGGGTTTTTGAAAGCCAGGACGCCGCTGTTGCCGGGATATTGACCGGACAGGTGCAGGCGGGCGACGTCGTCGTCATCCGCTATGAGGGGCCGAAAGGCGGTCCCGGCATGCAGGAAATGCTGTATCCGACTAGCTACCTTAAATCGAAGGGATTGGGCGCCGCCTGCGCGCTGATCACCGACGGGCGTTTTTCGGGCGGTACGTCCGGCCTGTCGATCGGGCATGTTTCGCCTGAAGCAGCCGAGGGCGGGACGATCGGACTGGTCGAAAATGGCGACCTGATCAACATCGATATCCCGTCGCGTACGATTACGCTGGCGGTTGCCGACAGCGTGCTGGCCGAGCGCCGTGCCGCGATGGAGGCGAAGGGCGAGGCGGCTTGGCAACCTGAAAAGCCCCGCCCGCGCAAGGTTTCGGTAGCACTTCAGGCCTATGCCGCGATGACGACCAGCGCCGCGCGCGGCGCGGTACGCGACCTGTCGCAATTGAAGGGCAAGGGATGAGAAAACTCGGGGGCGTCATCGGGGCCGTACTGCTCGTTTCGGGTTGCGGTGGCCCCGACAACGGCAAACTTGCGGAAGCCGAAGCGCGCGGGTCGAAAGAGGCGGCCGATGACGGGCGAATCGAATGCGCGCTTGAAGGCGCGAAGGCATTCGATCGCACCTGCACCGTTCAGGAAATGAGCGGCGCTGACGGCACGGTGCTGATCGTCGGCAAGCAGGATGTCGGCTATCGCCGCCTTCAGATCACGACCGACGGGCGCGGCGTCGTTTCGGCGGATGGTTCGGAGGCCGCCAAGGTCACGATCGTCGGCGAGAATATCATCGAGGTCGCAATCGGTCGCGACCGTTACCGACTGCCGGCGAATACGGGCGGGGCGAAGTAGCGGGACTTTTGCAGCGGGCATGCTAGGTTTGCTCGCATGGCCGTTCCCGACAATTCTCCCATATTGACGAGCGAAGCGATGCGCGCGGCCGAGGTGGCGTGCGCTGCTTCCGGCACCTCACTTTCGGAACTGATGGACCGGGCCGGCGCGGCGGTGGCCGATACGGCATGGCGGATGGCTGCGGGTGCGCCGATCCTGATCCTCTGCGGACCCGGCAACAATGGCGGCGACGGCTATGTTGCGGCACGGCTGCTCGCGGCGCGAGGCGCGCCGGTTCGGGTCGCGGCGTTGGCCCCACCGACGACCGAATTGGCGAAGGCGGCGCGGGACGGATGGAATGGCCCCATCGAACCGATCGACGAAGGCCTGGCGCCAGCGCCCGTCATCGTCGACGCGCTGTTCGGCGTCGGCCTGACGCGGCCGCTGGCTGACGATCTGGCGCAGCGATTACGCAGATTCGCCGACCGCCGGATACTTGCGGTCGATGTACCGAGCGGGGTCGATGCGGTTGGCAATCACGGCTGGGAGCCACCGTTGGCGGCCGACGTCACGTTGGCGCTGGGTGCGCTGAAGCCTGCGCATGTGCTGCTTCCCGCCGCGCAGCATTGCGGAGCGACCCTACTTGCCCCCATCGGTATCGCGGCCGACCGGATGATACGGACGCTTTCCAAGGTCGGCGAGTGGTTGCCTGATGCAAGCTCGCATAAGTTCAATCGCGGCATGATGCTCGTCAAGGCCGGTCCCATGCCCGGCGCGGCGGGGTTGGCTGCGGCGGCGGGTCTGCGCGCTGGTGCCGGCTATGTCGTGTTGAGCGGTGCGAAGGCCGCGCCCTATCTCGCCATCATCGCGGAGGAGGCTGAGCGATTTGCCGAGCGGCTGGACGACAAGCGGGTCGGCGCGGTGGTGATCGGGCCGGGGTATCCGGCAAGCGATGCGCTGGACCGGGATGTTGGCGCGGCGCTGGAGGCGAGCAAACCGCTGATACTCGATGCCGCGGCGATCGGTACGGCGCTCCCCGGTATGCGGAGCCGGCGCGGCGGCGTTTCCGCGATCCTGACGCCACATGAAGGCGAGTTCGAACGGGCTTTTCCCGGCCTGTCAGGCAACAAGATTGCCCGCGCACAGGCCGCCGCCGCCGATAGCGGGGCGGTCGTCCTGTACAAGGGAGCCGACACGATCATCGCCGCCCCGGATGGTCGCGTAGCTGCGGCCTGGCCGGGCTGCGCCTGGCTGGCGACGGCTGGAACGGGCGATGTGCTGGCCGGAGCATGTGGCGCGATGCTATCACGCGGTGGTGATCCCTTCGACGCTGCCGTTGCTGCGGTGGGCTGGCATATTGCGCGCGCCGCGCATATAGGCCCCGGCCTTGTGGCCGACGATCTGATTAGGGACTGACATGAGTGAAACCGCTCTGATTGAGCGCATCGCCGCGCGTGGAGACGGCGTGACCGCCGACGGCCGCCATGTCGCCGGCGCCGTACCAGGCGATCGCGTCCGCGATGACGGGATATTGATCCCGGGTCCGAACCGCGCCGATCCCGTATGTCGTCACTTCGGCAAATGCGGTGGGTGCCAGCTCCAACATGTTTCGGAGGCTGCGCTCGCCGACTTCGTGCGCGACCGGGTGGCGGGCGCGCTGGAGGGGCAGCATGTCGAGGCGGGCGAGATACTGCCCGCGCGGCTGTCGCCACCGCAGAGCCGCCGCCGCGCGGCGCTGACCGCGCTCCGGACCGGCAGGCAAGTTGCGCTCGGTTTCAACGCCGCGCAGAGCAACCAGATCGTCGATATGCGGATGTGCCCGCTGTTGCTGCCGGAGCTTTTTGCGCTCGTAGCGCCGATCCGGACATTGCTCGAGACGATCGCGCAGCAGCGACGCCCGGTAAAGGTCAAGCTGCAGATGCTCGATCAAGGTGCGGAAGTGGTTCTTGAAGGCGTCAAGGCCGAAGGTCTCGACGCCGCGATGGCGCTTCAGGATTTCGCCGGCGAACATCGTCTTGCCCGACTGTCGATCGATCAGGGCGATGGGCCAGAAACGGTCTGGCAGCCCGAGCCGCCGACAATGCGCTTCGGCAATATCGCTGTAGAGGTGCCATCCTTTGCCTTTCTTCAGGCGACCGCGACCGGACAGCAGGCGCTCGTCGAGGCCGTGCAGAAGGCAATTGGTGAGGCGGGAGCGGTCGCCGACCTGTTTGCCGGGGTTGGCACCTTTGCCTTGTCGATCCAGTCCGGACGGAAGGTCTATGCTGCCGAAGGAGCGCGTGATGCGATTGCGGCGCTGACCAGCGCGGCGAACCGCGCGCGCGCGCTCGTCGCTACCGAGCATCGCGATCTGTTCCGACGACCGCTGGTGCCTGCCGAACTCAACCGCTTTGGCGCGGTCATCCTCGATCCTCCGCGCGCGGGAGCCGAAGAACAGGTGAAGCAGCTTGCGGAGGCGACTGTCCCCGCCATCGCTTATGTGAGCTGTAATCCGGCGAGCTTTGCGCGCGATGCGAAATTGCTCGTTTCAGGTGGCTACACGCTCGACTGGGTGCAGCCCGTGGGCCAGTTCCGATGGTCGACCCATGTGGAACTGGCCGCGCGCTTTAGCCGCTAGGCCGCCCTCCGGTTGGAGGGCGATTATGGGTCTTAGTGCAGTACGAAGCCGATGAAGGCGTGCAGGCAGAGCGCAATCAGCGCGAGGCTGGCCAGCGCGAAGATACCGAAGCGCCACATGACGCGGTTCACCGTCGCCTGTATGATGCTGTGCAGGATGCGCAGGCCGACATAGGCCCATGCGATCTGCGCGTTTAGGCCGCCACCCATGCCGCCGATCGCGAGCGCCAGCGCGACGGCATAGAAGACCGTCGGCTGCTCCATCAGATGGTTGTAGTTATGCGCCTTCCACTGCACTTCGGCGGGCAGAACGTCGTCGAGGCCGCGCCCCGTCGTGCCGACCAGATTCTTGGCGTCGATCTTGGCGCGCTGCATTGCGGGGATGCGCGTTGCGTACATCCAAAGCCACATCACCATCGACCATAGTGCGAGCGTCGCGACGGGCCCCAATATTGCATTCGTTTCCATTTTTCTCTCCCCCTCAACCCAAAGTTGCGATCACCGCGAGCACCGACAAGGCGAGCAGGCACAGGGTCGACAGCAGGAACAGGACAAAGCGCACCGGGATGCGGTTTACCGTTGCCTGCCAGACGCTGTGCACGATGCGCAGCGCGACATAGGCCCATGCCAGGCTGCGCGTGAGTTCGGTATTGCCGCCCGACAGATGCAGGAAGACGATCACGGCATAAAAGATCGTCGGCTGTTCGAGCAGGTGCGTATAATTGTGCGATTTCCAATTGGTCTCGCGGGGCAGCAGGCCCTCCAGATCGGCGCCGCGGCCGCCGGGAGGCGCCTTCTTCAGGTCGATGCCCGCCTTCGCAAGCGCCGGAAAGCGCGTCGCGGCGACCCAGCCGAACATGATCAGGGTCCAGAGCGCAAGGACGGCGCCGGGCGCAAGCAGACTTCCAGACATGATGTTCCCCCTTATTCTTTGGCCGCGATGCTAGGCGCGGTGCGCCAAGATGCAACGGGTGAAAAGCTCATTCTTTGGCTGCGGCCAGTTGGGCGCGGATTGCGGCGCCATCGCCGTCTATCCGCGGCGCAAAGCCGAGGTCGCGCGGCGCTGCGGCGCCATATTTAACGGGTGGACGCATCTCGAAGAATCCGCCGACGTCAGGGTGCTCGCGGCGATGGAAGAAGTCGGTCGCGATGAAATGCGGATCGTCCCTGATATCCTCGAGGTCGCGGACCGCCATGGCGGGGATGTCGTTGGCGGCGAATAGGTCCAGCCATTCGGAGGTCGTCTTCGCTGGCGTCTTGCGCGCGATTTCGCTGTAGATCAGCTGCATGTGCTGCCCGGTCGCCTTGGCGGCTTCGTAATCCGGCGACGCCAGCAGTGCTTCGCTACCGAGCAGGCCCATCAGCCGCGCGGTCGAATCGGGCGTGTAGGGAACGATAGCGAGATAGCCGTCGGCGCTGGGGAAGGGCTGACGCGTCGGATCGAGCTGGCGTGGATAGCCGGCGGGGCCGATCGCCGGGTCAAGCGTCGCGTCGCGCAGATGTTCGGTGAGCATGAAGGCAGAGAAGCATTCGAACATCGGAACTTCGACGGCCTGTCCCTCGCCGGTGCGCAGCTTGTGAACCAGCGCGGCGAGGATCGCCTGCGCGCCGAACTGGCCTGCGATCTTGTCGGCGATCAGTGACGGGAAATAGCGCGGCCGCGGATCGCCGTCGACGCGTGGTAAAAGGCTGGTGGTTCCGCTCGCCGCCTGGATGACGTCGTCATAGGCCTGAAGGTCGGCGTAGGGACCGTCCTGCCCGAAGCCGGTACCGTGGACATAGATGATGTCGGGTTTCAGCGCCTTGCAGCCAGCATAGTCGAACCCGAGCCGCTCTATCGCCTTACCGCGCACATTATGGAAAAATACGTCGGCGCCCGCGATCAGGTCGCGGAGCACCGTGGCGTCGTCCGGCTTCTTGAGGTCGAGCGCGATCGATCGCTTGCCGCGGTTCACGGTCAGGTGAATCGACCCCATCGTCGGATCAGGGATGCCGGTGCCGAGATAGCGCGAAATGTCGCCCAGGCCGGGCGCCTCGACCTTGATCACTTCGGCGCCGAGGTCCGCGAGCATCTGCGTCGCATAGGGGCCGAAGATCACCGTCGTAAGGTCGACGATCCGGATCCCTTCGAGCATTGCCATCGCCGTCCCCCATTATTGTGTCTTGGGCGAAGGATAGAAGGATTGCGAAGTGAAACGGAAGGGGTAATCGAACTTTCGGCACGCCGACTGGCAGATTCGACAGAGCGAAGCGTCGATACGAAAAGGCCGGCGCATCGCTGCGCCGGCCCTTGTGCTCGATTGACCCTATTGGTTCAGAACAGCTTGGTCACCGTCGCGCTGCGACGTTCCTGCTCGACTTCACCGGTGTAGAGGCTCGCCATCGGTTCATCGCTGACGACGTGGATTTCCTCCGCGCCGAAGCCGTTGAACTTGGTCCGCATCGCGCAGCCATAAGCGCCAAGCAGGCCGATTTCGATGAAATCGCCAGCCTTGACGTCCGCCGGCAGAAAGAAGGGGCCGGTCATATGGTCGAGGTCGTCGCAGGTCGGGCCGTAAAAGCTGAACGGCACGAGTTCGGCATCGCTTTCCGGTTCGCGCAGCAGCGCGACGGGGAAACGCCAACCGACATGCGCGGCGTCGAACAGCGCGCCATAGGCGCCGTCATTGATGTACAGTTCCTCGCCACGCCGCTTTTCGACGCGCACGATCAGCGAGCTGTACTCGGCCGACAGCGCGCGACCGGGCTCGCACCATAGTTCGGCCGAATAGCTGATCGGCAGGCTTTCGAAGCTGCGGTGGATCGTCTCGAAATAGGCGTCGAGCGGCGGGGGCTCCATGCCCGGATAGGTCGAAGGAAAGCCGCCGCCGACGTCGATGATGTCGACGGTCACCGCCGCGCCGACGATCGCGGCGCGGACGCGCTCCATTGCCTGGGCATAGGCATGTGGCGTCATCGCCTGGCTGCCGACGTGGAAGCAGATGCCAAGGGCATCGGCCGCCTGACGGGTGGCCATCAGCAGTTCACCGACTTCTTCGGGTTCCGCGCCGAACTTCGCTGCAAGGCTGAGCTTCGAATGGTCGGACGACACGCGCAAACGCACGAGCAGGTTCAGGTCCTGTGCGCCTTCGGTCGCGCGGACGATCTTCTCCAACTCTTCCATCGTGTCGAGCGAGAAGGTGCGAACGCCATGCTTCCAATAGGCCTCGGAAATCGCTTCCTCGGCCTTTACCGGATGCATGAAACAGAGCGTCGCTTCGGGGAGGGTGCGGGCGACCAGGCGCACCTCGGCAATCGAGGCGACGTCATAATGGGTCACGCCCGAATCCCACAGCACGCGCAGCAGGTCGGGCGACGGATTCGCCTTGACCGCATACATGGTCGTGCCGGGAAATCGCTCGATGAAGAAACGCGCTGCGCGCCGCGCGGCATGCGGGCGGACAAGCGTAACAGGTTCGACCGGCGAAAGTGCCTGAATCAGCCCGTGGGCGCTATGATGCTGGTGCAACTCAAGGGACCCCCAAAAATAACGTTAAACATCCAAGGCTGCCTTGCGGTTATTGGAAGTCCCCCTGGGGCAGCGGAGGGCGATATATGGACGGGGGTCCCCCCTGTAAAGACCCTTTGGCGCAATTTTGTAATACTGCGGTAACACCCGCGCTGAACCGGGGCTTGCGTGCGCCGATCGGGGCAAAAGCGAGACAAGGCGTCGCATCGTCGCTAGAGATGCTGGCTCGTTACAAGCGAAAGGGCAGGCAGGTCATGGTGTCGCGTGCGGAGGTCAATTACAACTTCACTGACGCCGAACTGGACGAACTGCGCGGCTTTGGCGCGGTCGAATCGCACAAGGCAGGCGACCTGCTGGTCGCAGAGGGCGCGATGGCGCCCGACTGCATCGTCACCCTGTCAGGCCATACGGACATTTTTGCCTCGACGGACGAAGGCCGTAAGCGGGTGGGGTGGATGGAGAGGGGACAGTTCGCCGGGGACCTGTCCGTCCTGACCGGGCAAAGGCACCTTTCCCGCGTCGAAATGGGTGCTGACGGCGAGGTCATTCGAATCGCTCATGTCGATTTCCAGCGTCTAATTGCAGGAAATTCGCATTATTCGGACATATTCGTCCGCGTGTTGTCGGCGCGGCGGGAGTTCAGCAATCATCGCGGTTTCGCGGTCACCATCGTGATCGGCGCGGCGATGGACCGCAGCGTCTATGCGCTGCGCGACCTGTTGATGAAGCACGGCGTCGCGCACCGCTGGTTCGACCCCGCCGACGGACCGGTGGCCGGGCATCTGATGGCCGAGCGCGGGCTGACGGAGGAGCAGCTGCCGGTGGTGATTCTGGGTGCGGCCGATGTGCTGGTCCAGCCGACGCCGGAGCAACTGGCGGCGGGCCTCGGCCTCGACCTGTTGCCCGACGGAGCGACCGCCGACGTCCTGGTCGTCGGCAGCG
>JAFKLT010000119.1 GCA_017309275.1 Sphingomonadales bacterium | reverse complement strand
GGACGGCGCGGCCTTCGTCGCCTGCTCGAATACGTCGCGCAGCCGCTTTTCGGACTCGCCATAGGCCGATCCCATGATCTCGGGACCGTTGATCAGAAAGAATTGCGCGTCGCTTTCGTTCGCAACGGCACGCGCGAGCCGCGTCTTGCCCGTTCCCGGCGGGCCATGCAGCAGCACGCCGCGCGGCGGATCGACGCCCAGGCGCTGGAACAGCTCGGGATAGCGAAGCGGGAGTTCGACCATCTCGCGCAGCTGGTTGATCGTATCGCCCAAGCCGCCGAGGTCGTCGTAGGTCACATCGGTACGCCGGGCATCCTGCGGCTCCTGATATTCGGGAAGCAGCTCGACCTCGGTATTCTCGTCGATGAAGACGACGCCTTTCGGGTTCGCCGACACGACCAGAAGACGGACTTCAGCCAGCGCATAGGCGGGCGCGTTGAGCATCTGGCGAAGCTGCGGCGGCATGTCGCCCGACGGCAACCGCTGTTGCCCCGCAGTCGCCACCGTGTCTCCAGCGACGAGCGGACGGCCGAAGAAGCTGCGCTTCAGCGCCATCGCCGACCCTTGGAGGCGCAGGTTTTCCTGGGCCGGCGCAAAGACGACGCGCGTTGCCGGCCGCGTTTCCACACGGCTGAGCACGACCATGTCGCCCGCGCCTGCTCCGGCATTCGCACGCTGCAGGCCGTCGAGGCGAATGACCTCCAGCCCCTCGTCTTCGGCATAGGGGGCAACGACGCGCGACACCGTGTCACGCTTGCCGCTGATCTGGATCACATCGCCCTCGGTCACGCCCAATTGGGCCATCGTCGAGCGCGGGATGCGCGCGATGCCACCCCCGCTTTCCTCGGCGCGGGCATTGGCTACCTGCAGTTTGACCTGCTTTTCCTTTACCGCTGCGTCGGCCAAGATGTTTCTCCCGCAAAAAGGTCAGAATGCGGAAGATAGGGTGGTCGTTCCCGTTTTTCGACCCCCGTGATGCGACCAAGGCGCGCAACAAACAAAGGCTTTCATGCCGCACTGCACAAATTTTCTGGCATGTCGGCCAGCGCCATGCCATCATTCGTGCCGAGACGAACATGCCACGCCTTCCCCCCCTCAGCAGCATGGAGGCCTTTCTGGAGGTCGCCCGCCACGGCACCGTAAAGGCGGCCGCGAGCGAGCTCGGCCTGTCGATGCCCGCCCTTTCGCGGCGTATCCAGACGCTGGAGCATTCGGTTGGACGACCGCTGTTCAATCGCCACCATCATGGTCTGAAACTGACCGAAACCGGCAGAGAGCTGCAGGATCAGCTAGCACCGATCCTCGACGAGCTGCGCGGGGTCCTGGGCCGGGTCGGAAGTCCCGACGCGTCGCTGCGCCTCCACCTCAACGTCCTGCCGCTCTTTGCGCAGCAGCGCCTCTTTCCTCGTCTGCCCGAACTGCGCCAGCAGCACCCGGAACTGCATATCGACATCGACACCATGTCGCATGCCGAGGCGCGGCTGGGCGAAGGAATCGACGCCGCGATCGCGCTGGCGCGCTCGATCGATCCCGCGCTCTATGCCGCGCGGCTCGATCAGGATCAGGTTTTTCCCATCGCATCGAAGACGCTACTCGACGGTAGTCGCCCGATCACCGTACCCGAACAGCTCCAGCGCCAGACAATCCTGCTGCACCGCGAAATGCCCGAGACCTTTGCCGAATGGAAAAAGGCGGTCGGCATGCCCTATCTCGAACCCTCGGGCATCGACTATTTCGATTCGGGCCCGCTGATGCTCGAAGCGGCAGCGCAGGGGATCGGGGTCGCCTTCATGCACGGCCACCATTTCGACGATGCGCACGATCCGCGCCTCGTCCGCCTGTTCGATTTCGATGTGGACAGCCCCTACAGCTATTGGTTCGTCT
>JAFKLT010000099.1 GCA_017309275.1 Sphingomonadales bacterium | reverse complement strand
TGCGCTTTGCACGCGGCTGTTGCCCGTGTTGCGCGCGCAACCCGAAGCGACGATCGTCAACGTCACCTCGGGCCTCGCGATCGCGCCGCGTGCGGGCGGCTCGATCTATTGCGCGACCAAGGCGGGCCTGCGGAGCTATACCCAGGCCATTCGCCACCTGCTCAAGGACAGCAATGTCCGCGTGATCGAAGCACTGCCGCCGGTCGTCGAGACGAACATGACCGCGGGCCGATCGGGCAAGAAGATGAGCGCGCATGACTGCGCGGCAGAGATCGTTGCCGGCATCCGGACGGGGAAGCGCGAGGTCAATGCCGGGATGGTGAAGATGCTGCAGCTCGTCAACGGCGTGTCGCCGGCGCTGGCGCGGCGGATCATGATCCGGTTCTGATCCGCCTCCCGACCGCGGTTCCCTGGGGGATGGAAAGCGCCGCCGCGGCTGCTATTGTCGCGCGGTTGCTGCGCGGGGATACGCTTTTGCGGAGGCTTTCATGACCCCCACCATCACGGCATTCGAATCTTCGCCCGATCGCGGCCAGGGACTGGCGCGCGACATGCGCGTCCGCTGGGCGCTCGAAGAGGTGGGGCAGCCCTATGATGTGCGCCTCGTCTCGTTCGAGGCGATGAAGGCCGCGCCGCATATGGCGCTCCATCCCTTCGGCCAGATACCGACCTATGAGGAAGGCGATCTGGTGCTGTTCGAATCGGGCGCGATCATTCTGCATATCGCCGAGCGGCGCCCCGGCCTGCTCCCCGACGAACCCAAGGCACGAAGCCGCGCGATCACCTGGCTATTCGCGGCGCTCAACACCGTCGAGCCGCCGATCGTCGACCGGTCGATGGCGACGCTCTTCGACCGCGAAAAGAGTTGGTATGCGGAGCGCCTGCCGATGCTCGACCATCAGGTTCGCACCCGGCTGGACCAGCTATCCGCCAGGCTGGGCGATGCCGATTGGCTCGACGGCGGGTTCAGCGCGGGCGATCTGATGATGGTGACGGTGCTGCGCCGGCTCGGTTCGTCGGGCATATTGGACGAATATCCTGCGCTATCGGCCTATATCGCGCGGGGAGAGGCGCGACCGGCCTATCAGCGGGCATTCGCCGATCAACGCGCGGTCTTTGCTGCGGCGTCCTCGCGCGGCTGACCCGCTTCGCTGGTCACGGGTTCGGCGGGCCGCGCATAGCAAAACGCCCGCGGAAATCCGCGGGCGTCGTGCTTCGGTCGTGCCGAGAATTTTCAGATCTTGGCAACCGCCGCGATTGCGTCGTTCACCAGCGCCAGATCGGCCTTTGCGTCATGCTTGTCGGCAATCAGCTTCGCCGCCGCTTCGGTCGCGGCCTTGGCGGTCGCGGCGCGAACCTCGGCCAGCGCATTGGCTTCGGCCGCAGCGATGCGATCTTCGGCCATCTGCTTGCGGCGCGCGATCAGCGCGGTCGCATCGGCCTTTGCCTTCGCGACGAGCGCTTCGGCCTCGGCATCGGCGCGGGCGCGCATTTCGTCGGCTTCCTTCGCCGCACGGGCGAGCTTGGCTTCATATTCCGCCTTCAGCGATTCGGCGTCGAGGCGAAGCTGTTCGGCCTCGTCCAACTGCTTCGAAATCTCGGCAATCTTGTTGTCGAGCATCGTTGCGATCGCCTTGGGAACGCCCTTCCAGAGAAGGATGCCAAGGAAGACGAGCATGGCCAGCGAGACCCATACCGTCGCGTTGAGCCCAAATGCCGTCGGGTCGGCGTGAGCCTCGCCCGCCGCTTCGGACAGGATGGTCAGGAAATTAGCCATGGAGCACCGCCTTCACCGCTGCCTTTGCGTCCGCAGCGACCACTTTAGCGCCCGACAGCTTCGCAACGAGGTCACTTGCCGCCTCGGCCGCGACCGATTCGATTTCCGCCATTGCCGACTTGCGAGCCGTGGCGATTTCGGTTTCGGCCGCCGTCAGCTTGTCGCCAAGCTCGGCGTCGACCTTTGCGAGGCGCTTTTCGGCGTCGCGTGCGGCCTTGCCCTTCGCGTCGGCCACCGCCTTCTGCGCGGCGGCGCGGCTCGCGTCGCTCTGCTGGCGATAGGTTTCCTCGAGGCCGTCGGCCGCGGCATGAGCCGCCTTCGCCGCCGCCAGATCGTCCGCAACCTTGCGGTCGCGGGCATCCACCGTCGCTTCGATCTTGGGCAGCATGCCGCGACCGATCACGACATAAATGCCGGCGAACACGACCAGCAGCCAAAAAAGCTGCGAGGCAAGATACCAATTGTCAGCGGTGAGCTGGGCTATCTGGGGCATGGAAGGCGAACCCTAAACTTGAAAAATCTGCTGGTGGCGAGGCCGGCCCCGTGGGGCCGGCATCATCCGATCGTCGTGGATTAGACGACGAAGAGCAGGATCATCGCAACGACGAACGCCAGCAGGCCGAGAAGTTCGGCGGCGGCGAAGCCGATGAAGAGGCGACCCTGCTGACCGTCGGCGGCGGCGGGGTTGCGCAGCGCGCTTTCAAGGAAGCTGCCGAAGACGTTACCCACGCCGATGGCGGCCATGCCGGCACCGATAGCGGCGAGACCTGCACCGATCAGCTTTGCTGCTTCTGCGTCCATTGTAATACTCCTTGGGTAGTAAGCGTTTATTATAAAACGGGATTAGTGAAGGTTGACCGCGTCGTTGATGTAAAGCGAGGTCAACAGGGCGAAAACATAGGCCTGGATGCCGGCGACGAGCAGTTCGAGCGCGCTGATGCCGATCATCAGGATGAAGCTGAGCACCGAAACGATCGACCCGAGCCACAGCGTTTCGGCGTTGAAGCCGTTGATCACGAAGCCCGACAGCACCTTCAGCAGCACGTGACCCGCCGTCATCGCGACGAAGAGACGCAGGCCGAGGCTGAACGGACGGACCATGAAGGACACGAACTCGATCGGCGCGATGATCGGGATCATCGGCAGCGGCGTGCCGTGCGGCACGAACAGCGAGAAGAAATGCAGGCCATGGCGCCAGAAACCGACGACCAGGACGATCGCGAAGCTGATCAGCGCGAGAACGCCGGTAATCGCAATGTGGCTCGTCACCGTGAAGGGGTGCACGCCCACCACGCCGAGCGGCAGCATGCCGAGCAGGTTGCAGAACAGGATGAACATGAAGAGCGAGAAGACATAAGGCGTATATTTGCGCCCTTCGGTGCCGATATTCGCGGTCATCATGCTGGAAATGAAGCCCGTGAAGCCTTCGACGGCGACCTGCCAGCGGCCCGGGATCAGCTTGCGGCGCATCCCGCCCCACATGAAGATGCCGAGCGTGATGGCCGCGATCACCATCCACAGCGCGCTGTTGGTGAACAGCACTTCATGCCCGCCGAGGTTGAAACCGCCGCCGAGCGGGGTCACCTCGAACTGGTGCATCGGGTCGATCTTGCCGGATTCCGCCGCCACTCTTCACTCCACGCGCATTGCGGGGCGGCGCAGTCGGCCGTCCCGCGAAGAATATCACCTGCATCCCGCCACTTGCGGAATGATGTTTCCAACGCTTCCGCTATTTGCGGGGCGTCGACGTCAGGCGAATGATGTTCCGGAACGCCACGACGATCCCCATGAACAACATCCCCAACAGGCCCCAGGGCGACGTGTCCGCGAAGCGATCGATCAGCCAGCCGAACAGCCCGCCACCGATCAATCCGCCCAGCAGTTCAGCCAGAACGCGATTGCCGAGCCGATAATTGGCGTCGGCCTCCGGTCCGGCGTTCACTGCGGTCCGTTTCGCTTCTGCGGCTTCGGCCCGGTCCAATCGCTTTTCAAGCGAGACCAGGCGCGAATCCTCCGAAGCTGGTTCCGGATCGCTGCCGTTCCCCGTCATCTTGTGCCATCCTCCTGAAACAGAACCGGAATATTCCGATTCCGCCTGCGAAAAAAGGCCCGAAAATTCGGGGGACCCCTAAGGCGCGGTCCGTTTAGGAACGACGCCCCATTAAGTCAATGCCCGCGCGCAACAGCAGAGGGCATCTCCCCGTATCCCAACAAAAATGCCGCCGCGTTTAGGGGCGCGGCGGCATGTGCGGCCCTGGGACCGCTTGCAATTCGAAAAGGTTACGGACAGCGGCTGTCGCGTTCGGGCGCGCCGCCCTCGCGCGTCAGCCAACGGCCGTCGGGGGCCTTGTATTTCTCGCCCGGCTTGGTCTTGGCGATCAGGTTGCACCCCGTGATGAAGGCGAACTGTTCGACCGTGCTGCCTGCCGGCGCGCCGCTGGTATAGGCGGCCTTGCGCTTGATATTGATGTCGTTGACCATGTCGCGCAGCGCCGGGGTCGGGCTGGAAACAAAGCCCAGATAGCCGTCGGGCTGCTCGCCGATCTGTCCGCCCGAACGCGCGGCTTCATACGCGGGGTCGCGCTGCGCCATCGCCGAAGGCACGGCCAGACCGACCGCCGCCGTCGCCGCAATCGCAGCCATTGCCCATCCTGCCGGTTTCCACTGTTTCAACATCGTCATTCCTATCTCGTCAGAATATTTCGCTATTCTGCTCAATGAGCTTCTTGGCATCACCATCCAGCTTGTACACGATTTCCTGCTTGATGTTGATGTTCAGGTTGATCTCGATCGGCTTGTCGGGGGTCGCGATCTGGACGCAGCCGCCTAGCGCCGCCATTCCCGTCACAACCGCCGCGCACCGAAATCCGACACCCAGCCTCCTTGCTCCATTCTTGTATATCGTCATCGCACAGGCTCGCTTTCTGGGGGCTGAACGGTTGAGGCACCGGATGTGGCTTCTTCCTGTTGCTGGATGAGCTGGTTCAAATTCTGCTCGATCCAGACGGTCGGGTCATAAAGTCCCTTCGCGGACGTCACCAATTGCCGGAAGGGCCCGGTGACCTTCACATTGAACACGAGGGGGATCTTGGCGATCTGACTGGTCAGGAAGTTGCGCGTCGCGCCTTCGCCCTGCCCCACGCCGCCAAAGCGGATATCGGTCACCATTTCGCCATCGAGATTCCCGTTCAGCACGATCGTGAGATCGTCATATTTGAGCGAACGCAGCGCGCCAAAGGCAAAATTGGCGATGGTGCCGAGATTGTGATTCGAAAGTTCGCCGACATAGGCGAGCGTTCCGCCGCCATTGCGGGCATCGATGCGGCCATTCTCGATCCGCCCGCCAAGGCCATCGAAGACCACGGGCAGCGTTCCGTCGAACTTTCCGGTAGCGTTGATGTTGTCGAAACCGAAATTCTGAAGGAAAACCGCGGCATCCACACCGACGACGTCGAAGGTCAGTCGCCGCTGCTGGTCGGCCGCGAAATCGAGCGTCGTGGGATGGAGCAGCAGCTCGCCGCCGGCAAAGGGCCAGCGCCCGCCCTCGATCCGCACGCGGTTGTCGCCCAGCAGTTCATATTCGATCTCGCCATCGACGACCGGAATCCCCGGATTAATCTCCTTGATCCGCGCTTTCTGGCCCGGTGCGGTCTTGAGGCCGATCAGGTCGTCGAACGTCAGCGTGGAGTTGAGCCCGGTCACGGGGCCGAAGGCGGCGGCAAGATTCGTGTCCGTCGTCGAGAATGTGCCGCGGCTCGTCACGCCCTGCGCCGTCCAGACGATATGCCCTTCGCCGACCACCGAACCCTGGACATTTGCCACCACGCCAAGTGCCAGATGGGTCAGTTGATCGGGCTGAAAACGGTCGCCGAACCGCAGGTCGCGGACGAACAGATCGGCGGAACCGGCACCGTCGCCCAGCCGATGCCGGATTACCGTGTCGAGAATCTTCGTGCCCGTCTTTCGTTCGCTGAACCCCGCCGTGGCGTCGATCATGCCGTTGGCAAAGCGAAGCGTCGCATCCTGGCTGACGAGCGGCTCGAACCGGGCGTCAGGGGCCGCGTCGGTCAGGAGCAATCCGCCGTTAAGGCTCAGCGCTCCGCCCGCCCAGCGCCATTGCCCGTCGATTTCGCTGAGGTTCAGCGGAACGGCGCCGATCTTTCCGCTTGCGCCGGCGAGTTCCCCGGCCATGCCCTGCGGCGTCGAACGGCCCGCGATACGCTGCGCAGCGAAGCGCGTGACGCTATCCCCCTGCCCCAGCCGAACGTCGGCCAGCGCGACCGCCCAGCGGAGCGACGCCAGGTCGATTTCGCCACCACGCGCATCGAAAGCAAAGGGCGAAGAGCCGCTTGTCCCACGCAGCCGAACGCCGGGGATGCGGACGGTTCCGCGCAGGCCGCCCGGCCCCGCGCTCATCAAAGGCGCGCCGGGGCGGCTGCAAAGGTCGATCCCGGTTTCGCCGATGCGGAATCCCGAAACCTCGATACGGTCCACGCCGACACGCGTGCAGCCACCGTTGAGCGCCAATGCGCCGGTCGATGCCACCGCGCCGGAAAGCGGCACACGCAATCCATCGACACGCCCGCCTGCGAGCGGGCCGGAAAGCGTCGCGACGGTCGAAAACTTAAGCAGGCCGCCATTGCCCGCAAAGCGTATGGGCGCCAGCGCGAGCCGCGCGCCCTTCGCATCATAGGCGTCGAAGCGCGCCTCACCCGAAAGCAGGCCGTCGGCGCGCCGGTCGAGCGACAAGGATCCCGACGGCAAGTCGCCACCGGCAAAGCGCAAGCGGCCCAGTACCGTCATCGCGGGCTGCGGCGTTCCATAGATATAGGCAATCCGGCTGTCGGCGTCGCCGATTACACGCGCGCCGCTGACGCTCGCCAATTTGGGGGCGATCAGCTCGATCCGTGCATTCGGCCCCTCGCCCATTACGACGAAATCGGCACTGCCGCTGGTATCGGCAAGCATCCGTGCGACAGCGTTGGCCGCACGGTATGCCAGCGGACCCAACGGGCTTCCTTCGAGCGCGCGGACGCTTCCGGCAACCGAGCGGCGCAGTGCCTCGCTGCCGCTGGCATGTGCGAAGCGGATGTTCCCGTCGATGGCCGGGGCCTTGGCACCGACAATTCCCTTTGCGGTGACATCCACCGATCGCGCCGCGAAATCGGGGCCTCGCAGTCGCGCCATCTCCGCGCCGACATTGATCGTCGTACGGTCGGCGCTTCCCTCGAATCCGGCCTTCACACCCAAGCTGTCGGCGGTCAACGAAGCAGCCGACAGTCGCGCGATGCTGGCATCCGCCGTTCCGCGCCAGCTTTTGAGATTCTCCGACAGGGATAGATCGAGCGCGATTTGCGGCGACTGTGCCGTGAAGCCGCCATCGGCGCAGCGCAGCTGGGTGGCGCGCAGCGGCCCCGTCAACGTCGGCCGCACATCGCGCACCCGTACCGATCCATAGAAGGTCGTCCCGCGCGCCGAGCATCCCGCGGCATTGATGTCGGGGGCGACGAGCGCCAGTTTGCCGTCGAAATCCTTGCGCAGGTTGCCGCTGCCGTTCAGCGCTGCGCCGACATCGCCCCACGGCGTGTCGACCCGCGCCCGCGCGTCGGTCAGTTTCACCCACAGGTCGGGCAAGGCGAACGGCGTCTTGTCGTTGGGATCGCGAAACTTGTCGAGCGAACCCAGCGATATCTGGCCGTCGACAAAGCGACCGTAGAGCCTGACACCCTCGGCCCGTACGCCAGACACATAGGGCCCCGACGCGCCGTAACCGATCAGAACCTCCACCTTCCTGGCGGTCAGGTCGGGGCGTTTCGGATCACCGATGACCAGGTTCGACAGCCGTTCGGACCTGAGGCCGATGGAATCGATGGTGTAGCTGGCGGGAATGCCGCGATCGTCGAGCTGGTCGCGAATGACGCGATCCGCGATCGGCTCGCGCGCCAGCCAGGCGACGCCGATCAATGCGACGACCGCGCCAGCGGTCATCCAGCGTTTCTTGAACAGGATCTTGCGGATATGCATCCGGCGCGGGGGCGGCGTGTCCGTCTCGCTCATGACATCATGCTCATGAGGACAGCCGAAAGAGGTGCACGAGTGACGATGTCATGACGTTCCGATCGCCTCAAATGCTGCCTTTACAGACCGATAACGCCATAATGGCGCAATTGGCTGCAATAATGAGGACGGTGTCATAGGCGCGGAACCTTATGGCCGTTGAGTGCGCCCCACAAGCTGGTTATGCCGCGGCGCATGGGTGAGATGTCCACGCCTGATCATGCAGGTCACCGATCGCGGCTTCGGGCGCGGCTGCTCGACGATTCGGACGGCCTGGCCGATTATGAGCTGGTCGAATATCTGCTCGCCCTCGCCATACCGCGTCGCGACACGAAGCCGCTGGCAAAAGCCCTGCTCCGCGAGTTCGGCTCTTTCGCGCAGTTGATCAGCGCCAGCCCCGAATCGCTGCGCCGTGTCGACGGCATGGGAGACAGCGCGATCGCAGCGCTCAAAATCGTGCAAACGGGGAGTTTGCGGTTGTTGCGGGGGGAATTTGTCCAACGACCTGTTCTTTCGAGCTGGGACGCGCTGCTCGACTGGTTGCGGGCCGACATGGGGCCGATCGATATCGAGCGGGTCCGGGTGCTGTACCTCAATTCGCGAAACATGCTGATCCGCGAGGAAGTGGCGAGCGAAGGGTCGATCGACCAGTCGGCGATCTATGTCCGCGAAGTGGTGAAGCGCGCGCTCGAGCTGGGCGCGGCGGCGATCATCCTGGTGCACAACCATCCGAGCGGAAACCCCGAACCGAGCCGCCAGGACATCGCGATCACCCGCGAAATCGCCGACGCCACCGGAAGGCTGGGGATCACCCTGCACGACCATATCATCATCGGCGGTTCGGACTATCGGAGCCTGCGCGCGCTGGGCCTGATCTGATGCGGCTTTACTTGGCGGCCGTTGCGGGACATCATCGCCGCATGCAGATTCGGCACCAGCGCCTTCATTTCCGTTTCCACGGAGGTCAGCTTCTCGCGGGCATCTAGCCCCGGGTGACGGTGCATCGCGCCCGGAACCCGGGGCGACATTTTCCAGCGTCCCGGCGGCCCTCGCCGCCCGGCCTTCGAAGCGCGCCGCGCTTCCATCATTTTTGCGGAAAGTCTGCACCATGTCCCTGTCCAAACCCCGTCGGCGGCCCGCCGTCCACATGATCGATTCCGAAGCCGAGGCACTCGCCGACATGGCAGTCGGCGTCGAAAAGCGCCTGCCCGAAGTCAGCGCCATGCTGATCGAGGAAATATCGCGCGCCACGATCCACACCCAGGCGCGAATGCCGCGCGACGTGATCACCATGTCCAGCCAGGTCGATTTCATCGACGAAGGCAGCGGCACGCTGCGCACCGTGCAACTGGTGTACCCGCAGGACGCGGACATCGACGCGGGGCGGATATCGATCCTGACGCCGATCGGTGCGGGCCTGATCGGGCTGCGTCCCGGCCAGTCGATCCGCTGGCCCGACCGCGACGGTCGCATGCGCAAGCTGTCGGTCGTCGCCGTCGTGCAGCCGGTAAAGGCGGCCTGATCCGTCGACACGCCTTCGACACGCCGTCGACCCCGTCCTTCGGCTCGATCCATCAAGAGATTGGCCATCGAGAGATTGGCCATCAAGAGATTGGGAGCACAAGAATGAAGCACATAAGGATGCAGCCGCCGGATCGCTCCGACGGCTGCACCGCTCCATCCGGGACGTCCTAAAGGATTAGGCGCCGCGCGACAGGAAACCGGTCAATTCTTCCTTGCTGACCTTGCCCGACTTGTCGGCGTCAGCGGCGGCCCAGGCCTGACCGATCCAGGTCTTCACCTGTTCCGATTCCGGGTCGACCGTCGGGTCGGTCGCGGTGCGCAGCTTCTTCATCCAGGCCGCGAACTCGGCCTCGTTCAGATCATTGCTCTTGTCGGCGTCATAGGATGCGAATTCCTGATCGACGATCTGCGCGATCTGCGTCGGGGTTGCCGCACCGCCCGACGAGGAAGCGCTCGACGAGGGAGCCGGTTCGGCGGTGTCACCAGCCGGCGGAGCAGGCTCGGCGGGTGCCGGTGCCGCGGCGTCGCCAGCCGGGGCCGGATCCGCAGGAGCCGTCGTATCGGGCGCCGTCGTATCGGGCTCAGCCGGCGTCGGCGCGGGCTGTTCGGCAGCAGGCGGTGCGGTGGTGTCGGCGGGCGGCGTATTCTGCGCGAGCGCAGGGAAGCTGATGGCGGCAGCACCGATCAAAAGGACTTGCTTCATCATGATATTTCTCCTGTAGCGGCGGCCGACCAGCGGTTGCGATCAGCCACCTTTCGTGAAGGGGCAAAGGACCAACCGCCCGTCGTTCATGTAAGTTGCGAGTTCGTATCAATTGGCGAAGCGGCTTGCCCCTGCTAGGGGGCGCCCTGTCGCGATTCCGCAGCGAAGTTGCGATGAAGCGACATAAAAGGAAGGAATATCAATGGTCCCGCGTTACGCTCGGCCCGACATGACCGCCATCTGGTCGCCGGAGAATCGCTTCCGCATCTGGTTCGAGATCGAAGCGCACGCGACCGACGCGCTCGCCGACCTGGGCGTCGTACCCAAATCCGCCGCCAAGGCGCTGTGGGATTGGTGGAGCACCAACCCGGCCATCGACGTCGAAGCGATCGACGCGATCGAGGCGGTCACCAAGCACGACGTCATCGCTTTTCTGACCTGGGTCGCCGAAAATGTCGGAGACGAAGCGCGCTTCATGCACCAGGGCATGACGTCGAGCGACGTGCTCGACGCCTGCCTCGCGGTGCAGCTGTCGCAGGCGGCCGACATCCTTCTCGCCGACCTCGACGCCCTGTTGGAGGCGATCAAGCGGCGCGCCTATGAGCACAAGCTGACCCCGACGATCGGCCGCAGCCACGGCATCCACGCCGAACCGGTGACCTTTGGCCTGAAGATGGCCGAGGCCTATGCCGAGTTCACGCGCTGCAAGACGCGCCTCGTCGCAGCCCGCGCCGAAATCGCCACCTGCGCCATCTCGGGCGCGGTCGGCACCTTCGCCAATATCGATCCTCGCGTCGAAGCGCATGTCGCGGCCAAGCTGGGCCTGGCGATCGAGCCCGTCTCGACGCAGGTCATTCCGCGCGATCGTCACGCGATGTTCTTTGCCGTCCTGGGCGTCATCGCCTCGTCGATCGAGCGCCTCTCGGTCGAAGTCCGCCACCTTCAGCGCACCGAAGTGCTGGAGGCCGAGGAATATTTCTCGCCGGGGCAAAAGGGTTCGTCGGCGATGCCGCACAAGCGCAACCCGGTGCTGACCGAAAATCTGACCGGCCTCGCCCGCATGGTGCGCAGCGCGAGCATCCCGGCGATGGAGAATGTCGCGCTGTGGCACGAACGCGACATCAGCCACTCGTCGGTCGAACGCTTCATCGGCCCCGACGCGACCATCACGCTGGACTTCGCGCTCGCGCGCCTGACCGGCGTCGTCGACAAGCTGCTCGTCTATCCCGAGCGGATGCAGAAGAATCTCGACCGCATGGGCGGCCTCGTTCACTCGCAACGCGTGCTGCTGGCGCTGACGCAGGCCGGCGCGAGCCGCGAGGACAGCTATTCGCTGGTTCAGCGCAACGCGATGAAGGTGTGGGAAAGCGACGGACAGCTTTCGTTGCTGGACCTGCTCAAGGGTGATGCGGACGTGACCGCGCGGCTGTCGGCGGACGAACTGACCGCGCTGTTCGACCTCGGTTATCACATGAAGCATGTCGACACGATCTTCGACCGCGTCTTCGGCTAGCCCCGGACTGGAAACGCACGACAATCTATCCTAGGGTTGTCGAACGGGCCAACGGAGGAGCAAGGCGAAGTGGGAATCCTGCGGACGATCATCTGGGTTGTACTCACTGCGGTCCTGGTCATTTTCGCGATGGCCAACTGGCGCGTCGTCACCGTGACGATCTGGCCCGGATGGGAAGCCGAAACCAAATTGCCGCTGGTGATACTGGGCAGCTTCCTGATCGGCATGGTCCCGATGTGGATCGCGCTGCGCACCTCGCGCTGGTCGCTGAAGCGCCGGCTCGAGGGCAGCGAGCGGCAGCTTGCCGACATGCGCGCGCTTGCCAACCGGCCCGTCGAGCCGGCGCCGGTCGCGCCGGTCGCCCCTGAGACCAATGTTCCGCCGCAGCCCACCGACCTTTTCTCGACGGACAAGCCATGACCTCCCCCATCTATCTCGCCATCGACACCACGCACCTCGACGCCGCACTGACGCTTGCGCAGAAGGTGCGGCACCATGTCGGCGGCCTGAAGCTGGGCCTGGAATTCTTTTGCGCCAACGGTCATCATGGCGTGCATGAAATGGCGAAGATCGGCCTGCCGATCTTTCTGGACCTGAAGCTTCACGACATTCCGAACACCGTCGCCAAGGCAATCCAGGCGCTCCGTCCGCTCGAACCCGCGATCCTGACGGTCCACGCCGCGGGCGGGCGCGCGATGATGGAAGAGGCAAAGGCGGCGGCGGGTACGCATACGAAGGTTGTCGGCGTCACCGTGCTGACCAGCCTCGACGCGCCCGACCTCGACGACATCGGCATCGCGGGAAATCCGCACGACCAGGTTGTCCGGCTCGCCGCGCTCGCACGCGAATCGGGCCTCGATGGTATCGTTTGTTCGGGCCAGGAAGTGAAGGCCGCGCGCAAGGCATGGCCGGGCGGCTTTTTCGTCGTCCCCGGCGTCCGCCCGTCGAACGGCAAGGCCGGCGATCAGAAGCGCGTCGTCACGCCGGCGCAGGCGATGACCGACGGCGCCTCGATCCTGGTCGTCGGCCGTCCGATCAGCCAGTCGCCGGACCCCGATCTGGCCGCGCGGGAAATCGAGGCGACGCTTTAGCGTTCCGGCACAGGGCGGCGCGAGATCGGGCGACGCGGTGCCTATTGGGTGATCAGCGCGAGCGACTGGATATTATAGCCGACAAGCTTGGTGCTCTCGTCCGACGTCACATAGATGAAGGTCTCGGTGGCCTTGTCCTTGTCGAACATCGTTTCCATCGTCAGCGTCACATAGGTGCTGCCGTTCGTGTAATTGACGTGCCAGCCGACCTGTTTCGAATTTCCGGCCTTCCCCAGCTTGCGCTGAACGGCGCCGAGCAATTGTTCGAAGCCGGCGACGTCGACGGCGTCATGCATTTCCTTGGCCGACGCATAATAGATATCGTCGAACTTGCCGGCGTTCATGTCCTTGTGAAACGCCGCGATCGCCTGTTGCGACCGTTCGATGCCCCTGCTGGCATCCGCCGGCGAGCAGGCCGAGAGTGCAAGGCCGAGTAAAAGAAGCAGAATCTTGCGCACGGACACCCCCATTTCCGGCCCCCATCGTAGCAAATTATGTCGCGGGGCCAAGTCGCGCGCGATCGAGGCGATTGCATCGAATGCCATAGTGACGCAAAGGGCTCGCATGTCTCCCCTCGTCAAGATTTGCGGGCTCTCGACGCCCGAAGCCGTCGATGCCGCCATCCGCCTCGGCGCGACCCATATCGGCCTCGTCCATTTTGAATCGAGCCCGCGCCATGTCGACCTGAACACCGCGGCGGCGCTGCGCCAGCGCGCGCAAGGACAGGTGAAGGTCGCGCTGCTGCTGGTGAACGCATCGCAGCAACTGACCGGCGAGGCGCTCAGCAAGGTGCGGCCCGACATCGTCCAGTTCCATGGGAACGAAACGCCCGAATGGCTGGCCCGCGTAAAGCAGCTCGTGCCCGCACAGGTGTGGAAGGCGGTCGGGCTGAAGGATGCCGGAACGCTGGAGCGCGTCCAGCAATATAGCGGCGCGGCCGACCGCATTCTGTTCGACGCGCCGGCGGCGGCGCTGCCCGGCGGCACGGGCACGCGGTTCGACTGGTCGCTGCTCAAAAACTATCGCAGCGACATCGCGTGGGGCGTCGCGGGCGGGCTGACGCCCGACAATGTCGCCGCCGCGATCGAAGCGACCGGGGCGCCGCTGGTCGACGTCTCGTCGGGGGTCGAAAGCGCGCCGGGCGTCAAGGATGTGGACAAGATCGCCGCTTTCCTTAAAGCGGCGGGCCGATGACCCAGCTTCCCAACAGTCTTCGCACCCAGCCCGACGAGCGCGGCCACTTCGGCCAGTTCGGCGGCCGCTACGTCGCCGAAACGCTGATGCCGTTGATCCTCGATCTGGAACGCGAGTATCGCACGGCACAGGCCGATCCGGCCTTCAAGGCCGAGTTCGACTATCTGCTCAAGCATTATGTCGGTCGGCCGAGCCCGCTGTGGTTCGCCGAGCGCCTGACCAACGACCTGGGCGGTGCGAAAATCTATCTGAAGCGCGAGGACCTGAATCACACCGGCGCGCACAAGATCAACAATTGCATCGGCCAGATCCTGCTCGCCAAGCGGATGGGCAAGACGAAGATCATAGCAGAGACCGGCGCGGGCCAGCACGGCGTCGCGACCGCGACCGTCGCCGCGCTGTTCGGCCTTCCCTGCACCATCTTCATGGGCGCCGTCGACGTCGCGCGGCAACAGCCGAACGTGTTCCGCATGAAGCTGCTCGGCGCAGAGGTCGTCGCGGTGGAATCGGGCGCGAAGACGCTGAAGGACGCGATGAACGAGGCGCTGCGCCATTGGGTCGCGAACGTTCACGACACCTTCTACATCATCGGCACCGTCGCCGGGCCGCATCCCTATCCCGAGCTGGTCCGCGATTTCCAGTCGGTGATCGGCAACGAGGCGCGCGAACAGATTCTCCAGGCCGAGGGTCGGCTGCCCGACATGCTGATCGCTCCGGTCGGCGGAGGTTCGAACGCGATCGGCCTGTTCCATCCCTTCCTGGATGACGAAGGGGTCGAGATCGTCGGCGTCGAAGCCGCGGGCGAAGGGCTCGACAAGCGGCACGCCGCCAGCCTGGCGGGCGGACGGCCCGGCATCCTGCATGGCAACAAGACCTATCTGTTGCAGGACGAGGACGGCCAGATCACCGAGGCGCACAGCATTTCGGCAGGCCTCGACTATCCGGGCATCGGGCCCGAACATAGCTGGCTGCACGAAATCGGCCGCGTCCGGTACGAACCGGTCACCGACGACGAGGCGCTGGCCAGCTTCCAGAAGCTGACCAAGCTGGAGGGCATCATTCCGGCGCTGGAAAGCGCGCATGCGATCGCGGCGGCCGAGCGGATCGCGCCGACGCTGGGCAAGGACAAGGTGATCATCGTCAATTGTTCGGGACGCGGCGACAAGGACATCTTCACCGTGGCCGAAGCGCTGGGGGTGACGCTGTGACCCGCTTTGCATCGGCATTCGGCAAGGGCCGCGCCGCGCTGGTCGCCTTCATCACCGGCGGTGACGGCGATACCGCCGCGAACCTCGACGCGCTGGTCGCGGGCGGCGCCGACGTGATCGAACTGGGCATGCCCTTCACCGATCCGATGGCCGACGGTCCCGCGATCCAGGCGGCCAATCTGCGCAGCCTGGCGAAGAGGACGAGCACCGCCGACCTGTTCGCGATCGCGGCGGCTTTCCGTGGCCGTCATCCCGACGTGCCGCTGGTCCTGATGGGCTATGCCAATCCGATGACGGTTCGCGGGTCCGACTGGTTTGCCGCCGAATGCGCCAAGGCGGGGGTCGACGGCATCATCTGCGTCGACATTCCGTTCGAAGAGGATGCCGAACTCGGCCCCGCGCTTCGCGGCGCGGGCGTCGACCTGATCCGCCTTGCGACCCCCACGACCGACGCTGCGCGCCTGCCCGACGTGCTGAACGGCGCGGGCGGTTTCCTCTATTATGTCTCGGTCGCCGGGATCACCGGGCTGCAGCAGGCAGCGCAGGCGAGCATCGAGGATGCCGTCGCCCGCCTGAAAGCCGCGACCGACCTGCCCGTCGCGGTGGGTTTCGGCGTCCGCACACCGCAGCAGGCGGCCGACATCGCGAAGGTCGCCGACGGCGTCGTCGTCGGATCGGCCTTCATCGACATCATCGCGCAGCATGGCGACGCCGCCGCGCCGCATGTCGAAGCCTTCACCCGCTCGCTCGCCGATGCTATCCACGGCGCAAAGGAGATCGCCGCATGAGCTGGCTCGACCGCGTTCGCAACGCCCTGCCCTTCACCGCCAAGCGCGATACCGCCGACAATCTCTGGCACAAATGCCGCCAGTGTCAGCAGATGGTGTTCGTGAAGGAGTGGGAAGAGAATCTGAACGTCTGCCCGCGCTGCGACCATCATGACCGCATCGGTGCGAAGGAACGTTTCGCGCAGCTTTTCGATGGCGGCCTGTACGAGCTGATCGCCTCGCCGGCGGCGCCCGAAGACCCGCTGAAGTTCCGCGATACCAAGAAATATGTCGACCGCATCAAGGCCGCGCGCGCGCAGACCGGCGACCGCGACGCCTATCAGAATGCGGCGGGCCGCATCTCGGGCATGGCCGCGGTGATCGGCGTCCAGGATTTCGCCTTCATGGGCGGATCGATGGGCGTGGCCGTGGGCGAGGCCTTTGTTTCGGGGGTCGAGGATGCGATCCGGCGCGGCTGTCCCTATATCGCGATCACCGCGGCGGGCGGCGCGCGGATGCAGGAAGGCACGCTTTCGCTGATGCAGATGCCGCGCGCGACCGTCGCGCTGCAGCGGCTGCGCCGCGCCGGACTGCCCTATATCGTGCTGCTGACCGACCCGACGACGGGCGGCGTGACCGCCAGCTATGCGATGCTGGGCGACGTGCAGATCAGCGAACCGAAGGCGCTGATCGGCTTTGCCGGGCAGCGGGTGATCGAGAATACGATCCGCGAAAAGCTGCCCGAAGGGTTCCAGCGCGCCGAATATCTGCTCGATCACGGCATGATCGACATGGTCGTGCATCGCAAGGACCTGCCCGAAACGCTGGCGCGTCTGATCGGCTATCTAGCGCCCGAAAAGGCCGCCTGAGCCGCACCTGCCGGGCACGATGGCCGACCACGCCCGCTCTGACGATGCTGCGGTACAGGCGCAGCTCGACCGCCTCGCCGCGCTGTCGCCGGGGCGCGACGTGCTGGGGCTGGAGCGCATCGCCGAACTGTGCGCGCGGCTCGGCAATCCGCAGGACCGCCTGCCGCGCACCTTTCACGTCGCGGGGACGAACGGCAAGGGATCGACCTGCGCTTACCTCCGCGCGATGCTGGAGGCGAGCGGGCGGCGGGTCCATGCCTATACGAGCCCGCATCTGGTGCGGTTCAACGAGCGGATTCGGCTGGCGGGAACGCTGATCGACGATGCCCTGCTCGCGGCCCTGCTGGCCGAGGTGCTCGACCAGGCAGAGGGGTTGCAGGCGAGCTTCTTCGAGGTCACGACCGCCGCCGCCTTCCTGGCCTTTTCGCGCGTCCCCACCGACGACTGCATCATCGAGGTCGGGCTGGGCGGGCGTCTGGACGCGACGAACATCATCGCGTCCCCCGCCGTGTGCGGCATCGCGTCGCTGGGCATCGACCACGAAGCCTTTCTGCTCGCCCCCGAAGAGGGCGTGCCCACGGAAGCGATCGAGCGTATCGCGTGGGAGAAGACGGGCATCTTCAAGCCCGGCGCCGCGCTCGCGACGCTTCGCTATCCCGACGCGGTCATGAGGCTGGTCGGCGAACGCGCCGCGGCGGTCGGGGGCGCGCTGTTCTCGGAAGGCGATGCCTGGACGATCGAGCCCGAAGGCGACGGCTTTCGCTGGCAGTCCAAATCCGGATCGATCGACGAACGGCTGAAGCCGCGAATGGCGGGCTTGCATCAGATGCGCAATGCCGGGCTGGCGATCGCGATGCTGCATATCGCCCCTGCCCCGCATCCGGGCGAAGCCGCAATTGCTGCGGGCGTATCCGGCGCCTTCTGGCCCGGACGGATGCAGAAGCTGGGGCCCGGCCCGCTGACGGCGCTGCCTCCCGGACGCCGCGAGGTCTGGCTGGACGGCGGCCACAACCCCGACGCGGGCAACGCACTCGCGCGGGCGCTCGACGCGCGGCCGCCGCTCCACATCGTCTGCGGCCTGCTTCGCAACAAGGATGCGATGGGTTTCCTTCGTCCCTTTGCCGATCGTATCGCCTCTTTCCAGGCCGTACCGATCCCCGGGCACGAACATCACGACCCGAAGGATTTGTGCCACTGGGTTCAATCGGACCTGGGCATCCTCGACGCGCAGCCGTGCGACGATGTGCGCGCCGCGCTTCGCCATATTGCCGCGCACCGCCCCACGGGGGATGTGCTGGTCTGCGGTTCGCTCTATCTCGCGGGCGTCGTTTTGGACCTGAACGACGAACGTCCGGACTAACGAAGCTCGGCGAGCGTCCGCTTGGCCCAGTCGTACATCGCCGCTTCGGCCTTCAGCGTCACCGGCGGCGTGCGTTTCATCCGCTGCTCCACCTCCTGCAACAGCGTCTTTGCGCCGCGACGGTCGCCCTCGGCGAGCAGCAGCGCGGCCATTCGGCACCGGATTTCGTCGCCGGGAACGCGATCGACGATCCCGCGATAGAGCGTCAAGGCATCCTGTGCCCGGCCATCGGCCTCGGCAATCTTGGCGCGAAGCTGTGTCCGGCGATCGAGCTCGGTCTGCGAGATCGTCTCGGGCAGCTTGTCGATCGCCGCGAGCGCTTCGACCAAGTGGCCGGCCTCATAAGCGGCTTCGGCGATCCGCATGCCGATCGCCCGGTCGACGTGCGGCGAGAGGCGTTCGGCCTCCCGAAACTGGGCCAGCGCCTCGTCATAGCGCTCGCGCGCCATCAACGCGTCACCGAGTTCGAGGCGATTGCCCGCCGTATTGCTGAAATCGACCGTGTCCTGTGCCGCGCGAACGCGCCGTTCCGGGTCCATCTTGTCGGCGAATTTCGTCCGGGCATCGCGAACGCGGCGATCGTGCCGCAAGCCCGGCAATATCTCGACGATGAAATAGGCGAGGATGCCGACCATCGGCAGAAAGGCGATCGCCATGATCCAGGCCGTGTTCCGCCCGGTGCGGAACACATGGACGATGCACAGCACCTGCAGCGCGACGGAGATCAGCAGGAAATGCACGGCCTCACCCCGCTGGTTTGGCCGGAACGTTTTCGCTCCCTTCGACCTTTCCTGCCGAACCGACCGAAAGGTCGACGAGGCCGGTTCGCATCATCCACCAGAAGAGAAGGACGCCAGGCACGGCTGCGGCGGTCGTCAGCAGGTAGAATTGGACGTAGCCGATGCTCTCGATCAACGACCCCGCCGTGGTGCCGGTGACGAACCGCCCTACGATGCTGGCCGCCGAAGAAATGAGCGCATAATGGGCCGCTGTAAAACGCAGGTCGCAGAGCGCAGAGAAATAAGCCACGACGACAACGCCGCCGATGCCGCTCGCAAAATTCTCGAACCCGATCGCGCCGGCCATGCCGAGGTTGCTTTTCCCCGTGGCGGCAAGAAGCGCGAAGCTGAAATTCGACACGGCCATCAGGATGAGGCTGACGAGCACCGATTTCTTCATCCCCATTCTGGAATACATGATGCCGCCGACGAAGATGCCGATCAGATAGGCCCAGAACCCGATGCCGACGTCATAGATGGCAATTTCGTCGTTGGTGTATCCAAGATCGTCGAACAACAGGCGGAACGTCAGATTGGCGAGCGTATCGCCGATCTTGTGAACCAGGATGAACAGCAGAACGAGCATTGCGCCCTGACGCTGAAAAAACTCGGTGAAGGGTCCGATGATCGACTGGAGGATCGCGCTGCCGCCCTTGCGCTGCGCAGGGTCGCGGTGCCGGTCCGGTTCACCTAGCCACAGGGCCGCGATCACTGCCGGCAAGGCAAAAAGCGCGCAGGCGAGATAGGCCGGTTCCCACCCGTAACGCGCCGCGAGAAACAGCGCGAGCGCCCCGGCACCCGCCGACCCGATGCGCCAGCCATATTGGCTCATCCCCGATCCGATCCCCAATTGCTCGGGTTTCAGGATTTCGATGCGATAGGCATCGATGACGATGTCAAAGGTGGCCCCTGCAAGCCCGACAAGGATCGCCGCAATCGCAGTCTGATAGATGTCTGCTTTGGGGTCCTGCAACGCAAGGTTCGCAACGGCCGCCATGACCAATATCGCGGCGAGGATCATCCACGACACCCGCTGACCCAATGCACCAAGGCCCGGCAGGCGAACGCCGTCAACGATCCACGACCACAAGGGCTTGAGATTGTACACGAGGAACGCGAGCGTGAAGGCGGTTACCGTCTTCTTGTCGATGCCGTCCTGCGCCAGCCGCGTTGTCAGCGTCGCGCCGATCATTGCGTAGGGAAAGCCCGACGAAAGGCCGAGAAGGAAGGCGGCCATCGGCGCGCGCTGGAGGTAAGGCCGGATGCTGTCCCACCAGCCTTGCGGCGGCGGCGTCACGGTATCGGGCTGCACTCTTTTTCTCCCCCTGGCATCCTTGCGGACACGGCGACCTCAATGGCCAAGGCCTAAAGCGTCGGGGGCAAATTGGAAGCGGCTAAATCGACGCTCGGCGAATGCTGGCGTCGTCTGGGCGCGTCAGGCGGCTTCGGGCCGCCAGAAGGTCGTAAGCCCGCTCACCTTTCGCGGAGCCTGGTTCTTGCAGGTCATCGATTCGACGGCCTTCAGCGCCGACACCAGCGCGCCGGCGCTGTGCGGCTTGCCGAGGCATGCGACCGCGATATCGGCGGCATCGGCGGGGCACTGGCCGGTGACGAGCAGAACCGCGATGCCGCGATCGCGCGCCAAGCGAGCGACCTCGCGCCCGCTCATGTCGCCGGCAAGACCCAGGTCGAGCACGAGCGCGTCGACCTGTTCGACGGCCATCACCGCGACCGCGGCTTCGCCCGAATCGACCGTCGCAACGATGTCATAGCCGCCGTGTTTCAGCGTCCGTTCGTTGTCGAACGCCATCAACGGGTCATCCTCGATGACCAGCAGTCGCTTGATACAGGACGGGCGGGACGCGAAGAGCATAAACACTCCCTTTATCGTCGCCATGACTCGCTCCGGCCCTTCCTGCAAGATCGCTTCTGCTTGCCATCGACGAAGCGACACTTTTCCGGCTATGAGCGTGATCACAACGCAACACTTATTTCCCGAAAAACGACAAGAAAGCCTCATCCGTTCCGATGACGACCCGCCGTCCGCCCCGCAATACGCCCCGTTCGCCCTCCGACCGCGATGCTCCGCGGGGTCGCCGCGCCGCGCGCGCTGATTCTCCTCCGCGCAAGGTGAAGGCCGAACCGGAGCGTGAAGATGGCCCGCAGCGTATCGCCAAGCTGCTCGCCCGCGCCGGCATCGGCTCGCGCCGCGATGTCGAGCGGATGATCGAGGAAGGGCGCATCGCGCTCAATGGCGAAACGATTGTCCAGCCCGCGCCGCTCCTTTCTTCGCTGGAAGGGCTGACGGTCGACGGCAATCCGGTCGCGAAGCCGGTGTCGACGCGTCTGTATCGCTTTCACAAGCCCTCCGGATGCCTGACCGCCGCGCGCGATCCCAAGGGGCGCAAGACGATATACGACATCCTGCCCAAGGATTTGCCGCGTCTGATGCCCGTCGGCCGCCTCGATTATAATACCGAAGGCCTGCTGCTGTTGACCAACGACGGCGAGTTCAAGCGCCAGCTCGAATTGCCCGCCAGCGGGGTCGAGCGCACCTATCGTGCGCGCGCGTTCGGCGACATCAGCCAGACCCAGCTCGAGGATCTGGTCGAAGGGATCGAGATCGACGGCATCCGCTATGGCAAGATCGACGCCAATTTGGAGCGCCGCACCGGGCGCAACCAGTGGATCGAAATGACGCTGACCGAAGGCAAGAACCGCGAAGTTCGGCGCGTGCTCGAACATCTGGGGCTTCAGGTCAGCCGGCTTATCCGCACGCGTTACGGCCAGTTCACCGTCGGCGAACTTGACGTCGGACAGGTCGAGATCGTTCCGCGCGACGAGCTGTTCCAGTTCCGGCGCAGGCTCGGCTGATGCGCGTCATCGCTGGCGAATGGCGCGGGCGGAAGCTGCTCGCCCCCAAAAACGACGCGACGCGCCCCACGGCCGATCGGAC
>JAFKLT010000118.1 GCA_017309275.1 Sphingomonadales bacterium | reverse complement strand
AGGAAGTTCAGGAAGTGGCCGGGCCAAACCTCGTGGACCGAAGTGAACATCAGGTCCTTGCGCCCTGGCACGAAATCGTCCTGCGTCTGCTTGTCCCACGTCGGGTCGGGCGGCGAGATGTAATAGACCGACGGCAAGCCTTTCTCATAGGGCCCGGGAATGTCGATATAGGCGGAGTTCTGCCGGTTGTACGGCGGCGATTCCTCGACCTGCGCCTGCTCGGTTCCCGGGATGGACACGAGGTCCTTTTCGACGAGGAAGGCGCGCAGCATCGGTAGCTGGCGCCGCGCCTCGGCGACCGGGCCGTCGGCGGGCTTGTCCGAGTTCATCTTTTTCATGCAGTCGGCGATCGTCATGCCCGCGGCATAGGTCGCGCAGGCGGCCTTTAGTGCATCCTGGTTGCGCTTGAGGTCGGCCTGACCGATGCGCTCCAACTCGTCGAGCGGCGTATCGACCGCTTCGTTGGTCAGGATCATCTTGGCGAACTTGTCGGCACCCAGGGCATAGCCGTCGGGCGTGCCCGGCTTCGATCCGACATAGGCGGCCAGATCCTTCATCGCCGCGCCGGCCTTTGCCGCCGCTTCGTCGAACTGTTTCTGGAGTTCCGGATCCTTCACCTCGGCAAAGGCCTTTTTCGCGTCGCCGGTGTAATAGTCGGCAAAGCCGCCGAAACCCGCCGTGCCATATTTGACGAAGGTCGCGGGTAGCGGGAGCTTGAGGTTCGCCTTGATCTGCGCGGCCGCCGCTGGGACCTTTTGCGCATAGGCGATAAAGGCCTTCATCCGTGTCGTCGCATCGGCATAGGGGCGCGCGATATAGACGTTGGGGTCGAGGGCGCCGACATAGAAGGCGGGGTTCTTCTGCGCGAAGTCGGTATCGCGCAGGAAGAAGAGCTGCCCTTGCGCGACATGGACCAGATAGTCGCGCTCGAACTTTTCGGCGTCGGTCATCTTGCCGTCGAACGCCTTCGCGTCCGCGATCGTCTTTTCGAGGAAGGCCGCCTGCTTCTCCAATCCCTCGGGCGACCAGTCGGGCAATTGCCCGTCGAATTCATGCTTGCCCTGATAGACCGCGAAATTGGGGTTGAGCGGGAAATAGCCGGCAAGGAAATTGTCGCGGAATTCGGTCCAGTTCTTGGCGCCCTGCGACGATGCAGACTTGTTGTCCGACGCGTTGCAGGCGGCGAGGACGAGCAGCGTCGCGGCCATTGCCGCGCCGCCGAAACGGGCAAACTTGCGTGTCATTCGATGATCTCCCTCAATCGATGGCCGGTTTCTGCCACTCTGCCTCACCGATAACATCCGATAATCGACGAACGGCATACGCATGCGCTCTGGACAGCGACGAAAAGCGCGATAGGGCAATTGGAAATGGCGACGATACTCCCACCCGACGGCGAAGAACCGGTGATGCCGGAGATCGCGACCAAGGCCCCCTCCCCGCTCAGCTTTCCCGATTATCGCTATTTCTGGGTCGCGCGTTTCACGGCGGTGCTGGCGACGATCGCGATGGTGGTGGTCATCGGCTACCAGCTCTATGACACCGCGCGCACCGACTATGGCATGTCGATCAAGGAGGCGTCGTTTCAGCTCGGCCTCCTCGGCCTGTTCCAGTTCGTGCCGCTCGCGATCCTGACCCCGGTGGCCGGATGGGCCGCCGACCGTTTCGAGCGGCGAAGCGTGGCGATCTTTTCGAACCTGATCGACATCGTGATCGCCGCTACGCTCGGCTGGTTCACATGGACCGACGGGCTGACCTTGCCGCTGCTCTTTGGCCTTGCCGCCCTGCACGGTGTCGCGCGCGTCTTTTCCGGACCGGCGATGAGTGCGATCGCGCCCAATATCGTGCCGCCCGCCGTGCTGCCGCGCGCCATCGCGATGAGCAGCATCGCCTGGCAGTCGGCGTCCGTCGTCGGCCCCGCCGCGGGCGGTCTGATCTATGCCGCACATCCGACGTCGGTCTATATCTTTGCCGCAGCTATGCTGGCGCTTTCGGCTTTCACGATC
>JAFKLT010000098.1:24833-28511 GCA_017309275.1 Sphingomonadales bacterium | reverse complement strand
GCGCGAAATGGCCGACGGGCTGAAGTTCGTGTGGATGGAGCGCTTTCTGCTGGGCACGATCACGCTCGATCTGTTCGCCGTGATTCTGTCGGGTGCGACCGCGATGCTGCCGGTCTATGCCCGCGACATCCTGCATGTCGGATCTGAGGGGCTCGGCCTGCTTCGAGCCGCTCCGGCACTGGGCGCGGCCGTCGTCGCGCTTGGTCTTTCGTTTCGACCGATCGAACGCAACGTCGGGGTAAAGATGCTTTGGGCCGTCGCGGCCTTCGGTGCCGGCACGGTCGCCTTCGGCCTGTCGACGAGCCTGCTGTTGTCGATGGCGCTCCTCGTGTTGATGGGGGCCGCCGACATGTTCTCGGTCTTCGTGCGCGGGACGCTGATCCAGCTCAATACCCCCGATCATATGCGGGGCCGGGTAAGCGCCGCCTCGGGCCTTGCCATCTCCGCCTCGAACGAGCTTGGCGAGATGCGCGCGGGCGCAATGGCCGCCGCGCTCGGGCCGGTCAGCGCGGTCGTCGTGGGTGGGGCGGCCGCCGTCGGTGTGACCGCGCTTTGGGCTTGGCTGTTCCCGGAGCTGCGCCGCGCAAAGACGTTCGAGCCGCAGTTCAAGCAGACCGACTGACGCATTTTCGCGGCTGTCGGAGACGGCAAATCAGCTCGTCGCAAACTGCCTTCCTTTCGCCACAAAGTGATTGTCAATTTATTTAGTTGAATTATCTAGGTTGCACCCGTCACCGCGGTTCCCATTCCCCCTCATCGATGGAGAACCCCCGATGCACAATGCAACGATACGTCACAAAATCCTGACGATTCCGGGCCTGCATAACAGCGGTCCGACCCATTGGCAGAGCCTTTGGGAGCATAAGTTTGCCGACTGCGAGCGAGTCGAACTCGGCCGCTGGCACGAACCCGACAAGAATGAATGGGCCGACCGCATCGCCGAGGCGATCGAGAGCGAGAGCGAGCCCGTGCTGATCGCAGCGCACAGCCTGGGGTGCCATGCCTTTGCGCACTGGTTCTCTTCCGCCAGCGCGGTTACGCGCACGCGCATCGCCGGCGCCCTGCTGGTCGCGCCGCCCGATCTGACGCGCCTTCGCCACGAGCATAAGGTCACCGGCTTTGCCGACTCGCCCAGCTTTACCTCGCGCACGCCGATGATCGTGGTCGCGAGCGACAACGACAGCTATGCCAAGACGGCGCATGTCTGGCGGCTGTCGCGGCAGTGGGATGCGCGCTTCGTAAACGCTGGCCCCTTTGGCCATATCAATGCGGACTCGGGCATCGGCGACTGGCCTTATGGACAGTATCTGCTGGCCTCGTTACAACCCGCGCCGTTGCCGGCCCTGGCTGACGAGACCCTGTGGCTGCGCGCCGGAGATTGGCCCAACCGCGTCCGCCTCGACCCGCGGTTCGAATATAAAGAAAGAGCACAGCGACCATGAAAGCCAATTCGATCCTGGATACCATCGGGAACACGCCGCACATTCGCGTGGCGAAGCTCTTCCCCGACGCCGAAGTCTGGGTGAAGTCGGAACGAAGCAATCCCGGTGGGTCGATCAAGGATCGGATCGGCCTTGCGATGATCGAAGCCGCAGAGCGCGACGGTAGCCTGAAGGCTGGCGGTACCATCGTCGAGCCGACGTCGGGGAACACCGGCATCGGCCTGGCGATGGCCGCCGCGGTCAAGGGCTACAAGCTGGTGCTCGTCATGCCGGAAAGCATGTCGCTGGAGCGTCGCCGGCTGATGCTCGCCTATGGCGCGACTTTCGACCTGACGCCGCGCGAAAAGGGCATGAAGGGTGCGATCGAGCGCGCGATCGAGCTGGTGGAAACGACGCCCGGCGCGTGGATGCCGCAGCAGTTCGAGAATGAGGCGAACATCGACGTCCATGTCCGCACGACGGGCCCCGAAATCCTTGCCGATTTCAAGGATACGCCGATCGACGTGCTGATCACCGGCGTCGGAACCGGCGGACACATCACCGGAACCGCGCAGTTCCTGAAGCAGCATTGGCCGAACCTGAAGGTCTTTGCCGTGGAGCCCGAGGCTTCGCCGGTCATCTCGGGCGGCCAGCCCGCGCCGCACCCGATTCAGGGCATCGGCGCAGGCTTCATCCCGCGCAACCTGCATACCGACCTTTTGGACGGCGTGATCAAGGTCGACGCCGCCGCGGCGAAGGACTTCGCGCGTCGCGCCGCTACCGAGGAGGGCATGCTGGTCGGCATCTCATCGGGCGCGACGCTCGCCGCCATCCAGCAGAAGCTGGCAGAACTGCCGCCGGGCACGCGCGTCCTCGGCTTCAACTACGACACAGGCGAGCGCTACCTGTCGGTTCCCGATTTCCTGCCCGAAATCTGATCCTTCGTGATGCGCCTTGAGGGCGAACAGGCGATGCCGCTGCGGCGCGACTGGACGGGCTGGCTGTTCGCCCTGATCACCGTCGCGGCGATCGTCGCGGTGCTTTACGCAAGCAGCCATGCCGGCGGCGGCAAGCACGGCGTGCGCCCTCACCCCGTTGCGCCGCCCGCCGACGTGATTCCAGAGGTCGCGCCGATGGAGCTGGCCCCGGTGACCGAAGCCGACGCGAAGGCGCAGAACGGCGAAATCCCCCTGGTGACCAAGGGTTTCGTCGCGGCCAGACCCTTCATCTATGCCGGCAGCGGCGATGGCCGTGCACGGGCGCGCGACTGCCTGGCAGCAGCCATGCTCTATGAGGCCGGTGACGATTCCAAAGGACAGCAGGCGGTCGGACAGGTCGTAATCAATCGCGCCCGCCACCCCGCCTTTCCGAAGTCGATCTGCGGCGTCGTGTTTCAGGGGTCCGACCGCACGACGGGATGCCAGTTCACCTTCACTTGCGACGGTGCGCTCAACCGTCGCTATTCCGACGCCGCCTGGGCGCGGGCGCAGGCGAATGCCGAAATGATGCTGTCGGGTACGACCTATCCCAAGGTCGGGCTCGCGACCCATTATCATACCGACTGGGTACGCCCCTATTGGAGCGACAGCCTGGAAAAGATCGCGATCGTCGATACACATCTCTTTTTCCGCTGGCCGGGGTTCTGGGGAACGCCCGGCGCGTTTCGCGGTGCGGTGTCGGGCAATGATGGCGGTATCGCGAAGATGGCGGCGCTGTCGCCCGCGCACGCGTTGGCCGTCGGCACTCTGCCCCCGACGCAGCTCGCAGGCGTCGACGCCAATGCCGCCGTGGGCGAGGCAAAGACGATCACCGGTGCCGGAGAGTCCGCCGGGCGCGACACCATCTATGTCGCGCTCGATCGGCGCGCAGCGCCCGAGAGCTTCGTGACGACGGCGCTGCGGCTGTGCGGCGACAAGCCCTATTGCAAGTTCATGGGCTGGACCAACCCGATGCTGAAGCCCGACAGTGACGCGATGAACGATATGCAGCGGTCGGCGATGACCTTTTCCTACCTGCGCGACGACAAGGCGGGTTTCGAAAAGGCGCTGTGGAATTGCAGCGAGTATAAGCGCGACGACACGCGCCAGTGCATGAAGCGCTGAGCCAGAAAACCCCGGAATTCAGCTTAACTTCACTCGCGATTCGACTTGTTTGCGCATGGGGAGGTCAAGCATGGCGCCCGATGCGATCATCCCCCGATTTGTCGGCGTGCCATGTTTCATCGACCAGGATGAAACATGGCGCCGGAATTCAGGAC
>JAFKLT010000098.1:0-24813 GCA_017309275.1 Sphingomonadales bacterium | reverse complement strand
ATCAGCCGTGCGGGCGGATCAGATATTTCTCGCCCGTGCGCTTCGCATTATAGGCGTGCGCCGTGTCGAGGTTCAGCGCGTCTGTCAGCGAGATTTCGTGGCTGTAGTGGCTCTTGAAGGTCGTCGTGAGTTCGTCGACCACGCGGGCACGCATACGCCCGACGACGTCCCAGCCCGCCTTTTGCATGAACGGGGTCAGCAGGAAGCCACCAAGGCCCCAGGTGAGGCCGAAGCTGCGGTTGAGGACCGTCGGACCGAGGTCGAGCGCGCCATAGATGTAGACCTGTTTGTAGGTATCCGAGCCATAGCGGCTGTAGGTCGTCATGCGCTTGACCGCCGCGACCTCCATCGCCGCGAGGATCTGGCCGGCCAGCTTGCCGCCACCGATGGCGTCAAAGCCCAGCGTCGCGCCGGTTTCGACGATCGCGTCGACAAGCCGGTCCTGGAAATCGTCGGCGCTGCTGTTGACGATATTCTGCGCGCCGATGCCCTTGAGGATTTCGACCTGCGCATCGCTGCGCACGATATTGACCAGCGGAATTCCGTCCTTTGCACAGATCTTCACGAGCATCTGGCCAAGGTTCGATGCCGCGGCGGTGTGGACGAGAGCGCTATGGCCCTCCATCCGCATCGTTTCGGTGAAGGCCAGGCTGGTGAGCGGGTTGACGAAGCAGGAGGCGCCGTCGACCGGGTCGGTCCCGTCGGGCAGCGGCATCGTCATCTGCACCGGCAGGCAGCGATATTCGGCATACATTTCGCCGCCCAGCAGTGCGACGGTCTTGCCGACCAGCGCCTGCGCCTCGGGGGAATCCCCGGCCTTCACGACGACGCCACAGCCTTCGTTGCCGATCGCAAGCGCATCGCCGATGCGGCCGCCCATGGCGCGCATACCTGGCGGCGGAATATCGGCGGTGATCAGCGGCAGTCCGTCGCGCGTCCCCGCGCGTGCGGTCGACATGTCGGCGCCACCGAACAACAGGCCAAGGTCGGATGGGTTGATCGGTGTCGTCAGCACCTTCACCAGCACTTCATGCGCCTGGGGCTCGGGCATTGGGCGACGCTCGAAATAAACCTCGAGCTGTCCCTCGGGCTTTACGAGCGTCAGCATGACGAGATTGGTTTCAGGCAGGTCGGTCATCGCGCATCTCCCAGGAGTTCGGTTTTTTGATGAAACCGAGTTAGGGCCGCGACGGCACGCTTGCAATGGCTCCGTCGGTCAGGCGGCCGAATATTCCGCCGCGAGCCGCAGCACGTCCGCGGCCAGCTCTGTCCGGCAGATCAGCAGGTCGGGAAGATAGGTGTTCGGATTATTGTAGCGCAGCGGTGACCCGTCGGCGCGGCTGACGTGAAGGCCCGCGGCCTGCGCGACCGCAACCGGTGCGCAATTGTCCCATTCATACTGGCCGCCGGTGTGCAGATAGATATCGGCCTCGCCGCGCACGACCGCCATCGCCTTCGCGCCCGCCGATCCCATCGGCACCAGCTCCGCGCCCAGCCGTTCGGCAACGAAGACAGCTTCCGCGGCGGGGCGCGTTCGGCTGACCAGCATCCTGAGCGGTTCGTTTGCCGGGCTTGGCGGCACCGGCACAGCGGAGGTCAGTGTGATGCCCAGGCCCGGCAGAGCGACCGCGCCGACCGTGGCGACGCCGTCGATAGCCAGCGCGACATGCACCGCCCAGTCGGCCCGACCCTCGCCATATTCGCGCGTGCCGTCGAGCGGATCGACGATCCACACGCGGCGCTGGCCGCAACGCGCGGGGTTGTCCTTTTCCTCTTCGGAGAGCAGCGCGTCGTCGGGACGCGCGGCGCGCAGTTCCCGGCACAGCATTGCGTTCGCAGCCTCGTCGCCCGCCTTGCCCAGCGCCTTGCCCTCAAGAACGCCCCGCGCGCGCAGGTCCAGCAGGATCGCGCCCGCCGCGTTCGCGAGCCGCTCCGCCAGTTGTCCGTCGCTTTCCCCCGTGCGCATATCCTATCCCAGCAGGCGATCGATGATCATGTCCGCCGCTTCTTCGGGCGTCATCGCGGTCGTGTCGATCCGAATTTCGGGGGTCTCGGGCGCTTCATAGGGGCTGTCGATCCCGGTGAAATTCTTGAGCTGACCCGCGCGCGCTTTTTTATAGAGGCCCTTCACGTCGCGCTTCTCGGCCTCGGCCAGCGGCGTGTCGATGAACACCTCGACAAACTCGCCTTCGGGCAACATCCCGCGCACCATGTCGCGCTCCGCCCGGAACGGCGAAATGAAGGCGGTGATGACGATCAGCCCGGCGTCGGTCATCAGCTTCGCCACTTCGCCAACGCGGCGGATATTCTCGATCCGGTCGGCCTCGGTAAAGCCGAGGTCGCGATTGAGCCCGTGCCGTACATTATCGCCGTCGAGCAGGAAGCTGTGCCGGTTCATCCGATGCAGCTTCTTTTCGACGAGGTTCGCGATCGTCGACTTGCCGGAGCCCGAAAGGCCGGTGAACCACAGCAAGGCGGGCCGCTGGTTCTTGAGGTCGGCGCGCATGTCGCGATCGATGTCGGTCGCCTGCCAATGGACATTCTGCGCGCGGCGAAGGCTGAAGTGCAGCATCCCCGCCGCGACGGTCGCGTTGGTAAGCTTGTCGATCAGGATGAACCCGCCGAGCGCATGATTGTCGGCATAGGGTTCGAACACGATCGGCTTGTCGGTCGAAAGCTGGGTAACGCCGATACCGTTGAGCTCGAGCGTCTTGGCCGCCAGATGGTCGAGCGTATTGACATTGATCTCATATTTCGGGGCCTGAACCGTCGCGGAGACGGTCTGTGTCGCCAGCTTCAGCCAATAGGCGCGTCCGGGAATCATCGCCTCGTCGGCCATCCACACCAGCGTCGCCTCGAACTGGTCGGCCGCCTCGGGCGGATTGTCCGCCGTCGCGATCACGTCGCCGCGCGAGCAGTCGACCTCGTCGGCCAGCGTCAGCGTAACCGACTGGCCCGCCACCGCCTCTTCCAGGTCGCCGTCGAGCGTTACGATCCGGCTGACCGTCGTCGTCTTGCCGCTCGGCAGAATGCGCACCGCATCGCCAGACCGGACCTTGCCGGTTGCGAGCTGGCCCGAAAAGCCCCGGAAATCCAGGTTCGGACGATTTACCCATTGCACCGGCATGCGGAAGGGCTTGGCTTCGTCCGCCGCGCTGCCGATCTCGACATTCTCCAGATGCTCGATCAGCGCCGGGCCCTTGAACCAGGGCGTATTGTCCGACAGCGCCGTGATATTGTCGCCCTTGAATCCCGAAATCGGGATCGCGGTGAAATTGGTGATGCCGATCTCGCTCGCAAAGGCGCGATAGGCCAGCGTGATCCGGTCGAACACCGCCTTGTCATATCCGACCAGGTCCATCTTGTTCACTGCGAGCACGATGTGCCGGATGCCGAGCAGATGCGCGAGGAAGCTGTGCCGACGTGTCTGCGTCAGAACGCCCTTGCGCGCATCGATCAGGATGACGGCGAGGTCGGCGGTCGATGCACCAGTGACCATGTTGCGCGTATATTGCTCGTGACCCGGCGTATCAGCGACGATGAACTTGCGCTTTTCGGTCGTGAAAAAGCGATAGGCGACGTCGATCGTGATACCCTGTTCGCGTTCGGCGGCAAGGCCGTCGACGAGCAGCGCGAAATCGATTTCCTGTCCCTGCGTGCCGACGCGCTTGCTGTCGGCCTCCAGCGCGGCCAGCTGATCCTCGAAGATCATCTTGCTGTCATAGAGCAGCCGCCCGATCAGCGTCGACTTGCCGTCGTCGACCGAACCGCAGGTGATGAAGCGCAGCAGCGACTTTTTTTCATGGCCCGCGAGGTATGCGTCGATGTCCTCCGCGATCAGCGCGTCGGTGACGTAAACGGGCGTGTCCGGGGTATTCGACATCAGAAATACCCCTCCTGCTTCTTTTTCTCCATCGATGCGTCGCCGCCATCCTTGTCGATGATACGTCCCTGGCGTTCGCTGGTCGTCGTCAGAAGCATCTCTTGAATCACTTCGGAAAGCGTCTTTGCCTCGCTCTCGACCGCACCGGTCAGCGGGTAGCAGCCCAGGGTACGAAAGCGCACCGAACGCTCGACCGGCGTTTCTCCGGGCAGCAAGGGAAAGCGGTCGTCGTCGACCATCAGCAACAGGCCGTCACGCTCCACCGTCGGGCGTGGCGCGGCGAAATAGAGCGGGACGATCGGGATATTTTCGCGCGCGATATATTGCCAGATATCCAGCTCGGTCCAGTTCGAGATCGGGAAGACGCGGATGCTCTCACCCTTCGCCTTGCGGGCGTTGTACAGGTTCCAGAGTTCGGGGCGCTGCTTCTTGGGATCCCAGCCGTGGGTCGAGGTACGGAAGGAGAAGATGCGCTCCTTTGCGCGGCTCTTTTCCTCGTCGCGGCGGGCGCCGCCGAAGGCGACGTCGAAGCCGTGGAGATCGAGCGCCTGCTTCAACCCTTCGGTCTTCCACATGTCGGTATGCAGCGGACCGTGGTCGAACGGATTGATCCCCCTCTCCTTCGCTTCCGGATTCTGATAGACGATCAAATCCATGCCGCTTTCGGTCGCCATGCGGTCACGCAGTTCATACATCGCCTTGAATTTCCACGTCGTGTCGACGTGCAGCAACGGGAACGGCGGCGGCGAGGGATAAAAGGCCTTGCGCGCCAGATGCAGCATCACCGCGCTGTCCTTGCCGACGCTGTACAGCATCACGGGCTTGGCCGCGTCGGCCATCACTTCGCGCATGATATGGATGCTCTCGGCCTCCAGCCGGTCGAGATGGGTCAGCGTATCGGTCATGCCCCGCCCTTGCCGCCGCTCCGGGCGGCGGGCAAGCTGTATGGCCTTTCGGGGGGACAAGCCAGACTTGAAAGCTCAACCATCGACCTTGGCATTCTGCCAGTCTGCGCCGGCGCGTTGCAGCGCGGGAAGCGTGCGCGACAGGCGCTGTTCCAAATCCGCCTGCGACCGCCATGCGGGGTCGATCAACAGCCCCAGCTCACGCCGGAAGTCGTAGCCGCTGACGTCGATCGGCACGATGCCATCGATCGCAAGCGACACCGGCGCGGTTGTAATACCCACGCCCGCCGCGACCATGCGCAGGCAGCGTTCGTCGCTGTCGCTACGCAGCCCGAAGCGCGGACGAACGCGGTGGCGCGTGAAGAAGCGGCTGGTCGCGTCGAGAAATTCGCACGACCGGCGCGCGATCATCGTTTCGGGGGCCAGCTCCTCGGGCGCGACCGCACCCTGCCCCGCCAGCGGATGATCGGCCGCAACGAACATGACGAGGGGCTCGTCATAGAGCGGCACGACATGCGGCTCGCGCTCGCCGGTGCGAAGCGGAACCAGCGCCATATTGAGGCGGCCCGCATGGATCGCGGCGCGCAGTTCGGAGTCGCTGTTCTCGCTGATCTCCAGCGCGAAGTCGCGCGACAGCAGCGCAGCGACGCTTTGGAAAAACTCGCCGGGGACCGACCGGATCGTACCGATCTTCAGAGCCGGCCTGTCGCCCTCTTCGGCGCGGCCGAAGGCATCGGCGGTCCGAAAGTTGCGCTCCAGATCGCGCGCGATCGGCAGGAAGCGCCCGCCCGCTTCGGTCAGGCGAATCTGGCGGCGGTTGCGGATGAACAGCGACGCGCCGACCAGACGTTCCAGGTCGGCTACCCCGGTCGACAGCGCAGGCTGTGTCACGCGAATTTGCTGCGCCGCGCGCGTGAAGCTGCCCGCGTCGACGACGGCAAGGAACTGGCGAACGTGCGAGCGTTTTATCATAAGATTTTCTTATGCTGAAACGCATGAAGTTTCAATTTTCATATGAACGCGCTTTGGGGCAGAACGGCGGCATGTTCCGCCCCTGACCGAAGGGACCTTCATGCGCGCCACCCCCGATTTCGATTTCGCACTCGGCGAAACCGCCGACATGATCCGTGAAACCACCGCCCGCTTTGCCGACGAACAGATCGCTCCGCTCGCGGCCAAGGCGGATGCCCAGGACTGGTTTCCCCGCGACGAGCTGTGGACGCAGATGGGTGACCTCGGCCTGCACGGCATCACCGTCGAGGAGGAGTTCGGCGGCCTCGGCCTAGGCTATCTCGAGCATGTGATCGCAGTCGAAGAGGTGAGCCGCGCAAGCGGTGCGATCGGCCTGTCCTATGGCGCGCACTCGAACCTGTGCGTCAACCAGATCCGCCGCTGGGGCAACGCCGAACAGAAAGCGAAATATCTGCCGAAGCTGATTTCGGGCGAACATGTCGGCAGCCTCGCGATGTCCGAGGCCGGCGCCGGAAGCGACGTCGTGTCGATGAAGCTGAAGGCCGACAGGGTTCAGGGCGGCTATGTCCTGAACGGCACCAAATTCTGGATCACCAACGCGACCTGCGCCGACACGCTGGTCGTTTATGCGAAGACGAGCCCCGAAGCGGGGTCGCGCGGCATCACCGCCTTTCTGATCGAAAAGGATATGCCGGGGTTCAGCATCGGGCAGAAGATCGACAAGGTCGGCATGCGCGGTTCGCCGACCGCCGAACTGGTCTTCACCGATTGCGAGGTTTCGGAAGAACAGGTCATGGGACCGGAGAATGGCGGCGTCGGCGTGCTGATGTCGGGGCTCGACTATGAACGCGTCGTGCTCGCCGGACTTCAGCTCGGCATCATGCAAGCCTGCCTCGACACTGTCATTCCCTATGTTCGCGAACGCAAGCAGTTCGGCAAGCCCATCGGCTCGTTCCAGCTCATGCAGGCGAAGGTCGCCGACATGTACGTCATGCTCCAGTCGGCGCGGTCCTATGTCTACAACGTCGCCAAGGCGTGCGATGCGGGACAGACCACGCGTTTCGATGCAGCGGGCGCAATCTTGCTGGCCAGCGAGAATGCGGTGAAGGTCGCGGGCGAAGCGATCCAGGCGCTGGGCGGCGCGGGCTATACCAAGGATTGGCCGGTCGAACGCTATTGGCGCGACGCCAAGCTGCTCGACATCGGTGCGGGCACGAACGAGATACGCCGCATGCTGATCGGCCGCGAACTGATCGGCGCCGGGGCGTGACCTGGCTCTGGCTGTCGGCGGCCTTCATGGCGACGACGGCCGCGGTTCACGGCTTTCTGGGTGAACGCAGGCTGATCGGGCCGCTGATGACGCTCGACCAGGGCGTGATGGGCATCGATCTGGCGCGCAAGGTGTTTCGCCTGGCATGGCATGCGCTATCGATCCTGATGCTGGTGTCGGCGGCCTCGGTCGTCTGGCCGGGCACGCCGCGCGGCCTGGTGCTGCTGATCGGCGCGGCATGGACGGCGACCGGGCTGTTCGACGCCGTCTATACGCGTGGACGACATATTGGATGGCCATTCCTGACTGCGTCGGGCGTCTTTGCATTGCTGGGCGCGGCATGACCGTGCGCGGGCTGGTCCATCACATCGACCTGACCGTCAGCGACAAGGATCGCTCGCGCGTCTTTTACGACGCCGTCCTCGGCTTCCTCGGCTATCGCCGCTCGACCGATTATGATCATGGCAGCGACTGGGACCGCGAGGGGGAACCCTTTCATTCGATCGGCATCGTCGAGGCGCGGGGCAACGGCGCGGCGCGGGCGCACGATCGTTATTCGCCCGGCCTGCATCATCTGGCCTGGACCGCCGAAAGTCGGGGCGACGTCGATCGCCTCCATGACCTGCTGCAAAGCATCGATGCGGCCGTTCTCGACGCGCCTGCCGACTATCCCCGCTATGGCCCGACCTATTATGCGGTCTTCTTCGCCGACCCCGACGGGCTGAAGCTGGAGTTCGTGTTCGGGGCGACCGGCGCATGAGCGAGACGCTGCTCGACGTGCTGCAATATTATGGAGCGGCCGCCTCGACACTGGCCGCGCTGCTCGTCTCGCTCAACCTTGGCGAACGGTGGAACGGTTGGGCGTTCGTCATCTTCGTGACCAGCAGCCTGACGTTGATCGCCTGGGGCTTTCTGCAACCCGATAGCGAGGGCATCGGCTGGCAGAATGTCGCGCTGCTCTGCATCAATTTGGTCGGCGTCTACAGCCATCTGATCCGCAAAAAGCCAGCGGGGAAGCAGGCTTCCGATGGCTGAGGTCGTTGCGGGCCGCGCGAAGCAATCCAGAGCGTTTTACGCAGGCTCTGGATCGCCGCGCGGTTTCGCTGCTCGCAATGATGCGTCCCGGTCAGCCCCAGACGCGAACGCGCTTGTCCGGCGCCAGATACAGCTTGTCGCCTTCCTTGATGCCGAACGCCTTGTACCAGGCATCGATGTTGCGCACCGTGAGCGCGCGATAATTGCCCGGCGCGTGGCCGTCGGTCGCGACCCGCGCACGCAGCGCCTCGTCGCGCATCTTGGTCGCCCAAGTCTGCGCATAGGCGATGAAGAAGCGCTGATCGCCGGTAAAGCCGTCGATCACCGGCGCTTCCTTGCCGCTCAGCGACGCGCGATAGGCGTCATAGGCCGCCTGCAAGCCCGCAACGTCGGCGATATTCTCGCCCAGCGTCAGCTTGCCGTTCACGGCCAGGTCGGGGAACGGCTTGTAGGTGTCATATTGCGCGGCGAGCGCCGAGCCCGCTTCGCCGAACTTTTTGAGGTCGGCGGCGGTCCACCAGTTGCGAAGCGCGCCGGTGGAATCGAACGCGGCGCCATTGTTGTCGAAGCTGTGGCTGATCTCGTGCCCGATCACCGCGCCGATCGCGCCATAATTATAGGCGGGATCGGCCTTCGCGTCGAAGAAGGGCGGCTGAAGGATCGCGGCGGGGAAGTTCAGCGCATTCTGCACCGGAAGGTTGACCGCGTTGACCGTCTGCGGGTTCATCCACCACTCGGCCTTGTCCATCGGCTTGCCGATCTTCGCCAGCTGGTGGGCATATTCGGCCTTCTCGCCCGCGACCATGTTGGCATAGGCGTTGTCTGCGCTGACCGTATAGCTGCCATAGTCGCGCCAGGTTTCGGGATAGCCGACGCCGACGACGATCGTTTCGACCTTCTTGATCGCTTCCTTCTTGGTGTCGGGCGCCATCCAGTCGATGGTGTTCACGCGCTTGGCAAAGGCGGCTTTGATTCCCTTCACCATGTCGCCGACCTCGGCCTTCGCCGACGCCGGGAAATATTTGTCGGCATAGACGCGGCCGACCGCGTCGCCCAGGTTGACGTTCAACGCGGACAGGGCGCGCTTGTCGCGGCTGCGCTGCTCCGGTGTGCCCGAAAGCGTCGTGCCGTAAAACGCGAAATGCGTATTATCGAGCTTGGTCGGCAGCACGTCGGTGTGGCTGTTGATCTGGTGAAACACCAGCCAGTCCTTCCACGTATCGAGCGGCTCCGACGCCACAAGGGCCGACAGGCCGGTGATCGCGCGGGCGTGATAGGCGCCGAACTTCGCCGCCTTGTCGAGGCCGGCGGCTGCGAAATAAGCATCCCAGTCCATGCCGGGCGCCTTCTTGGCGAAGTCCGCCTTGGTCCAGACGTCGGCCGACTTGGTGAAATCTTCGCTCTGTTCGCGGTTCGCATGCGCCTTCGCGATCTTGACCTCCAGGTCATAGATGCGGCCAGCCTTTGCCTCGGCGTCGGCGATGCCGGCTTCGGTGAGCAGCTTTGCGATGTAGCTTTTGTACGTGGCGCGAATGGTCGCCATCTTGGCATCGGCCGACAGATAATATTCGCGCTCGGGCATGCCGAGGCCGCCTTGCAGCACGTACGGGATCACCTCGCCGGGGGTCGCCAGACCCTGCGTCACGAAGATGCCAAACAGATTCTCGGTCTCGAAATCGGTCGCGTTGAGGGGGTCTACGTCGGCGCGGGTTTGTTCGCCAAGGACCTGCGACAACGAGGCCTTGTCGTCGATCGCGGCGAAGCGGGCGAGGTCGGCCTCGACGGGCTTCATGCCCGCGGTGTCGATCGCCTTGGTATTCATATAAGCGTTGTAGAAGGCGGCGATGCGGCCGTCGTCGGTCTTGGGGTCGCCGCCGCTCTTGACGATCGCGTCGACCAGTTCGCGCGTGCGCTTCTCGGTTTCGAGGAACGCGATGTAGAAGGCGCCGGTCGACGACCGATCGGCGGGGATCACGGTCGTCTTTTGCCAGTTTCCGTTGGCATAGGCGTAGAAGTCGTCACCGGGCTTCACGCTGGTATCCATCGCCGTCTTGCTGATGCCGATTTCGGTGCCGACGGTATAGGCGGCACTCGCCTTTTCGCCCTTCGAACAGGCAACGGGTCCCGCGACAATCGCGGCGGTCGAAAGCAGGATCGCAAAGACGGCTTTTTTCATCGGACTAACCTTATCTTCAAGGGGGCACGGCGCGGGCATAGGCCTGTGACGAATTGGTTTCAATGCCAACCAATTTCGGCGTGCGGTCCTTGTTCGTCGACGAGCGGCGGGGTAATTCGGCCCGCCAGTAGAGGAGAGATTGCGACGTGAGCGCACCAGTATTGGGAACGACGATCAACCCGGACAGCGACGGCTTTCGCGCCAATGCTGCGCACAATCGCGCCTTGCGCGACGAGCTGTATGCCCGCGTCGCCGAAGCGGGACTTGGCGGCAACGAAAAGTCGCGCGAACGGCACACGAGCCGCGGCAAGCTGTTGCCGCGCGAACGCGTCGAACGGCTGCTCGATCCGGGATCGCCCTTCCTCGAGATCGGCCAGCTCGCCGCGTGCGACATGTATGAGGGCGAGGTGCCGGGCGCCGGGATGATCGCGGGCATCGGCCGCGTGTCGGGCAAGCAGACGATGATCGTCTGCAACGACGCGACGGTGAAGGGCGGCACCTATTATCCGATGACGGTGAAGAAGCATCTCCGCGCGCAGGAGATCGCCGAGACGAACCGCCTGCCCTGTATCTACCTTGTCGACAGCGGCGGCGCGAACCTGCCGCACCAGGACCAGGTGTTCCCCGACCGCGACCATTTCGGGCGCATCTTTTTCAACCAGGCGAACATGTCGGCGAAGCGCATCCCGCAGATCGCCTGCGTGATGGGAAGCTGCACCGCCGGCGGCGCCTATGTGCCCGCGATGAGCGACGAGACGGTGATCGTGCGCAATCAGGGCACGATCTTCCTCGCCGGACCGCCGCTGGTGAAGGCCGCGACGGGCGAAGAGATCAGCGCCGAAGACCTTGGCGGCGGCGACCTGCACGCCAAGAAATCGGGCGTCGTCGATCATCTGGCCGAGAATGACGAACATGCGCTGACGATCGTGCGCGATATCGTCAGCCATCTGGGCGTCGACGAAGGATTCAAGGTCGAGATCAAGGAGCCGCGTCCGCCGAAATATGATGCGGAAGAGCTGTACGGCATCATCCCGCAGGATGTCCGCGCGCCCTATGACGTGCATGAGGTGATCGCGCGTATCGTCGACGGCAGCGAGTTCCACGAGTTCAAGGCGAATTATGGCGCGTCGCTGGTTTGCGGCTTCGCGCATATCTGGGGCATCCCGGTCGCGATCCTCGCGAACAACGGCGTGCTGTTCAGCGAAAGCGCGGTCAAGGGCGCGCATTTCATCGAGCTGGCGCAGCAACGGCGCATTCCCCTGCTGTTCCTGCAGAACATCAGCGGCTTCATGGTCGGCGGCAAATATGAGGCCGAGGGTATCGCCAAGCATGGCGCGAAGCTGGTGACCGCGGTCGCGACCGCGACGGTCCCGAAGATCACCGTGCTGATCGGCGGCAGCTTCGGCGCGGGCAATTACGGCATGTGCGGACGCGCCTATTCGCCGCGTTTCCTGTTCACCTGGCCCAATGCGCTGATCAGCGTGATGGGCGGCGAGCAGGCGGCAAGCGTGCTGGCGACCGTCCACCGCGATGCCGACAAATGGACGCCCGAAGAGGCCGAAGCCTTCAAGGCGCCGATCCGCCAGAAATATGAGGATGAAGGCAATCCGTACCACGCCACCGCGCGGCTGTGGGACGATGGCATCATCGACCCCGCGCAGACGCGCGACGTACTGGGGCTGGCCTTTACCGCAACGCTGAACGCCCCGGTCGAGGACCGCGGGTTCGGCGTGTTCAGGATGTGATGACAATGAGCGACAAACCCGACCGCCTGTTCATTCTCGAGCATGAATTCGAAGACCCTGCCTTTCCGGGCACGATCTTTTACTGCCGAGATTGTATCCTCATCGAAGGGCTGCTTGCGATGTTTCCCGATCGCACGACCGGGCTGGAGGTGATCCGTGTGCCCTGGCCGCGTCCCCGCCCGCTCGTCGTCGAGGCGATAGGCGAAGCGAACCAGAACCTTCCCGCCCTGGTCTTTTCCGACGGCGGCTTCGTGAACGACTTCATGCCGTTGCTTGAAGCGCTCCACACCCGTCACGGCTTTCCGGAACCGCACCCATGATCAACTCCCTCCTCATCGCCAATCGCGGCGAAATCGCCTGCCGCATCATCCGCACTGCGCGCGAGATGGGCATAAGGACCGTCGCGGTCTATTCGGACGCCGACGCCAAGGCGCTGCATGTGCGCGAGGCCGACCAGGCCGTGCATATCGGGCCGTCGCCGGCGCGTGAATCCTATCTGATCGGCGACAAGATCATCGCCGCAGCCAAAGCAACCGGGGCCGAGGCGATTCATCCGGGTTACGGCTTTCTGTCCGAAAATGCCGAGTTCGCACAGGCTGTCGCCGATGCGGGCCTCGTCTGGGTCGGGCCGAAGCCGTCGTCGATCACAGCGATGGGCCTGAAGGACGCGGCGAAGAAGCTGATGGCGGAGGCCGGGGTGCCGGTGACGCCGGGCTATATGGGCGAGAACCAGGACCCCGCCTTCCTTGCCGAGCAGGCCGGACAGATCGGTTACCCTGTGCTGATCAAGGCGGTCGCGGGCGGCGGCGGCAAGGGGATGCGCAAGGTCGATGCGGCGGCGGATTTCGCCGACGCGCTCGCCTCGTGCCAGCGCGAGGCGGCGTCGTCGTTCGGCAACGACCATGTGCTGATCGAGAAATATATCCTGACCCCGCGCCATATCGAGGTGCAGGTGTTCGGCGACACGCACGGCAATGTCGTCCACCTGTTCGAGCGCGACTGCTCGTTGCAGCGCCGCCACCAGAAGGTGATCGAGGAAGCGCCCGCCCCCGGCATGGACGAAGCGACCCGCGCCGAGCTGTGCGCCGCCGCGGTGCGCGCCGCCAAAGCGGTCGATTATGTCGGCGCCGGAACGATCGAATTCATCGCCGACGCGTCGGAAGGCCTGCGCGCCGACCGTATCTGGTTCATGGAAATGAACACGCGCCTGCAGGTCGAGCATCCGGTGACCGAAGAAATCACCGGCGTCGACCTGGTCGAATGGCAGCTCCGCGTCGCAGCGGGCGAGCCCATCCCGCTCGCGCAGGAGGAATTGGCGATCAACGGCTGGGCGATGGAAGCGCGGCTTTATGCCGAAGACCCGGCGAAGGGCTTTCTGCCCTCGATCGGCACGCTGGAGCTGTTCCAGCTTCCCGAACATCTCGGCCGCATCGACACCGGCGTTTATGAAGGCGCGGAGGTTTCGCCCTTCTATGACCCGATGATCGCCAAGGTGATCGCCTATGGCGAAGATCGCGAGGAAGCGCGCGCGATGCTGTCGGAGATGCTGGAGGACAGCGCGATCTGGCCGGTGAAGACCAATTCGGCTTTCCTGATTGCCGCGCTGGACCATCCCGATTTCGTGGCGGGCACGGTCGATACCGGACTGATCGGCCGCGACGGCGACAGCATGACCGGCGAGCCGGTTCCATCGGTACAGGCGCTGACGAACGCCGCGATGGCGATGGTGCCGCGGTCGCTGCAATCGGGTTTCCGCCTCAACGCGCCCGATGTGCGGAGCGCACCCTTCCTGCTCGACGGCAAGCGCGTCGACGTGATGCTGCACGGCCCCGGCAGCGATGAGCCCTCCCCCGCGATGCTCGTCGCCGAAAGCGGCGCGGTGTGGCAGCTGACGCCGTGGCGCGCAGAAGGGGCCGCGGGCGGCGGTGCGAGCGACGGCGCGATCCTGTCTCCGATGCCCGGCAAGATCATCGCGGTCGATGTTGCCGCGGGGGACCGGGTGACCAAGGGGCAGAAGCTGCTGACGCTGGAAGCGATGAAGATGGAGCATAGCCTGACCGCGCCGTTCGACGGGATCGTCGCCGAACTCAACGCGACGACCGGCGCACAGGTGCAGGTCGAGGCGCTGCTCGCCAAGATCGAAGCCGCCGAATGAGCGACCTGATCCTCCGCGACGCGACGGAGGCGGACCTTCCCGCCATCCTCGCCATGCTTGCGGAGGATACGATCCCGCCGGGACGCGAGGCCGATCTGTCGGACCCGCGCTACCTGGCGGCGTTCGAGGCGATCGATGCCGATCCGAACCAGCGGCTGATCGCGGCGGAACTGGACGGCCGCGTCGTCGGAACGATGCAACTGAGCTTTCTGCCCGGACTGTCCTTTATCGGAAGCTGGCGCGGACTGATCGAGGCGGTTCGCATCGTCGGCGACCTGCGCGGGCAAAAGCTGGGCGAGCGAATGATCCTGTGGGCGGTCGAGCAATGCCGCGCGCGCGATTGCAAGCTTGTTCAGCTCACATCGTCCGCTAAACGCACCGACGCGCACCGCTTTTACGCCAGGCTGGGCTTCGTACAGAGCCATGTCGGCATGAAATTGCATTTGAGGGATTGACGATGGCAGGCAAGTTTTTCGACGAATGGCAGATCGGCGAGACGATCACGCACGAGATCCGGCGCACGGTGACCGAGACCGACAATCTGCTGTTTTCGACGATGACGCATAACCCGCAGCCGCTGCATCTTGATGCCGAGGCGGCCAAGGCGTCGGAATTCGGTCAGATTCTCGTCAACGGCACCTTCACCTTCAGCCTGATGGTCGGACTGTCGGTCGGCGACACCACGCTGGGGACGCTGGTCGCGAACCTGGGCTACGACAAGCTGGTCATGCCCAAGCCGGTGTTTATCGGCGACACGCTGCGCGCCGAGACCGAGGTCATCGCGCTGAAAGAATCCAAGTCGCGCCCGGGATCGGGTATCGTCACCTTCCTCCATCGCTGCATCAACCAGCGCGACGAAATCGTCTGCCAATGCGAGCGCGCCGCGCTGATCAAGGGAAAGGCCGCCTGATGCGTCTTCGTTCGCTGCTCTTCGTCCCCGGCGACCGTCCGGAACGCTTTGCCAAGGCCGCCGCGTCGGGGGCGGACGCGATCATCCTCGACCTGGAAGATTCGGTATCGCCCGCAAACAAGGAAGCCGCGCGCGCCGCGATCGCCGACTATCTGTCGGGAACGCGCGAGGTCATCACGCTGGTCCGCGTCAATCCGCTCGACGGGCATATGACGGCGGCCGACGTCGCGGCGATCGCCGGGGCACGTCCCGACGCGATCATGCTGCCGAAGGCCGAGGGCGCGCCGAGCATCCAGCAACTCGACACGATCCTGCGCAGCGAAAGCGCGCGCGACGCTTCGCTGCCGCCGATCCTGCCGATCGCGACCGAAACACCGTCCGCGATCTTTACGCTGGGCAGTTATCGGGAAGTTCGCGACCGGCTGGTCGGGCTGACCTGGGGCGCCGAGGACCTGCCCGCGGCGATCGGCGCCACGACAAGCCGGCACGACGACGGCAGCTATACCTCGCCCTATGAAGTGGCGCGCGCGCTGACGCTGTTCGCGGCGCATGGTGCGGGCGTCGCGGCGATCGACACGGTATTTCCCGCGATCAAGGACGAGGCGGGGCTGGCCGCCTATGCCGCGCGCGCGCGGCGCGACGGCTTTACCGGGATGATGGCGATCCACCCGTCGCAGGTCGAGCCGATCAACGCGGCCTTCACGCCGGCGCCTGAAGAGGTCGCGCGGGCGCAGGCCATCGTCGATGCCTTTGCCGCGAACCCCGGTGTCGGGGTGCTGCAGGTCGACGGCAAGATGGTCGATGCGCCGCACCTGAAGCAGGCGCAGCATATCCTGTCGCTGGCGGACTAGGCCTTTCGCCGCCGGAAGGGACGATGGCGCCGCATCCAGTCGCGCCCGCGATGCCAGCTTTTCTTCAGGCCGCGCTCGGTCAGGCTTTCGAACATCGCATCGGGGCTGGTCGGATCGAGCAGTTCATTCACGGCAATGAATTCGTCGAGCGGACCCGGCGGGACCAGGTCGAGCCATTCGAGCGAGCGGCCGCCGGTCCGGAGCCCCTCGATCGTTTCGATCAGCGATCCGCTCGCGTCGAAGCGGCGCGCCACCTCGGCAGGATCGGCGTCCAGATGCTCGGAAATCAGCGACTCGCGTAGCCGCCTGATCGTCGGCTCCGTGCCGCGATTGGCGGGCAAGGCCGCGTCGATCGTCACGTCGCATTCGCTGTCCAGCCCCATCGACCGATTGTTCAGATTGGCCGATCCGACGCGGATCATGCGGTCGTCGACGATCGCGGTCTTCGCATGGACATAGATGGACTCGCCGCCCTTCGTGCGCGGGTAATAGACTTTCAGCCGGTCGCCGTGGCGCGACTTGGCGACCGCGCGCACGAGTTGCACGCGCGCCGCGTCCATCGCGACCTGCTCCAGCCAGCCGTCGGCGGTTTCGGGCATCACCATGACGAATTCGGGCGGATCGTCCTCGTTCAGCCGCTCGGCGATCGCGGCGGCGATCTTGCCGCAGGTGAAATATTGATTTTCGAAATAGATGAACCGCTTGGCGCCGGCGATCATGTCCAGATAGAGCTGCTCTATCTCGCGGATTTCGGGGTAGCCGTCATATTCCGACCGGGTGCGCGAGATCGCGACGTCGACCCCCTCGAAATCGCAGTCGAGGTCGTCGGGCCAGCTTTCGCCCTCGCCGCTTATCTCGCGCAGCGGCTTCTTCGTCGCCCGCTGCCAGCGTTCGTTGCCGAGGTCGGCGAGCGCGTTGCCGACGGGGCCGGCCAATATCATCGTGCTGTCGTGCCACGGCATATAGGCCTTGCCGTCGGGCGTCGTGCGGTGGGTGTCGCCGTCCTCGTGCGCGCGCGTGTCCCAGCGGCACGAACCGACGTCGATGCCGCCGCAGACCGCGAGATGATCGTCGAATACCGCGACCTTCTGATGATGGCTGCACCCGATCGGATGCGCGCTGTCGAGGCGGAAGCTGATCGATCGCGTCAGTTTCCAGCGCGCGATCATCGTCAGGATGCGGGGCATCGCAAGCTGCTTCAGCCCGCCGAAATTCCAGCGGAGAATGTCGATATCGCGGTCGGGACAGTTGCGGGCGAGGCGGAGCAGATAGTCGCCCAGGGGTTCGCCCTGCCCCTGTTCGTCGGGCTTCAGCGCGATCCGCGGATCGAAATCCCAGCCGATCAGCAGGATGCGCTCCCTGGCGTCGGCCATCAGCCGTTCCAGCAGCGCGTAATAGTCTGCAGCGTCGACGATCATCCGCGCCTTGTCGGCGCGTTCGATCCGCCAACAATTCCGCCCCTCGGCAACGATCGGTTGCAAGTCGCTATCGCTCATCGCCGCCTCCACGCATGGCGGCGGCGATGGTTGCACGAATGGGGATCAGGCAGCGAAGAACTGCTCCGGCGTCAGGCTCATCATCGCTTCGCTGCCCGCCTCGATCTTGCGGCGGAGCGCGCCGGCGTCGGGGAAGAAGCGCTCGCCGAAATGGCGCGCGGTGACGAGCTTGGCCTCAAGGAAATCCTTGTTGCCGCGGCCTTCGGCGAGTGCCTTCTGCGCGGCGTCCGCCATCATCAGCCACATCGAACCCAGCGCGACGATGCCCATGATATGCATATAATGGTGCGCGCCGGCGCCGACATTGTTCGGGTTCGTCATGCCGTTCTGCATGAACCACATGGTCGCGGCCTTCAGTTCGCCATTCGCCTTTTCGAGGCGGCCCGCGAATTCGGCCAGCGCGGAATTGTCCTTTGCCCGGGCGCATTCCTCGTCGATGATCGCGAAGAAGGCCTGGACCGCGCGGCCGCCGTTCTGCGCCAGCTTGCGGCCGACCAGGTCCATCGCCTGAACGCCGTTCGCGCCTTCATAGATCATCGTGATGCGCGCATCGCGGACATATTGCGACATGCCCTGCTCTTCGATGTAGCCGTGGCCGCCGAACACCTGCTGCGCGTTGGTCGCGACGTCATAGCCCTTGTCGGTGCCATAGCCCTTGATCACCGGGGTCAGCAGGCTGACGAGGTCGTCGGCGCGCTGGCGCTCTTCCTCGGTTTCGGCGACATGCGCCAGATCGACCTGCAGCGCACCCCACAGGCAAAGCGCGCGCAGCCCCTCGACCACCGCCTTGCCGTCCATCAGCATGCGGCGCACGTCGGGGTGGACGAACAGCGGGTCCGCCTTTTCCTGCGGATCGGCAGGCCCGGTCAGCGCGCGTCCCTGGCGGCGGTCCTGCGCATATTGGACCGCATTCTGGAACGCGATGTCGGCCTGTGCCAGGCCCTGGATACCGACGCCGAGGCGCGCGGCGTTCATCATCACGAACATGGCGGCAAGCCCCTTGTTCTCCTCGCCGACCATCCAGCCCTTTGCGCCGTCATAGTTCATGACGCAGGTCGCGTTGGCGTGGATACCCATCTTGTGCTCGATCGACCCGCACGCAAGCGTGTTGCGTTCGCCCAGCGAGCCATCCGCGTTCACCAGGAACTTGGGCACGATGAACAGCGAAATCCCCTTTACGCTGTCGGGCGCATCCGGCGTCTTGGCCAGGACGAGGTGGATGATGTTGTCGGTGAGGTCATGCTCGCCCGATGAAATGAATATCTTCGTGCCGGTGATCGCATGGCTGCCGTCGCCATTCGGCACCGCGCGGGTACGAATAAGGCCAAGGTCGGTGCCGCAGTGCGGTTCGGTCAGGTTCATCGTGCCGCCCCACTCGCCCGAGATCATCCGGGGAGCATAGACCGCCTTCTGCTCGTCGGAGCCCTTGACCAGGATCGCCGCGACCGCTGCTTGCGTCAGGCCGGGGTACATCGAAAAGGCCTGGTTCGCCGCCATGCGATATTCCTCGACCGGAAAACCGATGACGTGCGGGAGGCCCTGTCCGCCGAATTCCTCCGGCGCGGTGAGCAGCGTCCAGCCGCCGTCGCAATAGGCCTTATAGGCTTCCTTGAAACCCGACGGCGTCGTCACCGAACCGTCCGCGTGGCGCGTGCAACCTTCCTGATCGCCCGAATAGTTGATCGGGAAGAGGACTTCCTCGCAGAACTTGCCGGCCTCGGTCAGCACCGCCTCGACCATGTCGGGCGAGGCGTTCGCGAAGCCCGGAAGGTTCGCATAGCGTTCGACGCCAAGAACGTCGTTGATCAGGAAAAGCGTGTCTTGGACGGGGGCACGATAAGCAGGCATGACTCATCTCTCTGAGAAGCGGGGGTTGGCAATAGTCTCGCCCGGGGAGGCTCTGAAACCGAAGCTCAGCGCACTTTCTGGCCAGCGTCGACCTTTTTCACCATATCGATGAAGCGCGCCAGTTCCTCGACCGCACTGTCGATGTCGTCACGCTGACGCTGCAGCAGGCTGATGCGCTGCTGGCATTTTTCGATCGTGACCTGACGTTGCAGCTTGCGGCCGTCGCCGACGTCGTAGAGATCGATCATCTCGCGAATGTCGGCAAGGCTGAAACCCGTGCGTTTGGCGCGCAGGATCCAGGCGAGCCGCGCACGGTCACGTTTCGAATAAATTCGCGAAAGGCCCTTGCGCGACGGGCTGATCAGCCCCTCATCCTCATAAAAGCGGAGCGCACGGGCGGTAACGCCGAATTCGGTCGAAAGATCGGTGATGCTGAACTGGTCACGACCGAGATGATCGGGCGTATCGATATGGGCGTGGCCGTATTCTTCGGTCATTGGGGGAGAATAGTTTCCGTTGACGTGAACGTCAAGGCTGGCCGCTCTTTGCGGAATCGCCGCTGTCAGTCCGCACAGGGCCGGACGACATTGCCGCGTCCATCGCCCATCTGCAAGCGTTTCGCATCGGCTTCGTCCCAGCTCGCGCGCGGGAGGAACAGGCCGGACAGCGAAGCGCGTGCCGGGCAGAGGCTGTCGCATTGCGACGGCAGCCGTCCGGGCAGGCGAAGCTCGTCCTCTTCCTCATGCACCAGCGCATCGCAACCCTCGGCGCCGGCGAAGCGCATCCGCCACCCCTCGCCTTCGCGGGTGATCGTTCCGCTCGCCGTGCAGGACAGGCCGGGTCCGTAGGATGCGGTCAGCGCGAACCGCCATTTGCCGGCGCCGCTGGGCACCGCGCACAGCGCGTCGCGGCCCAGATCATGGGCGCGTTCGAAAACGCCCGTAGGCGACGCGCTATCAGGACGGACCACGCCGCGCTCGCGCGCCGCCATTTCCAGCGGATTGCCGGCGTCGATGCTGGCGCTATCCTTTTTGGCCGAAGAGCGGTCGCAGGCCGTCAATACCCCGGCGAGCATCAGGGCGCCCAGCAACAGGGCGCGGCGAATCTCAGGCATCATCGCCAAGGAAGGTCAGCGAGCCATCGGCCTCGACGCGGCGATAAAAGCAGGAACGGCGCCCGGTGTGACACGCAGGACCCGCAGGCGTCACGCGCAGCAGCAACGCATCCTGATCGCAGTCGACGCGCATCTCGACCAGCGTCAGGCCGTTGCCCGACGTCTCGCCCTTGCGCCACATCTGGCCGCGCGAACGCGACCAGAAATGTGCCTGCCCCGTCTCCTGCGTCAGCCGGATCGCGTCGCCGTTCATGTGCGCGACCATCAGCAGCGTGCCGGTGTCGGCATCGGTGACGATCGCGGTAACGAGGCCCGCGGCATCGAAGCGGGGCAAAAAGCGGTCGGTTTCGTCGCTGTTCAGGTCCATTCGCAGCGCTTTAGTGCAGGAAATGGGCCGCTGTCACCCCATCGCCGCAGGCCATGTGACATTAGTGTGAAGTTGGGGGGCGACAATTCGAACAAGCCTCCCTATATGCGCGGCAGCCATCGCCCCCCTCGTTGCCGGATCGACATGCTGACCACTCATCCTTTCGATGACGACAAGCTCCGTGAGGAGTGCGGCGTCTTTGGTATTCATGGCGCCGACAGCGCCGCTGCGGTCGTTGCCCTGGGCCTTCACGCCCTGCAGCATCGCGGACAGGAAGCCGCGGGCATTACTGCCTTCGACGGCAAGGATTTCCATACGCACCGCGCGATGGGCCATGTCGCGGGCAATTTCGACCGCGACGACATCATGCGCCAGCTCGCGGGCGGCTCTTCGGTCGGCCATGTCCGTTATTCGACGACGGGCGAAACCGCGCTGCGCAACGTCCAGCCGCTGTTCGCCGACCTTGCCACCGGCGGGTTCGCCATCGCGCATAACGGGAACATCTCCAACGCGACGGCGCTGCGGAAAATCCTGGTCCGCCGCGGTTCGATCTTTCAGTCGACCAGCGATACCGAGGTGATCATCCACCTGGTCGCGACCTCCAACTATCGCACCCTGCTCGACCGGTTCATCGACGCGTTGAAGCAGGTAGAGGGCGCCTATTCGCTGATCTGCCTGACGGCCGAGGGCATGATCGGCTGCCGCGATCCGCTGGGTATCCGCCCGCTCGTGATCGGCAAGCTCAACGACGCCTATATCTTTGCGTCGGAAACGGTCGCGCTCGATGTCGTCGGCGCCGAATTCGTCCGTTCGGTCGAGCCGGGCGAGCTCGTCATCATTCGCGACGGCCAGCTGACCTCGCATCGTCCCTTCGCCGAGCGGCTGGCACGGCCCTGCATCTTTGAATATGTCTATTTCTCGCGCCCCGATTCGATCGTCGAGGGAACGAGCGTCTATTCAGTGCGCAAGGCAATCGGCGCGGAACTCGCGCGCGAAAACCCGGTCGACGCCGACCTGGTCATTCCGGTGCCCGATTCGGGCACGCCCGCCGCGCTGGGCTATGCACAGGAATCGGGCATTCCCTTCGAACTGGGCATCATTCGTTCGCACTATGTCGGCCGTACCTTCATCCAGCCGGGCGACAAGGTCCGCCACCTGGGCGTCAAGCTGAAGCACAACGCCAACCGTGCGCTGATCGAAGGCAAGCGCGTCATCCTGATCGACGATTCGATCGTGCGCGGCACGACCAGCCTGAAGATCGTCCAGATGATGCGCGATGCCGGCGCGGCAGAGGTGCATATGCGCATCGCCAGCCCGCCGACCTCGCACAGCTGTTTCTATGGGGTCGACACACCCGAACGCGCCAAGCTGCTGGCCGCGCAGATGACGATCGGCCAGATGGCGAACTTCATCAACGCCGACACGCTTGCCTTCCTGACGATCGACGGCCTGTACCGCGCGCTTGGCGAAGCGAAGCGCAACGACGACGCGCCGCAATATTGCGATGCCTGCTTCACCGGCGATTATCCCACGACACTGACCGATTTCGACGAGAATAGCGTCGATGATCAGTTTTCGCTGCTTGCCGAGCGGGTTGTCTGACAACATGACCAACGTTTCTGAAGAACTGGCGGGCCAGGTTGCGCTCGTCACCGGGGCGAGCCGAGGGATTGGCGAAGCCATCGCCGAATCGCTTGCCGCACGCGGCGCGCATGTCGTGATCACCGCACGTACCGCAGGCGGGCTCGAGGAGCTTGAGGACCGTATCCACAATGCGGGCGGAAGCGCGACGATCGCCCCGCTGGACCTCACCGACGGCGACAGCATCGCTCGACTGGCCAGCGCGATGGCCGAGCGCTGGCAGAAGCTGGACATGCTGGTGCTGAATGCCGCTATGCTGGGCACGTTGACGCCGGTCGCGGCGATCGACGGCAAGGAATTCAACCGCCTGCTGACACTGAACCTGATCGCGCAGCAGGCGCTGATCGCTAATTTCGATCCGCTGCTTCGCCGCGCCGCAAACGGCCGCCTGCTGGCGCTGTCGACCGGCGTCGCACGCGAACCGCGCGCCTATTGGGGCGCCTATGCCGCATCGAAGGCAGCCTTCGAGGTGCTGGTCACCAGCTATGGCGCGGAAATGCGCAATATCTCGACGGTACGCACCGCGATCCTCGATCCCGGCGGTACGCGGACGCAGATGCGCGCGCGCGCCTATCCCGGCGAAGACCCGCAAAGCATCAAGGATCCGGCAGCCGTCGGCGAGTTCGTCGCCGGGCTGATGGTCGAAGGCTTTGACAGCACCGCCTATCACGCGCTGCCCAAGGTGATGGTGGACGCTTAACCCGTTCTTTGCATATCTGTGCCAATTGCGGGCATAATCCCGCGTTGGCAAAGGCATCGGAATGAAGAACATTATCGTGCGATCGGCGATTGCCGCCGTGGCCGGCATTCTGGTCGCCTTCGTCCTGCTGTGGCTGGCGCAATATGCCGGCAGCGAAATTTCCCCTGCCGAATTCGACGTCGAAACGGGCGAAATCCTGATTCCGCTGGGATCGACGATCGCGCTGATCGTCGGCTGGTTCATCGGAACCTTTGGCGGTGCCTGGCTGGCCATGCGCATTTCGGACGGCAATGGGCCCGGCTGGGTCGTGGCGGGCGCGGTCGTCGGGGCCGCGCTCTACAGCGCGGCAGACTTTTCGGACACGTGGTGGATCATGGCGCTGGGCATCGTCGTCCCGCTGGTCGCAGCCTGGGCCGCGCAGCGTGCGGCGGGCATAGCGCCGGCGGTCTGACCACCACCCCGGATTACTTGCCGGCGTCCTTGTCCACGGCCGCCTGCACCGCCTTGTAAAAAGCCTCGCGCGCCTTGCCGACGCCTTCGGGATCGGTCGCGGTCGGCCAGTTGCCGTTCGACGCGATGATCAGCTTTCGCTTCGGGTCGATGAAGATTCCCTGGCCGAAGATGCCCTGCGCCGCAAAGCTGCCGTCGTCGTTCGTCCACCATTGATAGCCATAGCCGCGGCCCGGCAAGTCGATGTCCGCCTGCTTGGTCGTCGCCGATGCCAGCCAATCGTCGGGCAGGACCTTTTTCCCGCCCGCGACGCCGCCGTTCAGGACGAACTGGCCGACGCGCGCATAGTCGCGAAGGCTGGCCGATATGCAGCAACCGCTGATTTCATGCCCCGTCGGCCCGAGCATCCAGACCGCATCCTGTTCCATGCCGAACGGCTTCCACAGCTTTTCGGACAGATAGTCGGACAGCGTCTTGCCCGTCGCGCTGGACACGAGCACGCCGATCAGGTTGGTCTCGCCGGTCTTGTAGACCCATTTGGACCCGGCGGGCGCCTCGCGCGGCAAGGTCTTCATATAGCTGACGGTGATGTCCTCGCCTGGCACCGGCACCTGCAGGTTGAACTGCGCCACGTCGGATTTGGGATCGGTATAATCCTCGTTCCATTTGACCCCCGACGTCATCGTCAGAAGCTGACGCACGCTGACATCGTCATAGGCCGATCCGCGCAGCCCGGGGATATAGGTCGTAACCTTGTCGTCCAGGCTCTTGATATAGCCGTCCTTTACAGCCGCCCCGACGAGGGTGGAGGTAAAGCTCTTCGCGACCGAAAAGCTGGTCCAGCGCCCGTCCTTGCCATAGCCGAGCGCATATCTTTCGAAACGGATATGGCCGTCCTGGACGATGATCAGCCCGGCGTTGCGCTGGCGCGCCATATAGGCGTCGACGTCGAGGCCAAGGTCGAGCGGCTTGCCCTGCGGCAAGGGATAGACGGTGCCGCCGCCCTTGATCGTGTGGACGACGACCTTCGGAACCGTTTCCATCGTCCGGAAGGCGAGATCACGCTGGTCCTGGCTCCAAAACAGCACATTCAGATCCTTTGGCAAAGTGTCGGAAGTCTGGGATAGCGCGGAAGGGGCTCCTCCCGCCGCCGCGCACAACAGCGCGGCCGCCAACAATCTTCGCATCAACCTCTCCCCCATCTTGTTTTCAGGCTGTTTTCTCAAGCGTGACCTGTGCGACATCGATCCCGCCGCCGCGGAAACCGTCCTCGCAATATTGCAGATAATAGCGCC
>JAFKLT010000097.1 GCA_017309275.1 Sphingomonadales bacterium | reverse complement strand
CGGCCCGCTTCTCGCAGGACAGCGGCGACATCGACGACAATATTCTGTTCCCCTCGGCCCGGCCGCAGGACGACGACGGCGACCGCACCTATGCCCGCGACTATTTCGCGCTGGCGGCCGGCGTCGTCACCGTGCCCAGCTACAACGGCTCCGACGAGCGCACCGTCCTTCCCGCCTTCTATTTTCGCGGGCGGTACAAGGGGTACAGCTTCTCGACGCGCGGCACCAATTTCCAGGTCGACCTGATCCGGCAAAAGCGCGGGCAAAAGACCGACATCAAGTTCGGCCCGATCATCAACCTGCGCAGCGACCGCACCGGCCGCATCAAGGATCCGCAGGTCGAGGCGCTGGGCGATCGCAAGATGGCGGTCGAGCTCGGCATTTCGGCGGGCATCACCGAATCGGGGATCATCACCAGCCAGTACGACCAGATCGGCTTTCGCGTCGTCGCGCTGAAGGACATCAGCGGCAAGCACGGCAGCTGGGTCGTCTCGCCGACGATCGACTATGGCACGCCGCTGTCGAAGCGCGCCTATGTCGGCGTCTCGGCGTCGTTCAACATGTATGGCAAGGGCTTCGGCCGCTATTATTTCGACGTCGATCCGGTCGGCAGCGCGGCGAGCGGGCTTCCCGTCTATACCGGCGCCAGCCGCAAGGCGACGCTCGGCAAATATTCGATCGGCTTTGCCGGCGCCTATGCGCTGTCGGGCGACCTTCGCAAGGGCTTCGTCCTGATCGGCGGCGCGCAATATGGCCGGATGACGGGGCGCTACGCCGATTCGCCGATCGTCTCGATCGCGGGCAGCCGCGACCAGTGGCTCGCGGGCGGCGGCATCGCCTATCAATTCTGACGGCTCGGGCGGCGGCTCCCGCCGCTGCGCCGATCAGCGCCGCCGATAGGTCCAGCTGCGCGCCTTCGTGCCGTCGATCTTCGAAATCGTCGCCGTCATGACGTCGCCCGTCCGCGCATAGCGCAGGCGCTGCGGATAATCGTGCGCCGGATTGTCGAAGGTCGCGCTCATGGCGTCATGCTGCGTCAGGCGAAAGGCGACCGGCGCCCGCCCGCCCGGCTGCGCGATATAGGCGGGAACGCCGTCCTCGCCTGCCTCCAGCCGCAGGAATTCGAACTCGCGCTGCAGCATCACGCCGCCGCGCGGCACGGTCCAATATTCCTCGGTCCAGCGCCCGTCCGCCTCTTGCGCCCACGACCCCGCCATCCAGGCAAGATCATTGACCGTCGCGGCGGGCGTCGCGGCGGGCGTCGCGGCGGGCGCCGCCGCGGCCAGCACCATGCCCGCCGCCAATGCCATCAGCCATCGCATGCCTGTCCTCCCCTCGATCGCCGGGCGCGGCACGCCCGGCCGGTTCATGCCGCCTCGCGCTCCGCAAAGGCCGTGCGCGCCGCCAGCACCGCGTCGAACGCGTCCTCGATCCACCCGAACAGCGGGGTCAGCGCATTGCCCAGCGACACCCCCAGCGCGGTCAGATGATATTCGACGTGCGGCGGCACCGTCTGGAAATCGCGCCGCTCGACCAGCCCGTTCGCCTCCAGCGCGCGCAGCGTCTGCGTCAGCATCTTCTGGCTGATGCCGCCGATCCGCCGTTTCAACTCGCCGTTGCGATGGACGCCCTGCGCGATAACCAGCAACAGCAACAGGCTCCAGCGGTCGCCGATCAGGTCCAATATGTCGCGCGACGGGCAGTTCGCCTCGCACGGGTCAACTTTATCTACCCAGTCCGGAACTTCTTTTTTCATGGTTACCTACAGGTGCGTACTACACTTTTGGTTCCTACCCCATCATCTTCGCCTCCGCAAGCCAAAGGGCTCTCCCCCGAAAAGGCTGACAGGCCAGGTAGGCACAAAGAAAGGAACGAACATGACCCAGGTTGCCATCATCTATCATTCGGGCTTCGGCCACACCGACGTGATCGCAAAGGAGGTCGCGCGCGGGGTCGAGGCGGCGGGCGCGGCGCCCGTGCTGCTGGCGATCCAGCCCGGCCAGACCGACTTCGGCGAATTTCTCGCCATCGCCAACGAATCCGACGCGATCGTCTTTGGCTCGCCGACCTATATGGGCACCGTCTCGGCGCCGATGAAGGCGTTCATGGACGCCAGCGCCGCCGTCTATTTCACCAAGCAGTGGAAGGACAAGCTGGGCGCGGGCTTCACCGTGTCGGGATCGCCGTCGGGCGACAAGCTCAACACGCTGACCACCCTCGCGATCTTCGCGGCGCAGCACGGCATGCTGTGGATCGGCACCGGCCAGAACCCCGGCAACAACGACGACACCTCCGCCGCCACCGATGTCGAGAACCGCCTCGGCAGCTTCATCGGGATGATGGCGCAGGCCGCGAACGAAAGTGCCGAGGTCACGCCAAAGGCCGGCGACCGCGCCACCGCGGTCTCGCTCGGCCGGCGCGTCGCAGAAGCCGCCGCCCGCTGGCGTCAGGGCGCGCGCGAAGCCGTCGCCGCCGCATGACGCCGCGCCCGCTCCCCGGTTTCGGCCGGGGAGCGACGTGTCGGCGATTTGCAAAGCGCCGGTGGACAAGAAGCCCGCCCGGCCCTAACGTCGCACCTTCCCCGGGGAGCCTGCGTGCAGAAGCAGGTTGAGAGCGGAACATGCCGCGACCCGTTGAACCTGATCCCGGTAACTCGGGCGGAGGGAGGGTCGGCATTCCGCACCGGAATTCCCATTCTCGCTCCGATAAAATGGAGCGACTGCACATGGCCGACATCGATTCCCGCCTCGACAAGGCGCAAGCCGAACCCATCGGTGTAACCACCGGGCCGATTCGCGGCAGCCGCAAGGTTCACATCGCCTCGCCCACCGGCAGCGGCGTCCGCGTCGCGATGCGCGAGATCGACCTCGATCCGCATTCGGGCGAACCCAGCGTCCGCGTCTACGACACCAGCGGCCCCTACACCGATCTCAACGCGAGCATCGACATCGCCAAGGGCCTGCCCGAACTGCGCGCAGCCTGGATCCGCGCACGCGGCGACGTCGAGGAGGTGACCCAGCGCGAGGTGCGGCCAGAGGATAACGGCCAGCTCGGCCCCGACCGCAGCGGCGGCGTCCCCGCCTTCCCCAACGTCCGCAAACAAGTCCTCCGCGCCAAGCCCGGCGCGAACGTCAGCCAGATGCACTATGCCCGCCGCGGCATCATCACGCCCGAGATGGAATATGTCGCGACGCGCGAGAATCTCGGCCGCGAACGCCTGGCCGAATATGTCCGCGACGGACAGGATTGGGGCGCCAGCATCCCCGATTACGTCACCCCCGAATTCGTCCGCGAAGAGGTTGCGCGCGGCCGCGCGATCATCCCGAACAACATCAACCACCCCGAAAGCGAGCCGATGGCGATCGGCCGCAACTTTCTGGTCAAGATCAACGCCAATATCGGCAACAGCGCGGTCGCGTCCGACGTCGCGAGCGAGGTCGACAAGATGGTCTGGTCGATCCGCTGGGGCGCCGACACCGTCATGGACCTGTCGACGGGGCGCAACATCCACGACACGCGCGAATGGATCCTGCGCAACTCGCCCGTCCCGATCGGCACCGTCCCCATCTATCAGGCGCTGGAAAAGGTCGGCGGCATCGCCGAGGAGCTGAGCTGGGAAATCTTCCGCGACACGCTGATCGAACAGGCCGAACAGGGCGTCGACTATTTCACCATCCACGCCGGCGTCCGCCTGCCCTATGTGCCGCTTGCCGCCAAGCGCGTCACCGGCATCGTCAGCCGCGGCGGCAGCATCATGGCGAAATGGTGCCTCGCGCATCACAAGGAATCGTTCCTCTACGAACGTTTCGACGAGATTACCGAGATCATGAAGGCGTATGACATCGCCTACAGCCTCGGCGACGGCCTGCGCCCCGGCAGCATCGCCGACGCGAACGACGAGGCGCAGTTCGCCGAACTCTACACGCTGGGCGAGCTCACCAAGCGCGCGTGGGAGCAGGATGTCCAGGTGATGATCGAGGGGCCGGGCCACGTGCCCATGCACAAGATCAAGGAGAATATGGACAAGCAGCTCGAGGCGTGCGGCGAGGCGCCCTTCTACACGCTCGGGCCGCTCACCACCGACATCGCGCCGGGGTACGACCATATCACCAGCGGCATCGGCGCCGCGATGATCGGCTGGTACGGCACCGCGATGCTTTGCTACGTCACGCCCAAGGAGCATCTGGGCCTGCCCGACCGCGACGATGTGAAGGTCGGCGTGGTCACCTACAAGCTCGCGGCGCACGCCGCCGACCTGGCCAAGGGCCACCCCGCCGCCAAGGTCCGCGACGACGCGCTCAGCAAGGCGCGCTTCGAATTCCGCTGGCGCGACCAGTTCAACCTGTCGCTCGACCCCGACACGGCCGAGCAGTACCACGACCAGACGCTCCCCGCCGAGGGCGCGAAGACCGCCCATTTCTGCAGCATGTGCGGCCCCAAATTCTGCTCGATGAAGATCAGCCAGGAAGTCCGCGAGTTCGCAAAGCTGCAAAACCAGGACAGCGCCGGCTTCATCGCCGCCGAAGACGCCGAAAAGGGCATGGCGCAAATGAGCGAAGTCTACGAAGAAACCGGCCGCGAGCTCTATATGGGCTCGGGCGGACGGGAGCATGATTGATGACGACGGGCGGATTGTTCGGAAAGCTGTTCAAGCGTCCTGAACCGTCCGCCCTCGAAATCCTGGAATCGGTCCGCTGGACGTGCGTCAATTGCGATGTCGTCCATCGGGGCATGTTCGACATCGCCGCGCACGCGCCCGATCATTGGGACGGAACCGGCCCGCTGGAACCCAATGGCGCGCTGCGGCTCGACGGCGATTTCCTGTCCGAAGATTTCTGCGTGATCGGCGGCGAGCATTTCTTCATCCGCTGCGTCTTTCCGATCCCCGTCCACGGCCTGCGCGACAGGTTCGGCTTCTGCATCTGGTCGACCCTCTCGCGCGAGAATTTCGGCCGCTACGTCGACGGCTTCGACCGCGGCGGATACGGCGACGCAGGCCCGTGGTGCGGCTGGTTCTCGAACAGCCTCAGGGGCTTTCCCGAAACGATCAACCAGGGCTGCTGGGTCCAGCCGCGCGCAGCACGCCAGCGCCCCGTCATCCACCTCGACGACGCCGACCACCCCCTGTCGATCGCCCAGCAAAACGGCATCACCCCGGAACGCCTGCTGGAACTCTACGCTGAGTATGGACATGCGCCGACGCGCTGAGGGGCCGAGGGTATGGACGCGTAGGCCTGACGATAGACCCTTAACCTGGCCCCAGCCATCGCTGGCCGCCGACCTCGCGATAATGAAGCCCGTTGGCGCCGCACGTGAACAATCTCGATGCTCGGAGATTTAATGGGACAATATCAACTCCATTCGCTATCTGCGCCACATGGAAAAGCGCATCAATATCATCGGCGAGGGATCAGTTGAGCTGGGCCAAGCCTGCTCGATTGGAGACAATGTCACAATCATCTTCCCCCAGCCTGGCTCCGTACGAATCGGAGACTATGTCGCGTTAGGCGACGGCGTCCGCATGATCGTTGATGGCGGCACAGTACAAATTGGCGATTGGTCGACACTTCATCCCAACTGCCTCGTAATGGCAGAAAAGTATGTGAAGATCGGCCAACATGGTTGGTTCGGGCAAAATACTGTAATTGACGGTACCGGCGGACTTACGATCGACGACGGTGTACGTGTGGGAATGTATTCTCAGCTCTGGACACATGTTGCGGCAGGCGAGCAAATTGAAGGCTGTACTCTTTACGGCAAAACACCGAGCCATATCGGAAAAGATGTCTGGCTAGTTGGCTCATGCGTAGTTGGATCAGGTGTCTCGGTTGGCGAGCGTGTCATCGCGTTAGCCGGCTCCAATATCGTCAAGGATGTTCCCGACCATAGCGTCGTCGCAGGTGCGCCGGCCAAGGTTAAGGAAGGGCTGTCGTTTTATCGCGAGGTATCTCTTACAGAGAAAATGCAAATGCTTGCCGGATGGTTGCGCGAGATGGAAAGCATCGCGTTGGATGCCCCCAACCTATCGATTGAAGACGGCCTGATCACCGTCCATTTCGACTCAGTCGAAAAAGTCCGGTTTTTCGAAAACCGCGCCGACTACGAAGCAGCAGAACGAATCGCTAGCATTACCGACGCGTGCATTGAAACCAAGAAATATCGCAAGCAATTTACTAAGACAGAGCGAGCAGTATTTAAGTATTTGGGAGGCAATAAGGCAAGATTTTACTGCGACTAGCCGGCAATTCCTAAAGAAAGGCTGCTGGCATATCAGCCCGCATGCAGCTCTAAACCTATAGTTCACATTTCATGCTCCTCATCGTGAGGGATTTCGGTCCGAGACGCGAGGAGGCAGATCAGTGATACAATGGGCGTGACGAAATACGGAGGCCTACGCGCTCGGACATTTTTGGGCCGCGAAGATGGTACCCGAAGTCCTCGAAAAGCTGCGCGCACATCAAGAGCGCAGCACCGACAGGTACCGCGCCCATCGACCAGATGCACATGAATATCTCGGTGCGGAAGGATATCGAGAGGCCCACCCGCTTCCGCGACGATCGCCGCGCTCGACAGCTTCGCCGCGGCGCCCTTTCCGCTGCGCTTCGACCGGATCGAGAATCGCAAGGCGGTGACGCTGCGCACGCGCGATCCGCTGGCCGCGGCGCGGGCGTTTCAAAAGGCGCTGGTCGACCATCTGCTGCGCGAAAAGGCGCCGATCATGGACGGCACCACCCCCGAACCGCACATCACGATCAACTATCGCGGCGACCGCCTGGGGTCGGAGACGCTGGGCAAAAAGGCGCCGCCGATCGGCTGGACGGTGGACGAAATCATCCTGATGGAAAGCATCGTCGGCAAGACCACCCATGTCGAACGTGGCCGCTGGCGGCTGCGCGGGGATGCGAGCTGATCGGGGGTGCAGGCTGATCGGGGGCAGGCGCCGCGTCAGCCGAAGCGGCGCCGGAACCAGCCCCGCTTTTTCGGAACGACCGGGGTCTGGCCGGAAATCCGCACCAGATAATTGCCCAGGATCGCCGCTTGCTGCTTGGTCATCAGACAGCGGAACAGGTCGGGGTCGTGCGCCTTTGCCGCCTCGGACGACTGCACGCTTTCGAGGCGGAGCATGATGTGGGTGCCCGCATCATGATGGTCCCAGCCGACCAGCGCCCCAAAACTCTCCGTCATCCCGCCTTGCCTTTCACGATGGTCACGCGACCGATACCGACAACCCGAGCGGGGAGTTTACCAGACCACCGGCGACCAGACCACCGGCGCCCAGACCAGCGCCGCCCAGACCAGCGAGGGAATGCCAGGCCGCCCGATCCCCATGCGCACACCCCCCTCAGCCCACGGGCTTCAGCCACACGTACAGAAAGGCCTGGATCGCATCGCCATAGTTGCGGTCGGTGTCCGCCGCCGCGTCGTCGAGCGGCCTGGCATAGGCGGCCTCCCACGCGGTCGCGGACAGGCCCTTGAACGGGGCGACGGTGGCGCCGGTCCGGGCGGCGGCGGGAAGGGCGGAGAGCGAAAGGGAAAACGCCATGCCGAATGCGGCCGACAGCGCGGGGATCGATCGAACCATATATCCTCCATCGACCCGCGCCCTGCCTATGAGCCCGGCCGCCGCGTTCAAGCCGGAACCGCGGCGGCGGGTGGCGGTTTCAACGCTTTGTGCCATCCTTCCCGCCACAGCGGAGCCCCCATCCCAGCGGAGCCCCCCAGCAGAGCCAGCGCCATGACCGAGACTTCCGATACGCCCGACACGCCCAATACCCCGGCCCCCACCGGCCCCGACATGGGCGCGACCTTCTATCACGGCACCCGCGCCGACCTGGCCGTCGGCGACCTGCTCCTGGCTGGGCGGGCGAGCAATTATCGCGCCGATCCGCTGTCGTGGATCTATTTCTCCGCCGCGCTCGAATCGGCGATCTGGGGCTGCGAGCTGGCGGCGGGCGCGGGGCGGGAGCGTATCTATATCGTCCGGCCGACGGGCGACTGGTTCGACGATCCGAACCTGACCGACAAGAAATTCCCCGGCAATCCGACGCGCAGCTATCGCTCGCGCGCGCCGCTGCGCGTGGTCGGAGAGGTCGAAAGCTGGCAGCCGCACGCGCCCGAGGTGCTGCAGGCGATGAAGGACAATCTCGCCCGGCTGCAGGCCGAAGGCGCGCCGATCATCGACTGATGCGCGCCCCGATCCCTTCTTCGGCCTACCCCTTTTTCGCCCGCGCGGGCTTGGCCAGATTGGCCGCGACCGCGCCGCGGATCAGCGCCTTGAACGCCGCCGCGTCGACCGTGTCGCCTTCGGCGAAATCGATCGCGCGCCGGACATTGCCGTCGAGGCTGGAATTGAACAGCCGCTGCGGATCGTCGACCGACGCGCCCTTGGCAAAGGTCAGCTTGACCTTGTCCTTATAGGTTTCGCCCGTGCACAACACCCCCGCATGCTCCCATGTCGGAACGCCGCCCGGATTGGTCGGCTTGCGCCATTTGACCGTCTCCTCGACCGCGGGGTCGGCCTCGCGGATCAGCGCGCGCAGCGCCGCCAGCATCGCGCCGCGCCAGTCGCCCAGCGCGGCGATCCGCGCATCGATCAGTGCCGAGGGGTCTTCGTCCTGCATCGCCTCATCCTCTCACATCTTTTCGCCGGGCAACCGGCTGGCCTGGCGGATCCACTCCGCAAAGCCCGCCTCGTCGACCCTGTCGTCTTCGTGGATATGGAAATAGCGCGTCGTGCCGCTTTTCGACGCGACCGGCGGCACGGGGTCCAGCGCCGCGCCGTCGAAAAAGGCGATCTTGATATAGCGGGCATAGCAATGGATGCTCAGGAACCAGTGGCCGGGCAGCGCATCGGGCGCGCCATAGAAGGGCGAATTCCATTTGACCGCCTTGCGCACCCCCGGCACCGCGCGCGCGATCAGCGCGTCGAGCCGCGCCCACGCCGCCGATTTCCAGCCGGGCATCGCGGCGATATAGGCCTGCACCGGACCATCGCCCTCGCCCTTCGGGATCTGCGGATTGCCGCCCGACAGCAGGACGGGCTTGGGGGGTTCGACCATATGCTTCTCCACCGGGGCCGCGGGCAAGGATGGCATGGCGGCCGCCGCGTATCCAGCGCCGATGCGACGGCCCGCCGCGCGCTGGCGTCGCGCCGCGCTTCCTGTTAGCAGCGGCGGACAGGATGACGCCCGCTTTCATCATGATCGACGACTTCGCCGCCGACCCGCTGGAGCTTCGGCGGCAGGCGCTGGCGCTCGGCTATGAGGGCAAGCCCGACGACGCGAACTATCCGGGCACCACCTCGACGCGGTCGCTGCCGATCAAGGGGCTCGACGATTATGTGTCGCGGCTGACCGGCATGGCGCTCGTCGGCGCGCCGGGGACGCTCCACGGCCATTGCCGCATGACGCTGAAGAATGATCGCGGCCGCAGCGGGGTTCATATCGACCCCGCCGCCTATTCGGGCATCCTCTATCTGACCCCGCCCGGCTATTGCCGCGGCGGCACCGACTTCTATCGCCACCGCCGCACCGGGCTGGACCGCGTGCCGACGACCGCCGCGGGGATCCGCGCGGCGGGCTATCCCGACATCAACCGGCTGGTCGACGATGTCGTGAACCGCGACACGCTGAAACCCTCGGCATGGGAACGCAGCTTTACCGCGCCGATGCGCTTCAACCGGCTGATCCTGTTCAGCCCGTGGATGTTCCACAACAGCGCGGCGGGGTTCGGGACCCGCTCGCTCGACGCGCGCCTCGTTTATCTGATGTTCTTCACCCAGGCCGCTTGATAAGCAGCGGGCAACAGCAGGAGAAGCCGCATGACACGCCACAGCCTCCCGTTCCTCACCCTCGCGCTGGCCCTCGCGGCGTGCGGCGCAAAGGCCGACAAGACCGCCGCCGACGCGCCGAAGGGCGATGCAGCCGCGACCACCGCCACCGCGCCCACCACCGCGACCGGCGCGCCCGCCACGGCGGCGACCGGCAATTCGCCCGACGCCGGCGCGGCCAAGGCGACGGGCCCGACCGAAACCTCGCCGCTGCCGCCGACCGCGGGGTCGAAACTCGCCTCCTATGTGGGCAAATATCCCTTCGACAAGGTCGACGGCGTAGCGTGGAACGACCATGCGCTGGTCAAGGCGGGCATCGCCGCCACGGTCAAGGACGCCGCGGTCGTCAAGGCGATCACCACGACCGAGGGGCCCGCGGGTCCGATCGAGATGAAGGGCGGCAAGGTCATGTCCTGGGCATGCGAGGCGCATAATTGCGGGCCGCACCAATGGGCGGTGCTCATCGATCCGCGCACCGGCGCGACCGACGTCTGCTATTATGACGAGGACGCCGATGCCGCGAAATCGCGCTGGTTCCTCGCCGGCGGCAAGCAGGAAAAGCGCGACGGCAACTGCCAATAGATCGGCCGGCAAATCGGCCGGGTCGACCGGTTCGATTCGACTCCGATGTTAAATGAGAACATAATGTGAACATTGTCCGATTCGGAGGATGGATGATGTCGCCGATGTTCCGCTATTTCCTGGGCTTCCAGGTTCCCGTCGATCGCGCCGGCTGGCTGGCGCGCCAGTTGCCGCCCGTCACCGGCGACCTGTTCGCCGGGTTGAAGCCGCAAAATTATCATCTCACGCTGTGCACGATCGCCGAGACGATGATGCCGCATTCCTTCCTGCGGCAGCAGGTGGCCCGGGCACTGGGGGCGGACCTTCCCGCCGCCAGCGCGATCCCCTTCGGCCGTATCCAGTCCCGCGAAACCGGCGCCGAACTCGTCACGGCGGGCAGCGTCGCCGCGATCCGCCAGCTCTATGAAGCCGTCGTCGCCCGCCTGGCGACGCAGACCATCGAACCGATGCACCGCAAGTCGGGCCTGCGCCCGCACATCACGCTCGGCTATGGCGCGTGCGACTTCGACCCGGTGCCACTGGCGTGGCACTGGACGCCGGGCGATCTGGTGCTGATCGAAAGCCATGTCGGCCATCGCCGCCACCGCGTCCTGCAAAGCTGGAAACTGCCGCCGCCGGTGCAGGGGGCGTTCGACTTCATGGCCGACGACCTGCCCCCGCCGCTGCTTTGCGCCGCCTAGCTTTCGAGGCTGTGTTCCAGCGTGATCTCGCAATCGAGCAGCTTGGATACCGGGCAATTCTTCTCGGCCTCCTCGGCGATCTTCGCGAACTCCTCGGCGGAAATCCCCGGCACCTTGCCGGTCAGCGTCAGCGCCGATTTGGTGATGGCAAAGCCGCCGTCCTGCTGCTCGAGCGTCACCGCCGCGCTGGTCTCCAGCGTGTCGCCGCTATAGCCGGCGCGCGCCAGGCCGAACGACAGCGCCATGGTGAAACAGGCCGCGTGCGCCGCCGCGATCAACTCTTCGGGGTTGGTGCCCGGCACGCCTTCGAACCGGGTGCCAAAGCCGTAAGGCTGGGCGTCCAGCACGCCCGACTTGGTCGTGATCGACCCCTTGCCGTCCTTGCCGAAGCCTTCGTAGCGGGCGGATGCGCGATTGACGGTCATGCAATATCTCCTTGGGTTGAAGGTCACGGGAACTCGGGAAAACGGGGACTCGGGAAAACGGGTCAGGCCGCGATCAGCTTACGCTCCGCCCCCGCCCGCTTCCATGCCTTTTCATGGAAGAAGAATGCGACGGCATTGATACAGGGTTCGACGATCGCGATCCCGCCCGCCAGCGCGACCGATCCGGTCATCACATAGGCGACGCTGAACCCGATCGTCAGGTGCAGCGACAGATAGGTCAGGGTCTTGGCAAGATCGGTCGGCATGATGGTGTCTCCGGTACGAGGCACCAAATTAAGAATCGCTCGCAATTACCGCCAATGCAGCCTTCCGTTCACTCTGATCGATTTTTCAGCGCGCGGTGCGCGGAACGCCGGCACGATCGAGCTCGGGGCCCAGCCGCCCGGTCAGCCAGAGCGCCCACATCCGGAAATCGGCCGCGAGGCTCCACAGCGGATAGGTAAAGGTCGCCGGCCGGTTCTTCTCGACCCCGAAATGCGCGACCCAGGCAAAGAAATAGCCCGCCAGCGGCAGCGCGATCAGCCAGCCCCATCGTCCGGTCACGACAGCCGCGATCGCGATCAGCACGACCAGGCTCGTCCCGACATAATGCAGCGCCCGCGTCCGCGGCTTGCTGTGCTCGCGCAGGTAAAAGGGCCAGAAGTCCGCAAAGGTCGTATAGAGCCGCGCCATGGCGCCAGGATGCGACGCGCGGCGCGCATCGTCAAACGGAATAGACCGCCGACGCCAATCTGATAGGGTCGATCCCAATCATATATGGGGGAGACTATCATGAAGAAATCGATGCGCGCCCTGCTTGGGCTCGTGCTGCTCGACGCGGTCGTCATATGCGGGGCGTGGTGGATGATCGACCGCACCACCAGCGGCGCCTGGAATTCGAACAATCCCGCCGAATCGATCAACATGATCACGACCACCGCGGGGATGATGGTCGGCGCGATCTCGGTCGTGCTGCTGCTCGCCTTTTTCCGGCATCGCACCGCGGGCAATTGATCCGCCGGACGCAGTCCGCCCGACCGTCACCGCGGCGACCGTGCCCTCTCGGCTACCGCCTTGGAGCCATGGTCGCGAAGGAGGTCGGGCGGCGCCGGCGGCTACCCTCCGGTCCCCCAACCAAAGGGGCAGCCACAAAGCGTCGCGTCAATTCGTGCCCTCCCGCCGGGGGTCGCGGCCGGCGGGAGGGCTGATCCCGTACCGGCTGGTGGGCCGGACGGGACGGGAGCTGTTCCATGTCGGGTTCGCTGCGCCGCGAACCGTCTGCACCGCGGGGGCGGTGCGTCATTCGATGATCCCTATCTGCCGGGGAAGCGGCCGCCGCGCGGTGATCGCCGTCACTGGCGCGCAAAAAATGGTCAGGCGGCTGAAAAGAAAGACAAGAAATTCAGGGCTGACGCTTGAGCCGGACCAGCGCGCTGTCCAGCGCCTGCAGAAATTGCGAGCGGTCGGCCTTCGAAAAGGGCGGCGGCCCGCCGATTCCCTCGCCCATTCCCGCGCGCAGGTCGGCCATGATCGCGCGCGTCGCGATCGCCGGGCCGATCGACGCCGCCGTAAACGGCTTGCCATTGGGGGCGAGCACCGTCGCCCCGGCCTTCAGCGCGCGGTCGGCCAGCAAAATGTCGGCGGTGATGACGATGCTGCGCGCGGTCGCGGCCTCGCCGATCCAGTCGTCGGCCGCGTCGAAGCCGTCCGACACCACCACGCGCTCGATCAGCGGATGCTCGGGAACGCGCAGCCGGCTGTTGCTGACGACCTTCACTGGCGTCTCGTGCCGCCAAGCGACGCGATAGATTTCCTCTTTCACGGGGCACGCATCGGCGTCGACCAGGATCGTCACCGGCGTCATCCGTGCAACCCGTCCCACAACAGCTTGGCGCCCAGCAGCACCATCAACACATAGATCAGGACATAGAAGCGTTCGGGATTCATCCGCTTCATCCAGCGCACCGTGATCACCGTCGACACGATCGCCAGCGGCATCAGCAACAGCGCCGCGACGATCACCTCGTGCGGAAAGGCGCCGAGCGCCAGATAGGCCGGGACCTTCATCCAGTTGACGATCGCGAACAGGATCGCGCTGGTCCCGATAAAGGTCAGGTGCGGCAGCTTGCGCGGCGTCACCCACATCTGGAACGGGGGCCCGCCGGCGTGCGCGATCTGGCTGGTCAGCCCCATCAGGCCGCCGAAGATCGTGCCCACCCAGCCGGGCGAGGTCGACGCCGCGACGATGCGTCCGCCGCGCTCGACCCACAGGCGATAGACGCCGAACGCCAGCGTGATCGCGCCGAGTGCCATCATCAGCTGCGCCTCGTTCACCCGTTCGGCATAATACCATCCCGCCGCGATGCCCACCGCCGCGCCCGGCAGCATCCACCCGATGATCCAGCCGTCCCAGGTGTGGCGGAACGACCAGACGCTGATCACGTCCTGCACGATCAATATCGGCAGCAGCACCGCCGCGGCGGTCGCGGGCGGCAGCACCAGCGCCGCCAGCGGCGTCGCGAGCGCGCCGACCCCGGCCAGCCCGCCCTTCGCCATGCCGAGCAGGACCACTGCCGCCGCCAGGACGGCCAGCGTCACCGGATCGGCCAGCATGCTCATCGCGTTCGGCTCATGACGGCCGGCTCACGCGCGCGGCCCGCTCACGCATCCGGAACCTCGGGCAGGCGCCAGTCGATCGGGCCGCGACCCTGCGCCTCCAGAAAGGCGTTCGTCTGGCTGAACGGCTTCGATCCGAAAAAACCGTTATGCGCCGACAGCGGCGACGGGTGCGGCGCGCGCAGGATCAGGTGCGGGCCGTCGGGGCCCAGGCCGGGAACGTTCGCCGCCTTGCGCTGCGCATGGCTGCCCCACAGGATGAAGACCTTGGGCGCGGGATCGGCCGCGACCGACGCCACCGCGGCGTCGGTGAACTTCTCCCACCCCTTGCCCTGGTGCGATGCGGCCAGCCCGGCCTCGACCGTCAGGCAGTTGTTGAGCAGCAGCACCCCCTGCGCGGCCCAATGCTTCAGATAGCCGTGCCGCGCGGGCGCGATGCCCAGGTCGCTGTTCATTTCCTTGTAGATATTGACCAGGCTCGGCGGCGTCCGCACGCCCGGCTGGACCGAAAAGCACAGCCCGTGCGCCTGTCCCGGCCCGTGATAGGGGTCCTGCCCCAGGATTACGACGCGCACGTCCTGCGGCGGGGTCGCGTCCAGCGCCGCGAACCAGTCGCGCGGGCGCGGATAGATCGTCTTGCCCTTGTCGCGCTCGGCGGCGAGGAACGCCTTCAGCGTCGCCATATAGGGCTGCTCGAACTCGCCGCCGATCCGCGCGAGCCAGTCGGGATGCAATTTTATCTCGGCCATGCTGCGCGCTTCACCAGAGCCGTGCGGCCTTGTCCAGCGCCTTTCCCGCCGCTAGGCACGGCCGCGAAAGGATCGGCGATGAGCAAGGCGATGGGCGAAACCCTGGGGCGGTTGGAGGCGACGATCCGCGACCGGCTGTCGGCGGGCGAGGCGGAAGCGAGCTATGTCGCCAGCCTCGCGGCGAAAGGGCGCGGCAAGATTGCGCAGAAGCTGGGCGAGGAAGCCGTCGAGACGGTCATCGCCGCGATCGGCGAGGACGATCCCGCGCTGATCGGCGAGGCGAGCGACCTGGTCTTTCACCTGTCGGTCCTGATCGCCGAGCGCGGCGTGACCTGGGACATGATCGCTGCCGAACTCGACCGCCGCCACGGCACCTCGGGCCATGCCGAAAAGGCCGCCCGCCCCCAATAGGAGCACCCCCATGCCGATCGACGCGACGCTTCCCTATGACGACCAGAATATCTTCGCGCGCATCCTGCGCGGCGAGCTGCCGTCGAAGACGGTCTATGAGGACGATCATGCGCTCGCCTTTCACGACATCAACCCGCAGGCGCCGCTGCACATCCTGGTGATCCCGAAAGGGGCCTATGTCAGCTGGGACGATTTCTCCGCGCGCGGCAGCGACGCCGAAATCGCCGGTTTCGTGCGCGCGGTGGGCAAGGTCGCGCGCGATCAGGGGCTGGTCGCTCCCGGTTATCGGCTGCTCGCCAACGTCGGCTTCGACAGCCATCAGGAGGTGCCGCACCTCCACGTCCATCTCTTTGCCGGACAGCCGCTGGGGCCGATGCTCGCGCGCTGATTTTCCGCTTTGTCTATGACCGCCGTCACAGCGGTTTCGCGATGTGCGATTAACCGTGCGCGATGCGCGGCGACGGGTGGACTTGGGCTCCTGTTTCCAGCAGGATAGGTTTCGGGTCCGACCGGGGAGACGACGGATGACTAAGGGATGGCAGGCAGCGGCAAAGGCTTTTGCCGGCAGGATAAAACTGGCCCTGATCGTCCCCCTCGCCGCCGCGCTGGTCGCGGCGGGCGGCGACACCGTTCCGCAGGTCACGCTCGCGACGCCAGGCTCGTCGGGCACCGGCGACGGCACGATCAGCCGCTTCACCCTGCGCTTTTCTGAGGACATGGTCCCGCTCGGCGATCCCCGCGCCCGCGCGCCCGCGACGCATGATTGCAAGGTGCCCGCCGCCGGCCGCTGGGTCGACACGCGCACCTGGGTTCTCGAATTCGAAAAATCGCTTCCCGGCGGCGTGAGCTGTCATGTCGAGCTGCGCCCCGGCCTGACCACCGCGCGCGGCGTCGGCGTCGTCGGCAACGAACGGTTCGAGATCGACACCGGCGGTCCGTCGGTGCGCGCCGTGATGGCGGGCGGCACCTATGACGGGGTCGAGGAGGACCAGATCTTCCTCGTCGCGACCAACGTCGCCGCCGACCGCGCTTCGGTCGGCCGCTACGCCTATTGCGCGGTCGACGGCATCGGCGAGAAGATCCCCGTCGACGTGCTGAAGCGCGAGACCGCGGTCGAAATCCTTCAGGGGATGTCGAACGAATGGTCGTCGCAATCCTTCGCCTATGACGCCGGCATGCCGCTGCGCCTGCCCGCGGCGGGGAGTGATCGCGACGCGCTGCTCGACCGCGTCGTGCCGGTCAAATGCCGCCGTCCCCTGCCTCCGGGGCGCGAGATGGCGCTCGTCTGGGACGCCCGCATCACACAGGCCGGGGTGCCCAGCCGCACCGCGGGCCGCGACCAGCGCTTCGACTATGACGTGCGCCCGGCCTTCACGGCGAAAATGTCGTGCAGCCGCGTCAATCCGCAGGCGGGCTGCAACCCGCTGAAGGACATCAACATCATCTTCGCCGCGCCCGTCGCCCGCGAAACCGCGCTCGCCGCGACGCTGAACACCGCCGACGGCAAGCGGCTGACCGCGAAATTCTCCGACGACGACAAGAATGACAAATATCTGACGCAGATCCACTTCGCGGGTCCGCTGCCGCAGAATGTCGACGCGACGCTCGTCCTGCCCGCCGACGTCGCCGACCAGAGCGGCCGCAAGCTGCAGAACCAGTCGAACTTCCCGCTCAAATTCCACATCGACCGCGCCCCGCCGCTGGTCAAATTCGCCGCCGAGTTCGGGATATTGGAAGCGAGCGAGGGCGGCATCCTGCCCGTCACCGTCCGCGGGGTCGAGGCGACGATGGTTCAATCGAACCTCCGCATGCCCGCGACGACGCTGAAGGTCGGGGACGACGATGCCGCGATCGCACGCTGGCTGAAGCGCGTCGCCGACGCCGACGACACCGACTATCGCGAGGAAAAGAACGCCAGGGGCGAGGACGTCACCGTCAACTACACCGGCACCAAATCGGTGTTCGAAGATGCGCCCGCGGGCGGCGAGCGCCGCAACATGCAGCTTTCGCCCGCCGCCGGCGGCAAGGAGTTCGAGGTCGTCGGCATCCCGCTGGCCGAAAAGGGCTTCCACGTCGTCGAAATCGCCAGTCCGGAGCTTGGCGCGGTGCTGCTCGGCCGCAAGACGACGCGCTATGTCGCGACCGCCGCGCTCGTCACCAACATGGCGGTCCATTTCAAATGGGGCCGCGAAGGCTCGCTGGCCTGGGTCACCGCGCTCGACACCGGCCTGCCCGTCGCGGGCGCCGAAATTCGCGTCACCGACAGCTGCACCGGCCGCCTGCTCGCGCGCGGCACCGCCGACAAGGCGGGCCGCCTCGCCTTTGCCAGCGGCCTGCCCGCGCCCGAAACATATGCCAGCTGCGAGGAGGATCCCGATCCCGCGACCAGCGAAGGCCACGCGCTGATGGTCAGCGCGCGCGCCGGCGACGATTTCAGCTTCACGCTCACCGACTGGGGCAACGGTATCCGCCCCTATGATTTCGACCTTCCCTATGGCTGGTCGGAACGCGAGGACGTGCTCCACACGCTGTTCGACCGCGCGCTCGTGAAGGCGGGCGAGACGGTGCATATGAAGCATATCCTGCGCCGCCCGGTCGGCGCCGGCTTCTCGACCCCGAAACCGATCGCGGGCAAGCTGCGGCTGGTCCACCGCGGGTCCGACACCGAATTCGAAATGCCCTTCGCGATCGACGCGAGCGGCAGCGGCGAGACGACGTGGAATGTGCCGGCGACCGCGCCGATGGGCGACTATGAACTCGTCTTCGTCACCAAGGACAAGGATGGCGAGGACAAGACGATCTGGTCGAACCAGTCGGTGAAGGTCGACGAATATCGCTTGCCGACGATGAAGGCGACCGTCACCGGGCCAAAGGCGCCGCCGGTGCGCCCGGCGATGGTGCCGATCTCGCTGTTCGTCGGCTATCTCTCGGGCGGCCCCGCCCCGAACATCCCGGTCGAGATCCGCACCAATTTCCGCCCCACCTGGACCCCGCCCGAGGATTATCGGGACTGGGACTTCGACGGCCAGCCGGTCAAGGAAGGCGTGATCCAGCTCGACGACAGCGGCGACGAACCCGAAGCCGACATGCCGCTCGCGCGCTCGACCCCGCTCAAGCTCGATGCGAACGGCAGCGCCTCGACCAGCATCGTCGTCGACCAGCCGATCGTCGAACCGACGCAGATGGCGGTCGAGATGGATTATGAGGACGCGAATGGCGAGACGCTGACCTCCAGCCGCCGCATCACCCTCTTCCCCTCGGCGGTGCGCCTCGGCGTCAAGACCGACGGCTGGCTGATGCGCGACAACGACCTGCGCCTCAATTTCATCGCGCTCGACCTCGACGGCCGGCCGATCAGCGGCCAGCGCGTCCAGGTCGCGCTCTACAATCGCGAGATCATCACCGCGCGGCGGCGTCTGATCGGCGGCTTCTATGCCTATGACAACCAGATGCGCACGACGCGGCTCGACGCCACCTGTTCGGCGACCACCGACAAGCTCGGCCGCGCAAGCTGCGCGATGGCGCCCGGCGTGTCGGGCGAGGTGACCGTCGTCGCGACCACGGTCGACGCCGACGGCAATGAAGCGCGCGCCGTGCGCTCGGTCTGGCTCGCGGGCGACAACGACTGGTGGTTCGGCGGCGACAATGGCGACCGCATGGACGTGATCGCCGAAAAGCCGCGCTATGCGGCGGGCGACGTCGCCAGTTTCCAGGTCCGCATGCCCTTCCGCGAGGCGACGGCGCTCGTCACCGTCGAACGCGAAGGCGTGCTGTCCAGCTTCGTCGTGCCGCTGAAGGGCACCAACCCGGTCGTGAAGGTCAAATTGCCCGCGACCTATGCGCCCGACGTCTATGTCTCGGTCATGGCGGTGCGCGGGCGCGTCACCGGCAATGAAAGCTGGTTCCGCAAGATGAAGCGCGCGGTCGGCTTCAAGATCGAAAACAGCGAGGGGGCGCCGCCCACCGCGCTCGTCGACCTGGCCAAGCCCAGCTACCGCCTCGGCATCGCCAAGATCAAGGTCGGCTGGGAAGGCCATCAGCTCGGCGTCAAGGTAAAGGCCGACAAGGAAAAATACGCGATCCGCGAAACCGCCAAGGTCGGTATCGAGGTCAAGGATCCCTCGGGCAAGCCCGCCGCCGGCGCCGACGTCGCCTTCGTCGCGGTCGACGAGGCGCTGCTTCAGCTCGCGCCGAACGAAAGCTGGAAGCTGATCGACGCGATGATGGGCGAGCGCACGCTCGACGTCCTCACCTCGACCGCGCAGATGCAGGTCGTCGGCAAGCGCCATTACGGCCGCAAGGCGCTGGAACCCGGCGGCGGCGGCGGCGGCGACCTGTCGGGCCTGACGCGCGAGGATTTCCGCCCCGTGCTGCTGTGGCAGGGACATGTCCCGCTCGACGGAAAGGGCCGCGCGACCGTCGACGTCCCGCTGTCCGACAATCTGTCGGGCTTCCGCCTCGTCGCGATCGCGACCGACGGCTCGCAATATTTCGGCACCGGCGAAACCAGCGTGCGGACCGTGCAGGATCTCGGCGTCTTCGCCGGGCTTCCCGAGTTCGTCCGCACCGGCGACACGTTCGACGCGCGCTTCACGCTCCGCAACGGCACCGACCGCGAGATGACGGTCACCGCGACCCCATCGCTGTCGCCCGCCGTCGCGACCGCCGCGCCGCTGACCGTCACCATTCCGGCGGGCGGCGCCGTGCCGATAAGCTGGTCGATGACCGCGCCCGACCAGGTCGGACCGATCGAGTGGACGGTCGATGCCGTGTCGAAGGACGGCAAGGCGCGCGACCGGCTGGTCTTCCAACAGGTGGTCGAACCCGCGGTTCCGATCGAGACCTGGGCCGCCAGCCTGTTCCGCGTCGGTCCCGACACGACGCTGCCGATCGCGATCCCGGCGGGGGCGCTTCCCGGCGGCTATGTCGACGTCGCGCTCGCGGGCACGCTCGCGCCGCCGCTCTCGGGCGTCCGCGACTATATGGCCATCTATCCCTACAACTGCTTCGAACAGCAGACCTCGCGCGCGATCGCGCTGGGCGATGTCGGTCGCTGGCAGGCGCTGGCGGGATCGATGCCGACCTATCTCGATAAGGACGGCCTGCTTCGCTATTGGCCGAACGACCGGATGGAGGGGTCGCCCGAACTCACCGCCTATGTGATGGCGGTGACCGCGGCGAACGGCTTTGCGGTTCCCGACGCGTCGAAGGCCAAGATGATCAAGGCGCTGCAGGCGGTCGTCGAAGGGCGCCTCAGCCGCAAGGGCTATGGCCCCTATGACATCCGCCCGGTCCGCATCGCGGCGCTGGCGGCACTCGCGCGCAACAATGCGTCGAGCGCGCAGCTCGTCGCCGCGATCGATACCAAGCCGGTCGACATGGCCACCGGCACGCTCGCCGACTGGCTCGTCGCGATCGAGCGGACGCCCGGCGTGCGCAACGCCGTCGCGCTCCGCACCGCCGCCGAGGCCGAGCTTCGCAAGCGGCTCGTCTATGAAGGCACGCGCCTCGACCTTGTCGACGATGCGCGCGCGCCGTGGTGGATGATGACCAGCGGCGACGAAATGGCGATCAAGGCGCTGGAGGCCGTGCTCGGCCGCAAGGGCTGGGAAGATGACGCCGGCAAGCTGATGGTCGGCGTCGCGCAGCGCCAGCGGCGCGGCCATTGGGACACGACCCCGGCCAATGCCTGGGGCGCGGTCACCGTCCGCCGCTTTGCCGAACTCTATCCGGCCAATGCGATCACGGGCATCACCCGCATCGCGCTGCTCGGCGGCAATGCGGCGCAAAGCTGGCCGCTGCCCGATCGGGTCGAACCGATCAGCGTGCCGTTGGTGTCGGGGACGATGAGCCTGAAGCATGAAGGCACCGGTGCGCCGTGGGCCACGGTCAGCGTCCGCGCCGCCGTGCCGCTCGCCGAACCGCTCAACGCCGGCTACCGCATCAAGCGTTCGGTCAGCGTCGTGAAGGCGGCCGATCCGAACCGCCTGATGCGTGGCGACGTGATCAAGGTGCGGATCGAGGTCGTGGCGGCCGCGTCGCGGACCTGGGTCGTCATCAACGATCCGATCCCGCCGGGCGCGACGATCGTCGGCAGCCTCGGCGGCCAGTCGGAAATGCTCGCCGCGCAGGCGGGCGGGACGAACTGGCAACCCAGCTACGTCGAACGCGGCAAGGATAGCTGGCGCGGCTATTACGGCTGGATGCCGGCGGGCACCCATGCGGTCGAATATGTCGTCCGCCTCAACGGCTCGGGCCGCTTCACCCTGCCCCCGACGCGCGTCGAGGCGATGTACTCGCCCGCGATCCGCGGCCAGTGGCCGAACGCGCCGGTGACGGTCGCGGCCTCGGCCGAGTGATGCGGCAACGACACATCCTTCGACCTCCGTCATTGCGCGCGGAGCGAAGCAATCCAGAGCGGCTTGCCACACCCTGGATTGCCTCGCTGCGCGCGCAATGACGGGGTGACGGATGGCCGATCCCACAGGCTCGCGATCCGGCGATGGCTGACCATCTTCCCCGCACATCGCGCATTCGCGACGCCTTCGCCTGGCTCGCGCTCGTCGCGCTCGTCCTCACCACCGCCGCGCATCTCCTGACCCGCCCGCCGGCGATGCCCGACTACGCCGCCGTTCGCGCCGACTGGAAACCCAGCGAGGCCTGGCTCTACGACCGCGAGGGCCAGCTCCTCGACAGCGAGCGCGTCAATTTCGAGCGGCGCCGTCTCGCCTGGGTGCCGCTGAAGGACATCAGCCCCGCCGTCCGCGACACCGTCGTCGCGGCGGAGGATCATCGCTTCTGGTCGCACGGCGGGGTCGACTGGCTCGCGATCGCCGGCGCGGCGCGGACGCGCTGGACCGGCGGCCGCTCGCGCGGGGCCTCGACGCTGCCGATGCAGCTCGCAGCCTTCCTCGCCCCCGAACTCGCGCAGCCCGGACAGCGCGGCTGGCTGGCCAAGATCCGCCAGATGCGCGCGGCGCAGGACCTCGCCGCGGGCTGGACGCACGACCAGATGCTCGAGGCCTATTTCAACCTCCTGCCCCTGCGCGGCGAGGCGCAGGGGATCGGCGCCGGGGCGCAAAGCCTGTTCGGCAAGACGCCCGCCGAAATGAACCGGGCCGACGCCGCGCTGTTCGCGGGCCTGCTCCCCAACCCGGCGGCGGGCGCCGAAATGCTCGGGCGACGGGCGTGCCGCATCGCGCGCGCCGACGACTGTGCGGCGATCAACGCCGCCGCCGCCACGCTCGTCTCGGGCGAGCGCGCGGCGCGGTTCGACCCCGCGCTCGCGCCGCATCTCGCGACGCGGCTGCTCGACAAGCCCGGCAAGCGCGTCGTCACCACGATCGACCGCCGGATCCAGACGGCCGCGATCGTCGCGCTGCGCCGCCAGCTTGCAGGGCTCGGCTCCGACCGCGTGCGCGACGGCGCGGTCGTCGTGCTCGACAATGCCACCGGCGAAGTGCTCGCCTATGTCGGCGGGGTCGGGCTGAAATCGACCGCGGCGTCGGTCGACGGCGCCAATGCGCGGCGGCAGGCGGGCTCGACGCTCAAGCCGCATCTCTATGCGCAGGTGATCGAACATGGCTGGCTCACCGCCGGGTCGATCCTCGACGACAGTCCGGTCCAGCTCGACACCGCCTCGGGTCTCTATGTCCCCAAGAATTACGACCATAGTTTCAAGGGGCCGGTCAGCGTCCGCCACGCGCTCGCCTCGTCGCTCAACGTTCCCGCGGTGCGCGCGCTGGTGATCGACGACGTCCAGGAGTTCCGCGACCGCCTCTGGGCGCTCGGCTATCACGGGCTGGTCGAGGACGGCGAATATTACGGTTTCAGCCTGGCCCTCGGATCGGCCGAAGTCTCGCTAGTCGAACAAGCTAACGCATTTAGAACGTTTGCTAATTCCGGAAAGTGGTCGCCGGTCACATTCGACGCTACGCGGCACCTTCCCCAACATCCGCACCAGGTCGTCAGCCCCGCCGCCGCCTTCATCGTCGGCGACATCCTCGCCGACGCCTCCGCCCGCGCCGACGCCTTTGGCGCCGACAGCGCGCTGCGCCTCCCCTTCTGGGCCGCCGCCAAGACCGGCACCTCGAAAGGCATGCGCGACAATTGGTGCATCGGCTGGTCCGACCGCTACACCGTCGCGGTCTGGGTCGGCAATCTGGAGGGCGATTCGATGCGCGCCGTCTCCGGCACCTCCGGCGCCGCGCCCGTCTGGCGCGACGTGATGATGGCGCTGCACGCCGGTAGCCCCGGCAAGCCGCCCAAGATGCCGCCGGGGGTCGAGGCGCGCCAGATCAGCCTGCCCGGCACGCGCGAGCCCCCGCGCCGCGAATATTTCCTGACCGGCACCGCGCAAACCGAAATGGCCGCCGCCCCCGCCGCCGCCCGCCGCCCGCGCATCACCAGCCCGGTCAGCGGCAGCGTCTATGCGCTCGACCCCGACATCCCGATCGACCGCCAGCGGCTGGCGGTGATCGTCAGCGGCGAAGTCACGGGCTATCGCCTGATCCTCGATCGAAAGATTCTCGGCGACGCCGGTGACGGGCAGCAAATCCTGCCGCGACCCGGCGCGCACATGCTGACGCTCGTCGATCCCGGCGGCCAGATGATCGACCGCGTGCGCTTCACGGTGCGGTAGATCGAATTGGACCCCGGCGAATCCGGCTTCCGGTCCCATGAAATTAAGTTGCGCTGACGTGCAGAGCGTCTAGTCTCTCCCGCCATGAGAAGGCCCGTTCCGGGCCCCAAAGGGGAATTTTGGATGATATTTGGTCGCGTCAAACCGCTCGACGCCATCTTGGCCACCGCCGAGAAAAAGTCGCTTCATCGTACATTGGGCGCCTTTCAGCTGACGCTGTTCGGCATTGGTTGCGTCATCGGTACGGGCATTTTCGTGCTGACCGCCGCGGGCGCGCAAAAGGCCGGCCCGGGCCTGATGCTGGCCTTCGCGATCGCGGGGCTCATCTGCATCGTGGCCGCCCTCTGCTACGCGGAAATCGCCGCAATGATCCCGGTCGCCGGGTCCGCCTATACCTACACCTATTCGACGATGGGCGAGCTGCTCGCCTGGACCGTCGGCTGGGCCCTCGTCCTTGAATATGCGGTGGCCGCGTCCGCCGTGTCGGTCGGGTGGTCCGGCTATTTCACAGGGACCATATTAAACGAGTTCCTGGGGATACAGCTCCCATCCTATCTCGCCGGCGCTCCGCTGGCGCTGGGCGGGATCGAAGGCGGCTTCGTCAACCTGCCCGCCGTTTTCATCGCCCTGCTGATCACCTGGCTGCTGATGATCGGCACCACCGAAAGCGCGCGCGTCAACGCCGTCCTGGTCGCAATCAAGGTGACCGCACTGACCGCCTTCATCGTCCTGACGCTGCCCAGCGACTATTTCTCGACCGACCGGTTCAACCCCTTCCTGCCGGCCGGCGTCTTCGGCGGCTTCGGTTCGGGCGTCGGCGCGGTCGGCGCGGCGGCGACGATCTTCTTCGCTTATGTCGGCTTCGATGCCGTCTCGACCGCCGCCGAGGAAACCAAGAATCCGCAGCGCAACGTCCCGATCGGCCTGATCGGCTCGCTGCTCTTCTGTACCGTCTTCTACATCCTCGTCGCCGCAGGCGCGATCGGCACCGTGGGCGGTCAGCCCATCATGGGTCCGAACGGCGTGCCCTTCCCGGCCGGTTCGGAAGAGCTGGCGCGCCAGTGCGCCACTTACGCGGCCAACAATCTGCCGCTCGTCTGCTCGAACGAAGCGCTCGCGCATGTTCTTCGCCAGATCGGCTGGTCGGGCGTCGGCAACATGCTCGGCATTGCCGCCTTCGTCGCATTGCCGTCGGTCATCCTGATCCTGCTGTTCGGTCAGACCCGCGTCGCCTTCGTGATGAGCCGCGACGGGCTGCTGCCTGAATCGTGGAGCAAGGTGCACCCGAAGTGGAAGACCCCACACGTGATCACCATGATCACCGGCGCGGCCGTCGCCTTTGCCGCGGCCTTCCTGCCGGTGGGCAAGCTCGCCGACATCGCCAATGCGGGGACGCTCTATGCCTTCATGATGGTCGCGATCGCGGTGATGATCCTGCGCAAGACCGCGCCCAATACGCCGCGCGCGTTCAGGACGCCGGCGCTTTGGCTGATCGGCCCGCTGACCATCGCCGGTACGATCTTCCTATTCTTCAACCTGCCGCTCGATGCGATGCTCGTGCTCCCGATCTGGGGCGCCATCGGGCTGCTGATCTATTTCCTCTACAGCCGCAGCCGCAGCCATCTTGGCCGCGGTATCGTCGAGGTGCATGAGGACGAACTAGAACCGCAGGCGCCGATCCACGAATAACGCGGATCGCCTGACCGGGCTTCAAGGGGCCGCCACAGCATCTGCTGCGGCGGCCCTTTTCTTATGATCAATAAGGTGTCTTGGGCGCCGTTCCCGGCCGCGTGAACAGCTTGCCGCGTTCGGCCCAGAAAACCAGGACCAGCCCGACCACGCCCGAAATCAGGAAGGCATAGGCAAGCGGCAGCGTCGTGCCGTCATATTGCTGCCCGATCAGCGCACCGACCGCCGCCGCCAGCAAGGTCTTGGCAAAGCTTTGATACGAAGAGGCCACCCCGGCCATATGGCCGAAGTCCACCATCGCGATCGACCCGAAATTGCTCCCGATAAAGCCGATCAGGCCGACGTTGACCATCATCAGCA
>JAFKLT010000096.1 GCA_017309275.1 Sphingomonadales bacterium | reverse complement strand
TGGATAAGCTCGTTCATCGTTCGACTCCTAAGTTGAAGGAGTCGCGAGGGTCCGCCTCTGGCAGCCTACGTTCAATCAGGCGCGGCGCTCGCTAGGCCGCTTTACATCGAGGCTAGCACCAATCCGCGCAGCGGTTCGTGCATCGGCCATTCGCACGCTCTATTTGTTGCTCGGGCCGCTCAGATCGGCTTTCTGGCCATCTGGCGCGCCAAAACGGATCGATATGCGGCGGCTACGCTCTCGGAGGCGGGACTGGGCCTTTCGATTCTGCCATTGAGCGTCGCTGGCACTCACAAGCTGAAGAAATCTTTGCTGTTCAGTCCTGTCCGGCCAATGGTCCTTTCCGTCGACGGGTGCCGCATGGGCCCGATCAGTAAAGGGCGGCGGTCACGATGATTTCGACGCGATAGTCCGGCGTCGCGAGCTTCACCTCGCCGGTGGCGCCCACTCCTGCGGTGGAGCATTTTTGACCCGCTTCCGGCTTCAGCTTAAATCGGCGACTTTGCACAGACTTCTTGCTACGGGCCTCCGATGAGCGTGAATTTTGCAAACAGCCGCGCCGAATTTGCGATAGATTTCGGAACCGCGAATTTGAGAGTGATCCATCGTGACGATGGCGTCATTTTTGACGAACCCTCGCTCTGTTGCCTCGCGGACGGGGAGTGGGGACCCGCGCTGGTCGCTGCCGGCTTGCCCGCGAGCGAGATGAGCGAACGAACGCCTTCTGGGTTGCGCGTTCGGAGACCCCTGAAACGCGGCGTTCTTCAGGATATCGGTTCAGCGACGCAGCTGCTCCGCTATGCCGTCCCCAAAGTACGCAGACGGCACTTGTTCGGAACGCAGAGGGTGATTATCGGGTTACCGGCCGATGCGACGCAGGCCGAGCGCCGCGCCATGCTCACCGCTGCGCACGACGCCGGGCTCAATCCTTTAGACCTGATACCCGAACCGCTTGCGGCCGCGATTGGAGCCGGCCTGGCGGTTCGAGAACCCAGGGCCACCATGCTCGTGGAGTGCGGGGCGGGGACAACGGAAGTGGCGGTGCTGTCGCTTGGCGGAATCTGCCAGACGCGCGCGCTCCGCGGCGGCGGCGACGAGCTGGACCAGGCCATCATCGACCATCTTCACTTTCATCACAAACTGCTGGTCGGGCGCCGAAGTGCTGAACGGATCAAGCGGGCTCTGGAGACCGCGGCGCAATCTGCAAACGGAAAATGCTCGCTGATCGAGGTCAAGGGGCGCAGTCTTGTGTCGGGGCTCCCGACAAGCCTTTGGATCCCGTCCGCCGAAATCGCAGGCGTCGCCGAGAAGCACGCGCAGCATATCGTCGATCTCGTGCGAGAAGTGCTCGGCGCGACCACCCCGGAACTGAGCGACGATATCCACACGCATGGCATTTTTTTGACCGGCGGCGGCGCTGCGTTGCCCGCGATCCGCACCATGATCGAAGCGCAAACCGGGCTTGGCGTGACGCTCGCCGACACACCAGATCAATGTGTTGGGCGTGGGCTATTACAGATTTTGCACGGAGAACAAATAAACTGAAGTGTCATGTCCGGCGGATTTACGCCGTTGCTCGTCACATGGCCTCATTGGTCCGACGCGCGTGCGCGCACCCGCGTTCCACCAGCTTTTTGGTGCGCCATGGCCACAGCTGTCTATTCATGCTACAGAGATCGCATGCGATTGAGTTCTGAAAATCTTCGCTTCATGACGCGCGGAGGCAAGCTTCCGACGCGCCTGCGCCCCTCGGGACCGCCGTACCGCTAAGGCGGTACGCGGGCACCGAGGCCGCGTCCCTGACCGCTCGTCAGGGTTCCCCAAATTATTGAATGGGCAGTCTTGCGGCCCGAAAGTCGGCGTTTTTACGCCGACGGAGCCGCGCGCCCATGGAGCAGAACATGGAAGAAAATCCAAGTCTCGCTGCGCTGATTGCACAGCGCGCCGAATTCGTAAATCAAATGTCGGCACGCCTTGGCGATGCATGCGCTGACGCGGGAGGCGATCCGCGACAAATAGCGTCGCAGCTTCTCGATATCATCCTTCGATCCTTTGAGAAGCAGGGCCTTCACGCTGCCGCCGCAAAGATCTTTGACAAATCTTGCGTCAGCCGCTTTGGCGACGAGCTCATTCCAATCTTGCGCGATATTCTAGGGCACGATGTCCCGATCGGCTTTCTTGCCCACTGCATCGACGGCTATTGGCGCGGCGTTCGTCACGTGCTTCAGCATGCCGCCTGACGCCGGCCGGGTGTGGGTCACCCGCACCGCGCCATTCAACCAACTGACCGCCAAGCGCCTCGCAGCGATAGGATATGAGACATTGCTCATGCCCGCGCTGCGGGTCGTGCCCGTTGCGACGCATGTTCCCGTCGCAGTGCCGGACGCGCTGATATTCACCAGTCTCAACGGCATTCGTCTTCACCGGTTCTTGCCGGCGCTTGCCGATCGCCAGGTTTTTGCGGTGGGCGACCACAGCGCTCGCTTTGCCCGCGCCATAGGCTATCGGCGCGTTATGTCCGCGAGCGGTAATGTCTCGGACCTCGCGAAGTTGATCGTGGCACAATGCGTGCCCGGATCGACGGTCCTGCACATCGGGGCGGTGCAACCTGCCGGCGATCTTGAGGTTTTGCTGGCTGCTGGCGGGGTGCGGCTACGCCGCCATCCCGTTTATGATGTCGTTGAAAGCAACCTTGCAGGGATGAGAAGAGTGGTCGCCAGTCCCGCGGGGCTTGCCGCGGCCCTGATCCACTCGCCGCGTGCGGGCGCGCATGTCGCGGCTTGGCTCGACCGCCGCCAACCCGCGTGGCGGGGGGCCGTCGTCTGTATATCCGAAGCTGCTGCCTCGTCCTTCCGAAATGGGAGAGGGTTGGACATCAAGGTTGCGAAGCGCCCGGACGAGGCATCGATGCTCGCATGTCTTGGCATGTCTGGGACTGACCGATCATGATCGCATGCGTTACTGCCATTTTATCCTGTCTCGCCGACCCGGCGCGACGCTTACCAATTAATGAAGTTGACTTAGTGTGGGCAATGGCCATGATGGTCGGCGATGAATAATTCACTCCTCTTGCGGCGCTCGGCGCACCACGCAGGCCGGCTTCTCGAAGGCTAGCCGCCCCGAACTCGCATCCGGCGGGGGCGGGGCACAGCTATGACCTAGCAAGCAAAACGACCCCAGCGGGTCCGAGTGACACCATGAACAGCATCGATACAAAATCTTCCGCGCGAGCGGAGGATGTTTCTGCGCAGCCGCGCGAACAATCCGGCGATGACAAGATCATCAAATTCCCTGCCCGTGAAACGGGAGCGCGACCGGTTCCGCCGATGCCGCCGTCCAAGCCGCCGGGTCCGCCACGCGCCGCTTAATCGTCGTCAGTGCTATTGGAAGAATCGAGACTATCATGGAAATCAAGCCGCCGGACGCGCTTTTTGCGCGTCTGCTTCGCAGCGCATCTTTGCGAGCTAACGAATTATTGTCAGTACCGGGAGGTGCGGCCCGCGTGCGAGTGATCGCTGACGATGGCTATAACGATATCGAGCGGCTGACATTATCGCCGTTCGCCGACGACCAACTTGTCGCCGTCGCTTTGCGCCTGAGCGATGCCTGCCGCGGCGCCGGTCAGCCATTGGTAGCGCGGATGGCGCAATATTTTCACATCCCTGCGCCTTCGATCGAAGTCGAAGCTTTACGCCGGTCGATCTGGTCCCAGCAGGAGCGAGCGGGCCTGCCTCTCGACGAAGCCCGGCGCGAAGTCGCAACCATTGAAAGCCGAATGATCGACGGCGAGCGATCTCGTCGCTCCGAACTGAGAGCTTATGCCGCCCTTTATTCCGATCTTTGGTGCGATCCGCGAACGGCTGCCCCATCGGCGACGCGCCGTATGATGCTCGCGATGGTGACAGGCTTTGCCGAGCGATCGAACGCATCGAGCGTATCATCCGGCCGTCTGGAGACAGTGTCGTGAGGGGAGATGTTTCAGATCACCCGAATGCGCCTCTGCAACTCGGCTGCCGCGCGCAGGCGCTTTACGTCTTCACGTTCGTCCTGCTCTTTCTCCTGGCATGCTGGTTTGTCGGCTCGCTCATCGCCCAGCCCGCATAAGCGGCGCGACATTCGATGTACTCAACACTCGCCGATCCGCTCGCGCCGACGCTCGCCGTTTCCGAAACGATGTCAGGCATTATCTTCGTCCTGATGGTGGCGGGGCTCTACTGTCTGGTTTTCGCGTTCACGCGGCGCCGGCGGATTTGCTGGGCGGCCGCTGCTATCGTCTGTTTCTCTGGCGTGATCGCGATCGTCTGGACAAGTCCAATAGGTAGCAGTTCTGCCACAGGCGCCGCGATAGATAATACACTTAGCGTGTCGCCGCAGTTCGGCGAGCAAAGCCAGCCACCGACACTTTGGCCGGACGATGACGCACCAGTCGGGGGGCTCGATTGACTCTCGCGCGCGCGACGAAGCCGCGAAAACATCCAGCTGCGGCGCATGGGCGCCGATACTCTTCGCCACCTATTTCGAGTTGGGAGCAATCCAAATGGGCATCCGCGCCCGCCTTCGCTCAAAAGCTGCAGCGCGCCGTACGCGCGATGTAGAATCTATGCTTGCGCGCTACCCGCGGCTCACGACGGATGAAAATGCGCGCCTGCTGGCACTCCTCCCATCAATTCCGTTGCTCGACACGGCGATCATCATGGCTGACGAGCATTTATCGAAGAAGCTCGATGCCTTCTATTTGGCTCATCGGGACGCGTTCGCCGCCCGATGGTCGCGGCTGCTGCCCGTCATTATCGTTCTGGCCCTTTCTGTCCTCGGTCCTCTATCCCCCTGAGCGACCCGATTACTGGTGAACCATCGGCGCCGACCCGGCGCGTCATCCGCGGAGGCACAGCTCTTTTGCGGCATTTTTCTTTTTTCCCGAGCCGTCCGGGTTGCAGCGCGGACATGAATGGAGCTTCTCGTGTTGATCAACCGCTATTCGCCGCTGCTCATCAGCGTCGCCGCCACAGTGGCATTTACGCTATTCCTGCCGCACCCCTGGGCAATCCTCATGATCATGATATCAGGCGGACTGGCGCTGACGGGTGTAATGGATCTCGCTCAACCCGAACATTCGGTCCGGCGAAATTATCCGCTTGTCGGACGGCTGCGTTGGCTCTTCGAAAGCGTTCGTCCTGCGATCCGGCAATATCTTGTTGAGGGCGACCAGGAACAAACGCCCTTTTCGCGCAGCCAGCGCTCGCTCGTCTATGCACGTGCCAAGAATGAGATCAGCGACCGACCATTCGGAACGCTGGTGGATGTGTATCGCAACGGCTATGAATTCATCGCCCACTCGACGCGGCCCGGGCCCGTCGCCGACCCGGCGAGCTTTCGCATACTCATCGGCGGGGCAGATTGCGCCCGGCCTTATCCGGCATCGATTTTCAACATTTCGGCGATGAGCTTCGGCGCGCTGAGCGCCAACGCCATCCGGGCGCTCAATAAAGGCGCGAAGTTGGGCGGTTTTGCCCATGATACGGGCGAAGGTTCGATCAGCCGCTATCATCGCGAGCATGGCGGCGATCTCATCTGGGAAATCGGCAGCGGCTATTTCGGGTGCCGCACCGACGAGGGCGGGTTTGATCCGGTTCGCTTCGCGGAGCAGGCAGCCGATCCCCAGGTCAAGATGATCGAGCTCAAGATTAGCCAGGGTGCCAAGCCGGGAATGGGCGGCATCCTTCCCGCAGCGAAGATCACCGCGGAAATATCCGAGACGCGCGGCATCCCGCGCGGCCGCGACTGCATCTCTCCAGCACGGCACAGCGCCTTTTCCACGCCGATCGAACTCATGCAATTTATTGGCAAACTGCGAAAATTGTCGGGTGGCAAGCCCGTCGGTTTCAAACTTTGCATCGGACAGCCCTGGGAGTTCATGGGCATCGTCAAGGCCATGCTCGAGACGAATATCCTGCCTGATTATATCGTCGTCGATGGCGGGGAGGGCGGAACGGGCGCGGCGCCGTTTGAATTTACCGACCATCTGGGCATGCCCATGCGCGAGGGGTTGCTCTTCGTGCACAATACGCTCGTCGGCGCCGGGCTCCGTGGCAAGATCAAGGTCGGCGCGGCGGGGAAAATCATCAGCGCGTTCGATATTGCGACCGCGATGGCGTTGGGCGCCGACTGGACCAATGCCGGTCGCGGGTTCATGTTCGCGATCGGATGCATCCAGTCGCTGGCCTGCCACACGAACCGCTGCCCGGTGGGGGTTGCAACGCAGGATGCGGTCCGTCAGCGCGCCCTGGACGTCGGCGACAAGGGCGACCGGGTCTATCATTACCATCGCAACACATTGCTTGGCCTGTCGGAAATGATTGCGGCGGCGGGGCTTGATCATCCCGCGCAACTCAGCCCTCACCATCTGGTCAGGCGCGTGAGCCTAACCGAAATCCGGCTTTTCTCACAGTTGCACATCTTCCTCGAAGAAGGCGAATTGCTGGCCGGCGCTTCGGAACGGGATTTTTACAGCGCCGCCTGGCGTCTGGCGCGGCCGGACAGTTTCGAGTTGGCCGTGTGAGCGGTTCGGGAAAACAGCCATGAGAGCGCGAGCGAGGTCTTGCGCTCACCTGCCTTGTGAAGAAAAGTTGGTATCGCGGCTAATTCAGAAGCCTTGCGAAAAAGATCAAGCTCATGGCCGTGCCGACGCTGATGATGACGGCGCGGACTAGGGCGGTCGGCAGCCTGCGTGCGAGCGGCGCGCCTGCATAGCCGCCAATCGTCGCGGCTGCCATCATCACCAGTGCCTGCGGCCAGGCTACCAGGCCGGCGAGAGCAAAGGTCGCGACAGATGTGCCGGAGTATCGCGTTTTTCAGGCCGTTCATCTGATCAAGGTCGCGCATGCCCCAACACGCGAACAGCGCGAGCAAGACGATGCCAAGACCGCCGTTGAAATAGCCTCCATAAATGGCGACCACGATCAGCGACGCCATGTTATCGGCTTTGGCAAACCGATGGCGCTGGGCCCACTTCTGGGCAGGTTCCGCGAAGGCGAAAGCGGTTGTGGCAATCAGCAGCAGGAAGGGAACAACGAACGAAAAGGCCTCGTTGGAAGACACCAGCAGCAGGAGTGAGCCCACCAATCCGCCGAACAGCGTCGCTCCGACAATCTTCAGAAGCTGGCGCCGCGGATAGGCGGAAATTTCCCTTCGGAACCCCGCTGCGCCGCCAAGATAGCCCGGCGACACGGCGACTGCGCTGGTCACATTAGCGGTCACCAAGGGCACACCGGTGTACACCAGCGCGGGCAGCGTCAGAAATGTTCCTCCGCCAGCGATGGTGTTCAAGACGCCGGCGAAAAATGCGGCACATGCCAACAGGCCATAATCGCTCATCCGGAAATCTTTCGGCGGGATGGGGAATCAAAGGGAGGAGGCTGACCTGCGTTCATACAAGCGTCCTTGCGCTCCCCATGCTTTGATTCATTCGGCCTTCGCTGGCTGTTGAACCTTGAGAATGCTGAGCTTTCGTTCGCGTCCGTCACGATCGGGCCAGAGGATCGATTGTCCCTCGCGCAGCCCGATCAACCCTGCGCCTACGAGGGTCAGAACCGAAATGCGATACTCCGCGATATCGGCGTCCTTCGGGTAGACGAGCTCATAGGAATATTCGCGTCCGCTCGCTTCATCGAGGAAGCTCGCCCTGGCATGCATGGTGATGACATCGGGCGGAATGCGATCCGTCTTATGCAGGACGGCGCGCGTAATTTCGCCGAGAAGCATGGCGCTGACTTGCGGCAGGCGATCTTCGACCGCCATTGCCAGGTTCGAGAGACTTTCCGCCTCGCTGTCGATCATATGGATTGCCGGACGTTTTCCGGCCCTGGGTTTGGACATGGTACTACTTTCGCGTGAATTGGGTGAGGTCGCGCTACCGGGCAGCGCGGTTCGTCGATCTGGAATGTTCGCCCCGAGCCCGGGGCGTGCTGCACCGAAGCTCGGGGCTAAAAGCCCGCGAGAAGCTGTCCCCCATGAACACGGAAGCGGGAAGGGTGCGGGCCGGATTGCATAGGGGCAGATTGGCCAAAGCAGATCGCAAAGTCAAATCTTCTCAAGGCATTTCGGCCTCTTCGCATTGGCCGCGTCGCTGCTTCTCGTCTTTGAACTCTTCTGTGCAAGACATATCGCTCGAGCGGCCGTTGGCGCGGTCAGCCGCCGGCGCGCCTGCGCGCTACAGGGCGATCAGGGTTGGCCCGGCGACCGGCCAACCGACAACTCGCACCGCCTTCACTATCCCAATTCGCTGGAACTGCCTCGATCGAATGGGCAAAACCGAAACCGCTTTTTCGACACTGTTACCGTTCGTCACGTCATTATTGTAATATCGCGGCGAAGCCACAGAGCGCGGCTCCGCCGCGTGGGCTAAAATGCTGGCGCGTGGTGACGCTCCGCCGCTTCAATTCGCGCGATCCGGTCCTTGATCGACAGCCTCGTCTTCTTGACTCGCCCAGCATCAAGGGATCATATCCCTTTGAACCCTGCCGCTTGGCGATGAGACGCGAAACCAGCTCGTGGTTTTTCTTCAGGCGACGATTTACCGACTTTGACATCATTGTCCTCCGTTAAATTCGACGCGAATGTCTCCTATCCGCGGGGGATGCGCGAAGGGGGTTGTCCCGTAACATTCTCTTGGCCCTCGACGGCGAATTCGCGCGGAAGGGTGGAAGGGATCGGACAGGAGCTTTCTTGCCTGGGGGGAGGCAAAATAGCCCCTGTCCGCACGACCTGAAAGATAGTGTCAGGCGTGTTTTCGCTGGCCCGGCAGCTGCTTGCGCAGCGCTGCCGACACCGAATTTTCGACGTCGGATGTGTCTTTCTGCTTCTTGGGCTTCCGCGGCTCGCGGTTTCCTCGTTGGTTCTTCTTTGCCATGTCGATGGCTCCGTTTGATCAGTTCATCCAAAGGGCGTTGCCCTGACGGCCGCACGCCTGACCCGGAGATATTGCGCATCCGGATCAGGCCGATCCAAGCGGTTGTGGTGGCACCAGATTGGCTTTTCTGTAGTTCATGATCAGATCCTGAAACGAATGGAGATCATGGATTTGCCGAAGACATAGCTATGAGAGCTATGTTGATGGACGCGACAGAGAAGAAAATCAGTACTTTTAACCTCAACCTGAATTGGTGAGATTCCTGAGCTCGATCGGTGGCAGTTATATCGTCCTGCGATTGCGAAAAGGAGGTTGGCACGAACATCATCTCTTTCAATCCGCGCCCGCGTGCGGATGCGGCCTATCGTCACTCGGAAGGGAAAGACGACCGACCTCTCCCTCGAAGCGGTACGGAGTTCATGGTCTTTGAGAAAGAAAGCGCATCAGACGCGCCTCTTTCAATGGAAATTGCATATTTGAAAATTCAAGCAGGCCGAATGATCATTCGCGCTTCATTGCTTGATAAAATGGCCCCGAGCTCCCGGATATCAAATCATCCGGGTGGGGCGGGCTACAGCGTTAGCAGTTTTTCCGTGCTACGGAGCCAAAGGGAACATATTCCAGTAGCCATGGATCCGAGATAGAGGCGCAAAATTATTTCAAGCTGGGAACCGGAATAGTTTTCTGTTTGCTATTATATTTGGGCCTGATCCGCATCTTGCTTGCCAATATCATCGTCGGCAGCCGCAAATATCCACTGCAAGTCGCGCCGCTTGGTCAACAGATCCTCGAGGCAATATCCATCGAGCACCTTCATGAAGGCGGCGAGCGCCTCGTTCAGGGCACCGGTCAAACCGCAAGCGGGCGCAATGACGCAGCTGGCGCAATCGACAAGATTGAAGCCGTCTTCGGTGTGGCGGACGACTTCGCCAATATTGATCTCTCTCGGAAGACGCGCGAGCCGCACCCCACCATAGCGTCCGCGCACGCTCTCCAGATAGCCCGCGTTCACAAGATCATTGACTACCTTCATGAGGTGATTTTGCGAGATGCCATAGGCGCGCGCGATCTCGGCTATGGGTGACAGTTGCTCGCCCGCTTTGCGCCCAAGGTAAAGCAGCACGCGCATCGCATAGTCTGTGTAGTGCGTCAGTCGCATCAACCTCTCCCGCCGGCTCGCGAGTTTAATATGCATTTTTGTTGCATGTTTCAATCCGCCGTCATACATGCGCGGAATATGCATGATTGGAGCGAGTCGTGATCGAGAGTGACGAAATCGACGAGGCGGGACTGGAGCGTCTGATTCCGCTTTTCTACGAGCGGGTTCGCGCCGATGCCGAGATTGGCCCGATATTCAATGACGCGGTAGCCGACTGGCCGGGGCATCTCGAACGGCTCGTCGCCTTTTGGTCGTCCGTCATGCTCACGAGCGGGCGCTACAAGGGCAGCCCGATGGCGGCGCATCTCAAGCACAGAAGCCGGATCACACCGGCGATGTTCGATCGCTGGCTGACAATCTGGACGGCGACCACCGACGAACTGATGTCGGCGCGGGCCGCAGCCGCGCTCCAGAACAAGGCGGCGCGCATTGCCGAGAGCCTCGGCCTCGCCCTGTTTTTTCGCCTCGAAGATCCGGTTGCCGCGCGCGGCGGGATCAACTGATTTTCCGAAGGAGCACCTGAGCATGACCGAAGCCACGTTTGCCCATCTCAATGTCCATCATCGCCCCCTGGATATCTCCGACCGCATCGCGCTGGGCTTCACCAAGATGCTACGTTTCTGCGCCGATACTTTCTTTGCCAAGCGCTATGGGCACCGGGCGATCGTACTCGAAACCGTTGCGGCGGTCCCCGGTATGGTCGGGGCGACGCTGACCCATCTCAAATGCCTGCGACGGATGGAAGACGACAAGGGCTGGATCCGCACCCTGATGGAAGAGGCGGAGAATGAGCGGATGCACCTCATGACGTTCATCGAAGTCGCTAAACCCTCCGTGTTCGAGCGTATGGTCATTCTTGGGGTCCAGTGGGTCTGCTACCTCGCGTTCTTCGCGCTCTATCTGGTCAGCTCCAAGACGGCGCACCGCGTCGTCGGATATTTCGAGGAAGAAGCCGTGATCAGCTACACGCTCTACCTCGATGATATCGACAAGGGCCGCAGCGCTAACCTGCCCGCGCCTGCGATCGCCAAACATTATTGGAAGCTTGGCGACGACGCGACATTGCGCGATGTCGTTCTGGTCGTGCGTGCCGACGAAGCCCATCATCGTGACGTCAACCACGGGTTCGCGAACGAACTCGCCGGGATCGCCGTCGCCGCCAGCACCGCACCCTATCCGGAGCACGCCGATGACATCCGGATGGTCGCCTGAGATGACAGGACCCGTCCCATATTGCTCGACCCCTCTGTTTGACGAGGACACGCTGCCCAAGGCACTGCGCAACCGCCACAATACCAAGGCCGGGGTGTGGGGTCTGATCCGGGTGATCGAGGGCGAACTCAAGCTCACCTATGTGAACCCGTCATCCGAGGTCATGCTCGATCCTTCGCGCCCGGGTCTCATCCTGCCCGAACAAGTGCATTTCGTGACTCCTGTCGGCGCGATGAAGATGCGGGTCGATTTCTACGACCAGCCGCCTGGCGACTGATTTTCAATTCCATTCCTACGATATAAAGGAGTTTAGCATGTCGCAGGATCTGAGCGACCGAACGATCGCGCTCGTCAAGGCCACGGTTCCCGCTCTCGAGGCAAGGGGCCTTGAGATCGTCCATGAAATGTATGCGCGCATGTTTCAGAATCCGGAAATCCGGGACTTGTTCAACCAGTCGCATCATGGCGACGCGGGCTCGCAGCCAAGAGCGCTGACCGGCGCGATCCTCGCCTATGCGAGCAATATCGACAATCTGGCCGCTCTGGCGCCCGCGGTCGAACGGATCACCCAGAAGCATGTCGGCCTTCAAATTCACCCCGAACATTATCCGCATGTGGGCGAGGCACTGCTCGGCGCGATCGCTGCGGTGCTGGGTGATGCGACGACCGAAGAAATCCTCGGTGCCTGGGGTGAGGCCTATTGGTTCCTCGCGAACATATTGATCGCACGCGAGGAACGGATTTACGGAGTCCAGCGCGAGACCGTTGGCGGCTGGAACGGCTGGCGCGAATTTAGGGTCGATGCGGTGATCCGGGAAAGCAGCGTCATAAAATCCTTTGTGCTGCGCCCCGTCGATGGGGCGCCGGTCATGGCTTATAAGCCTGGGCAATATCTGACCTTCTGGTTTGAGGTGCCTGGACATCCGCCGGTCAAGCGCAACTATTCGATCTCGGCGGCGCCCAATGGAGTGACCTATCGCATCTCTGTTAAGCGAGAACCGCAGGGTCTCGCCTCGGGATGGCTTCATGACCAGGCGTTCGTCGGTACGGTGCTCAAGGTCGCAGCGCCGGCCGGCGAATTTTTTCTCGCTGACAAGCCAGAGCTGCCGGTCGTGCTGTTGTCGGGAGGTGTCGGTCTGACCCCTATGATCGCCATGCTTGAAGCGCTTGTTGAAAGCGGCGGCGATATCCCGGTGCACTATATCCATGGCACGCACGACCGCGAGACGCACGCCATGCGCGATCATGTTCGAGAGCTTGCCGCGCGCGGCGTCGCGGTTCGTGTCACCGATTTCCACCAGACGCCATTGGCGGACGAAGTCGCCGGCCAAGACTATGATTGCGCGGGCCTGATTACCGAGGAATGGCTGGTCGACAACACGCCTGTCGGCGACGCGGACTATTATATTTGCGGACCGCGAGCGTTCCTGCGCGCCGCAGTATCGTCTTTATCGCTTGCCGGTGTGCCGTCCGACCATATTCACTACGAATTTTTCGGCCCCGCGGACGAATTGCTCGCGGCATGAGTGGCCTCGATCGTCAGGCGCGCGGTCGATCGGCTTGTTGAGGGGAGGCGGTTTCAATGGAACGCGAGCTTCGCAGGATCGAATGCCGCAGTGACGGTGGCGAAGTGGTTACCGTCGTTGAACTGCAGTTTTTCGATATCCAGAAGACCGCCGCGGGAGACCGTGAATATCCAGGCGCGCGCCGCTTCGCCTTGATGGGCGGCGGCGGCGTGCGTCTGATCGACGCGCGAACCTACGAGGACATCGAGACGGGCGCATGGCTTCATCTTGTCGGCAGCGGCCCCGATCGAACATTCTAAATTCGCGTGCGATGAAGGTGAAATGGAAGGTTGCCGACTTGGGATTGGTCCCATTTCGTTAGCGGCCCTAGACACGCAAATCCGGTAGATAGAAAACATTCGGGACCCTTTCTTCGACAAGCTTGGATAGATATGAACCCGGGCATGGGGGCTCGCCTGTCAGCACCGCCGAACGGGAGCCGATCTCTTCCGGCAGTGAAGTTTGGACGGCCGCTTCCCTCAGTTCACCAGGCCAAAGCTGACCGGCCGCAATCGGCCAAGCGGCGCCGCGAGAAGCGCAGTTCGTTCGATGACGGCGAAATGCCGTCGCGCTCATCGTCCGCTGTAAGGCTCATCTCTTCGGGTTCGCGCGCCGATCAGCACCCGGGGCATGTTTCCTCGTTCCAGAACTGTTAGAAAGACGAGGTAGGGAAGCAGGAAACCCGCGCCTCCGAAAAAGGCGATGAGCGCGAGGAGCAGGGCGATCGCACTGAATCCATTCCGCCAAGCCGTCCAAAGCGCAGAGAGGATGAGAAAGCAAAGAAAATCGAGGTTGAACTGCCCGGGCCATCCCAGCTTCGCCACGTCTCCGAAAAAGATCGGTAACAATCCAAGGCCGTGGCGGGAAATGACTACAGCGGTGTAGGCGGCCAGCGCCAGCCAAAGGATGATCAAAAACTACGAAACGACCCCATCGACGACAATCTGCCAGGAGAATGCTGCGGCTGCAATCGCGGCTTTGAGTCCGCGACTGGATCATGCCAAATTTCTACTTTCATGCGACGATGGCTTACGCGCCGCTGCGCAACGCAGGTCTTGCCATCGGCAAGATGGATTTCATGCCGCACATGGCCCGTCACCAAGTCGCGCCCGAATACGACCGTCGAGCAGGCTCCGGCCTGTGACCGCGGGCTACCCCATTATAGCGGCGATTTCCCGTTCGAGCTCGGCAATCCTGAAAGGTTTGCGAAGAACTGGCCGGCCATCAAATTCAGCCGCGATGATCGTCGCATCTCCGCTCGTCGCTATGAAAGCCTTCCCGGCATCGCTCAACGCGGAAGCGACCGCCTCGCTCGTTTTGCCATCGGCAAGGTGAACATCCAATATTGCGAGGTCGAAATCTCGCTTCGCGACGAGATCCAGCGCCTCCGCGACGGTCGCTGCAGTTACCACGATCTCGTGTCCAAGCACGTCGAGATACCCCTCAAGCATCATCGCCACAAGCGGATCGTCTTCTACAAGAAACACCCTTATCATCATCCGTCCCTCATAGATCCGAAATCTGTAGCGCCAGTGTCTTCGATCACACGTCCCGTGCCCCTACCTTTCGTCGCGCTCAAAGTTCCACGCCAAGATGCTGGGCCACGGAGAATATGTCCTTGTCCCCGCGTCCGCACATGTTGACGATGATGATACTATCTTTCGGCATCGCCGGCGCGATCCTGACAACCGCGGCGACGGCGTGACTGGGCTCAAGCGCCGGGATGATACCCTCTGTGCTGCAAAGTAGCTGAAAGGCGTCCAGCGCTTCGGCGTCGGTCGCGGAGGTATAGTCCACCCGTCCGATGTCCTTGAGCCATGCATGCTCGGGGCCGATGCCGGGATAATCGAGGCCAGCGCTGATCGAATGGCCTTCGACGATCTGCCCGTCGTCATCCTGCAGCAGATAGGTCTTGTTGCCGTGAAGAATGCCGGGACGCCCGCCGGCCAGTGACGCGGCGTGCGCCTCGTCGAGGCCATGCCCGGCCGCCTCGACGCCGAGCATCTTCACCATCGGGTCGTCGAGGAACGGGTGAAAGAGACCGATCGCATTCGATCCGCCGCCGATCGCGGCGACCAGGAGATCGGGCAGGCGGCCGGTACGGGCCAGCATCTGCGCCCGCGCTTCCCTGCCGATCACGCTCTGGAAATCGCGCACAAGCTCCGGATAGGGGTGGGGACCGGCTGCGGTGCCGATGATGTAGAAGGTGTCCTCGACATGGGCGACCCAGTCGCGCAGCGCCTCGTTCATCGCGTCCTTGAGGGTCGCGGCGCCGGCCGTGACGGGCACGACTTCGGCGCCCAGCAGCTTCATGCGGAAGACATTGGGCGCCTGGCGCGCGATATCGGCGGCGCCCATATAGACGACGCAGGGCAGGCCAAAGCGCGCGCAGACGGTTGCAGTAGCCACCCCGTGCTGGCCCGCGCCCGTTTCCGCGATGATGCGCCTTTTGCCCATTCGGATCGCGAGCAGGATCTGCCCGACGCAGTTGTTGATCTTGTGGGCGCCGGTGTGGTTGAGTTCGTCGCGCTTGAACCAGATTTGCGCGCCGCCGAGCGCGGACGTCAAGCGCGGCGCGAAGTATAGCGGGCTGGGACGGCCGACATAATGTTCGAGCAGATCGTCGAACTCGGCCTGGAAGGCCGGGTCCCGTTTTGCGGCTCGATATTCGCGCTCCAGATCGAGGATGAGGGGCATGAGCGTTTCGGGGACGAAGCGGCCCCCGAATTTCCCGAAATGCCCCCCGTCGTCCGGCTGCCTGCGCAAGCTGTTCGGAAGATGGCCAGGATCGTCGGAGGGTTGCGACCCCTGAGTCATGTCGGCGCAACCCCGGCAGGAAACCGGCGTGAGGCGGCGGCCCACAGGATTTCGGCGCGCGCCTCACGCAGGCAGGTAAAGCCCGCAAGACCGGTCCGGATCATCGACCGGCGCATCAATGGCCCATCAGCGCGAGCACTTCCTTGCGGCTCCGCTGGTCGTCGAGGAAGCAGCCGAGGAGCCGGCTCGTGACCATGCCGACGCCGGGCGTGCGCACGCCGCGCCCGGTCATGCAGCCATGCTGGGCGTCGATCACCACGGCGACGCCGTGCGGACGGAGATTGTCCCAGATGCATCGGGCGACCTCGGCGGTCAGCCGCTCCTGCACCTGCAGCCGGCGCGCATAGCCGTTCAGCACGCGCGCGAGCTTGGAGATGCCGACGACGCGGTCGCGGGGGAGGTAGGCGATCGACGCCTTTCCGGTGATCGGCGCCATATGATGCTCGCAATGCGACTGGAACGGGATGTCGCGCAGCAAGACGATCTCGTCATAGCCGCCGACCTCTTCGAAGGTGCGCGAGAGATGCACCGTCGGATCCTCGTCATACCCCTGGCAATAATCCTTCCAGGCACGCGCGACGCGCTTCGGTGTGTCGAGCAGGCCTTCGCGATTAGGATCCTCGCCGACCCAGCGCAGCAGCGTCTCCACCGACGCGAGAACCTCGGGGGGTATCGCGCCGTCAACGGTGGGACTGGAAGGGGGCACGTGAAGCATGGTCCTGGCCTCCTGACGGCGAAGGGTTAGCGGTCCGGGAGGGGAGGAGAGGGAGGTGGACCGCCGGATCGGCGCATGCCCGAGCGCAGCATGGCGTCGCAACATGTCCCTTGGGGCAGATCGTCGGTTGGAAGCGCGTTGGGTGCACGGACCTCGGGTGAGCCCCGGAATGCAGAAATGCCCTTCGCTCGCTTGACGAGGCTTGGCGCGGTGCGCGGTGGTTGGGTGAATAGGGCGGGTACGGAAATGCGGGGGCGGCGGTGGCCCCGCCGCCCCCGGCCTGTCAGAAGGCCATCGCCGGCATCGGCGCGGCCTTCTCCTCCTTCGGCAGTTCGGCGACGAGCGCCTCGGTGGTTATCGGCAGCGACGCGACCGACGCGGCATCCTGCAGCGCGGTGCGAACGACCTTGGCGGGATCGATCACGCCGGCCTTGACGAGGTCCTGATACTCGCATCCAGTCTGCCCCTTGGTGCAGCTTGGCGGCGCGGGACAAGTCGGAGACATGCGGTCAACATCGCGCGGCACGGTCGCCGCAAGGCGTCCTGTCCGCGGAGATTGCAATGAATGACGAAGGGCCTCTGCTAACGGTCAGAATCGGCGACCGTTACGAAGAAGCGGATCCCGCCCGATTGCCAACGGGTCACCCCGCCGTGCCGGTCGACCGCATCGGCGTGCTTCTCGTAAACCTCGGCACGCCCGACGCGCCGACGAGCGGTGCGGTGCGGCGCTATCTCGCGGAATTTCTCTCCGACCGGCGCGTGGTCGAACTGCCCTCGCTGATCTGGCAGCCGATCCTCCGCGGGATCGTCCTTGCCGTTCGGCCGCGGAAATCCGCGCGTGTCTACCGCGAAATCTGGACGTCAGAGGGCTCGCCGCTCGCGGCGATCACCCGCCGCCAGGCAAGGGCGCTTCAGGCTTCGCTGGGAGGTGATGCGGTGGTCGCGCATGCGATGCGCTATGGCAGCGGCTCGATCTCGGACGGCATCGACGCGCTTCTTGCGGCAGGATGTCGCCGCATTCTCGTTGCGCCTCTTTATCCTCAATATTGCGCCGCGACGACCGCAAGCGTTGGTGATGCGGTCCAGGCGCATATGGCGCGCCTGCGCTGGCCGCCGGCGCTGCGCATCCTTCCTCCTTATTATGATGACGATCGCCATGTCGAGGCGCTGGCGTCGTCGCTCGGACGTGCGATCGGCGGCCTCGCCTTTGTACCCGACACGATCGTCGCGAGCTTCCACGGCATGCCCGAGCGCACCCTGCATCTTGGCGATCCCTATCACTGCATGTGCCTCAAGACCGCGCGTCGGTTGGGCGAGGTCTTGGGGAAGAGTGTCGTTCCGAGCTTTCAGTCGCGCTTCGGCAAGGCCAAGTGGCTGACACCCGCAACCGATATGATGCTCGAAACGCTCGGGCGAGAAGGCCGGTCGGTGGTCGTGATCGCGCCGGGGTTCGCTGCGGATTGCCTCGAGACCCTCGAGGAAATCGCCATCCGCGGCCGCGAGCAGTTCCTTGCCGCCGGCGGACGCCATTTCGCTTATGTGCCCTGTCTGAATGACAGCGATGTCGGGATGGATATGCTCGCCGCGCTGATAAGGAGCGAACTTTCCGGTTGGCTTTGAGGGCTTTTGATTATCGGGGCCGCGCTGCGCCAACAAGTGTCGCGCGGCCCCGATACCGTGTCAGGCGGGAAGCAGCACGCCGTCGATGACGTGGATCACGCCGTTCGACTGAAGAACGTCGGCGGGGCCGATCTTCGCCGTGCCGCCCTTGGCGTCGCTCACATACCAGCTGCCATCCTTCTCCCAGACGGTGAGCTTGGCACCCTGCACCGTGGTAAGCATGGCCTTGCCGCCATTGGCTTTGGCCTGCGCGGCAATATCGGTCGCGGTCAGGCGGCCCGGCACGACATGATAGGTAAGGATGCCCGTCAGCATCGCCTTGTTCTCGGGCTTGAGCAGCGTGTCGACGGTGCCGGCGGGAAGCTTGGCAAAGGCAGCGTTGGTGGGCGCAAAGACCGTGAACGGGCCTGCCCCCGAAAGGGTCTCGGCGAGGCCGGCGGCCTTGACCGCCGTGACGAGTGTCGTGTGGTCCTTCGAATTGGCGGCATTTTCGACGATGGTGTTGGTCTCGTACATCGCGGCGCCGCCGACCATCGGGTTCTTGGCGGCCGCGATGCCGCCCGCGAGCGCAAGCGCTGCTGCGGCGAGCGAAAGAGAGATACGGGAAATAGCCATTGGTCATTCCTTTTCGAATGTTCGTCCCGGGGGGATAGGACAGGTACGGAATTAGGCGCGCCGCTCCGCCTCGGCGACCTGTCCTTTGGGGCGGGTTATCCGGCCCGCACTCGGTGGCCCATCGCCGCTAGCGATAACGGCAGTTCTCCCTCCGATCGGCTGCAGGCAAATAGGCGGCAGGCTGGCGATCGACGCAGCCGGGCAAGAAGGGGGCATCCATGCCGTTTGAGGGATCGTTCGAAGACCGGCTGGCGCTTCGCGACCTGCTCGATGCCTACGCCGACGCGGTCAACCGTGCCGACAGCGAAGCCTGGGCGGCGACCTGGGACGAAGGCGGCCGATGGTCGCTTCCCGGGTTCGGGACCTTCGAGGGCAAGGCGAAGATCGTCGACACCTGGCGCGCGGCGATGCGCGCCTTTCCCGACATCGTCTTTCGCGCTTGGCCCGGATCGATCGAGGTCCATGGCGAGACCGCGGCCATGCGGTCCTACACCGAGGAAATCTTCTTGCGCGACGGCGCCCTTCACCGGACCCTTGGCATCTATGACGACGTCTGCCGCCGGATCGACGGCCGGTGGCTGTTTGCAGAGCGGCGGTTTCGGCCGTTGCCTCAGCTTTCAAAAGATGAGGTGCAGGCATGAAGATCCTGATCCAGGCGGTCATCGATATCGATCCCGAGATGCGCGGAGAGGCACTGGCGGGTGCGCGCGGATGGATCGAAGGCGCGCTCGCCCAGCCGGGCTGTCTCGCTTACGCCTGGACCCTCGATCCGCATGTGGCGACGCGCATCCACGTGTTCGAGGAATGGGACGGCGAAGCGGCGCTTGCAGCGCATCTCGCCGGGCCGCAATACAGGGGAATGCTGGGGCATATCGGTGCATTTAGCGTGCGCGCCTCGTCGAGCCGCAAATTCGGGGTGTCGCGCGAAGGCCCTGTTTACAACAGCCACGGCGTGGCAAGCGCCGCCTTCGACTAGCTTGGTGGTCCTCGTTCGCTAGCTGCGCAGCGCTTCCCAGGCAGTCAGGGCGCGCGCCCGCGCCGCCTCATGACCGATCAGCGGCGCGGGATAGGCGGGCACCCGCGCATCCTGACCATGGGCGGCGGTGATCTCGGCGTCCGACAGATGCGAAAGCTCCGGAACATAAGTGCGTACATAATCGCCCATCGCGAACCGCTCGCTCTGGAGCAGCGGCGACATGATGCGCGAGAAGACCGGCGCGTCGACGCCGGTGCCCGCGACATATTGCCAGTTCATTGCATTCGACCCGAGATCGGCGTCGAGCAGCGTATCCCAGAACCAGCGCTCACCGCGGCGCCAGTCGATCAGCAGATGTTTGACGAGGAAGGAGGCGGCGACCATCCGAACGCGGTTGTGCATCCAGCCCGTGTGCCAGAGCTCGCGCATGCCCGCGTCGACCACCGGGTAGCCGGTCCTTCCCCGGGTCCAGGCGGTGAAGTCCCGGTCGGCTTCGGGGCCGCTCCGCCAGCCGAAATCATCGAAGGTGGGGCGCCCGTTCCGATCGCCATAATCGGGCATCTGGTCGACAAGATTGATGCCATGTTCGCGCCAGCCAAGCTCCGACCGAAAGGTCTCGGCGCCCGCATCGTCGCGCTCGCCGAGCGCATGCCAGATCGACCGGGGGCTGATCTCGCCGAAATGAAGATGCGGCGACAGCCGCGATGTCGCGGGGAGCGAAGGAAAGTCGCGGCGGGCCTTGTAGTCGCCGGCAAGCGGCAGCCAGTCGCGCAGCGCGCGCCAGGCACCTTTCTCGCCCGGGTGCCAGTCGTCAAATCCCGAGGCCCAGTCGGGGCTGGTCGGGGTCAGACCCCAATCGGCGAGATTGTCCGACGTCGGCCAGACGTCGGGAGCCGGAATATGGTTGGGCGCGGCATAGGGAAGGGCGGGCGGCATGCGTCCCAGGAGCGCGCGATACCATGGCGTGAAGACGCGGTAGCGCGCGCCTTGCGCATTGATGATACTCTCGGGCGGCGCAAGATAATTGCCGTCATGGAGCCGCAGCGCAAGCCTGGCGTCCAGCGCGTTTTCGTAGCGCCGCCACCAGGGCTCGTAGCAGCGGGTCGCGTGAACCCTTGTGCTCCCGGCATCCGCCGCGACGCGTTCGACTATTTCGGCGGCAGGGCCGCGGCGCAGGACGAGCCGGCTGCCGCGTTTGCGAAGGCTCGCATCGAGCGCGGCGAGGCTGTGATGGAGCCACCAGCGCTGCGCGCCGCCGATCGCGCGCGTTTCGGGGCTCTCGTCGTCCAATATGTAGAGCGGAATGACCGGACCTTCGGCGATCGCCGCGAGAAGCGCCGGATGGTCGGTGGTGCGGAGGTCCTGACGGAGCCACAAGATGGCGGGCGGCATGGCGGCGTTTACCTTTTTGGTGGGCTATGGTGCGGGCGAGCGCGGGGTTCCTCATCTGGCAGGCTCCGACCTCCGCAAAAGATGACCTTTCGGGAAGTTCAAGCCATGCAGAACCGCATTGGCGGGCGTGTATATGCGGGGATTGGGCGGTGCGACGTGGCGTCGCACCGCCCGGCGTTTAGCAATCACCGCCCCCCGCCGCGGCCAGGCGTGGGTCGCAAGGCGCTGGCCGCCGGCAGAATCGGAACGTCCGTGCGATCAGCTGGACGAGGCATCTCCTGCCGCTTCATTGGGCCCGGAGACTATCCGGTCGCGAGCGCCCGGATCGCGGGCTGCCGCAGTTCTGATGCCGAAGTCGCCGAGAATGAGGCTCGCCGTCGCCTTCGCGCTCGCGACGACCCCCGGAATACCAGCGCCGGGATGCGTGCCCGCGCCGGTAAAATAGAAATTCTCGATGCGCGCGTCGCGGTTGTGCCCACGAAAATAGGCGCTCTGCAGCAGTGTTGGCGTCAGGCTGAAGGCGCTCCCGAGATGCGCGGCGAGATCCCGCTCGAAGTTCGGCGGCGCATATTGGATTTGCGTGACGATCCGCTCGCCAAGGTCAGGAATCAAGCGCCGTTCGATCTCGGCGATGATGCGCTTCGCCAATTTCGGCCCTTCGACCTCCCAGTCGAGCGGGGCGTGGCCGCGATGGGGAACCGGAGCGAGCGCGTAGAAGCTGCTGTGACCCGCGGGGGCAACGCCCGGATCGCTTGCGCTCGGGTGATGAAGGTAAAGCGAGAAATCCTCGGCGAGCGTCCCGTTCCGGTAGATGTCGTCGAGAAGCCCGCGGTAGCGTGGACCGAACAATATCATATGGTGGGGTATCTCGGGAAAGGCGCCGCGAACCCCCAGATGGAGGACGAAGAGGCTCGGCGACCAGCTCTTGCGCGCAAGGCGCTTCGCCTCGCGCTTGCCGCGCGGATGCGCGAGCAGGTCGCGGTAGCTGTGCATGAGATCGGCGTTCGAGGCGACAAGATCGGCGCGTGCGGTAAACCCGCTCCGCGTTACGATGCCCGTCACCCGGTCGCCCTCGGTTTCGATGCGGGCAACCGGATCGCCGAGCCTCAGCGTACCGCCGAGACGCGCGAACAGCGCGGCCATGCCGGCGACTAGCCGGTTGGTGCCGCCGCGCGCATACCAGATGCCGCCATCCTGCTCGAGCTTGTGGATGAGCGCATAGATGCTGCTCGTCGCCATCGGGTTGCCTCCGACGAGCAGGGTATGGAAGGAGAGCGCCTCGCGCAGCTTCTCGCTCCGAACATAGCTCGCGACGGTTTTATAGACCGAGCGCCAGGCACGGTGCCGCAAAAGAGCGGGCGCCGCCTTCAGCATCGAGCGGAAATCGAGGAAGGGCACGGCGCCGAGCTTCACATAGCCTTCCTCGTAAACCGACGCGGAATAGCTGAGAAAGCGCTCATATCCCGCCACGTCGGCGGGATCGAGCGCGGCGATCTGACGGGCGAGCGCCTCCTTGTCATTGCCATAATCGAAGGTCGATCCGTCGGGCCAGCTCAGCCGGTAAAAGGGCGACACCGGGACGAGGTCGACATCGCGCTCGAGCCGCTGGCCGCTGAGCTCCCAGAGCTCGGCGAGGCAGGCCGGGTCGGTGATCACCGTCGGCCCGGCATCGAAGGTGAAACCATCCTTCTCAAAGACATAGGCGCGGCCGCCCGGCCGGTCGCGCGCTTCGACGAGCAGCGTATCGAGGCCCGCCGACTGGAGACGGATGGCCAGCGCAAGGCCGCCGATGCCGGCTCCGATCACGATCGCGCGCGTCATCGCGGCGCCTCTGCCGCAATCGCCGCGCCGAGTACATGGCCCGACAGCCACGCATATTCGGCAAAGCCGTGATAGAGCCAGTCTCCGCAAGCGCCGAGGCCTATGGCAGGGTTCCAGAGCAGCTTCAGATCCTGTCCCGAGGGCTGCGAGAATAGCCAGCGATGGGCGGCGATATGGCTCGGGGCGGGCAGGTCGCGGCCCGCGACCTTTCCCAGCCCGGCGAGAAGCGCTGGCGCCACGCTCGCGCTGTCGGAGGCGAGGTGCGTCTGCGACCAGGTCCAGTCGGCTTGCACGACCCACCGCTCGCCCGGCGCGCGGCCGGGCTTCGCGCTGTCGCGCGCGGCGGTCACGATGGCACCCGAGCCGCGGAGGAAATCGGGGAGCTCCTCGATCCGCTCCTCAAAGGCGAACATCGCGGTCCAGCATGGGTTATAGCGCGCCGCCATTGCGGCGCGCGCCATCTCGAAATCATGCAGCGACAAAAGCGGAGCCGCCTGTTCGGCCGGAATGGCGATTACTGCCGCATCATATTTGCCGAGCCGTTTTGCCTCGCTGTGTAGCGTCCAGCCGGCACGCGATTTGGTCAGGGCCGTGACCGGTCGCGACAGGCGGACATCGAGATCGCTCGCGAGCGATTTCAGCGGCGCGGTCATTGTCGGCGTGCCGACCCAGCTGTCCGCGCCCGCGGCCGGCCAACGCGCCGCGAGGCCTGCCTTCTCCCAAGCAGCGAGCAGCCTGGTAAAGCCTTCCGAGCGCGCCGTGAAATGCGTGGCGCCATGATCGAATGCGACCCCCGGAGTGCCCGTATCCGCGCGGCGGGTCGCGAGGCGGCCGCCGAGGCCGCGGGATTTGTCAAAGAGTGTCGCCTCAATCCCGGCGTCGTGCAGCCGCCGTGCACAGGCGAGCCCCGCAATGCCGGCTCCGATGATCGCGACCCGCATCAGACCATGGCCTCGCGGTCACCAAGGGGGCTCGCACAATGTCCTACGCCCGCCCGTAGGCATGACTGTGCCGTCAATCTGCTGGGCGTCATACGTAATTTTTCCGGTTCGTCGCAATTGTCATCGACGCAGGCTTGCATGAGCGAGGGGAAGTGTCGCAACATGTCCCTTGGGGCACCCAGGGGAGAGCAGGCAGATACTATGTCATTGAAGACAATGATCGCGGCCAGCCCGATCGCCGCGGTGATCAGCGACCCGCGTCTGCCTGACAATCCGATCGTCGAGTGCAACGCTGCCTTCTCGGCGCTCACCGGCTATGGGTCGGACGAAATTCTTGGACGCAATTGCCGCTTTCTCGCCGGGCAGGGCACCGAGCCCGAACTGACCGAGACCTTGCGCGCCGCCATCCGGGAGCAGAGGCCGGCGCTCGTCGAGATCCTCAACTACCGGAAAGACGGAACGCCCTTCCGCAATGCCGTGCTGGTCGCGCCAATCTTTGGCCCCGGCGGCACTCTCGAATATTTTCTCGGCTCGCAAATCGAGGTCGACGAGACCGGCGAGGCGGTTGGAGGACGGAGCACGCGAGCGCGCGCCCATATTGAGGCGCTCTCGCCGAGGCAGCGCGAGGTGTTGAAGCTGATGGCGAGCGGACAGCTCAACAAGCAGATTGCCTTCACGCTGTCGCTGTCGGAGCGGACGATCAAGATGCACCGCGCTGCGCTGCTGCGCGCGCTCGGCGTCGAGACCACGGCCGATGCGATCCGGCTCGCGGTCGAGGCCGGCTTCTAGGCACCGCTCCAGCTTCCCTTTGAGGCATATGGGATATCGCGCCGCCGCCGTTTAAGCTTCAGGCAGCCGGACCGGCTTTGTGGCCGTGAGGAGCAGGCATTTGAACGGCAAGCGCGCCTTGGTGATCGGAAGTGGCGGCGGTATCGGCGCCGCGCTTGTCGAGCAACTTGTCGCATCGGGCCGATTTGACCGCATCTATGCCGGGACCAGGCGGCCCGATGCTTCGCGTCATCCCGATGTGACAACGCTGACGATCGACATATTGGACGACGGCACGCTTGCCGAGGCAGGTCGCCAAATTGCCCAGGATGGCGCGCTCGACTTGTTGATCGTGGCGACGGGGCTGCTGCATCGCGGGGCTGAGATCCGTCCTGAAAAGAGCCTTCGGCAGCTCGATGCATCGGTTATGGCCGAAGTATTCGCGGTCAACAGCATCGGGCCCGCGCTCGCCGCAAAGCATTTTCTTCCACTGCTCGGCCGAAGACACCGGGCCGTCGCCATATTTCTTTCTGCTCGCGTTGGTTCGATTGCGGATAACAGACTTGGCGGATGGCACAGCTACCGCGCTTCCAAGGCGGCGCTCAATGCTCTGGTGCGATGCTTCGCGATAGAGCTCGGCCGCAGCAATCCGGAAGCGATAGTCGCGGCACTGCACCCCGGAACAGTCGACACGCCGCTCTCGGAGCCGTTTCAGGCGCGAGTAGCTGAATCATCGCTCTTTAGTGCGAATAATAGCGCGATGCACATTCTAGGCGTCATCGATCAGCTATCGTCAACGGATAGCGGCGGGTTCTACGGCTGGGATAGAAGGCCTATCCCGTATTGACGAGCCAGCAGGCGCTTCAAGAGGCTCCGCCTCTTTGCCTGTCCGCTTTAGCGAATATTGTGCCAGAAGCAGACCGACGGCAAGCGTTGAGAGTTTCGGACGCCGTCAGGCGTCAGAAAGTCTTCGGTGCCCGAACCGCGGTGATCATGGGCTGAGCTATGGGGAAAGCAGTTTTGCGCTGATGCTAGGATAGCGAGATGCTGCCCAAAAGCGGACGTGCGCGATAGCGGACC
>JAFKLT010000095.1 GCA_017309275.1 Sphingomonadales bacterium | reverse complement strand
CCGCGACGGCGCCCGGATCGGCGACCGGCACCCCTGTAGAGATTGAACCTGCGGACATTGTAACGGCCGGCGCCTGCTCTGCGAACCAGTGCGCGGGCAGCGGTGCCCATTGCGGCAGGAACAGGATCGCGGCGGGCAGCGCCAGCAGCGCGGCAAGCCCCGCATGCGCGATCATCGATCGCTCACCCGCCGAGCGCGAGCGCGCAAGGCGCAGCAGCGCGAGCGTCAGCCCGGCGATGACCAGGGATTTCCAGGCAATGCCCAGCAGCATGGCGGTCGTCATCATTGCATCCTCCCGTCGCGGGCTTTCGCGATCATTTTTTCAAGCTCGTCGAGTTCGTCGCTGCTCATCGCATCCTGCATGCCAAGCAGCGCCGCTGCGGCGCTCGTCGCCGATCCGTTGAAAAAGACGCGCACGACCTGCGACAGCGCCGACTTGCGCGCCGCCTTGTCCGACACGCTGGGCGCATAGACGAAACCGCGGTCCGACTGCTCGCGCGCCACGAAGCCCTTGGCTTCCAGCCGCTTCAACATCGCGCGGATCGCCGATCCCGACAATTCGTCGGACAGGGCATCGCCGATTTCGGTCACCGTGGACGCCCCGCGCTCGTACAGGACGTCGACGATTTCGCGTTCTCGGGGGGGCAGGCTCGACAGCATTCCGAATCACCTCATGCGCTACATTTGTAGCGTGCTACATTTGTAGCGCATGCTTGGCAAGGGGTTTTATTCGAATAATACACATCGGGCCGGCAATGCCCGATTTCCAGATTGGCAGGTTCGCCGGTTCGCGGCAAAAGAGCGGCCCAATACCAGGCTCGATACCAAGGATAGTCAAACGATGCCGATCGTCGCCGCCCGCCATTACCACCACGGCAAACTCGTCCGCGATCTCGGCCCCAACGACGTCATCCCGGAGGATTGCGAGGACAGCGACTTCTTCTGGCTCGGGCTGTTCGAACCCACCCCCGAAGAGCTTGGCGGGATCGCGCGGCGCTTTGGTCTCCACCCGCTCGCGGTCGAGGATGCGCTGAAGGCCCGGCAACTGCCGAAGGTCGAGGTTTACGGCGACCAGCTTTTCGTCATCGCCTCGACCGGCAATCTCGACGGCGACACGATCCAGTCGGGCGAGACCGCGATCTTTCTCGGCCGCCATTTCGCGGTCACCGTCCGCCACGGCTCGGCGCGCGCGCATACCGAGGTGCGCGCCCGGCTCGAAACGCTGCCGGCAAAGCTCGCGCACGGCCCCGACTATGTCCTCTATGCGATCCTCGATTTTATCGTCGATGGCTATTTCCCGGTGATCGACGGGATCGAGGATCGGCTGCTCCTGGTCGAGGAAAGCGTGATGGACACCCCGCTCGATGCGGAGGAGATTCGCCACCTCTACGGTCAGCGGCACGAGATCATCCGGTTCCAGCGCATCGTCGGGCTGATGAAGGATGTCGCGAACCGCCTCGTCGGCGCCGACGACCTGCCGTGGATCGACGACGCCGTGCGCCCCTATTTCCGCGACATATGGGACCATGTGCAGCGCGCCGAATTCCGCCTCCAGGGCTTGCGAGAGATCGCCGCGTCGGTCGTGGATACGAATTCGCTGCTCGAACAACAGCGCCAGGGCGTTATCACCCGCCAGCTTGCCGCCTGGGCCGCGATCCTCGCCGTGCCCACCGCGATCGCCGGCATCTACGGCATGAATTTCGAACATATGCCTGAACTTAGCTGGACTTTCGGCTATCCCTTCGCCGTCGGGCTGATGGGCGGCATATGCAGCCTGCTCTACTGGCGGTTCAAGAGTATCGGCTGGCTTTGACCGCCGCCGTCCGGGGCGTCCGGACCGAACCGGCGCGCGTCCCTCTGGCGCATGCGTTCGCGCATCCCGATATGCTTTTCTTCACCCCTCCCGCTAACAGATTTTTAACCGAGTATCGCCGACATATGGCTACCATGGCCAATCCCGCATTTACCGATAGCGCCCCTCAGGGCAAACGCCGCGCCCAGCGCCGCAATCTCCCCCTGTTCGTGCAGGGCAGGACCGCCCTTGGCGAGCATGCGAACCTGCAAATCTACAATATTTCCGAAAGCGGCGTGCTGATCGAAAGCAGCGTCGCGATCGCGGACGGCGACCGCATCCAGCTCGATCTGCCGCACGCCGGCCTGATCGGCGCGCGTGTCGTCTGGACCAGCGGCCTGCTGTTCGGTTGCCAGTTCGACGTGCCGATTTCGCCGGCAACGCTCAGCGCGGCGCAGCTTCAGAGCGCGGTCGGTCCGCATTTCGACCTTGGCGCCGCCGAGCTTTCGTCCGACCATTTCGGCGCGCGGTTGCAGCGCATGCGCGTCCGCAAGGGACTCAGCCAGAGCGACATCGCGCTCCACCTCGGCGTCAGCGCGCCGTCGATCTCGGGTTGGGAAAAGGGACGCACGCGGCCCAAGAACGCCCGCCTCGACGCGCTCGCCGAACTGCTCGGCGTCTCGCTGTCCGAACTGCTCGACGAGCCCGAGCCCGAGGACATCCGCGAACTGATCGATCGCAGCCGCGAACAGATCGCCCGCGCGATGGGCACCACCGCCGACAAGGTTCGCATCACGGTCGAACTGTAAGGCTGCGCCTTGCGCCGACGCCCCGTCGTCGGTTATAGGTTGCCACACCGTTTTTTCAGGAGCTGACAGGATCATGGATCGCATCTGACCGCATCGCCCCAAGCCTTGCCTTCAGGAAAGCCATATCCATGCCCTCGATCACCCTCTCCAAGCTTAGCTGGTCCACGCCCGACGGCCGCGCCGTCCTGTCGGGACTCGACCTCCAGTTCGCCCGCGAACGCACCGGCATCGTCGGGCGCAACGGCGTCGGCAAGTCGACGCTGCTGCGTCTGCTGACCGGCGAGCTGACCCCCACCACCGGCACCCTCGCCATCGACGGCAGCATCGCGCTGCTCCGCCAGACGGTTCAGGTCGACCCGCGCGAACGGATCGCCGACCTGTTCGGCGCGCGCCACGCCCTCGCGCTGCTCCGCAAGGCAGAGGCGGGTACGGCCAGCGTCGAGGAAATCGGCGAGGCCGACTGGACGATCGAGGCGCGTATCGAAGAGGCACTGGCCGGCGTCGGCCTGTCGCTGTCCGCCGACACGCCGCTTCTGCATCTTTCGGGCGGCCACGGCGCGATGTTCGCCGCGCCCGACTTCCTGCTGCTCGACGAGCCCACGAACAACCTCGACCGCGAGGGCCGCACGGCCGTCCGCGAGCTGCTGCGCGGCTGGCGCGGCGGCGCGATCATCGTCAGCCACGACCGTGAACTCCTCGAGGAAATGGACGCGATCGTGGAGATGACCCCTGATCGCGCAAACCGCTACGGCGGCGGATGGTCCGCCTATCGCGCGCGCAAGGACGTCGAGCTCGCGGCGGCCGAGGCCGAGCTGGCGGGCGCCGAAAAGCGTCTGGACATGGTCCAGCGGCATGCACAGGCGGCGACCGAAAAGCAGGATCGGCGCGACGCCGGCGGTCGGCGCAAGGCCGGACGCGGCGACCTGCCCCGCATCCTGCTCGGCGCGATGAAGCGCAACGCGGAAGAGACGCGCGCCGCCGACAGCCGCCTCGCCGATCGTCAACGCGAAGGCGCCGAAGCCGCTCTGGAGGCTGCGCGCGGCAAGATCGAAATCGTCGATCCGCTGTCGGCCGGCCTACCCTCGACCGGCCTTTCATCCTCGCGCACCGTGCTCGAACTCGACCATGTCACCGCGGGCTATGTGCCGGGTCATCCGGTGATCGCCGATTTTTCGCTGACGGTGACCGGACCGGACCGGATCGCGATCACCGGCCCCAATGGCTCCGGGAAATCGACCCTGCTCGCCCTGGTCGCGGGGACGCTCGCCCCGTGGTCGGGTCATGTCCGCACGCCCGTGCCCTTCGCGCTGTTCGACCAGCGCGTCTCGATGCTCGATCCCGCGCTGTCGATCGCCGATAATTTTCTCGCGCTCAATCCGGGAACGACGAACAACCAGTGCCGCGCCGCGCTCGCCCGTTTCCGCTTTCGCGCCGACGCCGCCGATCGCATCGTCGGCACGCTCAGCGGCGGGCAGACCCTTCGCGCCGGCCTCGCCTGCATCCTCGGCGCGCCGCAGCCCCCGGCCCTGCTGATCCTCGACGAGCCCGGGAACCACCTCGACATCGACTCGCTGACCGCAATCGAAACCGGCCTCGCCGCCTATGACGGCGCGCTTCTGGTGGTCAGCCACGACCCGGCATTCCTCGACGCGATCGGCATCGGGCGAACGATCGAACTGACGAACTGACAACCCCGCCGCCGAGCCGTCTCTCCTTGTCCTCTCCCGCTTCACAGGGTCTGACGAAGAACCGTCTCATAGGTAATCCGGATTCCGGACACTTTGCCCTGTCGCTCGAATATTCGGGACTTCGTGGCATAACGAATATGGAGGTGGTCGGGCCCTGCCCATGTCATTTCCGCCCAAGGACCGCCCCATTCGCCTGCTGCGGCAGCACCGTGATCGTCGTCGGCAATGAAGACATTTCCAGCGCCGGTCGGCTGGCGATCGCTTCCGATCACGCTGATCTGCGTGGAAAATCCGGTACTCGCGCCGCAATCCCGCTGAAACATCACCGCCTTGACCTTGCCCGATGGGTCGATGCTCTCGTCGATCACGCTATTCGAGCAGCCGTCGGAGCAGCCGGCCACCAAAGCGGCGGGCAACAAGATGAGGAACAGTCGCAGCACGAAGACCGTCTTAATCGCCGCTCGATATCCGTCAACGCGACCCGGCCGGCTCCCATCGCTCGTCGCTTGGCGGCGCCCCTCCGGTCAGACCGGCGACGCGCGCGACGCGATATAGCTGGTCACATCGGCGAACGATGCCGGCAGCACGTCGAAATATTCCCCGCGCTCGAACAGCGCGCCGACGCGAGCGGGCAGCGTAGGTCGGACGCCCGTGATGCGCTCGACCGTATCCGGAAATTTGGCGGGATGCGCCGTCGCCAGCGTCACGATCGGGGTTTCGGGCGCGATCGAGGTGGTGCGCCGTGCGGCGGCGAGTCCGATCGCGCTGTGCGGGTCGATCAGCATATTCCCTTGCCCAAGCGCCCACCGCATCGTCCGCGCCATGGCGTCGCCGTCGATCCGCTCGCTCGAGAACAGTCTTGCCGCCTCGGCGCGCTGCGCCGCGTCGAGATGCAACCTGCGCGTCGTGTCGAATTCACGCATCGACGCCGCCAGCGCGTCACCGTCGCGGCCGTGAAGATCGAAGAGCAACCGTTCGAAATTCGAACTGACCTGTATGTCCATCGACGGCGTGGCGGTCGCGATCACCGGCCCCGCCGAATAGTCGCCGTCCGACAGAGCGCGATGCAGGATATCGTTCACATTGGTCGCGACGATCAGCCGTTCGACGGGCAACCCCATACGCGCGGCGACATAGCCCGCGAACACGTCGCCGAAATTGCCGGTGGGGACCGAAAAGGCAAGCTTACGTCGCGGCGCTCCCAGCCGGACGGCGGCATAGAAATAATAGACGACCTGCGCCATGATGCGCGCCCAGTTGATCGAATTGACCGCGGAAAGCGCGTGCCGCCGGGCAAAGTCGCGATCGGCGAACATGGCCTTCACAAGCGCCTGCGCATCGTCGAAGCTGCCCTCGATCGCGATATTATGGATATTGGGCGCGCGAACGGTGGTCATCTGCCGGCGCTGAACGTCGGATACGCGCCCCAGCGGGTGCAGCATGAACAGGTCGATCCGGCTGTTTCCGGCCAGCGCCTCGATCGCCGCCGATCCGGTGTCCCCCGATGTCGCTCCGACGATGGTGATGCGCCGGTCGCGCCGCGACAAAAAGCGCGCGAAGAGAAGGCCGAGCATCTGCAGCGCGACGTCCTTGAAGGCGAGCGTCGGCCCATGGAAAAGCTCGAGCATCCAATGGCGCTCGTCGAGTTGCACCAGCGGCGCCACCGCATCATGCGCGAAATTGCCGTAGGCAGAGGCGCAAAGCCACCCGAGATCGTCCTCGGACAGCGCGTCGCCGACGAATGGCCGCATGATCCGCACTGCCGTTTCGACATAGCCGAGCCCGGCAAGGCCCTCGATATCCTCACGCGTCAGAACCGGCCAGGCGGCCGGAAGATACAGCCCGCCGTCGGGGGCAAGCCCCGAAAGCAGGACTTCCTCGAAACCCACCGGCGCGGCGCCACCGCGCGTGCTGATATAGGTCATGGGCAGGTCCGCGACGCTTGCCATAGCTGTTCCGATCCTCGGCATATCGCAGGGTGGCAATGAGGAGGCGGGCCGTTTCGTCGGAGCCGTCAGACGGCGACCCTCATCGCTGCGCTGCACTGTGCCGCCGGGCTATAGCGTGCGTGCGCCAGCCTTTGCCGCCGAATCAGGCGCCCGATCCAGCGGATATGGCTACGCCGACCCGATTTTCGATGCGGACCCACCCGACAATATGCCGAACAGGTTCATCTGCTCACGCGCGTGCACATTTCTCGACACCGGATAGGTGGTGTAGTCGATCTCCATGACCAGAAACGGTTCGACGATCTCCTGGTAATGCCGGACGCTCTGGGCGTAGATCCGCATGATATAGTCGATCGACCCGAAGACCGCTTCGCATTCGGCAATATACCTTGAATTCTTCACCAGCTCTTCGAATTGCCGCGCCTTGTCGGGCGTATAATCCTTGATGCTGACCGTGACGATATATTGGCTGAGGTCGCCCAGCCCCTCCACGTCGATATCGGCGTGATACCCCTTGATATAGCCTGCCGCCTCCAGCTTATCGACGCGCATGCAGCACGGCGTCGGCGACAGGCCCACCAGCTTTGCAAGATCGACCTTGCTCATCCGGCCATCGGCTTTCAACGCGACCAGTATCTGCATGTCGATCCGGTCGAGAACCAGTTGCTTGCCCGTCATCGGCCCGCCCCGCCCTTGTCCAGGAGCGAGCGGAAGCGGGCTTCGCTATCCGACTGCGGCGAACGCGGGGCCGCCAACAGGTGGGACCGATCAGATTTTGGCGTTGCACGCATGGCGAAGAACCATCCCCGATCGGGCGCCTGTATGATGACCGCCGTCGAGCGTCAGCACGCCATTGACGATAACCTGGTCGACACCCACGGCCGCTTCCGTCGGGTTTTGCCAGGTCGCCTTGTCGGCGATGCGGTCGAAATCAAAGACGGTAACATCCGCGCGAAGCCCTTCGCGCAGCACGCCCCGGTCGGTCAGACCCATGCGCTGCGCCGGCCAGGAGGTCATCTTGCGCACCGCATCCTCTAGCGACAACACGCCCCGCTCTCGCGCATAATGGGCTAGAACGCGTGCAAAACTGCCATAGGAGCGCGGATGCGGAAGGCCGATGCCGTCGAGTCCGCCCAGCTTTTCGGTCGACGCGGCATCGGAACCGATGCTGACCCAGGGCTGCCGGATCGCCTCCTCGACATCCTTTTCCTGCATCATGAAATAGAGCGCGACCGCGCGCTCGGGCAGCGCCTCCAGCATGATGTCCCACGCAGCGTCGGCGGGATCCTTGCCCAGTATCTTGCCGATCTCGACGAAATTCTTGCCCTGAAAGCGCGCGTTCCCGCTGTTATACGCGTTGGCGAGCACGACATTCTGCCAGCCGCCCGCGGCTTCGACCATATTCGACCAGCCCGGCTGCGATCCGGCTGCCACTTCCTGCTTCAGGGCGGCGCGTTGCGCAGGATCGCTCATCGTCGCGATCGCAGCATCGGTTCCCTTCTCGAAGACATGGGCCGGCACCGTCACCTCCAGCCCGGTTCCGGAGGCCGTGTAGGGATAGATGTCGGCCGCGACATCGACGCCGCGCGATCGCGCGTCGCCGATCTTCTTGAGCGCGCTGGACATCAGCGCTCCCCAACCCGGCGCGTACGCGGCCTTCAGATGGAAGATCTCGACCTTTGCGCCACTCTCCTCGCCGATGCGGATCGCCTCGTCGATGCCGGACAGCAGCTTCGCGCTTTCGTCGCGCATGTGCGTGGCATAAAATCCGTCGCACTGCGCCGCGACCTTCGCAAGCGTGATGAGGTCACTCGTCGACTGAAAGGAATCGGGCGCATAGATCAGCGCGCTCGTGATACCGAAGACACCCGAATTCATCGCCGTCGCGACCACGCCGCGCATCTTGTCGAGCTGCGCGTCACTCGGAGTGCCGGCGGCGTCGCCCATCACTTCGACGCGCGCCTGCGCCGCGTTGTAATAGGTGCCGAAATTTACTGCGATGCCCTGTTTCTGAAGCTTGGCGAAATAGCCCGAGATTTCGGAGGCCTTCACGGGCGTGCCGCCCTCGCCCCCGATCAGCGTCGTCACACCCATCCGCAGCTTGTTTTCCGCGGCGCCACTGCGCAGCAGCACCTCGCCCGACTGATCCATCATGTCGATGAAGCCCGGCGAGACATATTTGCCGCGCGCGTCGATCTCGCGCTTTCCCTTGCCGGTCACCTGGCCGATCCGCGCGATCCGGCCATCACGGATTGCAACGTCCGCGCTTACCCAGGGGTTTCCGGCGCCATCGAGTACGCGGCCGCCACGGATGACGATGTCATATTCCTGCGCGCCGGCCGCCGGTGCGCTCGCTTTCCTTGCGCGCATCTCGGCGCCGATCTTGCGCGCATCCGCCGCGCGCGCACCTGTCGTACGTGCACCCGTCGCACGCGCGACCGCCTCCCTCGCACCAACAGGTCCGGCTGCCGGCACCAGCGCCAGAGCGGCGCCAGTCAGCAGGCACGTCAGATGCCTGCCCCACCGCGTTGTCGCATTCCCTTTCGACATCAACGTCTCCCTCGACATGTCATTCTCTATTCGACCAATGATCCTGCGGCCTGACGACCGGGCCTGTAGGCGCGGCCTCGGCCCGCGCCACCAGCCGCGCCGACGCGAGCAGGACGAGGCCGGCGACGAATGCCAGAAGCGCCAGCAGCGCGAAGAACAGGGCCGGCTGATCGAGCCTCGACCAGAGCCGTCCCACTTGCCCCGCGGCGAGGCTGCCCGCGAAGGTCGCCAGGAACCAGGTGGCCACCGTCGTCGCGCCAAGCCGCGGCGGCGCGAGCCTTGCAAAAAGCCCAAGGCCGGTCGGCAACACGAAAAGCTCACCCAGGGTCAGCACCAGGAAGAACAGCAAAAGCCACAACCAGTGCGCCTCTCCCCCGACAACCCATGTGACGGCTGCCAGGAGGGAATAGGAAAGCCCGATGATCGCGGCGCCCCACGCCATGCGCACGGCCGTCATCTCCATCTTCCCATCGGTCTCGATCCGCCGCCAGCGGCGCAGCAACAGCGGCGTCAGCACGAAAACCAGCAGCGGATTGAGCGACTGGAACCATGTCATGGGGATGCTGAATGACCCGGCCGTGCGGTCGACGCCCGTGTCGATCCAGAGCGCCACCGTGTTCCCGACCTGCTCGTAGGCGCTTCGAAGAATGGTGATCGCCAGGATCACGATGGCCAGCGCGAGCAATCGGGATCTCGCGCGTCCCCGATCTCCATCGGGTTCGCTCTCGACGGCCCTGTTGCGGCGGTCAGGCGGCAGATGGCGTGCGCCGAGCGTATAGAAGAGCAGGCCGAGGCACATGCCGACACCCGCGGCGCCGAACCCCCAATGCCATCCGTAGAGCTCGCCGAGCGAGCCGCATATCAGCGGCGCGAGGAAGCCGCCCACGTTGATCCCGACATAAAAGACGCCGAACGCCGATGAGCGGCGGGGATCATCCGCCTCGTAGAGATCGTTGACCTGGCTCGGCAGGCTCGGGAGGAACAGCCCGTTGCCAAGGGCAATGGTCGCGAGGGCGGGCAGGAAGAGCAGCTCGCTTGCCATCATGAAATGGCCGGCGGCCATGATGCTGCCGCCGATGATCACCGCCCGCCGGCGTCCCAGCCAGCGGTCCGCGGCTATTCCGCCCACGATCGGGGTGAAATAGGCAAAGGCGGTATAGAAGCCATAGATGCTCGACGCCTGCTCTTCGCCCAGCAGGAGCTGCTTCGTCATATAATAGATGAGCAACGCCCTCATCCCGTAGTAGGAGAATTGCTCCCACATCTCGGTCAGGCAGATCACCGCCAGCCCCACCGGCTGTCCCAGGAAATTGCGCCCGGTCTTCGCCGCCTGCCCGCCGTCGGCGCTCGCTATGGCGGTCATGCCGCTAACCGCCAGCCCATTCGGCTACCCCGGGAAGCCGCACCCCATCTTCGCCGCCCACGTTCCGTCTTCGCCGCCCGTACGCCGTGGGCGCTGGCTTTGGGGGTCATGCCGCGGCCATTGCGGCGGGGGCGCCCCACACCGCCTCCGGACACCAGACCTTTCCTTCGGCGTACACCAGGCCGGGCTCGCGGTCCTCGGCAAGGAAGATCGGCCCATCCAGGTCCACCAGGTCGCAAAGCTGGCCGAGCAGAAAGGCGGGGGCCATGCCCAGGCTGGTGCCGACCATATTGCCGACCATCACGCCCAGACCGAGATCGCGCGCAGCCTTGGCGATCGCCAGCGCCTCGGTCAGGCCCCCGCATTTGTCGAGCTTGATATTCACGACATCGAAGCGGCCGACGAGCGACGGCACTTCGGCGAGCGACAATATGCTTTCATCCGCGGCGATCGGGATGATCGACTTGAAGCCGTCCAGATCGGCCTCGGCGCCGCGCTTGAGGGGCTGCTCGAGCAACGATACGCGGTTGTATACAAGCTCCTGAACCAGCTCCGGCAAATCCGCAGCATCGAATCCCTGATTGCCGTCGACGCCCAACCACACCTCGGGCCGCGCCGCGCGGATCGCCCTGACCCGTTCGATATCGAGGTCGAGCTCGCCGGTCAGCTTGACCTTGATCTTGACCGCATGGTCGAACTTCACCGCCTGCGCGGCCATTTGTGTCGGGCTTTCCGCCCCGAGCGTGAAGGTTGTCACCAGCGGCTTGAGCGGCGCCATGTTGAGCAGTTCCCAAACATGCATGCCGGACCGTTTTGCCTCGAGGTCCCAGAGCGCCGCATCGACGGCGTTGCGCCCGCCGCCGACAGGCATGATGTGCTGCAACGCTGCCCGCGTTATCCCGGCTTCGATTTCTGCTCGAACGCGCTCGATTTCGGCGACCATATGATCGGCATCGTCGCCCAGATAATAGACCCCCGACGCCTCGCCGCGACCGACATGTTCGCCATCGCCAATTTCGACGACAACGAGATTCTGTTCTTCGAAGACATAGCCCGAGATACGAAACGGCGCGGCAAGACGGAATTTTTCGACGCGCACGTCGAGGCGTAGGCCGGTCATCAGTAAATCACTCCAAAACTGAGAAGTTGGTGCACCGCAGCCACCCAGAGGACGACAAAGGCGGACAGCACGAGAAGGATCGCCCAGGTCCGGGCCTTCCAGCCCGCCTTGTGCCGAAAGTTCACCCACAGGTTCCAGATCAGCACCAGCAGCCCGCCGATGAAGGCGACGCAGCCGAAGCTTTGCGCGACATGAAGTGGCGCATCGAACGCGGGGCCCAGGTTGGTCGCGTCGGATACCATGATCAGGAACAATCCGATCCACAGCATCATCGCGAGAAGGATTGCCAATGCGGCAATCCGGCTCAGGCGGTAAGCGCGGGTCTGACGAGCATCCAGCAGCCACGGCGCGCCCGTCCGCTTCCGGACGATCGCGCGGATCGGCCATGCAATCGCGGTCAGCGCCAGCAAAGCGAGCGAGAGGAAGAATAACGGGACAAGGATCGCCGCATTCTCACTGGCCGGCACGCGGTCGAAAACCTTGAACGGCGCCGTCCCACCCGCGGCGAAGCGCACCGGATGGCCGTTTTCAAGCTTGGCCGCCAGCATCGTGTGACCATCGTCCGCAAGCCAGACATAAGGCTCGACCTCGGTCCATTTCAAAGGCAGGCCGCTCGGCCCCGGCGGAAAAGGCGACACCAACGCACCGTCGGAATCCGCGGTCAGCGAGACTTGCCCGAAGAGCTGACCGAACTTCAGGAAATTGCTTTCGGAGCGCCGCGAGTCCATCCAGTTGCCCGCCATCGCGGCGGCGTGGCCCGGCTCGATCCTGGAGGCGCGGGGGATAGGTGATCGTGCGGGGAAATAGCGGTCCGCAAAATCCGTGAACAACGCGTTGCGCAATCCCGCAACCCCGACTTCGGCGCCGAGGCTGTTGAACGCGAAATAGAGGCCGACCTTTTCCTTGCGAAAAAGATAGACGCCGGCGTGAAAGAACTGCGTATCCCCCTCGTGCCCGACCACGTCGCGGCCGTTGATGTCATATTCGGTAAAGCCAAGCTCCATGCGGTTCAGCCGCGGCATCAGCGTCAGGGGGGTATCCTGCATCTGCGCCACCGTTTCGGGACGCAGGATGCTTCGGCCATCGAAAGCGCCGCCATTCAGGTGAGCGATCATGAACCGCGCCATGTCGGCGCCCGTCATCGACGCCGATCCGGCGGGCGCCGCTCCCACCACCTCGAATGCGCCGGGAGGCGTCGCCGCGCGCCAATAGCCCTTCGACAACCGTCCCGCCAGCGCTGCGGGTACGGGCTGGCGAAAGGTCGATGCCCGCATTCCGAGCGGCTGAAAAATATGCCGCTCGACATAGGTTTCAAATGGCTCTTTGGCCGCTCGCTCGACGATATAGGCCGCCAGCGTGGCGCCATAATTCGAATAGGCCGGCGTTGTGCCTGCCTTGAAGATGCGGCGCGGTATCTGGGTTTTCAGGAGTTGGTCGTACCGGGGCATTCCCTTTGCGCTGGCCAGCAGAACATATTTCCCCTGCTCTTCGAACCCCGGGGTATGCGTCATCAGGTGCCGCAGCGTAATCGGGCCGTCCGCGCGCGCCGGAATGCGGAAATCGAGATAGGCGTTCACATCCTTGTCGAGGTCGAGCTTGCCCTGTTCGACGAGCTGCATCACCGCCGTCCAGACGAACAGCTTCGACACCGATCCCAGGCGAAACAGCGTCGTCTGCGGATCCGCCGCCTGCTTCCTCGCGACATCGGCCAGGCCGAAGCCACGCTCGGTCAGAACGGCTCCGTCCTTCACGACGACGACGACGCCCCCCGCGATATCGCTCTTGCGCATCGCATAGGGCAAAAAGCCGTCGAGCCAGGTATCGACGTCAGACTTGGTCAGCGACGCCGCAGGCGCGCCGCTTGGCAACGGAGAGTCCGCCGCGTCGGCGGCCCCTGTGCCCAGCAACAGCGTGAACAGCAGCGCGACACGCGTGATCAGAGCCAGCATATGCATTCTCCCCTTCTCGCGATGCGGCGGACAGCACCGAGGCCTCGCGGCGTTTCCATCAGCCCAGAATGGCCATGACCGCCCGGTCGAGTGACGTGCGCATCGGATCGAACGCCGGCACGCCAAGCTCGGCCTCAGCCTCTTCGAGCGCGACCCGGCATTCCTCGTCGTTGAGCTTCGACGTGTTCAGGCTGACCGCACCCAGCCGCACGATCGGGTTGGTGACGCGGGCCGCCTCGAGGCAGGCCCGCGCGACCTCGCGCATCGAACGCAGCGGATAGTCCGGAAAGGCGTAGTGATGGCGGCGTCCCGGCTCGTGGCACAGCACGAGTATGTCGGGCTGCGACCCGTGCAACAGCCCAAGCGTCACGCCGGCATAGGCCGGATGATGGATCGCGCCCTGTCCCTCGATCACGTCCCAATGATCTTCGGCGGCATCGGGCGTCAGGCATTCGGCGGCGCCCGAAATGAAGTCGGAGATGACCGCATCCATCGGAATTCCCGAACCGGCGATGATGATGCCCGTCTGTCCGGTCGGCCGGAAATCGGCCTTTGCGCCCATGTCCCGCATCGCCTTCGCCAGCGCGAGCGCCGTATATTTCTTGCCGAGCGCGCAATCGGTGCCGACGGTCAGCAGCCGCTTGCCCGAACGCCACCGCCCCGACGCCGGCGCAAGACCGGAGGGCGGAACGCGAATGTCGATAAGGCGCGCGCCCGAAGCCGCCGCCGCCTCCTGAAGTCCGGCGATATCGCGCAGTGGCATGTGCATGCCGCTCACGATGTCGATGCCCGCAGCCGCCGCCTCGACGAGAGCATTGTTCCAGTCGGCGGGAATCTGTCCGCCCACCGGTGCGACGCCGATCACGAGCGAGCCGCAGCCCTTGGCACCCGCAGTCGCCACGTCGAGATCGGGCAGGCCAAGATCGACGGCATGCGGCGAAAGCCGCATCTGCCCCAGGCAGGCTTCGCGCGCCCAGTCGCGGATCCCGTACGCGGTCTTGGCGCTCGGCCCCTCGCGGACATCACCGACGAACAGAAGATATGGCTTACGCAGGTTGATCATAATTCCTCATTTCCAAAGAAGATTTTGCAGCGCGCCGTCAGCGGCACGTCATCGGACTGTTCTGAAGCGGAAACCGCTCCCAGCCATCGAGGTCGAAATGCCACCATTCCGCTTCGAAGACCTGGTAGCCCTCGGCCTCCATCGCCTTGCGCAACAGGTCGCGGCGCCACCGCTGCCGCGACGTGCCGCCGACATATTGCGGGAAGCTGCGGCTCGACATTTCGTCATAGTCGCCCGGCATCTCTGCGATGCGTCCCGACGCCAGGTCGTGGAGGGTCAGGTCGACCGCCGCGCCGCGATTGTGGCGCGAGCCCTGCGCGGGATCGGCGACGAAAAGCTTGCCCGAGTCCGGGGTCGCATCCCAGAACATCTTGGTGACGTACCAAGGGCGGTAGGCATCGTGTATCGTCAGCCCGAAGCCATAGGGTTTGAGCGCTTTCGCCACGCGCCCGAGCGCCGCCGCGGCTGGCCGCTGCAACGACGGACACGCCGCATCATATACCGGGAACCCCATGAAATTGTTGCTCGATGCGTAACGGACATCGAAGCGCAACCCGCCGCCGACACGCGCCAGCGGCACCAGATCCGGCGCCACAAATTCGCCCTGCTCGGCCGGAGGGTGCACCGCGAGCGCGCTTCGCCGCAACCCTTCCCGATCGCCGTTGATCAGCGCGCGTACCTGCGCATCGGCTTCCTTGCCGAACGCACGGCGCGGAAAGCTGATGCCGTTCAGGTCCACCGAAACAGCGCGACCATCCGGCCCGCGTTTGAACACCAGCCGCTCGAGCGGATACATGCCGTCCTCGGGAAAGGCGAGCGCGTCACGACCGACGAAACGCATGGCCTCGAACGACGTCCATTCGATGCGCACGAACGGCTTTCCGTCGCGTTCGTACACGCGGATATAATTGTGACCCCAGCCATAATCGCCGATGAGGCTCTGCAGATTCCTGTCGGGGAGCGGAGGCGCCTTCGCCTCGGATGTCCGGCGGAAAAGCGTCCCGCCGAACGTGACCGAAGCCCCGCCGGCATCGATCGAAAGCGCATCGTTGAAGCTGTTTTCGTCGTTGATGTAATAACGGGTGCCTTCGCGCCGCACCTCGCCCGCAGCCCGCGGCGCCTCCAGGAGCAGACGGTCGCCCACCGCGCGAAGGAACAGGCTCTCGCCTCCGGCTTCGAAACGTCCGGCCAGGCGCAGCGCCTCGGCCCGGCCTAGGCGCTGCGATGCTTCGTACACGGGAAGCGGACGCCCGGCCCGCGCCGCGAGAACCAGGCTTGCCGCATAATTGCTCAGGCGCTTGGTGGCAGGGGAATCATCCTGCGCGCTGAGCGCAACGACCGCGAAACCATCGTCGGGAAACACGCGAAGGGCGGAGGTATAGCCATAGATTCCGCCCGTATGATGCACCATGCGGTGCCCCTCGAACTCGTCGAGAATGAAGCCGATGCCGAAGGTATATGGCGTGGTCCGGCCATAGTGCGGCACCCACATTTCCTCGAGACGATCGCGCGGCAGGATCGTCCGGCCATCGACGGCGCCGCCGTTCAGCAGCATGCGCGCGAATTGCGATAGATCGGCGACCGAGGTGTAAAGCCCGCCCGCCGACACCGTGCCGAGGTCGAACAGCGGCGCCTCGAAACGCTGGCCGTCGAAGGACGCCATCTCCGCGTATGCGGGCTTTGCCACCTCCGATTTCGCGAATCCGCTACGCGTCATCCGGAGCGGCGAAAGCAGGCGCTCACGCACGAGCGTGCGATAATCCTTCCCCGTCACCTCCTCCAGGACGCGGCCGACGACCGCGACGCCGGCGTTGGAATATTTGGTGTAGCTACCTGGGGCAGCGACCAGCCCGGTCAAATTGAGGCTCGCCACGGTCCTCCGAAGAGAAGGCTCACTGTCGTCGAAATAGCTGCCGACCGGCGCTTCGCGGACAAGGCCGGACCGATGCGCCATGAGCTGGCGCAACGTGACCTCCCCCTTGATGGGGCCGCGGTCGGGATGGAAGTCCGGCAGATATTGACGCACCGGCGCATCGAGCGACAGGCGCCCCTCCTGCACGAGCTGCATGACCAGCATGTCGGTAAAGAGCTTGGTGATCGACGCGGCCCGATAAACGGTGGCGGTATCGGCCGACGCGCCGGTCGCCTTGTCGGCAACGCCCGATGCCCCCGAGAGCAAGATGCCGCCCGACCCGATGATTGCCCAGCCGAGCGACGGAACGCCCCGCAGCGCACGCTCGCGCTCCACGGCCTTTGCCATCGCGGTGCGGACCGCATCCAGTCGATCGGGCGCCAGCCCCGCCTCGGCCTGCGCCGCCGGCTTCGCCGCAACCGGCTGAACCGCACCAGCCGCCACGACGGCCAGCAGGCCTGCTCCCCAAATCGCGAGAGCGCCAGCACGCATCCCTGCCTCCTGATAATCGGCGGCTCCGTCGGACCAAAACCGACCCCGCCTGTTCAGGGAAAACTAGAATAGAGCGGGCAGCAATTGTGTCTGAATTGGCGAAGCCGAAGAGCGACTTCGCCTTCAAATCTCGCCCCAGACAACGGATTCGATGGCGGGCGAACGCCTCTGCCGAATCTAGCGGAGGGGCGGCGACAGAAGCCCGGCCGTCGCAACCGCATGAATGTCGCGAACGGTCCGCGAAACGGGATATGTCGTATAGTCGAGTTCGATGACCAGCAGGGGCTCCATGACCTCCTGATAATGGCGCGCATCCGCCGCCATCACGCGCATCACATAGTCGATCGACCCGAAAACGGCATTGCATTCGACGATATGGGGAATGTCGGCGACCAATTGTTCGAACTGCTTCGCCCTGTCGGGCGTCCATTCCTTGAAACCCACCGTCACCAGGAATTCGCAGAGGCCGCCCAGGCGCTCCATGTCGATGTCGGCGTGATAGCCCTTGATCAGGCCGGCCGCCTCAAGCTTCGCAATGCGCATGCAGCAGGGAGTCGCCGAAAGCCCGACGGTCTTCGACAACTCCGCCTTGGTCGTTCGACCGTCGCGCTGGAGTGCAGACATGATTTTCAGGTCCAGTCTGTCGACCTGCAGCTTGTTGGGCATGTCGGCACTCCATCAAAAACAACGCCGGATAGTCTTCATTACCTTATGGACCATATGATAGCATTTAATTTCTTGTTATAAAGAAATATCGATCTGTTTTTGAAACAGAAATTATCACTAAAGTTTTGGATAATTTTAGTGATAATCACTATTTATGTCCGGAATATCGGTTAGATTTACTGATAGATACACTCTACCCTCGGACCGACGCGCTTTCTGCCCTGGATTGCGCAGCCGGGCAGCGACACAGCGCTGCGGTTCAAGAGGTTGAAGCATTGCCGATATTCCGTGGCGGAACCCGGTCGACGTTCCCGATGACGTGCGCCATTGCGGTTGCTCTTTTGCTGGTGCGCGCATCGCCTATCCACGCGCAGCCCATCGTGATCGGCGCGACGCAAACCGATGTCGCGACGGCGGGCGACGGCCTGGGAACGGGAACGGTCGTCTTCGAAACCGGGGCCGGCGACGACATGCGGACCTGGGCGCCGATATTGGGCAAGGTCAGCCGCTTCAATCGCACCTTCGCCTATAATCGCCTCGGCTATGGAAAGAGTGGGCCGCGTCCCGCCAACCCCGATGCCGAAAGCGTCGCCCGCCATCTTCACGCGGTTCTGGAGCAGAACGGCGCACCGCGCCCCTGGACTCTCGTCGGTCATTCGATGGGGGGCGCCTACGCCGTCACCTTCGCCCGGCTTTACCCGCGCGACGTCGGCGCGCTGGTCCTGATCGACGGCACCCCGCCCGGCCACATCCAGATGCTGAAAGCCGAAATACCGGGAACCTATAATCTCCTCAAAGCCCTGGTCGGGCTGGCGGGCGGCAATATCAAGGCCGAGATCAAGGCGGCCGAGGACGGCGGAACGAAGTTCGCCAGGCTGCCGCCCTTTCCCGACGTTCCCATCTATCTCCTCCGACGCACGAAATGGGAGCGTCTGGATACGCTGCAATTCCGTCGCAGGGTGGTCGAAATGCAGAAGGAGGTGGCGGCGCTCAGCCCCTGCCCGACCGAAAAGGCCGTCCTGATGGCGGGCCATTATATCCACCGCGACCAGCCCGGCGTCGTGATCGACACCATTCGCAAGGCCGTCGCAAGGCCGCATTGCTAGAGTTCGGGGGACGTCAGATGCGGCGGGCGCAACGGCCGGGCGAAGGATGATGGGCAGCATGGCGGGCATCGAGCATTCGCCCGGCGAGCTCGACCTCGATGACGATCTGATCGCGGACGGCAGCGAGCCTCCCTTGCTTGGGCGCCATGTGTTGATCTCGGGCACGATCGTCTGGTCGCTGTTCTTTCTGATCGGCATCACCCGCTCCGCCCTGACCGGCGAGGCCGAAGATTGCAGCACGATTGGGACGCGCGCCGCGACGTCGCTCTGCGGCGTCGTCGCCGTCGTCGGCATCTATCAGCTCCTGTATCGGTTCGGCGAAAGAAACGCGTGGAAGCAGCTCGCTCTGGCGCTGCTGCTCGTGGTTCCGGCCTGCCTCGCGGTCGGCCTAATAACCCAGATCGTCTATTGGTTCCTCTCCGAAAGCTATCGCCAGATTCAGCCCGTTCCCGTGGAATCGCGCATGTACTGGTTCGACGTCAGCCTGTTCGTGTGGATCTTCATTGCGTGGTGCGGCATCTATGCGACGCTGTTCAGCACCGCGATGGAGCGCGAGCGCGACAAGCGCCTCGCGCGGATCGAGAATGCCATCAACACCGCGCGCCTCCAGGCGCTGCAGCATCAGATCAATCCCCATTTCCTGTTCAATACGCTCAACACCTTGTCGGGCCTGGTCGTGCTCAACCAGAAGCGCGAAGCGGAAGAGTTGATTCTCGGGTTATCGGCGTTTCTGCGCTACACGCTGTCGTGCGCCGAGACCAAATTGGTCTCGCTGGAGCAGGAACTGCTGGTCCAGCGGCAATATCTGAACATCGAACAGAGCCGCCTCGGCGATCGGCTGGACGTCAAGCTCAAGCTCGACGACGCCTGTATCGAAGCGCTCGTCCCGCCCCTCATCCTGCAGCCGCTCGTCGAAAATGCGGTCAAGCATGGCGTCGCGCCTTCGGACAGCCCGGTGTGCATTTCGATCGGCGCGCGCCGACAGGACGAGCAACTGCATCTCTGGGTCGCGCATACGCCGACCACCGCGACCGACACCGCGCCGATCAGGGGACTGGGCATCGGCCTGTCCAACGTCCGCCGCCGCCTCGCCGCGATGTACGGCCGCAACGCCTCGCTCGAGACGTCGGACAGTGCGGACGCGGGCTGGCGCAGCCTGATCACCCTGCCCTGGACACAGGCGGCCAAGCTATGAGAATCCTCCTCGCCGACGATGAACCGGTCGCGCGCAAGCGGCTCGAACATGCGCTGCAATCCATCCCGCAGGCGGAGATCGTCGGCCAAGCCATCAACGGCGGACAGGCGATCGAGATGATCCGGACGCTGAAGCCCGACGTCGCGCTGCTCGACATCCAGATGCCCGGTTGCAGCGGGATCAGCGTCGCCGCCAGCGTGTCGGATTCCGGCAATGGGCCCGAGCTGATCTTCGTGACCGCCTATGACCGGCATGCGGTCCGCGCATTCGACCTCCACGCCGCCGATTATCTGTTGAAGCCCGTGTCCTTCGAACGGCTGGAACGCGCGCTGCGCCGCGCCGATGCCCGCCTGCGCGCACGGGCGAGCGATCAGCGGCTGGGTGCGGCGGAAGACACGGCGGCCGACCCCGATGCGCGCGATCAAAGCAACGCCATCTGGATTCGCGAGGGGCGCGGCCTGACGCGGCTCGACATCGATCATATCGACCGTCTGGAAGCGGCCGGCGACTATGTCATCGTGCACTGCCCCGACACCACGCACATCATCAAGGGGTCGATCGGCGGCCTGGAACAACGCCTCAATCCGGCCAAGATGATGCGGATCCACCGGTCGAGCATCGTCCACATCGGCCGCGTTCGCAGTATCAGGCGGCGCAATCGTCGGACCTATGTGCTGCTGCTCACCAATGGCGCGCTGCTCGACGTCGGTCCGTCGTATATCGCCGCGGTGCTGGAACGGTTCGGCGCGCCGCGCTGGCGCACCTCGGACGGCTGATCGGCGATGCCGGTGTCGCGGGATCGACCGGACAGGCTTTTGCATCGACGAAACATGGCATGCGCGATCTAGACCGAATGCGGCCCCATCGTCCTTCCCCCAGTAAGGATGGTGGGGTCAACGGAATGTGCGACGCATCAATGCCCGGCAGGGCCGCAACGGCGGTGCAGTCGCCGATGTCCGGCCAAAACCTCGGGGCACACCCGCGCGGTAAGGAAGGCTTGCCGATTTCATGAACGGAGATTTGCGGATGAAGGCTGGCATGCGAAATGCGGCGTGGCGCCTTGCCTTGTCCGGGATGGCGGTGCTGGTGCCTTGCTCTTCGGTGCTCGCCGAGCAGGCGGCCGACGCGCCGCGCGAAGTCCAGCGAACCGAAACCGATTTTGCCCAGGCTTTCGCGCGGGAGGGTTGGAAGTCCTTTGCCGATTTCGCCGCCGCCGATGCCCTGGTCGCCACCGAAGAAGGCGAATTCGTTTCGGCGCGCGCCTATTATGGCGAGCTTGCACACAAGGCGGGGGGGCCGCCGCGGCGGAGCCTCAAATGGCAGCCGAGCTTTGTCGAGACGGACTGCGCGGGCCAGCTCGGCTGGTCGACGGGGCCCGTCATTCGGCAAACCGCGACCGACCCGCAATATAGCCATTATGTAACGATCTGGCGCCGGGCGGAGGATGGGCGCTGGCTATGGCTCTTCGATCGCGGCGTGCGGCATGACGAACCCGATGCCACGCCGGCCGGCACGCCTCCGCAGTTCATGCCGCATCACCTGTGCCCGCCGGCGCGGCACGGCGACGCTGCACTGCAGAAGCGCGACTTCCTGGCCGCTGTCGAAGAATTCAGGGCGCTGGCGCTCGCCGACAACGGCGCGGCCTATCGACGCTGGCTCGCCCGGGAATCGCGGGTCCATCGCCCGGGCCATCCGCCCTATATCGGCCATGACGTCGGCGTTGCGGCGGGAGCGGCCGACGGCCCGCAACGCTTCGAGACGATAGGCCAGCTTGTCTCGACGTCGGGCGACCTCGCCTATTCCTATGGCAAGGTCGCGGTGCGCAAGACCGGCGGAGAGGATCATTACCTCTATCTGCAGATCTGGCGGAAGGAGGGGAGCCGCTGGAAGATCGCGCTCGATCAGCGCAACCCCGTCCGGATCACCGCCGGCAACGTCGACTAGACGCCATGCCCCGATCCGCCGCAGCCGCGCCCCCTTTCCATTCCCTTCCCCCAAGGTCTCTCCGATGATCGAAACCCAGCACTCCGCCCCGCTTCGCGCGATCGAAAGCCGTCACGGCGACCGCCGCGAGGCCCCCATGACGGTGAGCGCCACGCTTTCGACCGGCGACCGCATCGACCTGTTGATCTGCAATATTTCCGAGACCGGGCTGCTGGTGGAAAGCGCCGCGCCGATCGCCGCGGCCGAATATCTCGACATCGACCTTCCGCATGTCGGCACCGTGTCGGTGCAGATCATCTGGGCCAGCGGACAGTTCAGCGGCTGTCAATTCGACGCGCCGATCGCATCGTCGCTGCTGAGCGCGATCCGGTTGCAGCGTCCGCAATATTCGGCGCCGCTGACCAAGCGCACGCCCGAAAAACTGCCGACGAATTTCGGCAAGCGGCTCCAGCGTATCCGGCGGGAAAAGGGGTTGAGCCAGCAGGATCTGGCCGCCGGACTTGGCGTCAGCGCGCCCTCGATCTCGGGATGGGAAAAGGGCCGCACCAATCCGAAAAGCTGTCGGCTGACGACGCTTGCCAGCCTGCTCGGCGTTACGCCGACGGACCTCATCGACGACGATCGGATGCCCTATGTCGGAATTGAAAATGCCGTCGACCGCAGCCGCGACGAGATCGCCCGCCTGCTCGGCACCAGCATCGACAAGGTGCGGATCATCGTCGAGTTGTAACCCGCCCCGTCGGCGGGTGCCGCTTTATCAGGGGGACTAGCATGTTCGTTGCCCTTCCACCGCCGATCTGCCTCGTCACGGCATCCGCCCCCACCGCACCGGCGGATGCCCTCCTCGCTGCTTTCCAGGCACGCGAAACCATGCGGTCGCAGGCGATCGCCGCCGGCGATGCGGCGACGCTCGATTCGATCTATGCCCCCGATTTCGAGGGCGTCACCTCCCGCGGCGCGCTGGTCGACAAGGCCGGTTTGATGGCAATCTTCGCGCGCGCCGCATCGCGCGGAACCACCGCGCCGCCGATATGTCCCGACGTCCAGTCGGTCCGGCGCGACGGAGCGATCGCATGGGTGCGCGGCGAACTGCCCTTCCCCGACCATCGCACGGCCTTCCTCCACATTTACCGCAAGAGCAGCCAAAGCTGGCAAATCGTCGGCGGAATCGCGACGGAAATCAGCGCCGACGCGGCACGTTAGGCGCGCGCCGGCCTGCGCGATCATTATCCCCACAGCGCGGCCGGAACCGCCGACGCCATGCCATCGCGGTAGGTGATGGGGTTGGGCCAGTCGGAGGTCAGGAGCGTCGGCCCCGACAGTTCGGCGAAGGTCGCGCTGTCGGCGAGCAACCGCGCCGGCGCGGTGGCGAGCGAACTGCCCGGCCTGGACGCCACCACGATCTTGAGCCCGTTGCGCCGCGCCGCGCGGACATAGGCGATCGCGGCGGTCAGCCCGCCCATGCGATTGAGCTCGACCCGCACATATTGATAGCGGCGGGCGAGCAGGCGCAGCCGCGAAACGTCGGCGGTCGTCGGATCGGCGCAGATCGGGATCGGATAGTCGAACCCGACCAGCCTTTCATCCTCGGCCGGCGGGACCGGCTGTTCGATCAGGCCGACCCCCAGCGCGATCATCGGATCGCGTAGACGCTGCATGTCCGACAGATACCAGCCCTGCCCCGGGTCGACGATCAGCTTCGCCTGCGGCGCGGCGCGGCGCACCGATCGCAGCGCCTCGATCGGATCGACATCGCGCAGGCAGATTTTCAATATTGGATGGTGGGCATATTCCCGCGCAATATCTTCATAAGCGGCGCTTTCGGGGGCCCAGATCGTCGCCGCGCTGGCGCACGCGCTTGTCGGCTCCGGAAGCCCGGCGATCTGCCACGCGGGCACCCCCGACAATTTCGCCTCCAGATCCCACAGCGCCGCGTCGAGCGCGTTGCGCGCGCCGCCGGGCGGCAACAGCGCCAGCAACGATCGCCGGTTCAGCCCACCCTCGACCTGTGCCCGGATTCTTTCGACGGCGGCGCGCATCGTGTGGACCGTTTCGCCCGGCAGGCCGACCGCCTCCCCCACCGCGGAGCGGCCGTGAAACGATAAGGTGACCAGCATGCTGTCGATCCGCGTCCGCGCGGCGGGGTGCGCGGTCATCGCATCGCGCAATCCCCACGAACAGATACAGCTATTGAGAAAGATGGACATGAAGAGACAACCCGAAAAAAGAATCCGGGCACCGATGTCCGCAGGTCGCGATCGCCCCCTCTATCGCCGGGATCGGACGATGGCGGACGGCAAGGACCGGCGGAGCAGCAGAGCGCCCTATACCGATGGATGCGTCCGCAACCGGTCGAGAGCGCGCCTCCGGCTTGCGGGTCGATCAAGCGCAAGGAGGGCATCTCGAATGGCAGGCGGCGCAAACATTCCGCGCCCCCTGCGGATGTCGCCGCCGACCATAGAGCCCATGGGGCAGGATTTGGCCCTGAATATTAACCATGTTCCAGCCGCAATCGCTCGCCGGCAACCGATGGGCACAGATTTAACCTGTCGCCCGATCATATGATCCGTATCAATCGGCCGTGTCGCGCTCGACCTCGCGGAGCGGTTCCGCTCCCTCCTCGGCGATCAGCCCCGTGACCCAGGCAAGCCGCGCGCGCGTCACCATTACCGCCTGCCGCAGCGTGGGGAGCGGCCGGTCGGCATCATCCTGCTCGCCGGCCTCTTCCAGTTCGGCGAGCTTGTCCTCCAGCGCCGCCTTGACCCGGTGCAGCCAGGCGCCGCGTTCGCCTGCGCCCAGGAATTGCGCAAAGGACGCCCGCGTGCGCAGCGGGTCGTCGGGCAACAGCTGTTCGGGCGTGATCGCCTTGATCCAGCGGCGAATCGCGCCGCGACCATCCTTGGTCACCAGCAGCAATTCGGTGTTCCGGCCGTCGGCCTCGATCGGTGCGGCGGTGACATAGCCTTTGGCCTTCAGCCGCGTAACGATGGGATAGATGGCGCCCGGACTGCTCGACATGCCGGCCGAGGGCAACTCGGCAATCCGCTTGCGCAGCCGATACGCCGTCGTCGGCTGCTCGTCGCCGATCATCGCTAGCAGATGGCATTCATATTCGGTGAGATCGGACTGGTCTTTTCGCGAGGACACGATTTCGGTCGATCCGATGCAAGGGCGCGCGGCAAATCCACGAAGCGGCGCCTTCGTTGCAGCATCGCCCCGCGCTGTCAACGTGACGCTGGTGCCAATGTGGTGTGTTTTGCGGGCGGCAAGCGTCGGCAAAAAATCGGGCCCGCCGCGACAAACATCGAAAAACCCCGGCCATTTTCGACCTTCCCCGCCGCCGCCCCCGCATCACCCCGCCGCGCAAATTATGGCCAATTAGAACGAATCGTATTATACCCGCGCGGCGCAGCGGACGGATGCGCGGGGTATCCGTCCGCTGCCACCACGACAGAAACGCAAAAAAGGACGCGAACAGGCGCATAATCAGGGCCGCCGGATCGCGAGGCGGCGGATCGGCAAAGGATGATATGATGTACGAAATGACCGGGGTCGAGGGGGCGCTGCGGATCCTGTTCTTCGGCTTTGCCGAGGACGATCACCTCCACGCGCTGCAGGACGAGATCGGCAGCGGCGGCGGCATGGCCTTGCTGTGCGACGACGCCAGCGACCTCGACTGCATCACGGTGTTTCAGCCCAATGTCGCGGTCCTGAACGGCGAAGCGCCGGCCGACCGGCTGGAGGTCGCGGCGCGGATGCTGACGACGGACCGCGAATGCCAGCTATTGCTGCAGGAGGCACCCGCCCCCGCGCGGCGGCGGAACAAGCATCTGGCCGCCGCGCCGCACGTCGATCTGGCGCAGGGGCTGGGCGCGGTCATCAACCGGCTGACGCTGCCGCTGGCCGGGGCGAAGGAGGGCCATCTGGCGGCCGCCACGATGGAATGGCTGACGATGACCGGGCGCCTGCTGCCCCGGCTGGAGCTGCTGGCCCGCCCGCGCGTCGTCCTGCGATCGGGCCATATCATGGGCTATGAACTGCTCGCGAGCATCCGCGGCTGCCGCCCGCTCGCGCCGCGCGCCATATTGAGCGCGCTGCGCCGCGCGCAGCTCGAACGCAGCCACGCGGCAAAGGCGCTGGAGGAGGGCTATGCCCTGTGGCGCGCACTCAGCGAAAGCGGCCCGGCGCAGGGGGTCGCGATCACCCTGCACGCCTCGTCGGCGCTGCAACCGGGCTTCGCCGACCTGGCGACGATGATGGCGGATCGCAGCGGCGTGCCCGTCGGCGCGGTGGCGATCGACCTGGTCGCCGACAATGGCGATTTCCTGGAGGCGACGACGCGGGAAAAGCTCGCCAATCTGTGCCGCGCGGGCATGCGGTTCGGCCTGCATTACGACTTCAATGGCGTGATCGATCCCAACCGCGTGATGGCGATGGGGTTCAGCGAGATCATCGTCGACCGCTATCTGCTCGACCTGTTGGCCGAACCCGGCGCGCCGACGGACTTCATCGATCGGCTGCTGATCTTGTGCCAACTCAACAACATCGTCTCGATCGCCGACGAGGTGGCGGACGAAATCATGTTGAACCAGCGAGAGGAGACGGCGCTTCTGGCCGCACAGGGCAAGCGCTGGGGTGCGCCGATCGCGATCGACCGCATCCCGGGCGCCGCGCCCACCGACGCCCCCGTCGACGGAGACAAGCCCGCCTGGACCAGCCGCTACACATGGCGCCCACGCCCCGGCGGCGGCCGCGAACGCCAATTGCACTATTGACCGGCGCCGACGGAGACGGCGCACCATCGTCACCCCGGACTTGATCGGGGGTCCCGCTCGACGACGGTAAGAAGCGGGATTCCAGCTCGAGCCCGGGACGGCGAAAAGAACGCAAGGTCGCCCGCCCCTTCGCGGCCGACCGCCGCCGCCCTCAGGCCGCGAGCACCTTCGCCATCATCCGCTCTTCCTTCTCGACCCAAGGGGCCAGGCTGGGGCGTGCGAGGATTGCGTCGCTCCATGCCGCGACCTTCGGGTGTTTCGCGGCGTCGACGCACGCCCCGCAATGCCGGAAGTTCATCAGCGGAGAGGCGACCGCCAGGTCGGCGAGCGTGAAGCGGTCGCCGACCAGATAGCCCGACGCGGGGATCGCGCTATCCAGATAGTCGAGCAGCTTTGGCAGCTCCTCCGCCTCGGCCTGCGCCGCCACCGCCAGGTCGCCTTCGCGGCCGAGGAATTTCGGCGATACGATGCGGTTGAAGAACATCTTGCCGCTGCACGCGGCGAACACCGTGTCGCCGAATTCGTCCCACCAGATCACCTTGCCGCGCTTGCGCGGGTCGGCGGGGATCAGCGCGGGTTCGGGATGTTTTGCCTCCAGATAATGGATGATCGCGCTGGAATCGGCGAGCAGATAGCCGTCGTCGTCCATCGCGGGCATCTTGCCCAGCGGCGAGGCGGCGCGAAAGCCCGGATCGGGATCGCCGATCCCCACGCCCTTCAGCTCGAAATCAAGGCCTTTCTCGCCAAGATAACCCAGCAATTTCCGTACGAAAGGCGACACCACCGAGCCATAGACGATCATCCCATTCTCTCCCTTTTTCGATGCCGTCAGCATAGGCGTCGGGTTGCGAGTTGCAACCTGCGTGGCGCCCACCGCGGGGCTGCGAAATAATCTTGCTTTCACCCGCCCGGCATGAAACATCTGCGGCTGGAGGGGGGCGCTGCCACGGCAGCCATCAGCAGGATTCATGCAATGCGCCCTTCGACCTGGGCAGATCGGCTGATGGGCCTGCTCGTCCGCTTCGTCGGGCTTGTAATCCTGCTCGCCACGCTCGTCGCCGCCGCGGCGAGCTTTCTCTACAACCAGTCGCAGGAGGGCGATCAGGCCGCGCGCGTCGCGATGCAGGTCAACATGCGCCTGCGCGATCATGTCGCGGTGCTCGAGGGGGTCCGCGCACTCTATCAGTCCGACCCCAGCTCCAGCGGCCCCGGCATCCGCGCCTATCTGTCGTCGCTCCAGCCGCAGGTGCGCACGCCCGGCATGGAGGGGATCGGCATCGCCGCCGCCTTCCCCGCCGGCGCGCCGGAGCTTGCCGAGGCGCAGCTGCGCCAGAATTACGGCCAGGATATCAAGGTCTGGCCGACCACCACCGACCAGAAGATCGGCTTCGCGGTCGTGCTGGTCGAACCCTATACGCCGCGCCGCCACGTCGCGCTCGGCTTTGACATGTATAGCGAGCCGCAGCGGCGCGCGGCGATGCGCCGGGCGTGGCAGACCGGCATGCCCGCGGCCAGCGGCGTCGTCCAGCTCGCGCAGGAACGCGCCGCCAAGCACAAGCAGAACGGCTTCCTCATCTATATCCCCGTCTACACCCGCCAGCCCACCTCGCCGCTGGCGAACATCGCGACGCGGCCGGGGACGCGGCCGGTCGAGGCCTTCATCTATGCCCCCTTTCGCAGCCAGGACATGATGAAGGCGGTTCTCGGCGAACAGATCGAGGGGATCCGGGGGATCGAGGTGTTCGCGGGCGACGGTCCCTCCGCCCCGCTCCTCTATCGCCACGGCCAGGTCGGCTGGGACGCGCACGTGCAAAAGCTGCGCGTCGCCGACCGCGTGTGGACGATGCGCATTTCCTATGGCCGCTTCATGGATCGGCTGGGCCGCCCGCTCGGCATCTTCCTCTTCGGCGTCGCGCTCGCTCTCCTCGCCACCCAGCTCCACCGCGTCCAGCAGCGCCGCGTGGGCGAGGCGCAGGCGCTGGCCGAGGAAAAGGCCCGCCATGCCGAGGATCGCGAGCTGATGATCGGCGAGATGGCGCACCGCATGAAGAACGCCTTTGCCCGCATCGGCGCGCTCGCGCGGATCACGCTGCGCGAATCGAGCAGTCTTCAGGAGTTCGAGGCGAAGTTCGACGGCCGCATGCGCGCGCTGTCCGACGCCAAGCAGATGCTCGTCACCGGCGCGGTCGACAGCGTCGAGCTGGGCCAGATCGTCCGTCGCGAACTCGAAATCGCCGGTTGGCCGGAGGAAAAGCGCGCCGCGCTCGACGGCCCGTCGGTCCGGCTGTGCGACGAGGCGGCGCAGGCGGTGTCGCTCGCGGTCCATGAATTCGTGACCAACAGCATCAAATATGGCGTGCTGTCCGGCGCCGGCGATCTCGCGATCGACTGGCACCGCGAACAGGGCGAGATCGAGCTGCGCTGGATCGAAAGCGGCCTCGCCGAAACGCCGCACATCGACAGCGAAAGCTTCGGCACCCAGTTCATCCGCTCGCTGATCGAGCGGCAGCTCAAGGGCAGCTGGCAACGCACCGCCGTTGACAACGGCCTCATGATCGTCATTCGCTGGCCGGATAATGGCGCCCAAAACTGACGACGGCTGGCATATCTGGATCGACCGCGGCGGAACGTTCACCGACGTCGTCGCGCGCCGCCCCGACGGCTCGACCGTCACCACCAAATATCTGAGCGAAGACCCCGCGCGTCCCGGCGACGCCGCGGTCAACGCCATCCGCGATCTGACCGGCGCGGGGTCGGGTCCGCTGCCGCCGCTGGCGATCCGCATGGGCTCGACCGTCGCGACCAACGCGCTTCTCGAACGCAAGGGCACGCCGACGCTGCTCGCGATCACGCGCGGGTTCGGCGACGCGCTCGCCATCGGCTATCAGGATCGCCCCGACCTCTTCGC
>JAFKLT010000094.1 GCA_017309275.1 Sphingomonadales bacterium | reverse complement strand
TGGCGCACAACGCCGCTTTCGCCTTCGGTTTCGTCAACGCCGAGCTGCCGCGCGTAGGCCGGCCGCCGCCCGATCTGGCGCGCATGTCTTGCACCGTGCAGATGGCGCGCAGGCTGCACCCGGGCGCCAAGCACAGCCTCGACGCGCTCTGCACGCGCTACGGCATCGATCGCAGCCACCGCATCAAGCATGGCGCGCTGCTCGACGCCGAGCTGCTCGCCCATCTTTATATCGAAATGACCGGCGGCCGGCAGATCGGCCTGGGACTCGCGGCGGATGCCGCGGGTTCGGGGCAGGATTCGGCCGCCGATCTCGTTCGCGCGGCGCCTCCCCGCGCTTTTCGCGAGCCCCGCCCGCATGCCGCAACCCATGCCGAACTGGCGCGTCATGCAGAATTCGTAGCCACGCTCAATGGGCCGTTGTGGCACGAAACTCCGTGACGGCGACATTCGCCGCCGTCACGATTCTGGAAGGAGAAGAAAAATGGAAATCCGCGTCTCTGGCCACCAGATCGAAACCGGCGAAGCGCTGCAGGCGCACGTGTCGGACCGGATGAACGCGATTGCCGACAAATATTTCTCCCGCGCGATCGGCGCGCACGCGACCTTCGGCAAGGGACCGCACGAAAGTTTCCAGTGCGACATCGTCGCGCATGTGATGCAGGGGCTGGTGCTGAAGGGGCACGGCCAGGCGCAGGACGCGCATGTCGCGTTCGAGGGTGCGGCCGAGCGCATCGAAAAGCAGCTTCGCCGCTACATGCGACGGTTGAAGGATCGCAATACCAGCGCCGGGAACGGTGCCCCGTCGATCGACGAGATCGATGACAATGCAAGCTACACCGTCTTCGACGCCGGCGCCGAGGAAGACGATGCGGGCGACGCGCCCGCGATCATCGCCGAAACGCGCGTCGACATCCCGACGAGCAGCGTCTCCGACGCGGTGATGATGCTCGACCTGCGCAACACCAACGCGCTGCTTTTCGTCAACAGCAAGACCGGCAGTCACAACATGGTCTATCGCCGCGACGACGGAACGATCGGCTGGGTCGAACCGAGCTAGGGCGGACGATCGAGGTCCGAAGGACGAGGATAGACGTCCGATCAAAGCTTTCGGCGGAAGGGCAAGGCCTTTCCGCCGTCGGCGCGAGCCGATTACGATAACACTGGATTTTCTTCGCTATCCGGCCTAAGGGCCGCGCCCATTGATACCCGGATGGCGGGGCCTGCGAACAACCGATCCCATGATCGATTGCCAACAGGATGAACCGGGCGTTGGCCCGGCGGACAAGATTTGACCAAAACGATGAACCTATCTTCTCTTCTTTATCCGGCGACCGTTCGCGCGCATGTGCAGCTGGATTCGAAAAAAGCCCTTTTCCCCTTCGTCGGCGATCTCGCCGCGCGCTCGCTCGGTCTCGACGCGGGCGAAGTCAGCGAAGCGCTGCTCGAACGCGAACGCCTCGGTTCGACGGGCTTCGGCCGCGGCATCGCGCTTCCGCATGCGAAGATGGCCGATCTGTCGGGGGTGCGCGGCCTGTTTCTCCAGCTCGCGCGGCCGATCGATTTCCAGGCCGTCGACGGCCTTCCGGTCGACCTGCTCTTCGTTCTTCTGTCGCCGCTCGACGCGGGCGCCGACCATCTGAAGGCACTTGCCGGCGTGTCACGCATGCTTCGCAACGACAGCATCGCCGAACGGCTGCGCGGCGCGAAGAGCGACGAGGCGCTTTACGCGCTGCTGCTCGACACCGAAGCGCGTGACGCGGCGTAAGCCCAAACCCCCGTTTTCATGACGCGGCTCAAGAGTCGCTTTCTGGTCGACCTGCTCGTCCGCCGCACCGAAGCGGCGGGCGGCTTTGCCGCGATCGTTGCGAAAGGCGACGAAACGTCGGGCATGATCCTGGTGCAATGCGCCGATCGCGGCGAACCGGGGCCGCTGCTCGAACGACGGTTTGCGATGAACGGAAACTATATCTGGGAGGCAGTCGGCCCAGATGACCCAAAAGATGGTGAATCGCGCGCAAACTACCAACAACGGCGGCGAAGCGCCGATCCCGATCTGTGGATCGTGGAACTGGATATCGCAGATGCGCCACGACTCGTCGCGGAGTGGGCCGCGTTAACTTGACTCTGTTGCGGCGCACAATAGGTGGCGCCCACCCAATAACGCGTAGGTCGTTCCGTGGGTTGCCTCGCTTCGGCGAAGCGCCCCGACAAACGGTTCGGACACGCAGTCGGATGATGGCCGCAGGCGAAACAGAGCCAATTTAGCTCCCTCGCCTGTTCTAGAGGTTTCGGTCCATCAACCGCCCTTTTGACGGATTATATGAGTCGCATTCTGAACGCCGCCAGTGTGGCTGCCGTCGGCTTGACTGCCGCCTCCATGCTGATGCTGGCCGAACCGGGCTTCGCGAGCGATCTCGCCGAAAGCGCGAATCTTCCCGCCATCACTCTCCCGGGCGCCGACGCGCCGGTCGAGGCTGAACCGGCGGACCTGTCGACCGAGGCGAAGTCGCCGGTCGAATCCCCTTCCGAAAGCCAGGACGAATCCGCCGTCGAGCCCAAGCCGGCTCCGGTCGATGCCGATACGCTGGCCGAACTTGTTTCCGAAACCGTGCATCCGGCCGAAATGGACCCCGAGCTGCGCTGCCTTGCCGGCGCGGTCTATTTCGAATCGCGCGGTGAATCGCTCGTCGGGCAGCTGGCGGTCGCGCATGTCGTGATCAACCGCGCCAATTCGGGCCGTTTCCCCAAGAGCCTTTGCGGCGTCGTCCATCAGCCGAGCCAGTTCAGCTTCGTGCGCGGCGGCAAGATGCCCGCCGTGCGCAACGGCGCCCAGTGGAACAATGCCGTGGCGATCGCGCAGATCGCGCGCGACGGCAGCTGGAAGAACCAGGCGCCGGGTGCGCTGTTCTTTCACGCGCGCCACGTCTCGCCGGGCTGGCGCAAGACGCGGGTCGCGTCGATCGACAATCACATCTTCTATCGGTGATCGCGGCGAACGGGGTGCGGTGCATCCCGTTCATTGCCAAGCCATTATTCGTGGCGCATGATGCGGGGATGACGCGTCAACTTTCCGTCGCCCTGCTCTCTGCAGCGGCGCTCGCACTCGGCGGCTGCGCAACGGCCGTGCCGCCCGTCGAAGTCACCCGCTTCCATAATGCCGTGCCCAATTGGGCGCCGGGAACGCGCTACAGCATCGCGACCGAACCCGCGGTCATGCCCTCGATCGAATGGAACAGCTACCGCGCTGCGGTCGACCAGCAGTTGCAGCGGCAGGGGCTTGTCGCGGCGGGCAGTAACGAACGCGCCCCGCTGCGCGTCCGCGTCGCCTTCGAACGCAGCGAGGAAGCGGCCGCCGCGCGCCGTTCGCCGGTTTCGGTCGGCGTCGGCGGATCGACGGGCAGCTATGGTTCGGGACTGGGCGTCGGCATCGGCCTCAACCTCGGCGGCGGACCCAAGCGCATGCAGGATCTGCAGCTTTCGGTCCGCATCGACGATGCCGCGACGGGACAGGCGTTGTGGGAAGGCCGCGCGCTGACGTCGGTGCCGGTCAAGGCACCCGCCGCGCAGCCGAGCCTGGCCGCCGCGAAATTGGCCGAAGCCCTATTCAAGGACTTCCCCGGCGAATCCGGACGCACTATCAGCGTCCCATGACAATCAGCATCAACGCCGCTTTCGACAGCGGCAATATCGTCGTGGATTCGGTCGATGGAACGTCGGCGCGCCTGTCGATCCGCAAGGACCGCGAATCCGATTTCTTTCAATGGTTCCATTTCCGCATCGCCTGCAAGATCGGCGACGCGCTCGAACTGGCGATCGGGGGGCTGGCCGATTCGGCCTATCCCGACGGCTGGCCGGGCTATGCGGTATGCGCGAGCAGCGATCGCGAACATTGGTTCCGCCTCGACACCAGCTATGATTCAGCCGCGGGTACGCTGACCGTCCGCCACACCGCCGAAAGCCCGATCCTTTGGCTCGCCTATTTCGCGCCCTATTCGATGGAACGGCATCACGACCTGATCGCCTCGGTCGCCGAGTGCGAGGGCGTCACCTATCGCTGCCTCGGCACCAGCCTGGAGGGTCAGCCGATCGATTGCATCGAGATGGGCACCGGCGACACGCAGGTATGGCTCTATGCGCGCCAGCATCCCGGCGAATCGATGGCCGAATGGTGGATGGAAGGCGCGCTGGAAAAGCTGACCGACCCGGCCGACCCCTATGCGCGGTCGCTGCGGCAGAAGTGCCGTTTTCATATCGTGCCGAACATGAATCCCGACGGGTCGCGCCGCGGGCATCTGCGCACCAACTATGCCGGAGTGAATCTCAACCGCGAATGGGACAATCCGACCGTCGAACGCAGTCCCGAGGTGCTGGTCGTCCGCAATGCGATGGACGAGAGCGGCGTCGACTGGGCGATGGACATCCATGGCGACGAGGCGATCCCCGCGGTCTTCCTCGCCGGATTTGAAGGCATCCCGTCGCTCAAGGCCGAACAGATGGACCAGTATCAGGCGTTCCGAAAGGCGCTCGCCGCGAACACGCCCGATTTCCAGACCGACCTCGGCTATGTCGAATCGGCGCCGGGCCAGGCGAATCTGTCGATGTCGACGACGCAGCTTGCCGAACGGTTCGGCGCGGTGTCGATGACGCTGGAAATGCCGTTCAAGGACAATCGCGACCTGCCCGACCCGGTGCAGGGCTGGTCGCCCGAACGATCGAAGCTGCTCGCCCACGCCTGTCTTCAGACGCTGGACCAGCTGCTGTGAACCCAAGCGCGGACGGGGCCTGGCGGATCGTCGAGGACGATCTGTCGGGCGCCCCGATCCGCGCGCTGCTCGAGGAGCATTTCGCGGGCATGCTCGCGAACTCGCCGGCCGAGAGCTGTCATTTCCTCGATTTCGACGGTCTCCGCAGCGACGGCGTGACCTTCTGGTCGATCCATGGCGGCGATGCGCTTGCGGGCTGCGGCGCGCTCAAGATGCTGGGCGGCCGGCATGGCGAGATAAAGTCGATGCGGACCGCGGCGGATTTTCTGCGGCAGGGCGTCGCCGCGCGGATGCTCGCGCATATCATCGGCGAGGCCAGGGTCCGCGGGCTCGATCGCCTCAGCCTCGAAACCGGATCGGGCGCGGCGTTCGAACCCGCGCTGGCGCTCTATCGCCGGCACGGGTTCGAGGATTGCGAACCCTTTGCCGATTACAGGCCCGACCCGTTCAGCCGCTTCATGACGCGGGCGCTGTAGGTGTCGGGTCGGGTCGGGGCTGGCTTCGCGCCTTCGCGGGCGCGCCGGCCGTGCTTTGCCCCAACGTAAAACGGGGCCCGGAAGGGACTCCGGACCCCGCTTTTCTTTCAGTCGCGCCGTTCGGCGATCAGGCGGCCTTCTTGTCCTCGATCACCGGCTGGACGCCGCCGATCGCGATCTTGTGCGGCTTCATCGCTTCCGGCACTTCGCGCACCAGGTCGATCGTCAGCAGCCCGTCAGCCAGGTCGGCGCTGGCGACACGGACGAAGTCGGCAAGCTGGAAGCGACGCTCGAACGCGCGGGTCGCGATGCCGCTGTAGAGCAGCTGGCGCGTCTCGCCCTCGGCCACCGGGGTCTTGCGCCCGCTGACGGTCAGCATGTTCTGCTGCGCGGTGATGTCGATCTCGTCCGATTTGAAGCCCGCGACGGCGACGGTGATCCGGAAATGATCGTCGGCGATCTTCTCGATATCGAAGGGCGGATAGTTTTCGGCGCCCGAACCGCCGGTTTCGAGGAAATCGAACAACCGGTCGAAGCCGACGGTCGAACGGCGATAGGGGGTCCAGTCAAAGCTGTTACGCATGGTCTTTCTTCCTTTCACAAAGCGAAGTCAGGGACCGCGGCGCGTGCCGCGATCGCCACCCGGCCCCGTTTCGGCGACCGGATGAGGCAAATCTGGTAACCCCCGAAACCATTTCAAGAGGGCGGTTGGCCTTTGCGCAAAAGCCGGGCTATGGGGCGGCGACTCTCTCCAGCCGAAGGACAGAAAATGCCGCAGCTCATCCTCATCCGCCATGGCCAGTCGCAGTGGAATCTCGAAAACCGCTTCACCGGCTGGTGGGACGTCGACGTCACCGAAAAGGGCGCGGCCGAGGCGTGGGCGGCGGGCGAGCTGATGAAGGAAAAGGGCATCGCGCCCGACACCTGCTTCACCTCGGTCCAGACGCGCGCGATCAAGACGCTGAACCTGGCGCTCGAGGCGATGGGGCGGCTGTGGCTTCCGGTCACCAAGGACTGGCGGCTCAACGAGCGCCACTATGGCGGGCTGACCGGGCTCGACAAGGCCGAGACCGCGGCGAAGCATGGCGACGAGCAGGTGAAGATCTGGCGCCGCAGCTTCGACATTCCGCCGCCGCCGCTCGACGCGGGTTCGCCGTGGGACCTGTCGACCGACCCGCGCTATGCCGGCATCGCGATCCCCTCGACCGAAAGCCTGAAGGACACGATCGCGCGCGTGCTGCCCTATTATGAAAGCGCCATCGCGCCGCAGCTTCAGGCGGGCAAGACGGTGCTGATCTCGGCGCACGGCAACAGCCTGCGCGCGCTGGTCAAGCATCTGTCGGGGATTTCGGACGCCGATATCACCGGCCTGGAAATTCCGACGGGGCAGCCGATCGTCTATGATCTGAACGACGATCTGAGCGCGCGCGAACGCTATTATCTGAGCGAGCGCTGAGAGACGCGGCGCGGCGCGATCAGATCGTGCCGGTCACCGTCAGCTGGAAATATTGACCAAAGCTGCGCCGACGCGATTCGGAAAAGGCGATGGGGCTGTCGCGCCGGTCGACGAACACCGTGCGGTCGAAGCCGTCCTTCATCCCCGCGAGATTGCGGTACGACAGCTTTACGGTGAAGCCGGCGACATCCTTGTGCTCGATATAGGCGGTGACGAAGGGGCCGACCGTATATTCCTTTTCGATCGCATCGAGGCGCAGGCCGGGGGCGTAGCGTTCGTCGAAATAGCCGGCACCCCAGGCCAGGTTGCTGCCCGGAATGTCGTGGCGCAGGCTGAGGTCGACGACATAGTCCTGGCCGAAGCTCTGGTCGCGCCATAGCCCGGTCAGCGGGTCGCGGACGCGGTTGCGGCGCCAGGTGATGTCGCTGTTGATCCGCGCGCCCTTCCACCCCAGCGGGTCGAGCAGCAGCGTCGCCTTCGAACTGATGCGATACAGATTCGCGGGGGGCAGGTTGCCGCGGCCTTCGGTCGTCGGCGACAGCGGAATCTGGTCGACCAGATCCTGCGCATAGGCATAGGCGAAGGCGACCGAGGCATTGCCCCAGCGCCCCATGTCCTGGACGAACTCCAGCTCGGTGCGGTTGACGACCGGGGGCACCAGTTGCCCGTTGCCCTCATTCCCCTGGCTGTTCGCGACATCGACCGAGCTGGCGAAGTCGTAGAAGTTCAACTGGTCGACGCGGCGCTGGATATGCCAGTTGATCGTCGTCTTCTCGCCCACCTTCCACGCGAAGGCGAGCTTGCCCTTCGGCCGGATGAAGCTGCGCGTCAGGCCGCCCGGCCCCGACGAGGTCAGCTCGCTATATTCGGCCGCGAGATTGAGCTGCGCGGTCAGGTTGGAGGCGAGCGACCGCCCCCAGGTCAGCGACGCCTCGCCGCGCTTTTCCTCGACCTTGGTCTGCTCGCCGCCGAAGACGATGGGCAGGAAGCTGCCGTCGGCCTGCAGCGAGGCGAATTCGGCGTCGACGTCGAGCGTGTTGTACGCCCCCTCGACCGCGACCTGCCAGTCGGTGCCGCCGGCGGTGCGCCAGCTATATTCGCCGCGCAGGATCGATTCGCTTTCGTCGGCGGCCTGCTTGAACCGGTCGCCGTTGCGTCCCGCGACGTTGCGGTCGATGACGAAGGTGCTGACCGTCGGGCTATGTTCGAAGCGGTAAAGGGTGATCAGCTTCAGCCGCCCCTTGCCGAACCCCAGTTCATAATCGCCGCCGATATCGAAATTGCGCTCCTCTTCCTTGAAGCGATAGCGTTCGGTCACCAGCCCGCCGACGGGGCGCGTCGATACGCTGTCGACCGCCTCGGTCAGATACTGGATCTGCGCGCCGGCGTTGAAATTCCACTTGTTGCCGTTCGCCGTGGTGCGCGACAGCGCCGCTGACAGGCGCGGCCGGTCGCCGTCATAGGCGCCAAACTCGTCGCGCGTGAACAGCAGCGCGCCGGTACCGTCATAGACTTGTTCGGGCCCCCAGTGACCCTTGCGGGTCGCCTCGTTCTTCAGGCTGAGCGTCAGGTTCGTGCCGCCGAGCTTGCCCGTCGTCGAAATCTCGCCGTTCAGCCAGTTGCTTTCCAGCCGCCGGCGCCATTCGGGCTGCCAGCGGATCGTCGTGCTGAATCCGCCGCCATTCGCGCTGCTGCCCGCGACGAGGACGACATTCGCGACCTGCCCTGTCAGCCCAGGGACGTTCAGGCTGGCGCCGTCGACGATGTCGATATAGGCGACCTGCGCCGCGGTGATCCGCGACAGCGCGGTGCGCGCGTCGGTCGTCTTGCTCGCGACGCGTTCGCCGTCGATCAGCACATTCTGCGTCGCCTGCCCCAGCCCGCGATCGCCGCCGTTGGTGCCCGTGACGATCAGGAAGCCGGGAATCTTTTCGACCATGTCGAGCGCGGTGCGCGGCGCGAAGCGCGCGAAGTCGGTTCCGGTGTAGCGCTGTGCGCCGTTCGCGGGGGTCGGCACGGCCGGCGGCGCGTCGCCGGTGGGGGCGGTGCCCTCCTGCGCGATGGCACTTGCCGGTATCGCCAGACAAGCGGCCATTGCCAGCGTCAATGCCCTTGCGGCCATCCGCATAAATTCTCCCCCTCCCGTGTTGCCGTACTAAAACAGCGATTTGCCAGCAACAGGGTAAGGCGGCGATGTCAAAAGCTTATCCACCAACGACGGGTGAGGCTCGACGAGCCGAAAGATCCCCGACGCGGCAAAGCGGAAGGCGCGCGCGATCCAGGCCGGGCGAAGGGAGCGGCACGCGCGGCCTGCCCCCTGCCCCGGCATCGGTGCGATCTAGTCGCGCAGCAGTTCGTTGATGCCGGTCTTCGCGCGCGTCTTCGCATCGACGCGCTTGACGATGACCGCGCAATAGAGCGACGGTCCCGGCGTTCCGTCGGGCAGCGGCTTGCCGGGCAGCGAACCCGGTACGACGACCGCATAGGGCGGAACTTCGCCGACGAAGACTTCGCCCGTCGCGCGGTCGATGATCTTGGTCGACGCGCCCAGATAGACGCCCATCGACAGCACCGCGCCCTCGCGCACGATCACGCCCTCGGCGACTTCGGCGCGCGCGCCGATGAAGGCGCCGTCCTCGATCACCACCGGACCCGCCTGTAGCGGTTCGAGCACACCGCCGATTCCGGCGCCGCCCGACAGGTGGACGTTCGCGCCGATCTGCGCACAGCTACCGACGGTCGCCCAGGCGTCGACCATCGATCCCTCGCCGACATAGGCGCCGATGTTGACGAAGCTGGGCATCAGCACCGCGCCCTTGCTGATATAGGCGCCGCGGCGGACGATCGAACCCGGCACCGCGCGGAATCCGGCGTCGCGAAAGCGGTTCTCGCCCCAGCCGGCGAATTTCGACGGCACCTTGTCCCACCAGGTCGCGCCGCCGGGGCCGCCCTCGATGATTTCCATGTCGTTGAGGCGGAAGGACAGCAGCACCGCCTTTTTCAGCCACTGGTTGACCTGCCACGTGCCGCCGGCGTCGCGCTCGGCAACGCGGAAGCTGCCGTCGTCGAGCCCTGCGAGGGCGGTTTCGACCGCATCGCGCACCGCGCCCTGCGTCGTCAGCCCCAGCGTGTCGCGCGCGTCCCAGGCGGCTTCGATCGTCGATTGCAAGTCGGTGCTCATGAAATTCCCCAAGGTTGCGGTAGCGTATCGAGCCAGTCGGCGATGTCGCTCGCGTGGAAATCGACATGGTCTGGCAGGTGGTCGCGATGGCCGCTTTCGCTGCCATTGTCCAGCCACACGGTCGTCATGCCGAGGGCTTTCGCGGGCGTCAGGTTGCGCGCCATATCCTCGACGAATAGGCTCCTCGCCGGATCGACGCCCAGGTGCGACACCATCGCCGCATAGGCCGCGGCGTCCGGCTTGGGGATATAGCCCGTGATGCGAATGTCGCAGATGCCGTCGAACAGGTCGGCGATTCCCCGCGCCTCGAGCACGCGCGCGGCATAGTCGGCGTCGGCGTTCGTGAAGATCAGCTTGCGCCCGGGCAGCCTTTCGAGGCCGGCGCGGAGCCGCGTGTCGACGCTCAGCCGGTCGAGGGCGATGTCGTGAACGTCGACGAGGAAGTTTTCGGGATCGACGTCGTGGTGGCGCATCAATCCGGCCATCGTCGTGCCATGGTCGTGGAAATACTGTTTTTGCACGCGCCGCGCCTCGACCGCATCGACGTCCAGCAGGCGCATGATGAAGGCACCCATGCGCGCGTCGATCAGGTCGAACAGCTGCGCCGATGGCGGGTACAGCGTATTGTCGAGATCGAAGATCCAACTGTCGATATGGTCGATGGGCACCGTCATGACGTCGCGCCGCATAAAGGCACCGGGCCGTGGCGGCAAGGCGTTCGGTTTTACCTTCCGGCAACCTTGGCAGGTCTAGCATCGCCGCCGTTCGCCGGGTTAGAAGGCGGGTAACAGGGCAAAGGGGACCATATATGTCCGATGCGGCACGTAACAGCAGCCTCCGGCGGATCGCGGGACGGCCGTTGCCGCTTTTCCTTTGTCTTGCCGCCCTGTCGCTCGGCGGTTGCGGCGGCGGGGGAGCCGGGCCCTCGCCCACGCCCGCTCCGCCCCAGGCGCCGACCCCGACCCCCACTCCGACTCCTACGCCAGCGCCGACGCCCACACCGACGCCGCCCGCGACGGGGAATTTCAACACCGCCGAAACGCGCCGGTCCGACGGCGTCAATTTCCACGGCGCGATCACCGCCTATCAGGCCGGCGCAACGGGGCAGGGCGTGCTTGCCGGGGTCATCGACGACGGGATCGACCAGGACAGCCCCGAATTTGCGGGACGCATTTCGTCGCTGTCGGCCGACGTCGCGGGTTCGCGCGGTATCGAGGCGCAGGGGACGCACGGCACGAACGTCGCGCAGGTGCTGCTTGGCGGCAAGAATGACGTCGGAACGATGGGGATCGCCTTCAACGCCACCCTGCTGGTGCTGCGCGCCGACCGTGTGGGCAGTTGCACCAGCGACGATCCGACCAACGACGAACGCGGATGTGTCTTTGGCGAGAATGCGATCGCCGCGGGGCTCGATCGCGCGGTCACCGCGGGCGCGCGCGTCGTCAACATATCGCTGGGCGGTGGCGATCCTCCGGGACCGACGCTGCGCGCGGCGGTGGCACGCGCGACGGCGGCGGGGATCATCATTGTCATGTCGGCGGGCAACGAGGGCGACAACACGACGAACGGCAACGATCCCGACAATCCCGAACCCTTTGCGCGCGGCATGCGCGATGCCGGCGGCGCGCTGGTGATCATCGCAGGGTCGGTCGACGAAAATGGGGTCAATTCGGACTTCAGCAACCGCGCCGGGGCCTATGCCTCGTCCTATCTCTCCGCGCTTGGGGAGGGGGTGTGCTGCGCTTATGAGAATGGCGCGCTCAAGACGCAGGGAGGATTCGTCTTCCTGCTCAACGGCACCAGCTTCGCCGCGCCGCAGGTCGCGGGCGCGGTCGCCCTGCTGGCGCAGGCGTTTCCGAACATGACCAGCGCCCAGATCGTGCAGCTTCTCTATCAGTCGGCCCGCGATGCCGGCGCCGCGGGCAACGATGTCGTCTATGGCCAGGGGATTCTCGACATCGCGCGGGCCTTTCAGCCGATGGGCGCGACGACGCTGGCGGGCACGTCGACGGCGGTCTCGCTCGACACCGCGCTGGGGCTGCTCGGCGGGCCGATGGGCGATGCGGGCGCCAGGGGCGCCGGGACGACGGTCGGGCTGGTCACCGACAGTTTCGGCCGCGCCTTCAACGTCGATTTCGGCCGGTCGCTGGTCCAGCGGCGCCCCGACTATAAATTGTCGGGCGCGATCGGCGGATTGATCCGGCAACAGAGCGCCGCGAGCCGCGCGACCGCCCTGTCGCTGGTCACCGCGCCGGGGATCGGCGGCACCGACGCGCTTGCCGGGCTGTCGTTCCACGACGCCGAACGCGCCCGCACGCTCGCCGCGTCGGTGATCACGCGGCTCGATGCGCGGACGCGGATCGGTTTCGCGGCAGGTCGCGGGATCGGCGGCATGCTGGCCGGCGAACGCGGCGAACGTGGCTATGCGATGCTGATCGGCGACGCGGCACAGGAAGGCCTCGGGTTCGGCGCGAGCCCCGGAATGGGGGCGTTGATTCGATATAATATCTTTAAAAATCAATATATTAATCTGACAGCGGAGGGTGGCTGGGTCTCGGGCTCGCGGTGGCAGGACGATCCGCTTCTGCGCTATCGGTCGGGCCGCGACAGTCGCTATCAGCGGATGGGCGCGGCATGGGACGGCCGGTTCGGACCGGTCCGCACCGCGCTGGGCGCGAGCTGGCTTCGCGAATCGGACAGCCTGCTCGGCGCGCGCCTCGGCCCGCTCTTCGGCGCCGGCGGCGCCACCAGCCTTGTCGGCGACGCCAGCCTGGTCCTCGACCTGCGCGGCGACTGGCATATTTCGGCGGCGTGGCGTCAGATGTGGACGAAGCCCGATCGCGGCGGCCTGATCGCCGGGGGTACGCTGCGGTCGAACGCCTTTTCTTTCGACGTCGCGAGGGCGGGGCTGTTGCGGCCCGGCGACCAGGCCGCGCTGCGCCTTTCGCAGCCGCTGCGCGTTGCGCACGGCGGCCTCGATCTGATGCTTCCCGTCGCCTATGACTATGACACGCAGACCGCTGGTTTCGCGCGCCGCACCTATAATCTCGCGCCGACGGGGCGCGAGCTGGTCGCGGAGATGAGCTATGCGGTGCCGCTGTTCGGCGGCGACCTGGTCGCGAACACATGGTGGCGCCGCGATCCGGGTCACATCGCGGCGATGCCCGACGACAGGGGCGCCGCGCTGCGCTTTACGGCGGGTTTCTAAAGCGCGGCGCGCAACGACAGCCAGCGTTCGAGCTTGGCGTCGAATCCGATCGTGTGCGCCGCGCTGCTCGACGGCAGGTCGACGATCGCGACGCCGTTCGGCGCGGGCAATTGCCGCCGTCCGATCGCCGCCGCCTTTCCGCCGTTGAAGGCGACCATGCGCAGATCGGGCAGCCGGTCGACCAGCGCCGACAGATCGTGCGGATCGGCTTCGCGAATATCGCCGTCGCTGCTCGTCCGGCGCTCGGCGGTGCGGATGACGTCCCACAGGCCGACCTTCGCATCGCGCAGCGCGGCGAGGCGCTCGTCATAAGGCAGCGTGGCCAGCGGCGCTTCGATCACCGCGCCCAGCAGCCGCCAGAACTGGTTCGTCGGATGCGCATAATATTGCCGCTCGGCCAGCGACCGCGCGCCGGGCAGGCTGCCGAGGACCAGCAGGCGCGTGTCGGGCGCGACGTGGGGGGCAAAGCTGGCATGACGGGCGGCGACCATATAGGACGCGCTATCGGCCGGATTTGCGGGCCGCAAGCCGCTTCGACGCTTGACCTTCCCGGGAATCACCGCTAGGGGCGCCCCCGTTCGAAAGCCGCGGACTTCCGTATCTTTCGAGTCACAACAGCGCTTGAACATTGCTGGCGCGGATGGAGCCTCCGGAGGACGAACGAGTCCGCCGGGGTCTTTTGCTGTTATCAGGTTGGCCCTTTTCCGCCATTTTTGGCGTATGAGGGCCGGAGCTTCATCCACCGCAGTACAGTAACCGTTCGCTCCGATGGGCGGACACATAAAGGTGAAGCATTCATGCCCACGATCAACCAGCTGGTCCGCAAGGGCCGGACGCCGCAGAAGGCGAAGTCCAAGGTCCCGGCGATGGAAGCAAACCCGCAAAAGCGCGGCGTTTGCACCCGTGTCTACACGACGACCCCGAAAAAGCCGAACTCGGCGCTCCGCAAGGTTGCGAAGGTTCGCCTGACCAACCAGCGCGAAGTCATTTCGTACATCCCCGGCGAAGGCCACAACCTGCAGGAACACAGCGTCGTGCTGATCCGCGGCGGCCGCGTGCGCGACCTTCCCGGCGTGCGCTACCACGTCCTGCGCGGCGTGCTCGACACCCAGGGTGTGAAGGACCGCAAGCAGAGCCGTTCGAAGTACGGCGCGAAGCGTCCGAAGTAAGGACCGCTTTTTCGGCTTTTGATCATCCCGCTGCGCACCGCGCCGGGATGCTGTTGTTAAAAGGAATTACCTATGGCTCGTCGTCGTCGTCCTGAACGCCGCGAAATCCTGCCCGATCCCCGTTTCGGGGATGTCGTGCTGTCGAAGTTCATGAACAGCGTCATGCTGGACGGAAAGAAGTCCGTCGCCGAAAGCATCGTTTACGGTGCGCTCGAATCGGTCGAAGCCCGCGCGAAGAAGGAACCGCTCGGCGTGTTCCACGAAGCGCTGGCGAACATCCGCCCGAACATCGAAGTGCGCAGCCGCCGCGTCGGTGGTGCGACCTATCAGGTTCCGGTCGAAGTCCGTCCGGACCGTGCGCAGGCGCTCGCGATCCGCTGGCTGATCACCGCCGCCCGCAACCGCAGCGAAACCACGATGGCCGCACGTCTGTCGGGCGAACTGCTCGACGCGTCGAACAACCGTGGCAATGCCGTGAAGAAGCGCGAAGACACGCACCGCATGGCGGAAGCGAACCGCGCCTTCTCGCACTACCGCTGGTAAGCGCTCGCGGGACGGTTCGACGTCTCGCAATCGTAACAATCGTTCCTATATCGGGGGTGGCTCCAAAGGCCTCCCCCCAAATCCAAGGAAAAGACCATGGCACGCAGCCATCCGCTCGAACGCTATCGCAATTTCGGTATCATGGCGCACATCGACGCCGGCAAGACCACGACGACCGAGCGCATTCTCTATTACACCGGCAAGTCCTACAAGATCGGCGAAGTCCATGACGGCGCCGCCACGATGGACTGGATGGAGCAGGAACAGGAACGCGGCATCACGATCACGTCGGCTGCCACCACCTGCCTGTGGAAGGCCGAAGAGGGCAATGGCCCCGAGCATCGCCTGAACATCATCGACACCCCCGGCCACGTCGACTTCACCATCGAAGTCGAACGCTCGCTGCGCGTGCTCGACGGCGCCGTTGCGGCGTTCGACGGCGTTGCCGGTGTCGAGCCGCAGTCGGAAACCGTGTGGCGCCAGGCGGACAAGTACAAGGTTCCGCGGATGTGCTTCATCAACAAGCTCGACCGCACCGGCGCCAACTTCTATTACTGCGTCCAGACGATCATCGATCGCCTGGGTGCCGTTCCGGCCGTCCTCTATCTGCCCATCGGTGCGGAAGGCGACTTCAAGGGCCTCGTCGACCTGGTCAACGAACGCGCGATCATCTGGAAGGATGAAAGCCTGGGCGCCGAATTCTTCTATGAAGAGATCCCGGCCGACCTCGCCGACAAGGCTGCCGAATATCGCGAAAAGCTCGTCGAGCTCGCCGTCGAACAGGACGACGACGCGATGGAAGCCTATCTCGAAGGCACGCTGCCCGACGTCGCAACGCTGAAGGCGCTGATCCGCAAGGGCACGCTGGGTCAGGCGTTCGTTCCGGTCCTTTGCGGTTCGGCGTTCAAGAACAAGGGCGTCCAGACGCTGCTCGACGCGGTCGTCGACTATCTGCCGTCGCCGCTCGACATCGAAGACGTCCAGGGCATCAACCCCGACACGAACGAGCCCGATTCGCGCGCCACGGCGGACGACGCGCCGCTGTCGATGCTCGCGTTCAAGATCATGAACGACCCGTTCGTCGGTTCGCTCACCTTCGCCCGCATCTATTCGGGCACCCTGACCAAGGGCAGCTATCTGAACTCGGTCAAGGACAAGAAGGAAAAGATCGGCCGTATGCTCCTCATGCACGCCAACTCGCGTGAGGACATCGAGGAAGCGTTCGCGGGCGACATCGTCGCACTCGCGGGCCTCAAGGAAACCACCACCGGGGACACGCTCTGCGCCAACAACGCGCCGATCATCCTCGAGCGGATGGAATTCCCCGAGCCGGTCATCGAGCTGTCGGTGGAACCGAAGACCAAGGCCGACCAGGAAAAGATGGGCATCGCGCTCAACCGCCTGGCCGCCGAGGATCCGTCGTTCCGCGTGTCGACCGACCATGAATCGGGCCAGACGATCATCAAGGGCATGGGCGAGCTTCACCTCGACATCCTCGTCGATCGCATGAAGCGCGAGTTCAAGGTCGAAGCGAACGTCGGCGCGCCGCAGGTGGCGTACCGCGAATCGCTCGCGAAGCCGGTCGACGTCGACTACACCCACAAGAAGCAGTCGGGCGGCTCGGGCCAGTTCGGCCGCGTCAAGGTCAGCGTCGCTCCCGGCGAGCGCGGCTCGGGCATCACCTTCCTCGACGAGATCAAGGGCGGCAACATTCCGCGCGAATATATCCCGTCGGTCGAAAAGGGCATGCGCGAATCGGCTGAAAACGGCCACATGATCGGCTTCCCGATCATCGACTTCGAAATCAAGCTGACCGACGGCGCGTACCACGACGTCGACTCGTCGGCTCTGGCGTTCGAAATCGCGGGCCGTGCGGCGATGCGCGAAGTGGCGGCAAAGGCCGGCATCAAGCTGCTCGAACCGGTGATGAAGGTCGAAGTCGTTACCCCTGAGGAATTCATGGGCGACGTGATCGGCGATCTCAACAGCCGTCGTGGCCAGATCCAGGGCACCGACAGCCGCGGCAATGCACAGGTGGTTGAAGCCATCGTGCCGCTTGCCAATATGTTCGGCTACGTGAACCAGCTTCGCTCGTTCACCCAGGGTCGTGCACAATACTCGATGCAGTTCTCGCATTACGAGGAAGTGCCGACGAACGTGGCGGAAGAAGTGAAGGCCAAGATGGCCTGATGGTCACAGCCGCGCGGGCTTGCACCGCGCGGCAAGACCTACTAAGGGCGGCGCCTGATTCAGGTAGGCTCCGCCCGGAACTGATCAACGCAAACATCGAACAAGAAGGTTCAAACACATGGCAAAGGCTAAATTCGAGCGGAACAAGCCGCACTGCAACATCGGCACCATCGGTCACGTCGACCACGGCAAGACCTCGCTGACCGCTGCGATCACCAAGGTGCTCGCCGAAACGTCGGGCGGCGTCGCCGTCGACTTCGCGAACATCGACAAGGCTCCGGAAGAGCGCGAGCGCGGCATCACCATTTCGACCGCACACGTCGAATATGAAACCGGCAACCGCCACTATGCGCACGTCGACTGCCCGGGCCACGCCGACTATGTGAAGAACATGATCACCGGTGCCGCCCAGATGGACGGCGCGATCCTCGTCGTGTCGGCCGCTGACGGCCCGATGCCCCAGACGAAGGAGCACATCCTGCTCGCGAAGCAGGTCGGCGTTCCGACCATGGTCGTCTTCCTCAACAAGGTCGACCAGCTGGACGATCCCGAGCTGCTGGAACTCGTCGAACTCGAAATCCGTGAAGAACTCTCGAAGCGCGACTTCGACGGCGACAACATTCCGATCATCGCGGGTTCGGCTCTTGCCGCCCTCGAAAGCCGCGACGACAACATCGGCAAGGAAGCCATCCTGAAGCTGATGGCTGCCGTCGACGAATGGATTCCGCAGCCGGAGCGTCCGCTCGACAAGCCCTTCCTGATGCCGATCGAAGACGTGTTCTCGATCTCGGGTCGCGGTACCGTCGTTACCGGCCGTATCGAAACCGGCATCGTCAAGGTTGGTGAAGAAGTCGAAATCGTCGGCATCAAGGAAACCAAGAAGACGACCGTCACCGGCGTCGAAATGTTCCGCAAGCTGCTCGACCAGGGCCAGGCTGGCGACAACGTTGGTGCCCTGATCCGCGGCGTCGGCCGTGAAGAAGTCGAGCGTGGCCAGGTTCTGGCGAAGCCCGGCTCGATCACGCCGCACACCGAATTCACTTCGGAAGTGTACGTCCTGTCGAAGGACGAAGGCGGCCGTCACACGCCGTTCTTTGCGAACTATCGTCCGCAGTTCTACTTCCGCACCACGGACGTCACCGGTGAGGTCATCCTCCCCGAGGGCACCGAGATGGTCATGCCGGGCGACAACGTCCAGCTGTCGGTCAAGCTGATTGCCCCGATCGCCATGGACCCGGGTCTGCGCTTCGCGATTCGCGAAGGTGGCCGCACGGTCGGCGCAGGGGTTGTCGCGACCATCACAAAGTAATATAGGGCCGCGAGCCGCGCGATTCGGACTGATTCGCGCGGCTCGTAGCTTAAAGGTTTTTGATGGCCGGACCGGCTTCCTTGAGGAGGCCGGTACAGGCCATTTCGGCTCTTTCGCATCGTCAGACGGGATTCGACTGGATAAGTCATGGAAACGCAGAATATTCGCATTCGCCTGAAGGCCTTTGATCACCGCGTGCTCGATCAGGCCACCACCGACATCGCCGATACGGCACGTCGCACGGGCGCACTCATTCGCGGTCCTATCCCGCTGCCGACGCGCATTGAAAAATTCACCGTGAACCGCGGTCCGCACATCGACAAGAAGTCGCGCGAGCAGTTCGAGGTGCGTACCCACAAGCGGCTGCTCGACATCGTGCAGCCCACCCCGCAGACCGTCGACGCGCTGATGAAGCTCGACCTCGCAGCGGGCGTGAACGTCGAGATCAAGTTGGCCTAAGCCAACGCAGCCCCCGGGCAACCGGGGGTCTCTATCGGCCGCGCACCCTGGTGCCGGCACCAGTCCGGAGCGATCCGGACCGACGATAGGGTGGATACCGCCGGTCGCCTTCCCCGGAAGGCATTTCGACCGGGCTGCGTCCCCCGTCTCGCCACTGCTCCCTCGGGATGGTGGCACCTCAGCCCGGACGGGGCGAAGCATCGAAATTTTGGGCTGGGAGGGTTCTCGTCGGGTTTGTCCCGGTGGGGTCCCGCAAGCCGTGCGGAATGGTCCGCCCGGCCTCTGTTGAGGAGTATGATCATGCGTACTGGCGTGATCGCGAAGAAAATGGGGATGACCCGCCTGTTTCAGGACGACGGCCGCCACGTGCCCGTCACCGTCCTGAGCCTCGAAGGCTGCCAGGTCGTCTCCGTGCGCGATAAAGAACGTGACGGCTATGTGGCCGTTCAACTCGGTGCTGGCTCGGCCAAGGCGAAGAATGTCGCCAAGCCGCAGCGCGGTGCCTATGGCAAGGCCGAAGTCGAGCCCAAGGCGAAGCTCGTCGAATTCCGCGTCGCTGACGACGCGACGCTCGACGTCGGCGCCGAACTGTCGGCCGATCACTTCGTTGCCGGCCAGATCGTCGATATCCAGGGCGTGACCCAGGGTAAGGGCTTTGCCGGTGCCATGAAGCGCTGGGGTTTCGGCGGTATGCGCGCCACCCACGGTGTTTCGATCAGCCACCGTGCGCATGGTTCGACCGGTAACCGTCAGGATCCGGGCCGCGTCTTCAAGAACAAGAAGATGGCCGGCCACATGGGCGCGCGCAATCGCACCCAGCAGAATCTCGAAATCGTCCGCACCGACGTCGAGCGCGGTCTTCTCTTCGTCAAGGGCTCGGTCCCTGGCTCGAAGGGCGGCTGGCTGCTCGTTCGCGATGCGGTGAAGCTGCCGCGTCATCCGGAGGCCCCCTATCCGGCGGGCGTCAAGAGCGCGGCCAACACCAACGATGCCCCGGCTGACGCGCCGGTCGAAACGCCGGTCGAAGAAACCGTCGTCGTCGACACCGCGGCCACCGACGGCGCACAGGAGTCCTGATCATGAAGGTCAAGGTTCAGACCCTCGATGGCAAGGCTGGCGCCGACATCGATCTTAACGACGACGTCTTCGGTGTCGACGCGCGCGCAGACATTCTGCACCGTGTCGTTGCCTGGCAGCTCGAAAAGCGCCGCGGCCCCGCCCGCGCCGCCCGCGAGCGCAGCGACGTTGCCCGCACCGGCAAGAAGTTCGGTCGCCAGAAGGGCGGCGGTACGGCTCGCCACGGCGATCGCAAGGCGCCGATCTTCATCGGCGGCGGCAAGGCGCATGGTCCCCGGGCCCGCACCTTCGGCCACTCGCTGAACAAGAAGATCCGCACGCTCGGCCTGAAGATGGCGCTCAGCGACAAGGCGAAGGGCGGCAAGCTCGTCGTTATCGACACGCTCGAGCTCAAGGACGCAAAGACCAAGGCTCTCGCCGGCAAGCTCGGCAAGATGGAACTCGGCAACCGCGCGCTCTTCATCGATGGTGACGCGGTCCACGCCAGCTTCGCGCAGGCGTCGGCCAACCTCATCGGCATCGACTCGCTGCCGGCCATCGGCGCCAACGTCTATGACATCATCCGTGCCGACACGCTGGTCTTGACCCGCGCGGCGGTCGAAAAGCTGGAGGCCCGCTGCAATGGCTAAGGCAAAGACCATCGACGCGCGTCACTATGACGTGATCCTCGCTCCGGTGATCACCGAGAAGTCGACGCTGCTGAGCGAAAACAACGCCGTGGTGTTCAAGGTTGCGGACGACGCGACCAAGCCCGCGATCAAGGCCGCCGTTGAGGCGCTGTTCGACGTCAAGGTTCTCAGCGTGAACACGCTGGTGACCAAGGGCAAGACCAAGCGCTGGAAGGGCAAGCCCTACACCCGCAGCGACGTGAAGAAGGCGATCGTTCGCCTGGCCGAAGGCCAGTCGATCGACGTCACCACGGGCGTCTGAGCGTAGGGAAAGGCAGAGAAAATGGCACTTAAATCCTACAATCCGACCAGCCCCGCGCAGCGCGGCCTGATCCTCGTCGACAAGTCGTCGCTGTGGAAGGGCAAGCCCGTCAAGGCGCTGACCGAAGGCAAGCGCAAGACCGGCGGCCGCAACAACAAGGGTCATGTGACCTCGCGCGGCATCGCTGGCGGCCACAAGCAGAAGTACCGCTTCATCGACTTCAAGCGTCGCAAGTGGGACATGCCGGCCACCGTCGAGCGTCTGGAATATGACCCGAACCGCACGGCGTTCATCGCGCTCGTGAAGTATGAAGACGGCGAGCTCGCCTACATCCTGGCGCCGCAGCGCCTGGGCGTCGGCGACACGATCGTCGCGGGGAAGAAGACCGACGTGAAGCCGGGCAATGCGATGGAATTGTCGCAGATGCCGGTCGGCACGATCGTCCACAACATCGAGATGAAGCCGGGCAAGGGTGGCCAGATCGCCCGTTCGGCTGGCACCTATGCACAGGTCGTCGGTCGTGACCGCGGTCTCGTCATCGTGCGTCTCGGTTCGGGCGAACAGCGTTATATCCGCGGCGAGTGCATGGGCACGGTCGGTGCGGTGTCGAACCCCGACAACCAGAACACCAACCTGGGCAAGGCCGGCCGCAACCGCTGGCTGGGCAAGCGTCCGCTGACCCGCGGCGTCGCCAAGAACCCGGTCGACCACCCGCACGGCGGTGGTGAAGGCCGCACCTCGGGTGGCCGTCATCCGGTTACCCCGTGGGGCAAGCCGACCAAGGGTGCTCGCACGCGCCATAACAAGTCGACCGACAAGATGATCATCCGGTCGCGTCACGCGAAGAAGAAGAGGTAAGCCATGGCTCGCTCGGTCTGGAAGGGTCCATTCGTCGACCTTCATCTCCTCAAGAAAGCCGAATCGGCCCAGGACGGCGGCAGCTCTGCCCCGATCAAGACCTGGTCGCGTCGGTCCACCATCCTGCCGCAGTTCGTCGGGCTGACCTTCAACGTCTACAACGGCCGCAAGTTCGTGCCGGTGTCGGTGAACGAAGACATGGTCGGCATGAAGCTGGGTGAATTTGCGCCGACGCGCTTCTTCCCCGGTCACGCGGCCGACAAGAAGGGCAAACGCTAATGGGCAAGGAAAAGTCCCCCCGCCGCGTTGCCGATAACGAGGCTCTCTCGGTCGGCACGCAGATCCGCGGCTCGGCGCAGAAGCTGAACCTCGTTGCCGCGCTGATCCGCGGCCGCAAGGTCGAAGACGCGATGAACGTCCTCGCTTTCTCGAAGAAGGCGATGGCCGTCGACGTGCGCAAGGTTCTCGCCAGCGCCGTCGCCAACGCGGAAAACAACCACAACCTCGATGTCGACGCTCTCGTCGTCAAGGAAGCGAGCGTTGGCAAGTCGATCTCGATGAAGCGCTGGCACGCTCGTGGCCGCGGCAAGTCGACCCGGATCGTCAAGCCGTTCAGCCGTATCCGCATCGTCGTCCGCGAACAGGAAGAAGAGGCGTAAGATGGGCCAGAAGAGCAATCCGATCGGCCTGCGCCTGCAGGTCAACCGCACCTGGGACAGCCGCTGGTTCGCCGAAGGCCAGGACTATGGCCGCATGCTCGTCGAGGATCTGAAGATCCGCAAGTATGTGTTCAAGACCCTGCCGCAGGCCGCGATCTCGAAGGTCGTGATCGAACGTCCGGCAAAGCTGTGCCGCGTGTCGATCTATGCCGCCCGTCCGGGCGTCATCATCGGCAAGAAGGGCGCGGACATCGAAAAGCTGCGCAAGGCGCTGGGTGAGATGACGGGCAGCGACGTGTCGCTGAACATCGTCGAAATCCGCAAGCCCGAAGTCGACGCCAAGCTCGTCGGCCAGGGCATCGCCGACCAGCTCGAGCGTCGCGTTGCGTTCCGCCGTGCCATGAAGCGCGCCGTTCAGTCGGCGATGCGTCTTGGTGCCGAGGGCATCCGCATCAACTGCGCCGGCCGTCTGGGCGGCGCGGAAATCGCGCGCACCGAATGGTACCGCGAAGGCCGGGTGCCGCTGCACACGCTGCGCGCCAATGTCGATTATGCCGAGGCCGAAGCCCACACCGCCTATGGCGTGTGCGGAATCAAGGTCTGGATCTTCAAGGGCGAGATCCTTGGTCATGACCCGATGGCGACCGACCGTCTGATGCTCGACGCGCAGACGACCGGTGTCCGTCCGGCTCGTGATGATCGCCGCTAAGGACTGCTGACATGCTGCAACCGAAAAAAACCAAGTTCCGCAAGGCGTTCAAGGGCCGCATCCACGGCCTCGCCAAGGGCGGCACCAGCCTGAACTTCGGCTCCTACGGCCTGAAGGCGATGGAACCCGAGCGCATCACCGCGCGCCAGATCGAAGCGGCTCGCCGTGCGATCAGCCGTGCGATCAAGCGCCAGGGCCGCCTTTGGATCCGCGTGTTCCCCGACGTCCCCGTGTCGTCGAAGCCCGCCGAAGTCCGCATGGGTAAGGGCAAGGGTTCGCCTGAATATTGGGCCGCCCGCGTCAAGCCCGGCCGCATCCTGTTCGAACTCGACGGCGTTCCCGGCCCCGTGGCCGCGCTGGCGTTCGAACGTGCGGCGATGAAGCTGCCGATCAAGACGAAGGTCGTTGCCCGCCTCGGCGACACCTCGCATCTGGAGGGTTGAGGGCCATGGCCAAGACCGAAGATCTGACCAAGAAGACCGACGACCAGCTCGCCGAACAGCTTGGCGAACTGAAGCGCGAGGCGTTCAACCTCCGTTTCCAGGCCGCCACCGGCCAGCTGGAAAAGGCATCGCGGGTCAAGGAAGTGCGCCGCACCATCGCGCGCGTCAAGACCGAGCAGACCGGGCGCACGCGCTCGGCTGCCAAGTAAGGAGACCAACCATGCCAAAGCGCATTCTGACTGGCACGGTGGTGTCCGACAAGGGCGACAAGACCGTCGTGGTGAAGGTGGAGCGTAAGGTGAAGCACCCGCTCTACGGCAAGATCATCCGTCGTTCGAAGAAGTATCACGCCCACGACGAGGACAACGCCATCAAGGCTGGCGAGACCGTCCGGATCGAGGAAACGAAGCCGATTTCGAAGCTGAAGACCTGGAAGGTTCTCGACAAGGTCGAAGCCTCGATCAAGGCCAAGGCGAGCGAAGTCTGAGACTTCGAAGTTTTCACGGAACCGCCGGGATGGCCCGGTAGGCCAAGGAAGAAGGAAATGCATCGATGATTCAGATGCAGTCACAATTGGAAGTCGCCGACAACAGCGGCGCGAAGCGCGTCCAGTGCATCAAGGTGCTCGGCGGCTCGAAGCGTCGCACCGCCGGCGTCGGCGATGTGATCGTCGTGTCGATCAAGGAAGCGCAGCCGCGCGGCAAGGTGAAGAAGGGCGACGTGCATCGCGCCGTCATCGTTCGCACCGCGAAGGATGTGCGCCGCGCCGATGGCTCGGTGATCCGTTTCGACACCAACGCTGCCGTGCTCGTCAACAAGAACGAAGAGCCCATCGGCACCCGTATCTTCGGCCCCGTCGTCCGCGAACTGCGCGGCCGCGGCTATATGAAGATCATCAGCCTGGCGCCGGAGGTTCTCTAATCATGGCGAACAAGATCAAGAAGGGTGACACCGTCGTCGTCCTGTCCGGCAAGGACAAGGGCAAGACCGGCGAAGTGACGCAGGCTCTGCCGAAGGACGGCAAGGTCGTCGTCGCGGGCGTCAACGTCATCACCCGCCACCGCAAGCCGACCCAGACCAACCCGCAGGGTGGCCTGGAGCGCAAGGAAGCGCCGCTCTTCGCGAGCAAGGTCGCTCTCGCCGATCCCAAGACCGGCAAGCCGACGCGCGTCCGCTTTGAAACCAAGGACGGCAAGAAGGTCCGCGTGGCCGTGAAGTCCGGGGAGACGATCAATGGCTGACAACTACACGCCGCGCATGCGCAAGCTGTATGACGACAAGATCGTCAAGGCGATGACCGAGAAGTTCGGTTACAAGAATGCGATGGAAGTGCCGAAGATCGAGAAGATCACGCTCAACATGGGCGTCGGCGAAGCCACGCAGGACAAGAAGAAGGTCGAAGCGGCTGCTGCAGAAATGGAGCTGATCGCGGGCCAGAAGCCTGTCGTGACCAAGGCGAAGAAGTCGATCGCGCAGTTCAAGCTGCGTGAAGGCATGCCGATCGGCTGCAAGGTGACCCTGCGCCGCGAACGCATGTACGAGTTCCTCGATCGCCTGATCACGATCGCAATGCCCCGCATCCGCGATTTCCGTGGCGTGTCGGCGACCAGCTTCGACGGTCGTGGCAACTATGCCATGGGCCTGAAGGAACAGATCATCTTCCCCGAGATCAACTATGACCGCATCGATCAGGTGCGCGGCATGGATGTGATCGTGACCACGTCGGCACGTACGGACGAGGAAGCCCGCGAACTGCTCAAGCTGTTCGGCTTCCCCTTCCCGATCGAAGCCCAGGCCAAGGAAGCCGCCTGAGTCCCCGCTGGGACCTCGGGCCGGACAGGAACAAGGAAAGAGAACTTAAGTCATGGCGAAACTGAGTTCGGTGAACAAGAATGAGCGTCGCAAGAAGCTGGTGAAGAAATATGCCGGCCGCTATGCGAAACTGAAGGCTATTGCGGCCGACACCTCGCTCGACGACGGCGAGCGTCTGATCGCGCGCCTCAAGATGGCGGAAATTCCGCGCAACGGTAACCCGACCCGTATCCGTAACCGGTGCGAACTGACGGGCCGTCCGCGCGCTTATTATCGCAAATTCCGGCTGTGCCGTATTCAGCTCCGCGATCTGGCCAACAAGGGCCTGATCCCCGGCGTTGTGAAGTCGAGCTGGTAAGGAACACGCAACATGGCAATGACCGATCCTTTGGGTGATATGCTCACCCGCATCCGCAACGGCCAGCAGGCGAAGAAGGACAGCGTCCTGACGCCGGCTTCGACGCTGCGTGTCCGCGTTCTCGACGTGCTCAAGCGCGAAGGCTACATCCGTGGCTACAGCGAAGAAGTGCTCGGCACCAAGGGCCAGCACAAGGGCATCCGCATCGAGCTCAAATATTTCGAAGGCCAGCCGGCGATCCGCCACGTGGCGCGCGTCTCGAAGCCGGGACGCCGCGTCTATTCGGGTTCGAAAGAACTGCCGGTCGTTCGCAACGGCCTAGGCATCACCATCGTGTCGACCCCGCGCGGTGTCCTCTCGGACGCCGAAGCACGCGAGCATAATGTCGGCGGCGAAGTGATGGCTGAGGTGTTCCGATGTCGCGCATCGGTACAAAGGCAGTGGCGATCCCCAGCGGCGTTACCGCTGCGATCGACGGCGGCCAGCTGTCGGTCAAGGGACCCAAGGGCACGCTGGCGATGCCGCTGTCCGACAACATCAAATATGAAGTCGGCGAAGGCGCCATCTCGGTGCAGCCCGCGAACGAAAGCCGCGAAGCGCGCGCTTTCTGGGGTATGCAGCGTACGCTGGTGCAGAACCTGATCACGGGCGTGACCGAAGGCTTCACCAAGGTGCTCGAAATCACGGGTGTCGGCTACCGCGCCAACGCGTAGGTCAAGAATCTGAAGCTGCAGCTCGGCTACAGCCACGATGTC
>JAFKLT010000093.1 GCA_017309275.1 Sphingomonadales bacterium | reverse complement strand
TGGATAAGCTCGTTCATCGTTCGACTCCTAAGTTGAAGGAGTCGCGAGGGTCCGCCTCTGGCAGCCTACGTTCAATCAGGCGCGGCGCTCGCTAGGCCGCTTTACATCGAGGCTAGCACCAATCCGCGCAGCGGTTCGTGCATCGGCCAATTTCGCAGGGGCTTCCGTTTGTCGATTTGCCTGACTATCGCAGCATTCATGACAAAGCGGCCCACCATATCGGAGCGAGTGGCAGGACTGGTCCGCAGGATGGACGGGACGCCGCTTTGCGACGAATGTATCGCCGTCCGGCTCGACCTTTCGTCGATCGCACAGGCGAGTGTCGCTACCAGTTCGGCGAGCGGGACCGGAGGCTTCGAGCGGTTGAGAGGCCCCTGCGGCCTCTGCGGAGAGCCAGGGCCGGTCATCCGCTACAACGGTTGAACGTCCGGAATCCGGCCGGCCAAATCGAGCGCGGCTGAATTGGGCGTGCTCTGGCGCCGCCGGGCGGCGCCAGGGGCCGCGCGTTGTTTTGGGCCGCGCGGCGCACTTGGCTCGCTATCCTTGCCGGGCGGCGGCTGGCCCCCAGGCCCGCGCGCACGCCGCCCGGCCGCGGGCTCGCCAAGAGCGCCTTCTTCTCGGGCGCTTCGCGCCGGCGTCGAGGCCCTGTGGAATGATTGCAGGGCCTGGGCGGCAATTGTCGCCCTGCTTTGCTCCAAGACATCCGGCCCTCTCCGCCGTCCGCGGTCGCACTGTGAGTCGCACCACTTTCTCTTGTGGGTCGCGGGGAAAGGCCCTTGCGGGATCTCGGCGACCGAGCCCGCCGGGACCAGACGGAGCTTCGCGCGTCGGCTGGTTTTGGGCAGCGGTGGGCAACGCTCCCTGGCCTGCCCGAGGTCACCCCCTCCTTTCGCCTGTTTGCGGGTCCGGCTCGCCTTTGGCCGTCAACCCCATGCGGGGTTCGCCCTCGCGTGCCGCTCGGTGACGGCAGCTCGCGGCCCCTTCTTCCGGCGCCATCGGGGATGTCCCCCGAGCAAGCGAAGGAGATTTGATATGCCCACCATTGCCAACCTCAACGTCAAGGCCGACGGCAGCTTCGAAGGCACGCTGGCCACCCTCAATGTCACCGCGCCGATCGCGATCGTGCCGAATGGCCGCAAGACCAAGGAAAACGAGCCCGATTACCGCATCCTCAGCCGCAAGAACGGCTTCGAGCTCGGCGCCGGTTGGAAGCGTTTCTCGCAGAGCAACGGCGCCGAATATGTGTCGGTCACCATGTCGGCCCCCGAATTCGGTACCATCTACGGCAATGTCGCCAATGCGCCGGGCGATGATCCGATGAAGAAGGTCATCATCTGGAACCCGCCGGCCTGACGGCCATCCGGCTCCGCCTTCGGGCGGAGCCGGTTTCTCTTTCTGTCGATGGACGGCCGTTTTCGGGCCGCCGTTCGGCATGTTTGGCCCGGCAGGCCCTTGGCCAACTGGGGAACTGCGCAGGGGTTCTGCCTGACGGGCCGCATGTCGCGGGGCTTCGAAAATTATGATCTGATCGGCGTGGTGGATCGCTGGTTTGGCGTGTCGGGGAGTATTCGGTCAGGCGCCGGGAAGCGGAAGCAAGGGGGCGATGGGGCGGCATGGGGGCTGCCGCATGGGCGCGGGCCATCCCCGCTCTCGATTGCCGCTGATCCCTTGGCCGAGGCCTGGCCTCCCCCAATCAACCCGTAAAGGGTCCCCACGCTGCGCTCGGGCCGCGGCTTTGCCGCGATGATTGCGGCCAGTCCCCTTCCGGCGGGGCGCCTGTCGAGCGGGAATGGCCCGCTCCCAAGGACAGGAGTTCATCCCATGCCGCTTACCACCGCCCAATCGCTCGGCTGGAACCTCGCCCGGACCATGATGACCGTGATCATCCTTATCGAAACCAGCGCCGGTTATTCTGTGATGCCGCTCGCCTGGTCGAAGGAGCTCAGCCAATGAAGGCCTTTTCCCGTATCTCGCTGCTCGCGGGTGTCGCTGCGCTCGGCGTGGCGTCGCCATCCCTCGGGGCTGAAGGTCGCGATCCGAAACAGAATGTCGGGCGCGCCAACGACGCGGCGCGCGTGCAGCCCGATCGCGCGACCTTCCTCAACGCGATCCAGAAATATGCCTGGGCCGAGGGCGCGCTGTATCAGGTCTATGCGTCGCCGGGGCAGGTCACTGACATCGTGCTGCAGGAGGGCGAGGAGCTTGTCGGCCCGGGGCCGGTGGCTGCCGGCGACACGGTCCGCTGGATCATCGGCGACACGGTGAGCGGCAGCGGAGCGAGTCGCCGCGTGCACATCCTCGTGAAGCCAACGCGGGCCGACATCATGACGAATATCGTCATCAACACGAGCCGCCGGACCTATCACATCGAGCTGCGCGCGACGCCCGCGACCTATATGGCGTCGGTGTCCTGGTCCTATCCGGAAGCCGAGCTGATCGCGCTGCGTGCTGCGGAGGTGGAGCGTGAGCGGGCGGCGCCGGTCGCGGCAGGGCTCGACCTTGGCGCCCTCAACTTTCGTTACCGGCTGTCGGGCGACAAGCCGGATTGGCGACCGGTGCGCGTTTTCGATGACGGGCGCCAGCTCTTCATCGAGTTCGGCGAAGGCGTCGCAACGGGCGATATGCCCCCGCTGTTCGCGGTCGGTGAAAAGGGCGAGGCCGAGCTCGTCAACTACCGCGTCCATGGCCGCTTCATGATCGCCGATCGCCTGTTCGAACGCGGACAGCTTCGGATGGGTGCCGGACGCGCGGCGCGCGAGGTGGTTATCGAGCGCGTCGGCCGCGTGCGGGGGCGCTCGTGAGCGCGCCGGAACGGGACGAGGAGGAGGTGGTGGAACTCGTCGCTGTCCCTCCCGCAAGCGGCGAGCCCTTTCGGCTTGGTGCCGAGCCGCCGAGCGTCATGCGCCTGTCGCGCAAGGCGCTGGCCATTCTAGGCGCCGCATTGGGGACCGCTATCGGCGGCGCGCTTCTCTATGCGCTGCAGCCCGCCAAGCTCAAGGTGGCCGAGAATCTCTACGATAGCGACCGTGCGAACAAGTCCGAGCTCGTGACCGGAGCGCCGGGCGATTATGGCAAGATCCCGAAGCTCGGCGAGCCGCTCCCTGGCGATCTCGGGCGGCCGATCCTTGCCGCGCGCGAGAATGGCGAGACCGTCCCGGTGCCTCCGATCGGCGCGCCTCCGCCGCCAGACCCGCGAGCCGCTGCGGCGGAGCAAGCCCGCGCGCGTGCGGCCCAGGAACGCGAAAGCGCGCGCGCCAGCCAGCTCTTCCTCGGCGGTGGGGCGTCGGTCACCTCGCAGCTGCCGGTGCTTGGCGAAGGCGTGTTGCGACCGGCGCCCGACAATCTGCAAGCCAACCCGACCGCGGCCGACAAGCGCAAGGGCTTCCTCAGTGGTGATGGCGCCGGTCCGGCAGAGAGCATGGCGCGGCTCGTCCAGCCCTCATCGCCGCATCTGGTCCAGGCGGGCAGCGTGATTCCGGCGGCACTCATCACCGGCATCCGGTCCGACTTGCCGGGCCAGATCACCGCGCAGGTGACCCAGAATGTTTACGACAGCCCCACCGGGCGCATCCTGCTCATTCCGCAGGGTGCTCGGCTGATCGGCGAATATGGCAGCGAGATCGCCGACGGGCAGAGCCGGGTCCTTCTCGCATGGGACCGGCTGATCCTGCCGGGCGGGCGCTCGATTGCTCTCGATCGCCTGCCGGGCGCCGATGCGGCCGGCATGGCCGGGCTTGCCGACCGGACCGATTATCATTGGGGCCATATGCTGAAGGCCACGCTGGTTTCGACGCTGCTGGGCGTCGGCGCCGAACTCGGCGCCGACGACGAGGATCGCCTCGTTCGGGCGGTGCGGCGTGGCGCGCAGGACAGCATCAACGAGACGGGACGGCAACTCGTCGAACGCCAGCTTGGAGTGAAGCCGACCATCACGGTTCGGTCAGGCGCGATCCTCCGCGTCATTGTGACGCGGGACATCATCCTCGAGCCTCTGGATCGAGGCGGACGGTGACCCGGCTCAGGCTCGGTCCGATCGCCGAAGACAAGCCGGTCAAACTGACTCTCGAATTGCCCGGGCTGCTGGCGCGCGATGTGGCGGACTATGCCGCCGTCCATGCGGCGCAGACCGGCCTCGCGACCCCCTTGCCACCTGAACGGCTCATCCCTGCCATGGTCGAGCGCTTCATCGCAGCCGATCGGGGTTTTGCGCGCCTGCGTTCGAGGCGCTGAGCCTGCGTAGCCGCGCGTGTCTTTTTATATGCCGGACTTGCACTTCCGATCCGAACGACGCAGACCGGACGCATTCCTTGGGTGTCAGGGGGCGGATGAATGAGCCAGGAACCGCATCAACGGACCGAACAGGCTAGGTCGGCACTCGCGACGCTCTCGGTCGTCGGAGCGGCCCTCGCTGGCGCTGCCGTCGGTGTGCTCCTGGCTCTGCCCCTACGGTCCATCGCCTGGCCGCTGCTGGCCATCGGCCTCATAGCCCACCTGTTTGCCATGGTCGGAACACGCCGCCTTCTCGCTGCAGGCGGCTATGAACCCCCATGGTGGCAGCGAGCGGGATATTGGCTGTGCTGGGTTGCCATCGCTGCCATCGCCATCATCGCCGCGATGCGGCTGGCCTAGCGGCGCGGCGCGCTGGCAAGGGATTAAGCGCATTATAAGGGTGGATGGCTGGCGAACCGCCGGTTTGCTTGGGTCCGTCTTTGCGGTTATTGCGTATTCCCGGCCCGGTCATTTGCGGCGATCTCCTCAGCCCATGGTTCAACAGGCTGGGTAGAGACGATGCAGACAGGGGAAGGGCGAGCGCCATTCGGCGGCGCGGGCGAACGGGACGCCGGCGAGGCAATCTCGATCGCGTTTCTCGGGGCGGCGGGTACGGTGACCGGCTCGCGATATCTTCTCGGAGATCGCAGCGCGAAGATCATGATCGACTGCGGCCTGTTTCAGGGTGGTCGTGAGCTTCGTGAACGAAATTGGGAGCCGGCGCTCTCTGACCACCGGGCCATCGACACCATCGTTCTGACCCATGCGCATCTCGATCATTCAGGCTATATTCCGCGCTTTGTGAAGGAAGGCTGGAGCGGCCGGATTCTATGCACCGACGCCACCGCGGACCTTTGCGGCCTCCTCTTGCCCGACAGCGGCTTTCTCCAGGAGAATGATGCGGCGTTCGCCAATCGCCACGGCTATTCGCGCCACAAGCCCGCGCTTCCTCTCTACACGAAGAAGGACGCCGAGGTGGCGCTCGACTATCTCGATCCGGTCCGCTTCGGGGCATATCGTTCGGTGGCAGGGGGCGCCGAACTTCGCTTCCATCGTGCCGGACATATACTCGGGGCGGCATTCGTCGAACTCAAATGGCGTGACCGCACGATCCTCTTCTCGGGAGACCTGGGCCGCTTCAACGATCCGGTCATGCTCGATCCCTCGCCTCCCGTGGAAGCGGATTATCTGATCGTCGAATCGACCTATGGCAACCGGAGCCATGAGGCGCTGGATGCCGTAGCGGCCCTTGGCGATGCCATCGAGCGCTGTGTTCGCCGCGGCGGAACCGTGGTCATTCCGGCCTTCGCCGTCGGCCGGGCCCAATCCATCCTCTATCATCTATCACGCCTGCGCGCCGCAGGGCGGATCAGCAATGTTCCCGTCTATCTCGATAGCCCGATGGCAATCGACGCGAGCGGCATCTTCTGCCGCCATGCCGGCGACCACAGGCTGACCGAAGCGGAATGCGATGCCGCTTGCAAGGTCGCGCGCTATGTTCGCGATGTCGAAGAGTCCAAGGCGCTCACAATGAGTCCGGTGCCCAAGGTCATTATCTCGGCAAGCGGAATGGCAACAGGTGGCCGCGTTCTCCACCATCTCAAACGTTATGCGCCCGATGGCCGCAACCTCATTCTGTTCGCCGGCTTCCAGGCGTCCGGCACGCGCGGCGCTGCAATGGTGGCGGGTGCTCCCAGCGTCAAGATCCATGGCGAACAGGTTCCCGTGCGAGCCGAGGTGCGCAATCTTTCGATGCTGTCCGCGCACGCCGATGCCGACGAGATACTGAAGTGGCTCGGCCAGTTCGTACGGGCGCCCCGGATGACGTTCATCACCCATGGTGAGCCCGATGCCGCGGCCGCTCTTGCGCGGCGCATCGGCGACGAGCTCGGCTGGCCGTGCCAGATACCCGGCCTTGGTGATCGAGTGGTGCTCGAATGACCCACCCCGTCCCGGATACCGGACCCGCGTCGGAGAATATGGCACCCCATCGCCTACGGGCTCGGCCCCTCGGCCTGTTCCTGCCACAGCAGCAACCGGCCGTCGTCATGCGAACCGATTGCTACATATGCCGCTCGGAAGGTCTTGCGGCGCGCAGCCAGGTGCTGATCCAGGCAGGGGAGCGGGAGATATTGGCCTCGCTCCTGCATTCGTCCGGCGAAATGATCGCGCCGGGGGAGATCGGCCTTTCGGAATCAGCCGCCGCGGCGCTTGGGGTCGCCCCCGGCGATGCCGTCAGCGTGCGCCACGCACCGCCCATCGATTCCTTCGGAGCATTACGCGGTCGCGTGTATGGAAATCGTCTCGATGGCGCGGCCTTTCGGTCGATCGTCGACGATATCGTTGCTGGCCGGTATAGCGACGTCCATCTGTCCGCCTTCGTAACGGCCTGCTCCGCCTTCCCTCTGGATCATGCGGAAACGGTGGCGCTGACCGGTGCCATGGTCGCGTCCGGCGAGCGGCTGGCCTGGGGTTCGGACGTCGTCGTCGACAAGCACAGCGTGGGAGGCCTGCCCGGAAACCGGACCACCCCGATCGTGGTCGCGATTGTCGCCGCGCTGGGCCTCATCATGCCAAAGACATCGTCCCGAGCGATCACCTCTCCGGCAGGTACGGCCGACACCATGGAAACGCTCGCGCCCGTGAATCTCGACGTCGGCGCGATCCGACGTGTCGTCGACCACGAAGGCGGATGCATCGTGTGGGGCGGCGCCGTCTCCCTCAGTCCGGCTGATGACATCATCATCGGTGTCGAGCGGGTGCTCGATCTCGATGCGGCGGGCCAACTGGTCGCCTCGGTCCTGTCCAAGAAGCTCGCGGCGGGCGCAACGCACCTCGTCGTCGACATGCCGATCGGACCGACGGCAAAGGTCCGCTCGCCCGCCGATGCTGCCGCACTTTCGGGGGCGCTTCAGAAGGTTGCAGCGGAGTTCGGCCTGATCCTCAAGGTGATGCAAGGCGATGGTCGCGAACCTATCGGTCGGGGAATCGGCCCTGCCCTCGAGGCGCGCGACATCCTGGCTGTGCTCGAGGGACGCGATCCGCCCCCTGATCTCGCCCGCCGCGCCTGCGAATTGGCAGGCGCGCTCATCGAACTCGCGGGCCGCGCCAGCCCCGGTACCGGTGCGGCCCTGGCCGCTCAAGTGCTGGCCGACGGGTCGGCTTGGAGCAAGTTCCAGCGAATCTGCGAGGCGCAGGGCGGCATGCGGACACCGCCCCTGTCGAATCATCGCCATGTGATAACTGCGCAGCGCCCGGGATACGTTTCGGCGATCGACAATCGCAGGCTCGCCAAGCTCGCCAAGCTTGCAGGCGCGCCAGCCGCGAAAAGTGCCGGCCTCGAAATGCACGTCCGGCTCGGCTCCGCGGTCGAAACAGGAACGCCCCTCCTCACAGTGCACGCCGAAAGCCAGGGCGAACTGGCCTATGCGCTGGCCTATGCCGAGGCCGTTGGCCCCATTCTCGAGCTATCCGACCGATGACCCCGCCGATGTTCCTGCCGCTGCCCGGTAACGGCAAGTTCGCGGTTGGACTCGCGGGCCTGCTCGGGGGCGAGGTCGGACGGATCGAAACCCGCAGATTTCCGGACGGTGAGACCTATCTGCGGCTCCGTTCCGAGGTTGCCGGCCGCGACATCGTGCTCGTCTGCACGCTGGATCGCCCCGATACCAAGCTGGTTTCGCTTCTTATCGCAGCCGACGCGGCCCGCGAGCTCGGCGCCCTCAGCGTAGGGCTCGTAGCCCCATATCTTGCCTATATGCGCCAGGACCGGCGCTTTCAGAATGGCGAGGCAATCAGCTCGCGCAGTTTCGCGCGCCGCATTTCGGGCGCCGTCGACTGGCTGGTCACGGCGGATCCCCATCTTCATCGATATGCCTCGCTCGGCGACATCTATGATATTCCGGCAGAGGCCGTGCATGCCGCCGTGCCGATTTCCGACTGGATCAGAACCCATGTCGAGCGGCCGCTCATCATCGGTCCCGACAGCGAAAGCGAACAATGGGCGAGCGCGATCGCACGCCGCGCCGGTGCCCCTCACGCCGTTTGCAGCAAGCTGAGATTGGGCGATCGCGACGTCAGGATCGCGCTACCCGATCTCTCGGCGCATACAGGGCGCACCCCGGTTCTGGTCGACGATATCGCGTCATCGGCCCGCACGCTGATCGAAGCGGCGCGGGGAATAGGAGAGGCTGGTTTTCCGCCGCCCGAATGCGTCATCGTGCATCCGTTATTCGCTCGCGGCGCCTTCGCGGCACTGTCCGCCGAGGCGGGGCGTATCGTCAGTACCGATGCTGTCGCTCATTCCAGCAACGCCATCAGCCTGCAGCCGGTCGTCGCGGAAGGCGTGCAGCGCCTCCTCGCTAAACCCGATCGATAAAGCGGCCGATATCTAGGTATTTTCCGAAGTTGCGAACACTACGTATGTCGAGCTTGGACTCTGGACCCTAGTCCTGTTGCCGAAGAACAGGATTCTTCGACAGGCAGTCAGGGCAGCGGCCCGAAGGAGTTCAAGATGATCAGGAAAAGCATCATGATCGCGGCGGCAGGCATTTCGATGTTCGCGGCCGCCCCGGCGTTCGCCCAGGGCATCGGGCACAGTTTCTTCATGCGGGGCTCGATCGTCGAGACCAGCGCGGGCAATACCGTGGTCTGCATCGGCAAGGCCGATGGCGCCGAAGTCGGCCAGACGCTCGAAGTCTATCGAAACGTCCGGCATCCGGGTCCCGTGGCATCGAAGGGCAATGTTGCTCCCTTCCATCGCAAGCGGGTCGGCCAGGTGACCATCGACCATATTTACGATGACCATTTCGCCCATGTCACGATCGCCGAAGGCAAGCTGGCCAAGAACGATATCGTCGAGCTTCGCAAGGACTGAGTCCGGCCCTTTCCGTAGCGCGAGCGAGGACCGGGGGAGATGTTCCCCTCCTCCTCGCGCGCGGATAGGACCACGCCGCGTCGTGGCCCGGATGTCGGACCCGCGTTGGAGGCATGAACCGGCAATAGCCCGCCTCCAATGCCGAATGTCTCTTGACCTTGGACCATGGTCCAACCTGCACAAGCGAGCGGATGTCATGGGAAGCTACAAGATCGGAAAGCTCGCCGAAGCCGCAGGCGTGGGGCGCGATACGATACGCTATTATGAGCGGACGGGCTTGCTACCGGCCCCGGGCCGTACCGCGGCCGGCTATCGCCTTTACAGCGACGGGGACCTTGAGCGGCTCAACTTCATTCGCGCGTCGCAGGAACTCGGATTCACGCTCGAACAGGCGCGCCAGCTTCTCACCCTCAAGGCATCGGATACCGCCACCGCGGCGGCCGTGCTTGCGATCACGCTCGACAAGGTTCGGGAGGCCGAAACGCGGGTCAGGAAGCTGACTGAGATTCGGGATGTGCTGCAGGACCTCGCCGACAATTGCCCGCGAGAGGCGCCGGTCTCCGACTGCAACATAATCGCATTCTTGGCGGAAAAACGAAGACCAAAAAAATAGCGTTCGCAGGGGAACATATTACAACATTGAAAATAGGGGATTTTTATGAAGAAATATTCCATTTTGTTGCTCACCCCCGCGCTCCTTCTCGGAGGCTGCGTCACGACCCGGGCCACTCAGGCCGAAGTCGATAGCTGCCGGGCCATGGAAGAGAAGATGGGGCTCGATCAGCGCCATGACCATGGCGAGATGAAACGCCAGGGCTTCAATCCGATGAACCTGTCGCACGGCCGCTGCCAGCGGATTCTGCGCGACGCGAAATGACTTTGTCCGGGTGGCCGATGGCCACCCGGACTAGTTCGAGGAAGGGATAATGCCATGACAAACCGAAAAATCGACCTGAAATGGGCTGGATATGGTGTCGCGCTCGCAGCGGCACTCGCGCTCGCCGGCTGTGGAGACAAGGCCGAGAACAAGGCCGCGGACGCCGCCTCGGCAACCCCCGACGCAACCGCCGGTGGCGCTGGTTCCACGCCGTCCACCGATGCCTCATCCGCCGCGCCAGCCGCGCCCGATGCCATGGATCATGAAGATGACGCGATGGACGAGGAAATGATGCGCCATCATCGTCAGGAAATGGACCATGACGAGATGCGCAAGGGTGGGGCGGGGCAAGGCAATATGCAGCCCGCGGATCAGACCACGACCGATCAGTCGGCGCCGATGAAGCATATGTAAGCAGATTCGCCGGGCGGGGTGACCAAAGATGCAGAAATCATTCCGCTTCGGCCTGTGCGTGGCGATGACGTTTCTGACGGCATCGATCGTCCATGCGGAGGACGCCGACGAGCATGCCGCCCATCATGGGAGTGCCTCGCCGCCTGGCGGCGTGGCGGTTGGCAGCATGGCGTCATCCGGGATGAAGCCCGCGGGCGAAATGCAATCGATGATGGGCGAAATGATGGAAGGCGAGCATGGCGGCCGCCGCCAGTCTCCTTTCTTCTCGCAATTGCTCGCGCTACCGGCACTCGATGACGCGGCGAGGCAAGCCCTGCTGCGGCAAGCCGAGCAACGGTCGCATCGAGGGCTGATGCTGATCTCCGAGGCCGCCCGCGCAGCCGCGCACGCCGAAACGGCGACCGAGCAAATCGCCGCCGTGCGCAATCTTCGCGAAGGCAGCGATCTTCTCGATAGCGGTGCGGCTGCCCGGATGGCCCTCGCCGGGACCGGAAAGCCGGCGGGCGCCGCGATGAACTGGTTCCGCGATCGCCTGTCGATCGAGCCGGACGAGACGCACGCGGCCCATCCTTTCGGCCTGTCTCCCTCCCACCTGCTGCTGATGCTGTTCCTCCTCTTGCTGAGTACCGGCCTCGCCGCGTTGCAGCTACTTCGTCTCAAGCGCATCCGTCAGATCGTCGCAGCCAGGAAAGGAACCGCGAAGGTCGCCAACACGCAACCGTCGCCGGCCGCAGCTCCGGAGATGCAGGCCGCTACGGCCGGAGCGCTCGCGCCAAGCAACGCGCCCGCCCCGGCCGGTGCTTCGCTGCGCAAGCCCCGGCCCTGGTCCGGACCGCTGCGGGTGACGCGGATCATCCGGGAGACGCCGACCATCAGGACCTTCCGTCTCGCAGATCCCGCAGCCGACCGGCTGCCTTTCGATTTCCTGCCCGGTCAGTTTCTGCAAATCGAGGTCGAGCCCGAGCCCGGCAAGCGTGCCCGCCGATCCTACACTATCGCTTCGTCGCCGACGCAGCGGGCCTATGTCGAACTGACGGTGAAGCGCGAGGAGCAGGGAGCGGTGTCCCGCCACCTGCACGACACGCTCATTGTCGGGGATCTTGTTCGAGCCTCGGGCCCTTTCGGCTCCTTCACCTTCACTGGGACGACCGCGGATAGTATCGTGCTCATCGCGGGCGGTGTCGGGATCACGCCGATGATGTCGGTATTGCGCTATCTTACAGACACCGCCTGGCCGGGCGAGATATTCTTCCTTTATGGCGCTCGGTCCACGGACGAGTTCGTCTTCCGTGACGAAATCGAGCGACTCGAGCGGCTTCATGACAATCTGCATGTCTTCGCCGCGATGGAGCGCTCGCCAGGGACGGTCTGGCATGGCGCCGTCGGCCCCCTGACGCGGGACATGCTGCTTTCGGCCGTCCCCGACATCGCGCGCCGCCGCATCCACCTGTGCGGTCCCCCCGCGATGATGGCGGCGATGAAGGCGGAGCTCGCCGAGCTCGGCGTGCCGGAAGTGCAACTTCATACCGAAGCCTTTGGGCCCGCATCGCTGCCCATCGATCCAGTCGACGCGCCCAGCGCGCCCGGCAACGATGCAAGTCGCACGGTACAGCCTCCGTCCGCGCCTTCCACAAGGATTGCCGAAGCTTCCGTGACGTTCGCTCTGTCGGGTGTGTCCGCCGCCCTGGCTGGCGATCAGACCGTGCTCGAAGCCGCCGAGGGGGTTGGCGTCGAGATACCCTATTCCTGCCGCACCGGAGACTGCGGACTATGCGTCACCAAGCTGCTCGACGGTGAAGTCACGATGGCGAACGAAGCGGGCCTGGCGCCGGAAGACAAGGCGAACGGCTATATATTGGCTTGCCAGGCCAAAGGCAGCGGCAAGCCGATCGTGGTTGAAGCCTGATGCGCGAACGCGGCGACATATTGATGGTGCTTCTGGTGGGGTTCATTCTGGTCTTTCCGGCCGGATTTCTCGTTCACGCATCCCCACGCTTCCCCGGTAGCCTCGGCGGCGGTCTGCTCGGCATCCTTGCGGCCCTGTGCATGCTGCTGACGCTTCCCTATGTGGCGGCCAAACATATCCCGCCGCTCGATCGTCGGATTACGCGCTATGTGCGTAAGCCGACGCTCCTTGCCGTTCATATCTATTCTGGCGTTCTGGGAGCTTTCTTCGCCCTCCTTCACACCGCGCACAAGTTCGCGAGTCCGCTGGGCCTCATGCTAACCGGCCTCCTCCTCCTCACCGTTGCAAGCGGATTTGCCGGGCGCTATCTTCTCGGCGAACTTGCAAGGGCCTTGCGCGGCCGCAAGTCGGAACTGGCTTCGCTCCAGTCGGCCTTTCTGGACATTCCGGCGGCGCCGGGCGAAATTGGGGAGACGCAGGAGCCGCCACGCTGGCTTCGATATGTCTTCACCCGCGCAAACCAGCCCGCTGAACCACCACCGCAGGATGCGATCAAGCTTGCCGCGGCCATTTCCGACACCGAATATGCCGTGCGGGCAGAGGAAGTAACGGGAGTACTTTTCGCACGCTGGCGATGGTTTCATATCGTGGCCGGTTCGCTGCTTTACGCGCTCGTGATTCTCCATATCGCGGCCGCGGTCTATTTTGGTCTTCGCTGGCCATGATGCGCCACTGGCTGCTTCCGGCCCTTTTTGCGACCAGCCTGCTCGTCGTGCTGCTTGGGCTACCGGCGCTGTCGCGGTCGAACGCGCCGCCTCAGGCCGGCGTGGTCGCGCAGCTCGTTTCGCCGGGCCCCCTGTCCGAAGCCCACCGCAGCCTCGCAGGATCGTGCCGAAACTGCCACACCCCCATCGCTGGTGTGACGGGGGAGACTTGCAAGAGTTGTCATGCCGCGACCGACTTCGGAAACAAGCAATCGACCCAATTCCACGCCTCGGCCTCGCAATGCACCTCGTGCCACGTCGAGCATGCGGGCAGACAGAGCCTCATTCGCATGGATCACAAGGCCCTGTTCAAACCGGGAATATGGTCGCAGCGCCCCGCCGCCACAACCGCGGGCGGTGCGGTGACAGGCGTGCTCGCCTGTGCTGGTTGCCATTCCATTCGCGACCCTCATCTGGGCCTCTTCGGAACGCGCTGCGCGAGTTGCCACGCGACCGACAGCTGGCGCGTCGAGGGCTACCGGCATCCCTCGACCAATTCCCGGAACTGCTCCGAATGCCACCGGGCGCCGCCGAGCCACTATATGGAGCATTTCAGCATGGTTTCGCAGCGCGCCGCAGGCGAGCGGGCGACCGTAGAACAATGCTATGCCTGTCACACGACTGACAGTTTCAACAATATTCGCAGGAGAGGCTGGTATGATCACCATTGACGGCGGAAGCGGACATTGGCTCGAGAGCCTGTTCCGCCTCGCCGTGGTTATCCTGGAACTGAGCGGCACGGCAACCATCCTGGTGGGTGCCGCGCTGGCGACCGCGACGTTTCTCCGTCAGGCCTGCCGAGGCCTCTATGCCGAAGCCTATCGTCCGTTCCGATCGACACTCGGTCGCAGCATATTGCTCGGCCTTGAGTTTCTCGTAGCCGGCGACATCGTGAAGTCACTGGTGATCAACCCTACGCTTAACGACCTTTTCGTGCTCGCGGGCCTCGTGTTTGTCCGCACCTTCCTGAGCATTTCGCTGGGCGTCGAGATCAATGGTCATTGGCCTTGGGAGAATACGCGCATGGAGCGCGCCCGTCTCGACGCGGCAACAGACCGGTGATGACCATGTCATCCGACACGCTCGCGCGTATTTTTCCGAAAGGATGGAGGCTTCGGCCGCTTGGCTCGATTCAATGGGAGAATTTTCATGCTTGAGAGGCGATCGATTCTGGAGACCGGGCTTGCCCTGACAATGCTCGTCGGCACCGCGCGCGCCGAAGACCCACCTCCCGGCGGAGGAATGCCCGATTCCCATGCGATGCCGCTTGCCGATTGCGCGGCGTTGTGCCTGGAAACGCATCGAAGCTGCATCGAAGCCGCGCGCCATTGCCTCGAAGAGGGTGGCGACAAGGCCGCTCCGGGGGTCATGGCTGTTCTTGCCGATTGCGCAGGGATTTGCCTCACGACCGCGCAATCGCTGCTTCGCAATTCTCCGGCCCATGGGGTCCTTTGCCAGGCTTGCGAGCAGATCTGCCGATTGTGCGCGGAGAACTGCGCTGCGTTCGCGGGTGACGCACAACTGTTGCGCTGCGCGAACTTATGCCGCCGCTGTGCCGAGGGGTGCGGCATGATGGTCATGTCTTCATAGCAGCACACGGCGTTCCGATTTTCTTTGGCCGAGAGATCAGCATGTGGGCTTCACGTATTTCGATCCGGACGTTCGGTGCAGCATATCGAGCACAGCGGCTCCGATCCGACTCGGCGTCGATACAAAGCAAAGATTTCGAATGGAGACATATCATGCGCAAGATTTCCCCTGTTCTGACGGTTCTTGGCCTCCTCGCCCTGACCCAGATGCCGGTCCTCGCCGACGAGAGCAAAGGGCCGCCGAAGAAGCCGGCCGCGACCGCGCCGGCCCAGAAGCCCGCCGACGAGCATCGCCACGGCATGGACCATGGCGGACAGCAGATGCACGACAAGATGATGAAAGATCACCGCGAGGGCATGGAAAAGATGCCGGATCAGTCCGGCGGTGGATGCGGCGGCAACGACAAGCCCATGCCCGCCACGGGCGGCATGGGGACTTCGAAGCCTGCGGACAAACCGAAAGACATGCCGATGAAGCACGAGCATATGTGAGCATCGGTCGGTCCATCCCCCCGGAAGCCCGCTGCCCCCGTGGCAGCGGGCTTTTTGTCTGACAAGCTCAAATGTTCCCGTGAACATTTTCGGTTCTGCGGCAGCCAGCCAGAAATCCGCAGTTTTTTCTGGATCACGCTCCGGATTCATGCTCCTCCTGATTGCCGTCGCCGCGACGTCGGCCACGCAAACGGCCGCCCTCGCCTTTCTGCCGTCCTTGATCGAGGGCGGTGCGGTGATCCCCGTTGCCGCAACCCACGATTTCCACATAGTGAGCCTTTCGGCTTCCTTTCCGCTTGCCGCTCTCGGCCTTGCGCCCATTTGGGGGTGGTTGGCCGATCGCATGGAATATCGGGTGCTTCTTCGGATCGCGCTTCTGGTCCTCGCGGCGACGACACTGGCGTTCGGTAGTACCGATCTCGCCACCTTATATCTTCTGCGCACTCTGTCGGGCATGGCGTCGGGGGCCATCATTCCTCTCTCACTCCTTGCTGCGGGCTTCCGGGCCGAGAGCCGGGTGGGTCGGGCCCGTCTCTTCACATGGCTGACCGGCTTTGTCTTTCTTGGTGACCTGGCCGGCCCCCTGCTCACACAATTGTCTTTCCCGCTGCTGCCGTCGGCCCCGCTGTTCCCTCTTGCCCTGGCACTCTTGCTCGCCGGTTGCCTTCTGTCGCCCGCGCAACTTCCCAAACGGTCTCGTTCACATTCCGTCCCGCGCCGCAGCGATCGCGGCAACAACTGGAAGACTGCGACACTCCTCGTCATCACCACTATCGCCGGCGCTGCCCTGGCGGCCCTTCACATCGGTCTGCTCGTGGCCGGCCGAGGCCTTTCGCTCGACCGCGAAGCTATCGCCTTCATGCTGAGCCTTTGCGGCGTCGGCATGCTCGCGGCCCAAATCGCGCAGGCCCGTTTGGGCTGGCTTGTCCGCCGGCCGGTCGATCTCACACGCCTTATGCTGCTCGTTCTGGCAGTCGGACTGTTGGCTTCGCAAAATCCCCGGTCGATCCTCGGTCTCGCGGGGATCGCTTTCCTCCTCGGCTGGAGCGCCGCCAGCCTTCGCCTCGTAACCAGCTTCTGGATCAGCAGCCGCGGTTCCCGGGTTTCGGGTGCCCGGCTCGGACTCCAGCATGCAGCGGCGAGTATCGGACAGGCTGCGGCACCGATCGGGCTTGCGCTCGTGGGCGTGGGGCAGCAGTGGGTGATCACGTTCACCCTGGCGGCGGCGGCGCTGATCGTCGCCCTCAGCCTGCCTCTCCTGTGGCAAGGCGGGCGACGGACGAGCGATCGATCCAGTCAGCCATGATTCCTTGCGGAGCAAGCGATCGCCTCGAGCAGTGCACGCGCGATCAACGGCTTTGGAATGACATGCTCGAATCCAACGCGCCTCGCTTCACGTTCCAGCGCGTCGTCATGATAGGCCGAGATCATGATCGCGCAACCGCACCAGCCCTTCGCGCGTAAGCGTTCCAGGAGCGACAGGCCGTCGATGTCCGGCATGCGAAAGTCGACGACAAGGCAATCGGCATGAAGCGATCGCGGATCGGCCAATAGTGCACTGCCGCTTGTATAGGCCCGGACCCGAAATCCCTGGGCCCGCAGCATCAATTGCGTCGAACGGCGAACGCCCGGGTCGTCGTCCGAGACCAATATCGTGAAGGGGTGACGGGACGATTGCCCGATGTGCACAGACATGAGTGGCGAGCATCCGAAAATCGATTCTCCGTGAGTGCAGCATTCCAGAACCGCGTATCTCAGTCGCTACGTAATCATCCCAGTTTGGCTTCGCTGCGACCAAGGCCCGCAGCAAATGCAATCCGGAGCGCATCGGAAAGACTGCGGACAGCCAACTTGCTCATCAGGCTTGCCCGGTGGACTTCGACGGTTCGCGAAGAAACGCCTAGATCATAGGCGATGGTCTTGTTGGGATAGCCTCGCGCGAGCCCATCGAGAACCTCCTTCTCGCGGGGCGTCAAGACGCCGATCCGGACCTGCGCTTCGGCTTCTTCCGTCGCTCGGACATCGACCCGGTCGATACGCGCGAATCCGCGGTCGATAGCCTCAAGCAGCGATGCCTTCTCGAAGGGTTTCTCGATAAAATCCACTGCGCCCGCCTTCATCGCCTGCACCGCGAGAGTGACGTCGCCATGACCGGTCAGGACGACGACCGGCATATTGATGCCGCGCTGCGCCATTTCCGACTGGACCTGAAGCCCATCTAACTCAGGCATGCGAACGTCGAGAAGCACACATCCAGTCTCGGCCGTGCGTGCCAGCTTCAGAAATTCCACGCCGCTCGCATAGGTCCGTACCTCGAACCCCACCGTCCGCAGCATGAATCCGGCTGACTTCCGGATGGCCTCTTCGTCATCGACCAGATGAATGAGGCGCTTATCCTGCATGTTCTTCCTCCAGCTTTGCGTGAACCAGGGTAAATCGGAACACGGCTCCACCGCCTGGACCGTCCTCGACCCAGATCCGTCCGCCATGAGCCTCAACGATCGTCCGACAGATCGACAGGCCGAGCCCCATGCCGTCCGATTTGCTGCTGACAAAAGCCTGGAACAACCGCGGTATCACGTCCTCCGCAATGCCGGGACCGCTGTCCTCTACCGCAATCTCGATCATCTCGTCGGCCCGCAGCCTGGTGGAAACGCGCAGTTCCCGCACTTCGGAGTCCGCCATCGCTTCAATGGCATTGCGCATGATGTTGACCAGAACCTGCTGGATCTGGACGCGGTCCACGAGCGTAGGTGTCGCGGCCGGGTCGAAGGTGAAAAAGCTGCGGACCCCGCGTTCCCGGGCACCGATAAGCGCCAGCTTGCCTGCCTCGTCGATCAGGCGCGGCAAATCCTCTACGGTCTTTTCCACCTCGCCCCGAGCTACGAAATCCCTGAGGCGGCGAACAATATAGCCTGCCCTGAGGGTCTCATTGGCGGCCTCCGTCAGCGCTTCGTGCAGGATATCCCGCGGTATATCCCCTTCCCCGTCAACAAGATCCCGCGTCGTCTCCAGATAGTTGGCAATGGCAGTCAGCGGCTGGTTAAGCTCATGGGCCAAGGTCGAGGCCATCGTTCCCATCGCGCTCAGCCGCGAGACATGCACAAGCTCGGCCTGCAATTCCTTGAGCCTCAGCTCATCATGTTCCTTTTCCGTCAGGTCCCGAATGAAGCCGGTGAAGATGCGCCCTTCCGGCCCCCCCGCCTCGCCGACCGACAATTCCATTGGAAAAGTCGAACCGTCCCGGCGCTGCCCGACCACGATGCGGCCGATCCCGATGATTCGGCGCTCTCCCGTTTCGAGATAATGGCCGATATATTCGTCATGCCTGATACTGTCCGCCCGCGGCATGAGGCAGGACACATTGCGGCCAAGCAATTCGCTCTCGCCATAACCGAACAATCGCTCGGCCGCAGCGCTGAACGAGGTTATGCGCCCCCGCTCGTCGATGACGATCATGGCATCGGGAACGGTCGCGAGAATCGACTGCAGATGTCGCTCGCGGGCTTCGATCGAGCCGCGCATTGCCGCATCCTCGGTGATGTCGCGCACGATGCTGCCGAAACCGCGAATCACACCCGCTTGATCTTTCAGGGCATTGATCGTCAGCCTGGCGAGATATTCGGTTCCATCACGGCACACGCGCCAAGCCTCACGCTCGAGGGAACCCTGCGCGAGGGCCGCCGCCAGATCGGCTTCAGGCCGGCCGTTCGCCATTTCATCGGGCGGATAGAAAATCTCGTGCGAGCGGCCGCACAGATCGGCGCTCGACCAAAGTCCCTTCCTCTCGGTCTCGCCATTGATCGCGCGGATGGTGCCGGCGGGATCGAGCAAGACGACGACATAGCCGCTGGCCTCGCGAAGCATGAGCTCCGATAGCGCCTCGATTTCGCGGACGTCGTCGCGCCACGCTACCGAATTGTCTTCGGGGATCATGTCATCCCCAGCCGTCCAGGCCGGGCGCGTAGGCGACAGGGCAATGGTTTCATGGCCGTCGGAATCCCCCAATCGGAACGGGCACTAAGTCAAATACGCAGCTCGGCGCGATACCCCTCGAAATTTCTCGCGCGATCCAGCCTGAGCGCTGCACCGGCGTGGGAGTTCCGGAGTAATGCCGCCTTGTCGGGATCGATCATCGTTCGCCGCCGCGCCACTCGAGACCATTGCTTGCGGGCCGCTGCTCCAGGCTGGCGTGACCGATACTCGACGTCGATATGGCCGCGGCTAACCGTCCCGCGAGCACCGATGCTGCGAGTCAGCCAACACACGAGACCGATAGCCATTGCGAGCAAGCGTCGCAGAAGCCGATCCTTGGAGTTCGCATGCCAATGGCGCAGGCCTTACGGATCGATAGCCAGTGCAAGCAGGCCGTGACGCGAGGTCAGTCCAAGATTTCCGATCCGGCACTCAATGGATGAAGATCGCACGTTCAAGCATGCAATTGTCCATCATGCACCGTCGCCTGGGTGGTGATGACCGGCCGCCTGATATGGCCGTCCGGTCGCACCATCGTACCGTTGCGCGTTCGCTACCGTCTCGGGTCCAGGGATCACCACCACAATCTGAGGCCGACGACCACGCGACGCTCGGTTGTCAGTTCGCGGTCCGCGCGCCGGAAGGCGGCGGTGCCATCGAGCGCGCGTTCCCAGACAAAGCCGACATAAGGTGCGAACTTGCGCGACAACTCGTAGCTTAGTCGGCCGCTCAGCTCGACATTGCTGAACCCGCCACCAAGCTCGCGGTCGACCGAGCGCTTGGAATAGAGGTTGGTCTCGACCTGGGAGGTCAAGATCAGCCGATTGGTGAACAGAACCTCGTAGCCGGCCTTGGCGCGCCCCGCGATGCGGCCATCGTCGCCCACATAGGCGGTCAACTGCACGTCGAACCAATAGGGCGCCAATCCCTCGACGCCTGCGGCAAGCCATGTCGTCGCTCCCTTGCCGAGATCCTGGCGAACGCCCAGCACCGTGCCCCAGAACGGACTCTTGCCGTGCCACCAGAGCGCCTCGACGCTGCTTTCAGCATCAAGACGATCGCGCGAGTTTTTCAGGCCCTGGCTGCGCAGCCATAGTTTGTCATTGTCCTGCCCCTTCGTGACGAGCACCATCCAGCCCACCCCCTGGCCCTCATTGCCGCTGACGAACTCGAGCTCGTCGACGAGGACCTTCGGAATCGAGAGCTTGTCGGCCATCTCATAGCCGGGCAGTGTCGAATTGCGGTAGCCGTCCGAATAGTCATTTGAATCGCGCGCGTCCGGCGGGGCCTTGCCGCCCTGCATGCGGCCCATGTCCATCTTCATACCGGTGCTCGGCACATCCATGCCAGGCATGTCCATTCCCGCATGGTCCTGGGTTTGAGACGCGGGATGGATGTGCTCCTCCGGTGGAGGCACCTGCCCCGCCTGGAAGGCGTCCGGCGCCGTGGAAGATGGCTCTTGCGCCGAGGCGGGTGATGCAATCGCAGTCGAGAAGAGGAGGACAACCAGGAACGGCGCGGGGCGGGGGCGGGCCATGCGGATCATGCGACGACGACCTCCCGGAACATGCCGGCCGCCATATGGTAGAGCAGATGGCAGTGAAACGCCCATCGACCCATAGCATCGGCGGTGACGCGGAAGCTCACCCTCTGGGCAGGCTGGACCACCACCGTATGCTTGCGGACCTGGAAGGCGCCATCGGATCCTTCGACATCGCTCCACATGCCGTGGAGGTGCATCGGATGGGACATCATCGTGTCGTTGACCAAGATGATGCGCAGTCGCTCGTTCGGCTTGAAGTGGAGCGGCCGCGAGTCATTGAGCTTGATTCCGTCGAGCGCCCAGATGAAGCGCTCCATATTGCCGTTGAGGTGGAGCTCGATCTCGCGTTCGGGCTCGCGCGGATCGGGATCGCCATTGGGTGTCCGCAAGTCCGCCAGCGTCAGGACACGCCATGAGCGGTCGCGCAGGCCGGCGCCGGGATCATCGAGATTGGCGCGGGGATAGTCGACGCGCATATCGGTGTTCGCGCCATATTCGGTGCGGGCATGCCGGGCCTTCGGCGGCATCTCCGTCAGGCCGTGCCCGGCGTGCTCGCCGCCGCCCATCGTCATCATCGCCCCCATCATGTCGACGGGATCGAGCCAGGGCCGCGCATCGAGGGCGGGGACCGGTGCCGACATGCCGGGAGCAGGCGCGATCGTGCCGCGGGCAAAGCCGGTCCGATCGATCGCCTGGGCGAAGATCGTGCGTGCATTGCCGTCGGGCATGGTGAACTCGACATCATAGGTTTCCCCCGGGCCGATCCGGAACTCCTCGACCGTCACCGGCACCACCGGCTGCCCGTCGGTAGAAACGATTGTCAGCTCCACACCGGGGATCCGTACGTCGAAGAAGGTCGCCGTTCCCGCGCCCACAAAGCGCAGGCGCACATGCTCGCCGGGCGCGGCGACGGCGGTCCAGTTGCCCGCAGGCGTCGTCCCGTTCATAAGATAAGTGTAGGTCGCTGCGGAAAGGTCGCTATAGTCGGTCGGATTCATCCGCGACCCGTTCCACATCCGCCGCCGTTCGAGGGCTTTGGCGAGGCCCAGCTCGCTCACATCCTCTAGAAAGTCGCCGGCGGTCGGCTGCGCGAAGTTATAATAGCTGCTCAGCTTCTTGAGGTTCGTGAAGATCTGGAGCGGTGGTTCGTCCGACCAGTCGCTCAGCATGATGGTATAGTCGCGGTGGGGAACAGGCCCCGTCGGCACCTTCGGCTCGACGACGATCGCGCCATAGAGCCCGGTCTGCTCGGCGAGCGTGTGGGCGTGATACCAGTAGGTGCCCACTTGGCGCACTTCGAATCGATAGGTGAAGGTCTCGCCCGGGGCGATACCGGCGAAGCTGATGCCGGGCACGCCGTCCATTTCTGCGGGCAGGATGATCCCGTGCCAGTGGATGCTGGACATCTCCTTGAGGCTGTTGCGAACGCGCAGCGTGACGGTGTCGCCCTCGCGCAGGCGCAGGATCGGCGCGGGTACGGCGCCGTTCACTGCCGTCGCGACCCGGCGCTTGCCGGTATAGTTGACCGGGATCTCGGCGATCTCGAGGTCGAATTCGGTCCCGCTCAACTCAGCCGTCGACGCGGAGAGGGATTTCGCCTGCAGTGCCGGGATGAAGCCCGCGACGGCTCCGCCAATCGCCAGCCCCTGAACGAAGCGCCGCCGTGCGATCGGCAAGCTATGAAGGAGGGGCATTGAATGTTTCTTTCGCCAGAAGATGGTCAGGCCAGATCGAGAACGATCCGCCCGTCAATGTCGCCGCGGCGCATACGCGCAAAGACGTCGTTGATGTTCTCCAGCTTTTCGGCGTGCACCGTCGCATGCACCTTGCCTTCGCCGGCGAAGGCCAGTGCTTCGAGAAGGTCGAGCCGGGTGCCGACGATCGAACCGCGAACGGTGATGCCGTTGAGTACGGTGTCGAAGATCGACAGCGGAAAATCGCCCGGTGGAAGGCCGTTGAGCGCGACCGTACCACCGCGCCGGACCATGCCGAGCGCCTGCTGGAAGGCCTTGGGCGAGACCGCGGTGACGAGGACGCCCTGCGCACCGTCGATCGCCTGCTTGATGGCGGCTGACGGATCCTCTTCACGCGCGTTGACTGTGAGCGCCGCGCCGAGACGGGTCGCGAGATCGAGCTTGCGGTCGTCGACGTCGACCGCAGCCACATTGAGACCCATCGCGCGGGCATATTGCACCGCCATGTGGCCGAGCCCGCCGATCCCGGAGACGACCACCCACTCTCCGGGCTTCGCCTCGGTGGCCTTCAGCCCTTTATAGACGGTGACGCCGGCGCAGAGGATCGGCGCAATGTCGAGGAAGTCGACATTGTCGGGAAGATGCCCGACATAATTTGGATCGGCGAGGACATATTCCGCGAAGCTGCCATTCACCGAATAGCCGGTATTCTGCTGGCTCTCGCACAACGTCTCCCAGCCGCCCAGGCAATGCACGCAATGCCCGCAGGCGGAGTAGAGCCAGGGGACGCCGACCCGGTCGCCCTCTTTTACAAGAGTGACGCCCGATCCGACGGCGGCGACATGTCCGACGCCTTCATGCCCGGGAATGAAGGGCGGGTTGGGCTTGACCGGCCAGTCGCCCTCGGCCGCATGCAGGTCGGTGTGGCATACGCCGGCCGCCGCGACCTTTACCAGGATCTGGCCGGGTCCGACCGTCGGGATCGGCGCCTCTTCGATGACCAGCGGCTTGCCGAATTCGCGGACGACCGCCGCCTTCATGGTTTTCGCCATGTCTGCTTCTCCTTCCGGGAGGGATCAGAACAGGCCGAGCGCATGCTCGTCATAGGAGACGAGCAGGTTCTTGGTCTGCTGATAATGGTCGAGCATCATCTTGTGATTTTCGCGTCCGAAACCCGACGCCTTATATCCGCCGAAAGCGGCATGTGCGGGATAGTGATGGTAGCAGTTGGTCCAGACCCGCCCGGCCTCGATCGCGCGGCCGAGCCGGTAGGCCGTGTTGCCGTTGCGGGTCCAGACGCCCGCGCCGAGGCCGTAGGCGGTATCGTTGGCGATCGCGATCGCCTCGTCGACTGTCTTGAATGTGGTCACCGACAGCACCGGCCCGAAGATCTCTTCCTGGAAGATGCGCATCCGATTTTCGCCGAGGAACACGGTGGGCTGCACGAAATAGCCCCGATCGAGTTCGCCGCCGGGGAGCGCCCGCGCGCCGCCGGTCAGGCATTGCGCGCCCTCGGTTTTTCCGATGTCGATATAGCCGAGGATCTTGTGGAGTTGATCTTCGGATGCCTGGGCGCCGATCTGGACCGAAGGGTCGAGCGGATCACCTTGGCGGATCGCTGTGACACGCGCCACGGCGCGCTCGATGAAACGGTCGAAGATCGATTCGTGGATCAACGCGCGCGAGGGACAGGTGCAGACCTCGCCTTTGTTGAACGCGAAGAGCGTGAAGCCCTCCAGCGCCTTGTCGAAGAAGGCGTCCTCCTCGTCGAGCACGTCGGCCATGAAGATGTTGGGCGACTTGCCGCCAAGTTCCATCGTCTGGGGGATGAGATGGTCGGCGGCCGCATGCATGATCTGCTTGCCGGTGACCGTCTCGCCCGTAAAGGAGACCTTGGCGATCCGTGGATTGGCGGCGATCGCCTGGCCAACGGTGCGTCCAGGTCCCGTCACGACGTTGAACACGCCAGGCGGCAGAATATCGGCGGTGAGCTCTGCGAACATCAGCAATGTCAAAGGCGTCTGGGACGCAGGTTTGATCACCGTGCAATTGCCCGCGGCAAGTGCCGGAGCGATTTTCCAGGCTGCCATGAGCAGCGGGAAGTTCCACGGGATGATCTGCCCGACGACGCCAAGCGGCTCGCGGAAATGATAGGCGATCGTGTCGGCATCGATCGTCGAGATCGCGCCCTCTTCCGCCCGGATGCAGCCGGCGAAGTAGCGGAAGTGGTCGATCGCCAGAGGCACGTCTGCGGTACGCGTCTCGCGGATCGGCTTGCCGTTGTCGATCGTCTCGGCGAAGGCCAGCAGCTCCAGATTGTCTTCCAGCCGGTCGGCGATCCGGTTGAGCAACCGCGCACGCTCGGCTGGTGATATCTTGGCCCACTGATCCTTGGCCGCGTGCGCCGCATCGAGCGCGCGCTCGACATCTTCCGGTGTTGACAGCGCGAACTCGGCGATCAGGGCGCCGTTGATCGGGCTCGTATCGGCGAAATATTCTCCCGCAGCGGGGGGACTCCAACGACCACCGATGAAATTGTCATAGCGATGCCGGAAGGACGGCGCGGCATTGATGGTGCTGAAGGCCTGTTCGAACATGATCGCGCTCCATTAGCTGTCTTGAGCTAGATCGCCTCAATGCCGTCCCGACCGTCCCTTCAATATACGTAAGTTACGAATCCACTCTGGAGCGGCCCGGTATTCGCACGGATCATGCGACTGGATCCTCGTCCGAGGTCAGGCCGTTTCATGATCCTGACCGACCAGTCCGGGTCCGGATGCCCGAGATTCTCCGGCGGGTCGCGACCGAGGCAGCCGGTTGGGGAATGGCCCGCCGAGGGTGCGAAGCGGGTCATAAGTTGTCGTTGGGCTCGCTTGTTTCCCTCTCAGCAACCGCCCCTCGACACACCCGAAGATCCGCCCCGCGTTCGTGAGCCTCGCGCATATTCCCGAGAGGGACTTTGGTTTCGCTCATCAAACCGAGCTTGCCCGAGAGATGCTGTTCGCTGTTCCTCGCCCGTATACGCAATGTGCGAAGCGCCGCACGGATCAGATTTTCACCAGGCGCAGTCGCAACGAATTGCCGATCACGCTGACCGAAGAGAGCGCCATCGCGGCGGCGGCGATAATCGGCGAAAGCAGCAAGCCGAAAACCGGATAGAGGGCGCCAGCCGCGATCGGAATCCCGGCGACATTATATGCGAAGGCGAAGAAGAGATTCTGGCGAATATTCCGCATCGTGGCATGGCTGAGATACCGCGCCCGGACGATACCCATCAGGTCGCCATGGAGCAGCGTCACTCCGGCGCTCTCGATCGCGACATCGGTGCCCGATCCCATCGCGATCCCGACATCGGCAGCAGCGAGCGCGGGCGCGTCGTTGACGCCGTCGCCGGCCATTGCGACAATTCTCCCTTCCTCGCGAAGGCGCGTTACCACGGCACTCTTCTGGTCCGGCAGGACGTCGGCCTCGACATCGGCAATATCGAGGCGCCGCGCTATCGCCTGCGCGGTCGTGCGGTTGTCGCCCGTCAGCATGATTACCTTGATGCCGGCCTCCCTGAGCGCCCTGAGCGCTGCCGGAGTTGTCTCCTTTACCGGATCGGCGATGGCGATGACGCCCGCTGCGCGCCCGCCGATTGCCAGGAAAATGGCGGTAGCCCCGTCCCCGCGCAGCCGGTCGGCCGGACCCGCGAGGTCGCCGGGGCCGATATCATATTCGGCCAGGAAACTCGCGTTGCCCGCCTGCACGGTTTGCCCGTCGACCATGCCGACTATGCCCTTGCCAACCGGCTGGTCGACTGCGGTCGGTTCGAGGAGCTTGATCCCGCGCTGCTCGGCGGCCTGGACGATCGCCTGTGCCAGCGGGTGTTCGCTTGTACGTTCAAGGCTTGCCGCAATGCGCAGAATCTCTTCCTCGGCAAAACCCTCCGCAACTTCGATGGCGACGACCGAAGGCTTTCCGGCCGTCAGCGTTCCGGTCTTGTCGACGACCAGAGTGTCGACCTTCTCCATGCGCTCCAGGGCCTCGGCGTTCTTGATCAGCACTCCAGCCTCGGCACCGCGGCCAACGCCGACCATGATCGACATCGGACCGCGACAGCGGCCACAAGTCCATATCCCATCGATGGCGCCGGGCCGAATAGCGACCAGGCGACGAAGGCAACCAGTGCGACCAGAATGACAGTCGGCACGAACCAGGCCGATACCGCATCGGCGAGCCGCTGAATTGGGGCACGGCTGCGCTGGGCGTCGGCCACCATCTGCACAATACGCGCAAGCATCGTATCGCGGCCGACCTTCTCGCTTCGCATCACAAGTCCGCCGGTCTGATTGATCGTTCCACCGATCAGCGCGGCCCCGATGTCCTTCGTGATGGGCATGGATTCCCCGGTAACCATGGATTCATCGACCGTGCTCCGCCCTTCCATGACGATACCGTCTACCGGGACCTTCTCGCCAGGGCGGACTCGCAGGACGTCGCCTACCACAACCTCGGAAAGGTCTATTTCCTCGTCGCTGCCGTCCGCGGCGACGCGGCGGGCGAGCTTCGGTGAAAGATCGAGAAGCGCCCGGATCGCGCCACTGGTTGTCTCGCGGGCGCGCAGTTCGAGTAGCTGGCCGAGCAGCACCAACACCGTGATTACGGCGGCTGCCTCGAAATAGACCGCCACCGAACCGTCCGCGGCGCGGAAAGCATCTGGAAAGATATCGGGCAAGAGTGCTGCGACCATGCTGTAAAGCCAGGCAACGCCTGTCCCCATTGCGATCAGCGTGAACATGTTGAGGTTACGCGTACGCAGCGACTGCCAGCCGCGCTCGAAGAACGGCCAGCCCGCCCAGAGGACGACGGGCGTCGCAAGCAGCATCTGGACCCAATTACTAGCCTGGCGGGAGATCAGCATATGAAGTCCGGTCATGTGCCCGCCCATCTCGAGGGCAAGGACCGGAAGCGCAAGCACCAGGCCGATCCAGAAGCGTCGGCGCATGTCCCGATATTCTTCGCTCGGGCCGTCGGTGGCTTCGGGAACGATAGGCTCCAATGCCATTCCGCAGATCGGGCAAGCTCCTGGTCCCGGCCGCTGGATCTCGGGATGCATCGGACACGTCCAGATCGCGCCCTTCGGAGGGGGCGGTGCCGAGTTCTCCGCGCCGCCGTGATAGCGAGCCGGGTCCGCTCTGAACTTGCCCAGACATCCCGCACTGCAGAAATAATGATGGACGCCGGCATGCGTGAGCTGGTGAATACTCGTCTCCGGATCGACTGCCATCCCGCAGACGGGATCGGTAACCGCGCCTTCCGCCAAATGGCCATGATGCTGATGATCCATTGTCAGAAGCTCCTGTCAGATTTCCAGCTCAACCGCCTTTCACCAGGCGGCATGATTGCAACTCGCCTTCATTCGGATCGTCATTCTCTGATATACGCAAAAATCACATTCCCCTCAGCCTTGTCGGACTCACTCCTCTTGTGTTGCGCCACCTTAACCGTCACCGGCTTACCGTGGGCGCGGCTTCCTTCTGTTCGCGCATCGATCGCGGCGGCGCTCCGTGCCAAATGATCGCGACGGTCTATGTGGCTCTCGCTCCACTCAGGGAAGGCCGTCGGTTAAATAGGTGTCCGTCGTCAGAACAGTCGGCACAACTCGCGGCGTAGATTAGCCGAGTGCGGACCTCGTCAGGGGGTTGATGTTAGGCGGCGAACTTGCGGTGCTGCAAGCGCCGATGTTCGATGGTCTGTCGCTTGATCCTTTCGCGCAGTTTGATGATTGCCGGAGCCCTGCCGAAGTAGGCGTCGGCAGGCGTCACGTTGGCCAGGCTCTCGTGGTATCGCTGGTGATTGTAGTGCTCGACGAAGGTCTCGATGTGGGCTTCGAGGTCGCCGGGCAGGAAGTAGTTTTCCAGCAAGATGCGGTTTTTCAGGGTCTGGTGCCAGCGCTCGATCTTGCCCTGGGTTTGGGGATGACACGGGGCGCCGCGGACATGGCTCATCTTCCGGGCCTCGATGTATTCCGCCAGCTCACCCGCGATGTAGCTGGGGCCATTATCGCTGAGTATCCGGGGTTTGTGCAGCACCGTGGCGCTGTCGCAACCAGAAGCCGCCAGGGCGAGGTCCAGCGTGTCGGTGACGTCCTCGGCTCGCATGTTGGTGCACAGCTTCCAGGCGATGATGTAGCGTGAGAAGTCGTCGAGCACGGTCGACAGATACATCCAGCCCCACCCGATGATCTTGAAGTAGGTGAAGTCGGTCTGCCACATCTCGTTCGGCCGCGTGGTTTTCGTGTGGAACTGATCGGCAGCCTTGATCACGACATAGGCCGGGCTGGTGATCAGGTCGTGGGCCTTCAACAGGCGGTAAACCGTGGATTCCGACACGAAGTAGCGCTGCCCTTCGGTGAAGCGCACGGCCAGTTCCCGGGGGCTCAGCTCAGACTGTTCCAGCGCCAGCTCGATGATCTGGTCGTGGATGCCCGCCGGGATGCGGTTCCACACCCGGCTCGGCGCCGATGGCCGATCTTCCAACGCCTCCGGCCCGCCTTCGAGGTAGCGATCATACCAGCGGTAGAATGTCCGACGAGGGATGCCGAGTTGGTCCAGCGTGCGCTTGGCCGACAGGTGCGACTGCTCGACGGTTCTGATGATCTCGAGCTTCTCGGATGCGGGATATCTCATTCGTCGTTGCCCCCATCCGCGACCATGCTTTTTTTGAGCAGACGGTTTTCCAGTGTCAGATCGGCCACGCATTCCTTCAGGGCCCGGGCTTCGCGGCGCAGGTCCTGGACCTCTCCGGTGGTCGCGGCACGGGCGGTGTCGCCGGCCAGGCGGCGCTTGCCAGCTTCCATGAACTCCTTCGACCAGGTGTAATACAGGCTCTGGGCAATGCCTTCCTTGCGGCATAGCTCGGCGATGCTGTCTTCCCCGCGCAGGCCATCCAGCACGATGCGGATCTTGTCCTCGGCCGAAAAGTGGCGCCGGGTCTGTCGGCGGATGTCCTTCACTACCCGCTCTGCTGGGGCCTTGGCGGGCGATTTTACATTGGAGGATCTGGGCTTCATCTTCGTTCCTTCGTCACTACGACGAAGCCCAGATCCTCCTTAAATCACAACCTCAAATCTGTGCCATTGGTGCTGACGGCGGACAACCTGTTCGCCGTCTTCCTTCGCGAAGGCGCCGCGCTGGCGCGCCGGGATGAGGGCGAGCACTTCTTCGGAGGGGCGGCAAAGCTTCACGCCGAGCGGCGAGACGACCAAGGGCCGGTTGATGAGGATTGGATGCTCTATCATCGCGTCGATCAGCGTTTCGTCGGTAAGGGCCCGGTCACCGAGGCCCAGCTCGGCATAAGGTGTGCCCTTTTCGCGGAGCAAGTCGCGCGCGGTGATGCCGGCGCGCTCGATCAATTGTTCGAGCAGGGCTCGCGCCGGCGGCGTCTTCAGATACTCTATGACATGCGGCTCGATGCCAGCGTTGTGGATCAGCGCGAGCGTGTTGCGCGACGTCCCGCATTCGGGATTATGGTAGATGATGATGTCGGTCATGGAGCCAGTCTCCCTCAGCAGCAGGCGAGTTCGGCGAGCAGCGGCTCGCAGAGTTCCGCCCGGCCTTGGCAGCAGTCTTTGGCAAGAAAGAGCATCAGGTCGCGCAACGTGTCAATATGGGCGCGTTGAATGATCTGGCGCCCATCTTTCTCCGATCGCACGAGGCCCGCTTTCGCCAGCACCGCGAGATGGGTCGAGAAGGTGCTTTGAGACAGACCGGATGCTTCGACGAGCTTACCGGTCGAAAGTCCCTCGGGCTCGTGCCGGACAAGAAGGCGAAAGGCTTCGAGGCGTGTCGGGTGCGCCAGCGCGGCAAGGGCGGGTAGTGCCAAATCCATATTCATGCATCGGGATTATCCGATGAATAGGCATTCGTCAAATTCTATCGGGAATATCCGATGGACCAGCGCAATTTGAGCGATCCGCCAATCAGGCTATAGATTGCAGATGGCACGCGAAAGTCAGATCGAAATCCCCATGCGGATCGTCATCGAACAGCCGGTGGTGGGCGTTCTCCACAGCTTGCAAGCCAAGGACGACCGTCCGCTCGATCCGAAATACTCGAAGACTGGCGAGGCGCTTCCGTTCGATTTTGTCATCCGCGTCGGCCCCGGCCCGAAATTCTTCGGCGACCAGGTGCGGCGCGAAGGTCCCGAGCGCCGGTTTGTCTATATTCGTGTCGGGCAAGCGGCCGGCGACCCGGCGTCGCCCTGGACCCGGCGAATGAAGATCGACATCCACGATATCGATCAGCAGCTGCTCGATGCTGCAGCAAAGGGTGGGCACCGGATCGAGATTTCGGTCAATGGCACTGGCAAAGACGGTACGCCCGCCTGCGCAACGGTGCGCACGACCGGACGCCGTCTAGCTTAACACCGAACGTTCCCTGGTCTCTGCCGATCATGCAGCGTGGCGCATCGTCTCCAGCTTCGCAGCGCCGAGGGCAAGCAGTCGCTCGATTTCGTCCGAGGTGCGCCGGACGGCCAGTTTCAGTGCTTCGTCGATATGGACATAGTCTTGCGTTACATTCTGCGAAGCATGCCCGAGCATCGCACGGATCGTGAGCTCCGAAAATCCCAGGTCTCCGGCGACGCTTCCGAACGTATGGCGAAGCGTATGAGGCGTCACACCTTTTATTCCAGCCAAATTGCACACGCGCCGCAAGCAGTCGCTGACCGCGGTGTACGGACCATTCCCAACAGCGGACGGAAACAGATGCGGATTACCCGCTATCTCTGTCTGGTCTTCGAGCCCACGAACGGCGGCGGGTCCGATCGCCCGGATCTGTGCGCCGCCCTTCGTATCGGGAAAGGCGACGTAGCCGCGCTCGGCATGTAGCCAGCTGCGGCGCATCGCCTGACCTTCTTGGCGCCGATAGCCTGTGAGCAGTAATGTGCGCAGCACGCCAAGCGCGACAGGGTTTTCCCCAATAGCCTTGGCGTAGGCGATCGCTTTTCCGAGCATCTCTATTTCGGCAATGCTCAGCCGGCGCGTCTTCTTCTTGCTGGCAAGCTTCCTCGCCCCCTCTGTCGGATGCGTTTCGAGCAGCCCCTTATGCTTCGCATGTCCGATGATGGCCTGCAGCGTGCCGACGCACCGCCCTGCGACGCCGGGTCCGCCGGTAGCCATGCCGCCCCGGCCTCCGGTTCGAGGCTTGGCGGTCTTCCCATTCTTCACGTCTGTCTGCATCTGCTCGACGTCGGCGATTTTCAGATGTTTGACGATTCGATTGCCGAGCAGGGGCGCGATGTGCGTGCGAATGCGGCTCTCATCCATCCCGAGCGACGATTCCTTGATCGGAAGATTCTTGCGGCCGAGGATATTGCCCGCGCGCGCCTCCACCAGATACCAATCGCACATCTCCGCAACGGTCATGCCTTTGCGATCCTGCCGAACTTTGTCGGCAGGATCTTCTCCGACAATGACTTCGGCGAGCTTCAACTTCGCCAAATCGCGGGCTTGATCGACGGTTAGAACGCCAAATCGGCCAAGGTTCATGCGCCGCTTGGTGCCTTCGGCGTTTCGATACTGGACGACGAAGGTCTTCAGCCCAGACGCCATGATCCTCAGGCCGAAGCCCTTCACCTCTGAATCCCATAGAATGAGGTGCTTGGTTTCTGGCGGAACGAGGGCGTCTATGGCCCGCTTTGTCAGCTTTGCGGTCGGCATACAAAACTCCTGCTGGAGACACGACTTCGAAAATCGCCAGTGTCTCCAAAATGTCTCCCGTTTGGTGGAAACCGGAGGCAATTGCAGGATATAGCAGGTGAAAGAGAAGCGCAAGAAAACTAGCAAAATAAGAAGATAGAGTAGTTTCGGAAACGATAGAAAAGTTTGAAGGTCAAGTTGCCAAGGTTGGGGTCGAGGGTTCGAATCCCTTCGCCCGCTCCAGTTTTCCTAACAATTTCCGACATTTACGCCGAATGGCGGCGTAATATGCGTCGTTACGCGGGCTCGATTTTTGCCTCGCGTAATAAGGACGTAATATGATGAGAGCGAGCTGTCGGGTGCCTCTAGGGCAGGATCGGCGACGTTGTTCGCAGAGGTTCGAACATTAATCCGCCGATCCGAGACGCCTCACATGCTCTAGCCTCTCTGCTGTTTGGTCTCTTGGCGGGCGTCGCGGAGGATTTCGATCCCGCCCTTGATAGCGATCAGCGCAGTCGCAAATCCAACCAGAAGGTCCGGCCAGTTCGTACCGAGCCACCAGACGAGGACACCCGCGATCAGGATGCCGCCGTTCGAGATGAAGTCGTTGTAGCTGAAGGTTGTCGCGGCTCTGAGGTTGACGTCCGGATCCTGAATGCGTTGCAAGAGCTTCAGGCAAGCATAGTTCACCACCGCAGCGACCGCCGACATGATCATCATCGTCGGACCGATCGGTTCGCTGCCTTCGAAATAGCGGCGTCCCACATCGAACAGGACGCCGGCCGCGAAGACCAGCAGCATGACGCCCGATGCCGTGGCAGCACGGGTTTTCCATTTCAGGCCGTGGCTGAGCGCAACGAGGCTCAAGGCATAGACCGCGGCGTCGGACAGATTGTCGAGCCCATTGGCGATGAGCGCGCTCGAATCGCCGAGCCCGCCGGTCACGAGGAAGGCGATCGCGATAGCCGCGTTCAGGACGAGAACGATCTGGAGCGTTCGCTTTTCGCGTTCGCTCCCGGATGCTTTTTCATTCATTGCAAGTTCCTCAATCCTCACCATCCCTAAGAGGAGGCGGAACCCTTTTGGGTTCCGTCCCAGTCAGCACTTCCGGTTGCCGTCGACAGGGGGGAGTGACGGCCATCCGGGAAGGTCTCAGCCTGCAGGGCTGGACACGCCGCTCGGGCGCGTCAATTCTTCCTCTTCGGCCTTCGCGGTCCGTCGATGGACCAAGAGGTAAAGCGCAGGCAGCACCAGCAGCGTCAGGATCGTCGATGAGATGATCCCGCCGATGACCACGGTCGCCAGCGGCCGTTGCACCTCGGATCCAGCCCCGACATTGAGCGCCATCGGTACGAACCCGAGCGACGCAACCAGCGCGGTCATCATCACCGGCCTGAGGCGGGTCAGCGCGCCCTGGCGGATTGCATCGACGAGCGCCTTTCCGCGTTCGCGAAGATCCTTGATGAAGGATAGCATCACCACGCCGTTGAGCACCGCGACCCCGGAGAGTGCGATGAACCCGACGCCCGCCGAGATGGAGAGCGGAATGTCGCGAAGCGCCAGCGCCGCGACCCCTCCCGTCAGCGCCAGCGGCACGCCCGAGAAGACGATGGCCGCGTCGCGAACCGACCCGAACAGCATGAACAAGAGGCCGAAGATCAGCAGCAGAACGAGCGGCACCACGATCTGGAGGCGCTCGGTCGCCGACTGGAGCTGCTCGAACGTCCCGCCATATTCGATATAATAGCCGTCGGGCAGCACGACATCGGCTTCGACCTTCTGGGTCAGCTCGTCGATGAATGAGCCGAGATCGCGACCACGGACATTCGCCGTGATCACCGCGCGGCGCTTGCCGTTCTCGCGGCTGATCTGGTTCGGCCCAGCCGCGAGCGATATCTCCGCCAGCTCCGAAAGCGGCACGAAGCCGCCGGCCGGAAGCGCAACGGGGAGATTGCCGAGCGACGCGAGGTCGGTGCGAATGGCCTCGGGAAGCCGGACAATGACGTCGAAACGCCGGTCGCCCTTGAAGAGCTCGCCCGCCTGCCGCCCGCCAGTCGCGGTCGAAACCGCATCCTGGACCGTCTCGATGCTCACGCCATAGCGCGCAAGCTTGTCGCGATCGGGCGTGACCGAAAGCATCGGCAGGCCGGTGACCTGTTCGAGCTTCACGTCCCGCGCGCCCGCGATCCCGCCGGCTACCTCCTCGATCGCCTGCCCCGATTCGAGCAGTTGATCGAGATCGTCGCCGAACAGCTTGATCGCAACGTCGGCGCGAACGCCGGCGATCAGCTCATTCATCCGCATCTTCACCGGCTGGGTGAACTCATAATTATTCCCCGGCACTTCGTTCACCGCCTTGTTGAGCTCGGCGACGAGCTGGTCGCGCGGCTTTCTGGGGTCGGGCCACTCCTTCCGGTCCTTGAGCATGATGAAATTGTCGGCGACCGACGGCGGCATCGGATCGGTCGCGACCTCGGGCGTGCCGATCTTCGCGAACACCCGCTCGACTTCGGGGAACTGCCTGATTCTCTTCTCCAGCGCCTCCTGCATCGCGATCGACTGGGTCAGGCTCGTTCCGGGAATGCGCATCGCGTGCATCGCGATATCGCCTTCGTCGAGGTCCGGGATGAACTCGGACCCGAGACTGGTCGCCGCCACGCCGCTCAGCGCGACAAGCACCAAAGCACCAGCCAGTGCAGCCTTCGGCCAATTGAGGACGCGGTCGAGCATCGGGCGATAGCCCTTGCCGAGACCGCGCATCAGCCAGTTCTCCTTTTCCTCGACCTTGCCGGTCACGAACAGCGCCACCGCGGCCGGAACCAGGGTGAGCGACAGCAGAAGTGCGGCGGTAAGCGCGAGGACGACGGTGATCGCCATCGGATGGAAGGTTTTGCCCTCGATGCCTTCGAGCGCGAAGATCGGCAGATAGACCGCGGTGATGATGATGATGCCGAAGATGCTCGGCTTGATTACCTCCGCGCTGGCCGAGGCGACGAGCCCGAAGCGTTCGTCGCGATCGAGCAGGCGCCCGAGCCTGTGCTGGGCCTCGCCGAGCCGGCGGAGGCAGTTCTCGACGATGATGACGGCCCCGTCGACAATGAGGCCGAAGTCGAGCGCCCCGAGGCTCATGAGGTTCGCCGATGTCCGCGTCTGGAGCATGCCCGTCAGCGTCATCAGCATCGCGACCGGAATGACCGCCGCCGTGATCAGCGCCGCCCGGAAATTGCCGAGCAGGAGGAACAGGATCACGATGACGAGGAGCGCGCCTTCGGCCAAGTTCTTCTGCACCGTCGAGATCGTCCGCTCGACGAGCGCGGTGCGATCGTAGAGCGGCTTGGCAACGACGCCCTTCGGAAGGGCACGCGAGGCCTCGACGAGACGTTCGGCCGAGGCCTGCGCGACCACGCGCGGATTCTCGCCGATCAGCATCGAGACCGTGGCAAGGACGACTTCCTTGCCATTTTCCGTCGCGGCGCCTGTGCGGAGCCCCGAACCGATCGCGACATCGGCGACGTCGGCGATCCGGATCGGAACCCCGCCGCGAGTGGTGACGATGATCTGCGACAGGTCGCGCTCATTATTGGCCTGACCCGGCACGCGGATCAGAATCTGTTCGCCGCTGCGCTCGACATAACCGGCGCCGCGGTTGGCATTATTGGCCTCGAGTGCGGTGACGACATCGTTGAGCGAGAGATTGAGCGAGGCGAGCGAGGCCGGGTTGGGGGTCACATGATATTGGCGGGCGTAGCCGCCGATCGTGTTGATCTCGGCGACCCCCGGGATCGTGCGCATCTGCGGCCGGATGACCCAGTCGGACATCGTCCGGAGGTCTTCCGCCGTATAAGGCGAACCGTCGGGTTTTCGCGCGCCCGGTTCCGCCTCGATCGAGAACATGAAGATCTCGCCGAGACCCGTCGAGATCGGGCCCATTTCGGGCTCCATCCCGGGTGGAAGCTGGCCGCGCGCGGCCTGGAGCCGCTCGTTGACCTGCTGGCGCGCGAAATAGATGTCAGTCCCGTCCTCGAAGACAACGGTGACCTGGCTGAGCCCGTAGCGCGAGATCGATCTGGTGTAGTTGAGGTTCGGAATGCCCGCGATCGCGGTCTCGATCGGATAGGTGATGCGCTGCTCGGATTCGAGCGGCGAATAGCCTTCCGCCTTGGTGTTGATCTGGACCTGGACGTTGGTGATGTCGGGAACGGCGTCGATGGGCAATTTGGTCGCGCTCCACGCGCCGATCGCGCAGAGGAGCGCGACGACCGCGAGGACGAGCCATCGTTGCCGGATCGAAAAGCCTATGGTTCTGGCTAGCATGTTATCCTGCCCCCCGATCAATGGTCGTGGCCCGCGCCGGACTTTTCGATGTCGGCGCGAACGAGGAAACTGCCCTTGGTAACATAGGCGGTGCCGGGCTTGATGCCCGACAGGACCTCGGTCCATTCGGGCGACGAACGGCCGAGCTTCAACATCCGGACCTCATAGTCCTGCCCGAAATTGGCATAGACCACCTTGAAGTCGCGGAAGGGCTGGATTGCCTCGGTGCGCACGGCGAGCGGCACGGTGACGGGGTTGACCATCACGCGGCCGCGCAAGGCCATGCCCGGGCGGAGCGTTCCCGAGCGGTTCGGGATGGTCGCGCGGATGAGCGCAGTGCCCGCCTCGACATTGCCGTCGGGCAGGAACTGCCCGAGCGGCGCGGTCGCGATTTCGGCGCCGTCCTGCGTCTCCACCGTTACCCGCATGCCCGGACGGATAATCGCGAGGTCGCGAGGGAAGATGTTGAAGACGACCGTGGTCTGCGCCGGGTCGGTGACCACATAGAGGGCGCGCCCGTCGGTGACGTCGCCGGGGTTGGCGTTGCGCTCGGCGATCACGCCGCCGACGGTCGCATATACCGGATAGACCTGGAGGCTCTCGCTCGACTCGATGCGCGCGAGAAGCTCTCCGCGCCGGACGCTGTCGCCCAACGCCTTGGTCACCGAGACGACGCGGCCGGGGAATTGGCCGCGAATTTCGGAGCGGGCGGTCGGCGACAGTTGGACGGTGCCGTAGAGTTCGCGCATCTCGCCCACCGTCGCCGGTCCGACGACCGCGGTTTCGATGCCGCCGGCCTTGGCGGCGTCGGCCGCGATCCGCGTGCGCCCTTCGGGGTTCGCATATTTCCAGACGTGCCGCTTGCCGCCCACGACCGCGACGACCTCGACATCGAAGCTGTGCGGTTCGGTGACGACACCTTGCCCTGCGAGGAATTTGCCCTGCGGACGGAAGGTGAAGCGATGGACGTCGCCGCCAAGCCGCGTGAGGGTGATGGCGAGCTGGACATCCTTCGGGTCGACCGGTTTGCCGTCCCGCGTTGCGAAAACGCGGAATTGCGGCTCCGTGCCATTCTCGAAGATCGTGACCTCGACCGCGAAATCGCCATTCTTGAGCAATTTGCCACCGTTCGGGCCTTTGGCATCTTCCTCGCCTTCGCCCTCGGCGTGGCTTTCGCCTTCTTCATGCTTGTCTTCGCCCTCGGCTCCGCCGCCGCAGGCAGCGAGAGGCACGGCAAGGAACAGCGCCGCAGCCGCGGCGGGAAATGGAAACTTCTTCATGGAATATTCTCCGCAAGGGGAGCCGCATCGAAGCGGCCGGTCAGGCGATCGATCTCCGCGAGCAAATCGCGGTAACTCGTCATGGCATCGGCCCACTGACCCTGGATTTGGATGATGACGTCGGCTGCGTCCTGTACGTCGGCGAACAGGAAACCGCCGCGGGCATAGCCTTCGCGCACCTGCGCGAGTGTCTTCACCGCCTTGGGATAGACGGTGTTCATGATGCCCTCGGCGCGCACCCGGGCTGCATCGGCATCCGCCCGAAGCGAGGCGAGACGCCGCAAGCGCTCGAGACGGTTGGCCTCGGACTGATATTCGAGCTGCCGCCGCTCCGCTTGTGCCCGCGCGATATTGCCCTGATTGCGGTCGAACCTTCCGAGCGGGATCGAGATGCCGCCGAGGACGGCGACATCATTGGTCTCTCGAAGGAAACGGGTCCCCCCCGATACCGTATAATCCTGATGCGCACGGCTCTGCTCGACGACGACCTGTGCCCGGGCGCGATCGACGGCAGCATCGAAGACTGCGGCGTCGGCTTCGGCCAGCGGCGGGTCACGCGGATCGGGCTTCTCGATCCCTTCCGCGATAACGAGGCTGTCGGGAGCGCCGCCCCAGAAGGACGTGAGCAGAGCGCGTGCCGATTGGCGTTTCGCCTGGACTTCCTTCAGGGCCAGCTCGGCTTCGAGAATGCGGGCATCGGCCCTTGTTTCGACAAACAGCGGGTCCTTGTAGCCGCGCACCCGCCGGATGGCCTCGGCGCGTATCTCCTTTTCGAGTTTGACGCGGTCTTCGGCGATCCAGACCATCTGTTCGGCGATCTGGACGTTGATGTAGGCGCGCTGGACCTGTTGGGCGATATCGAGCCGGACAATCCGCCATTGCGCTTCGGCCAGCACGACGCCGCGCTCGGCAAGCGCCATGCGCGCCTCACGCTTGCCGCCGCGTTCGAGCGGCTGCGAATAGGTGACGGTCAACTCGGACTGCCGGAACAGGCCATAGCCGCCTGTCCCGACGCCATTGTCCATATCGACCGAAACGGTCGGATTGGGACGGACACGGGCTTGCAGCTGATCGCCGCGCGCAGCGTCGACCCCCGCTTCGCCCGCTCTAAGCTCGGGCGATGCGGCGATGGCCCGCTCGACCGCCTGGTCGAGCGTTAGCGGCTGGGCCCAAACGGACCCCGCCAGCAGCGCAGCCCCGGCCAACAGGGCGGCGCGCATATGGATATGCATAAATTCTCACTCCTGAACGAGACGACTGAGCGCAGGCCGGAAAGGGCCGCGCGGCAGGCGTGGTTCAGGCGAGGGGAGGGTTCAGGGGGGGAGCAAGAGCGCGCGAAGCGAGGCGCGTCGCGGGCAGCACAAAGAGGAGGCCGCCGGAAAAACAGGACAGATCGTCATGGCCTGCGAGGGCCTGGTCGGATGCGACCGGGCAATTATGGTGACTGCCGTGGATGTCGGCATCCTGCTGACCGTTGGACGAATCCTTGCCCGAGGCATGACCCGATTCCGCATGGTGAGCGAGATGCGAATCGGTGGCATGGTGCGTCATGCCCGCCGCCGCCGGCGCAGCATTGTGGAGCCCGCTCAGAAGCAGGATAATCACAAGCAGAAGGCGTAAAGGAGCGCCGGACATCGGTGCGCCCCTAACAGCGAATGGATTGTTCCGAAAGTCCAAATCGGGCGCAACCGGTGCTGCGAGCCCATCGCATGCATGATGCACGTGGCAATGGACTTCCGCTTCGCGCTTGCGTTCAGCCCGGGCGCAGAGGACGGGGTTCCGAACCCGATTGGCGTCCATTCTGCCTGCCATCTCCTCGAACCGACTTAGCAATCTATAGTAGATATAGGATCGGCGGCTCATGTCGCAGGCCGGTACGTAGCGCGGTCCGTTCCAATCTCACGCGATGAACCAGAGTCCTGTGGAACCTATTGGTCTGCAATAGTCTCGGGCCCATGCTATGGTTTCATAGGAATATGAAGCATTCTCCCAAAAATATTCTAATTGTGACGATGATATTCGATGAGTGCTTTGATTTGGCTCGGGTTCTAATAAGTATCAAAATATTCAATACATGAATTTTGGCTTGATAATGTGATAACATTACAGATAGCGTTGGGCGGCCAGCAGGGTGTCTCGAAGTAGATTGAAAATCTTCTACTTTTCATCCTGCCGTTTCGATGCTAGGGGCCTGTTCCAATGCGACGGGTGATCCTCTTCCTGCTGACCATTCTCCTTGCATCCGGAACGGTTGCTGGGTCGCTCGCGCATGCGAGTGAGGAACGGGCCGAGACGAGCTTCCTGGTCGCCGCGATCGAAGCCGGCTGTGTCGCCGCGCCGGCAACCGAAAGCGCCGAAACCGACAAGAAGAAGTCGTCTTCTGGCGAACAGCAGCCGCTCCCGGCTGCCCCTCACGGCTGCCATGGGCATCACTCGGGTGTACCGGCGGAGACGCTGACCGCATCGACCGAAGTGCCTTGCAGCCAGTCGCACGCGCTCGTGCCCGCGGCCACGTTGCCGCCCGTCGCCTACATCGGGACATTCCGCCCTCCAATCGCATGACGCTCTAGGTTTGCGCGCGCCCTCTGCGCGCGCCTCTCCCTGGAAACGTCAGGAGTCTCCTTTTCATGAAATCCATAGTTGTCGCCGCGACTTTCGCGGCGCTCGTTGCAGGCGCAAATGCCGCGCCCGTTGCTGCCCAATTGGCAGGAACGGAGCTCGTGGGTCCGCCTTCTTCATCCGACGAGGCGGTCCGCACCGGCCCGCTTCCCGCCCGATTGTCCCTCGCCCAGGCGATGGAGGAAGCCGACGCGCGGTCGCCGCGCGTGGTTGCCGCCCAGGCTGAAGTGGAGGCCGCGCGCGGCCGCCAGCGCCAAGCGGGCTATCGCTACAACCCGACGCTGAACGTCGACGTCGAGAATTTTGCCGGAACGGGTCCCTATTCGGGGCTCAATGGCCTCGAAACGACCGTGTCGGTCAACCAGCGGCTCGACATAGGCGGGCGCCGCCGCGCCCGCATGACGCTCGCCGACGCGGAGTTTCTGGCCGCGCAATATCGACTGGAAATTGCCCGCGCGGACCTCGCGTTCGACGTGCGCAATCAGTTCGCGACGGCGACCGCGGCCCGCGACAATCTGGCGCTTGCGCGCGAGAACGAAGCCCGAGCCCGCGAACTTGTTCGCGTCGCGCAGGCGATGGTCGACACGGGAAACGAGCCGCCGCTGCGGGCCTTCCGCGCCAATGCGGCCCTTGTGCAGGCGACCGCTGAATTGCGCACAGCCGAGGCCGAAGAGCGGACCGCACGCCGCTCGCTCGCGGCTCTCCTCGGCAGCTCGGTCCCGCCGGCCGAACTGGTTGATGGCGATTTGTGGGTGACACCGGCGACGGTGGACTCGCTCGCAACGCTCGACGTCCGACTTGCCGAAACCGAGAAGCTCATTGCCGAGGCGCGGCTCCAGGGGCAGCGGGCCGACGGCCGGCTCGACCCATCGGTCGGGTTCGGAGTGCGCCAGCTTCGCGAGACCGGCGATCGCGCGCTCGTCGCCAACGTCTCGGTACCGCTACCGGTCTTCGATCGCAATCGCGGCAACATCTCGGCTGCCAAGTCCGATGTCGCCGCCGCGATCGCTCGGCGCGAAAATGCCGTGGTCAACGCCCAGGCGGAAATCGCGAATGCGCAAGCCGAACTCGAGGCGGCCGAAGCGCGTCTCGCGGCGCTCGAAGGCAGCGGCATCGAGCAGGCGCGCGAAGGGGTCCGGCTTGCCGAGCTCAGCTACCGCGCCGGCAAGTCCTCGCTCGTCGAATATATCGACGCACAGCAGGCCTATGCGGCGACGCAGGCCGAACTGATCGCCGCGAGGCAAGCCCGGGCCGCGGCCCGTGCGATCCTTTCGCGCCAGGCGGCCGCCGATGGCGATGCGGACCATCAGCCATGAGCGCGCCGATCCTTCCAGCGGACGGAGGCGCCTTCGCCGCCGTCCTTTCAAGTCAACAGGGGTGCGCTGCCGGTCGGCGCGCGAACCGCATCATCAGCGGAGATAGAATATGATCACCAAGGACAAGCGCCTTCTCGGCACTGTCGCGGGCGCCATCGCCCTCGCCGCCGTCACCGGCTTCGGCGTCGCCCGCTGCACCGCTGATCCGGCCCCCGCGCCGGCTGCCGAAGGCGAAGCCGCAACTGAAAGCGAAGCGCTTCCAAGCAGCCTCGCTATCACACCTGAAGCGATCAAGGCCGCCGAAATCGGCGTCGAGGCAATCGGCGCCGGCGGTCTCGGCTCCGAAATCATCTCGCAGGCCACGGTCACTGCCGCGCCGAGCGGCGAGGCGATCGTCACCGCCCGCGCAGGTGGTGCGGTGACCCGCCTCTTCAAACGGCTCGGCGATCCGGTCCGCGCCGGCGAAACGATCGCGATCGTGCAAAGCCGCGACGCAGCGCAGATTGCGGCGGAACGGATTGCGGCCGATGCGCGCTCGACGCTCGCGCAGAAGAATCTCCACCGCGAGAAGACGCTGTTCGACCAGAAGGTGTCGGCACGCGTCGATTACGAGCAGGCGCAGGCCGAAGCCGCGGCTGCCGCGGCCGAAGCGCAACGTGCCCGCGCCGCAGCGAACGCGGCGCAGGTCACCCGCGATGGAAGTAGTGTGATCGTCGCGAGCCCGATCTCGGGACGGATCACGGCCGAGAGCGCGAGCCTCGGTGCCTTCGTGCAGCCCGAAACCGAATTGTTCCGGGTTGCCGATCCGAGCAAGGTGCAGATCGAGGCTGCGGTCGGTCCGGCCGACGCGCAGCGGCTGTCCCCGGGGGACCGCGCGATCATAGAACTGCCCGACGGACAGACGATCGACGCGCGTGTCCGCGCGGTGACGCCTGGCCTTTCGGGCGAAACCCGCTCGGCAACCGCCGTCCTCGATGTTCCCGGCGCGCTGCAGCCCGGCCTCGCGGTCCGGGTACGCCTGCTTCCCACCCGCGGCGCCGCGACCGGTGGTCCCGCAACGATCGTGATCGCCGACGAGGCGCTCCAGACGCTCGAGGGCCGCGACGTGGTGTTCGTGCGCACGAAGACCGGCTTCCGCGCGCAGCAGGTGACCGTCGGTCAGCGTAGCGCGGGCCGTGTCGAAATCCTCTCCGGGCTGAAGCCCGGCCAGATTGTCGCGACCAAGAACGCATTCCTGCTCAAGGCCGAACTCGGCAAGGGCGCGGGCGAGGAGGAATAGACCGTGATCGCGAAACTGATGGCGCTATCCGTCCGCGCGCGCTGGGCGGTGCTTTTCCTCTTCCTCGTGATCGCGGGCCTCGGCGTCTGGCAGCTCACCAAGCTGCCGATCGACGCCGTTCCCGACATCACCAACAAACAGGTGCAAATCAACACGATCGACCCGCGCCTTTCGCCGGTCGAAATCGAGAAACTCGTAACCTATCCGATCGAAATCTCGCTGGCCGGCATTCCGGGGCTCGAGACGACACGGTCGATCTCGCGCAACGGCTTCAGCCAGGTGACGGCCATCTTCTCCGATGAAACCGACCTCTATTTCGCGCGCCAGCAGGTGGGCGAACGGCTTCTCCAGGCGGGCGAAAATCTGCCCGATGGGGCGCAGCCGCAGATCGGTCCCGTAACGACGGGTCTCGGCGAGGTCGTGATGTACACCGTCGGCTATAAAAATCCTGACGGGAAGGGCGCCAAGAAGGTTGCGGGCCAACCGGGCTGGCAACCCGACGGCAGCTATCTGACCCCCGAGGGCGATATCCTCACCGACGAGATCGCGAAGTCGGGCTATCTTCGCACAGTCCAGGACTGGATCGTCAGCCCCCAGCTGAAGTCGGTCGGCGGCGTTGCCGGCGTCGACTCGATCGGTGGCTATGCCAAGACCTTCGTGGTCGAGCCCGATCCGACACGCCTCACCAGCTATGGCATTTCCTACAGCGAACTCGGCGAAGCGCTCGAACGCGCAAACCTCGCGGTCGGCGCCAACTATTACAACCGCGGCGGCGAGGCCTATCTCGTCCGCGTCGATGCGCGCGTTCGCTCGGTCGACGAGATCCGCAATGCCGTCGTTGCAACGCGCGGCGGGGTTCCTGTCACCGTCGGGCAGCTTGCCAATGTGAAGATTGGCGGCGACCTTCGAACGGGTGCGGGCAGCATGAACGGCAAGGAGGCGGTGATCGGCACCGTGCTCATGCTGATCGGCCAGAACAGCCGCACCGTCGCCGAGGATGTCTCGGCGAAGATCGCGCAGGTGTCGAAAACCTTGCCGCCTGGCGTCGAAGTGAAGGTGGTGCTCGACCGCGCCAAGCTCGTGAACGCGACCGTCGGCACGGTTGAAAAGAACCTGACCGAAGGCGCGCTGCTCGTCGCGGCCGCGCTCTTTTTCCTGCTCGGCAACTGGCGCGCCGCGATCATCGCGGTGCTCGTCATCCCCTTCTCCTTCCTGATGATGGCGATGGGCATGAACGCGTTCCGGGTCCCCGGTAACCTGATGAGCCTCGGCGCTCTCGACTTCGGTCTGATCGTCGACGGGGCGGTGATCATCATCGAAAACTGTCTGGCGAGACTGGCACACAGGCAGGAGCATGAAGGGAGATTGCTTAACCTTCGCGAACGTCTCGAGGAGACGATGCGGGCCAGCCAGGAGATGATCAAACCGACGGTCTTCGGCCAGGCGATCATCCTGCTCGCCTTCGCGCCGCTGCTGATGTTCACAGGCGTCGAGGGCAAGACCTTCTCGCCGATGGCCATCACCATCATGCTCGCGCTCGTCGCCGCCTTCATCCTTGCCATCACGCTGGTCCCGGCGCTCGTCGCGCTGATGATCCGCGGCAAAGTGGCCGAGAAGGAAGTCTGGGCCATCCGCAAGTCCAAGGAACGCTATCTGCCCTTGCTCGACAAGGCGATCGCGAAACCCTGGACCTTCATCGCGGGCGGCTTCGTCTTCTTCCTTCTCGCGATCCCCGCGTTTGGGCTTCTGGGTTCGGAATTCATTCCGCAGCTCGACGAGAAGAATATGGCACTCGCCTCGACGCGCGTGCCTTCGGTGAGCCTCGAACAGTCGCTGGCCATGCAACGTAATGTCGAGACGGCGATCTCGAGCCTGCCCGAAGTCGAACTGATGTTCTCGAAGACGGGTACCGCCGAGGTGGCGACCGATCCGATGCCGCCGAACATCTCGGATGGCTTCGTGATCCTGAAGCCGCAGGACCAGTGGCCGGCGGGCGTCGATAGCAAGGCCGATGTCGTCGAGCGGATCGAGAAGGCCGCTGGCGGCCAGCTCGGCCAGCTTTACGAGGTCAGCCAGCCGATCCAGCTTCGTTTCAACGAACTGATCGCGGGTGTCCGCGGCGACGTCGCCATCAAGCTCTACGGGGACGACCTCGACAAGATGTCGCTCGCCGCGAACGAGATGGTGAAGGTGCTCCAGGGCATTCCGGGTGCGGGCAGCGTCAAGGCCGACCAGGTCGGCGGCGCTCCGACGCTGGACGTGAAGCTCGATCGCAATGCGATCGCGCGTTACGGCCTGTCGGTGCAGGAAGTCGCCGACACCGTGTCGGCGGCGCTTGGCGGGCGTGAATCGGGTCTCCTTTACGAAGGCGATCGCCGGTTCGACATCACCGTGCGCGTTCCCGACGCGACCCGCGTCAATCTCGACGACATTCGCGCGCTTCCCGTGCTCCTTCCCTCGGAAGGCGGGAACCGCGGACAGATACCGCTTGCGCAAGTGGCGCAGATCCGGCTGACCGAAGGGCTCAACCAGATCAGCCGCGAGAATGGCAAGCGGCGCGTCGTCGTACAGGTGAACCTCGAAGGCCGCGATGCGGGCTCCTTCGTGGCCGAGGCGCAAGCGAAGATTGCCAATGTGAAGCTTCCGGCGGGCTATTATCTCGAATGGGGCGGGCAGTTCGAAAGCCTGCAGGCCGCCTCGAAGCGGCTTTCCATCGTGGTGCCGCTCTGCTTCGCGGGTATCTTCATCCTGCTGTACATGGCGCTTGGCACTTTCGGCCGAGCAACTGCCGTGTTCCTTGCGGTCCCGCTGGGGCTCGCAGGCGGGGTGTTCACCCTCGCGCTTACGGGCATCAACTTCTCCGTGTCCGCAGCGGTGGGCTTCATCTGTCTCGCCGGCGTCGCGGTGCTCAACGGTCTCGTCGTCATGACGGCGATCCGCGAGCGGCTCGAGAATGACGTGCCGCTCACCGAGGCGATCCGCGAGGGCATGATCGAGAAGATGCGCGCGGTGATTATGACCGGCTTCGTGCCCGCGATCGGCTTCGTGCCGATGGCGATCGCGACGGGGACAGGCGCCGAGGTGCAGAAGCCGCTCGCGACGACCGTCATCGGCGGCCTCATCGCAGCGACCATCCTGACGCTTCTCGTGCTCCCGGCCATCGCGAAGGTCGTTCTTGGCGCGAATTGGCAGCCCGGTTTCCTGAAACGCAAAACCGAGCCGGCCGAAGCGCCGGTCACGGAATAGGAGAGGACCATGCAAAAAGCATCCAAGCTATTGCGCGTTTATACCGACGAGTCTGCCTTCTTCGGCGACCAGCGCGTCTTCGAGTTCATTTCCGAACTCGCCCGCCAGCAAAAGCTGGCGGGGGTCACCGTCCTCGAAGCGGTCCTCGGTTTCGGCCGCTCGGCACATCTCCACCGCAAGCATGCGCTGGAGAATGACCGGGCGGTCGTGATCGAGATCATCGACGAGGAGCAGCGGCTCCGCGACTTTGCGGCGCAGCTGTCCGAAATACCGGACATAGGGCTCATAACGCTCGAAGCGGTCGACATCCTCGGCGGGAAATCCGCCGTGGAGCCTCCCGATGTCCAGAGCTGACCGGCAAATTGCCGGTTTCCACCGCGGCGCAGGTCCCCGGCCTGCGTCGCGGACCAGCTTGCCGGAGCGAGGGAGCTGCCGATGTTCTCGGTAGGGACCTCGCTCCGCCTGCCGGTCCCGATCGGCCGCGTCTGGCGGTTGCTCATCGACATCGAGCGCTATGCCGACTGGCATCCGACATTGCGCTTATCGGAGCATCCGGGAGATGAGGAGCGCATCGACTATGTCTATTCCCCGCGTGGGCCGCGCGGGCCGGAGCTGGCCGCCGAAGGGCGGATCACCGGTCTCGACTGGCTCAAGGGCTTTTCGTGGCGAACGGGCATGCGCGGCCTGCTCGTGATCGAGGAGAGCTATCGGCTCGAGAAGTTAGGCCAAGGCGTCGAGGTGACGCATCGGCTCGATTGCCGCGGCTTCTTCTCGTGGCTCGGCTATCCATTCCTGCGCCGCGCGTGCGCGGTGTTCCTGCGCCGCTCAAACGCTGCGCTCGAAAAGCATTTCCGCCGCACGACCGTTCAGTCCCGCTACGCGCGGCCGAGCGGACGTCGCGCATGATTGTAAATTCGAAACCTGGCCGTCGGAGGCCCCTCTCATTCGCCCCCCTCACCACGGGC
>JAFKLT010000030.1 GCA_017309275.1 Sphingomonadales bacterium | reverse complement strand
GCTGCCCCCCATCCATGGCAAAGTCGATCAGCCGCGCAATATGGTCCGTAAGCTCGGCGCCGAGCGGCATCTCGGCTTCATGACTCGCGCCTGCCCCGATGATGAATAGCGTATTTGACAAGAACATCGGGCGACCGTTAACCGATCGCGCCGCAAATAGCCGCGTCGCTGGATGGCCCTGTTCGGAAAAACTGCTGGAAGCGCGCGTCGTCGTAGTCGCGGAAAAAAGCCTCAATCTCATGGCCCCATAGCGTCTCCGCGGCGCAGATCACCCCATCGGCGGCGATTAGCTCGCCGACCGCACGGCGCATGATGCGCGCGTCCCGCGGCTTTCCTCGCGCATAAGCACCCAGCGCCTCAAAGAAGTCACCGCTCGTCGGCGCGACGCGCTGTGCATGTGCGACAATTGTATCGATCGGCGGGTCGCCGTCCCACTCATTTTGCAGCCACATCGAACAGACGAATCGCTCGATAATATCGGATTCGAGTGGATGCCAATGCCCGTCGCACCGCGCCATGAACGCCAATATGTTGAGCCCTGCGACCAGCGTCGTCCTCCGGCCCACAGCGAGCCCCCAGTTTGTAGCGCGATCGCGCTGCTGATTGACCGCAAAGCGAGCGAAAAAATCGCCATCGCCTAGCCTTTCGCCCGTAGTCACGTCGAACACATGCGCAATTCGGTCGCAGCGAAACTCTCGGTAAGCATTAGCGGTCTCGCAAATCGCGATGACATGGCCGATCTCGCCGATCATCTTGAAGCGGCGGCAATTGATCAGCCGGTTCGCGCCCTTATACTCGATGATGCACACAAAGGCCGAAATTGGCTCCAGCGCTTCCTCGGGGGACGTGGCGTCTTCATCGTCGACCGCTTGCGCGATCGTCAGCGTTGGCGCGATCGGTGGTAGCACGCTCGTTCGGTTCGCGTGCCGCGACAGGTCAGCAAAATCGGCCACAGCCTTTCTCCTTGTCTCCCGCCGCGGCTTGTAGTGTCCCCGCGCTGCGGCGCTACGCCTTTATCATTATCCGACTGCAGCAGATCCATTTTCCTTCTCGTCTCCCGGCGAAAGAAGGTCCACAACAGAGTATGTTGCGGCTTTTAGGTCGAAAGCGCTCTTTACGGCACAAATGAGGTGGGGCCCAGCGCTGGCCATACTACTGGCAAGGATTGGTTCGCCCCGGGGAACGAACATGCGAAGAGGCAATCGTTGCCAGTTTATGCGATTCTATTCGATCAGCAATCTGTCGCGCACGTCGGCGGCGCGGCGACGGGCCAAATGTCGGCTGACCCGAATCCACGGCCGGAAGGCGCCTAACTGGAATCGGCCAATTGGGGCGACGTGTTATCTGGGTGGGGCTGTACGTTCGCGCTGCCGTTCGCCTATGCGGCTGGCAAATGCACGCGCCGCCGATCCTCTACAGCTTCCGTCGCTGTCCTTGTGCGATGCGTGGTCGCATGGCGCTCATCGCTAGCGGCGTTGCCTATGAACATCGGGAAATATTGGTGTGCGACAGGCCGGCTGCAATGCGGGCCGCCTCGGAGGAGTGCTTGCTCAAGTAAGGAGGGCCTCAGCGGGAAGGACTCCCACGAGGCAAATCCGCGCACAGATGGTCAGGGATCTTCCTTGCGTGAGTATCTCATTTTCCGATTGGAGATTTTGGTACTGGGTATTAGCCTAGCGGCCAGGGGAGCCGATGGAATATGCAAGATAAAGAAACTAAACATGTCGCGGCTTTTCGCGATAGTCATCTGAAGCCGGGAGAAACCATCCAACTGTTTCTTGAAGGGTGGATTGGTGAGATGATGGGCAAGGGCGATAAAACCCAGCACAATGGCATGTTCATTTTGACGGATGATCGCGCTTGTTTCTATCGGAAGGGCATATTTGGGGAAGTGCTGGAGACTATACCTCTCCCGAAGATTACCTCGATAGAAACGCTCTCACTCATGGGCTACAGGATATTGCGGCTTCACACCTCTCACGATGAGCTAGCTTTCAAGACCTTCGAGCAAAAGGAATTGTTCGATAAAGCCTATGCCCGGCTTGAGGATTTGCGCGAGGCGGATCAGAAGCGACCTGCACCGCAGGCCCAAGCGGGTACGCAGCCTTGCCCTGTGGAGCAACTTAAGAAATTGGGTGAGTTGCGCGACGCCGGTATTCTAACCGAGGACGAGTTTGCTACAAAAAAGGCTGAACTGCTGGCCCGAATGTAGATTGAAGCCAGTGCGCCCCACATCGGACGCCAAAAAAGAGGCTTGCGATCGAGAACTGTGATCGGCCACCGAGAAATCGTTCGTTTCTCCACGAGAATACAAGAAATTAAAGCGTTGTGCCGCGAATGTCCGCTTCTTCAGATCTGCGGCTCGAAGCTGCCTGACCGCAATCGGCCATTTTGAGCCGAAGGACGCCGTTCCTCCAGACGGACTACTGGGAGCTCGCTCTGCGAAACATCAAAGGCTGTCGCCCGACACCGCGCGCAATTCTGCCGTTCGCGCAACGAGTGGCTAAACGCTTCGTTAAGCGGGGAAGCACTATCGTCTCTGACCACTATTTGCGGGATTGCAGTAAAAATGGCCCTCGGCGCCAGCGGTAATTTGTCCGTTCAATCGGACGCTGTCCTACGCGAGCAATATGCGAGCTTGGCGCGGCAAGTTCCGCTCATGTACGCGCTCATGTTCCTCAACGTCTTGTTTCTCGCGATCGTAACCGCCGACGGCGAATCTTGGGCCATCAGCTTCATGGCGCCGCTGGCCTTGACGGTGATCATCGGGGTGCGCGGAGCAGCGTGGTATTTGCGAAGAGGCACCGTCGCCACCGATGATCATATTCGCCGATATCTGCGCGGCACGGTCCTTCGAGCCGGTGCCTTCAGTCTCATGTTCGGAGGCTGGGGCCTCTTTCTTTTCCTGGTTGCCGATCCCTTTCACACGACCGCTATCGCGCTGTTCATATTCGTTGGTTCGATCAGCTGTTGCTATTGCCTGCAGGCCCTCCCCGCCGCGGCCCGGCTTGTTCTCCTGTTCGGAGCTTTGCCGGTCACCATCGGCCTACTCGTCTCGCGTGACTGGTATTTCACGGGGATGGGCCTGACATTCCTGCTTGGAGCCGGGGTCATCCTGCGAACAATCGCGACCACGCGGTCGGCGGTGTATGAATCGCTTCGGTCGCGGTCGGAAATGTCTGCGCTGATCGAAGCTCTTCGGCGAAGCGAGGAACATTACCGGTTTTCGGTCGAACTCAACCCCCAGATTCCATGGATCAGTGATCCCGAAGGACAGATCGTCGAAGTGGGGCCGCGCTGGACCGAGCTCACCGGCGTGCCCGCTGAGGAGGCGCTCGGCGGGGGCTGGACCAATTATCTCCATCCCGACGACCTGCCCAGCGTTCTCGCGCACTGGAGCCAGGCACTGACATCGGTCGACAATGCTGTTGCTGACGTGCGGTACAGAGTTCGTAACACGGACGGCAGTTACCGATGGTGCCGCGCGCGAGCCAATCCGCGTCGCAACGCTGACGGGCGGATCGTCAGCTGGTATGGAACTCTGGAAGATATCCACGATCAGGTGACTGCGGAACTGGCCTTGCGGGAGAGCGAGGAGCGCTACCGCTTGGCTTCCCACGCCACGAACGATGTGATCTGGGACTGGTCGCACCGCACCGACCGCATCGAATGGGGCAACGGAGCGGTAGACGTGCTGGGTTATCCGGAAGCGTCGAAAGGCACTCCGGTCAGCTGGTGGAAGGAGCGGATTCATCCTGATGACTTGCCCGGCGTGGACGCGACATATGACACGGTGCTGCGCAACGTCCAGGATAGCTGGAGTCATGAATATCGGTTCCGCGCTGCGCATGGCAATTTCATCAACCTCTTTTCGCGGGGCTACGTCGTGCGCGATGACGAGGGGCATGCAGTACGGTCGATCGGCGCGCTTCTTGACGTCACCGCCGCGCGCCGGTCCGAGGAGGAGCTGCGATGGGCTGCGAACCACGATCCCCTCACGGGACTGCCCAACCGCAAGCTCTTTAGCGAAGTACTGGAACAGGCGCTCGCCGGGGCCGCCGCAGACACTTCGTGCGTTTGCGTTATCGTTATAGATGTCGATGGGTTCAAGCTCCTCAACGACAGCATGGGGCATGCGGCGGGCGATGAGCTTCTCAAAACTATAGCGCGACGCCTGCAGGGTAACCTTCCTGCCAGTGCGACGGTGGCCCGGCTCGGCGGCGATGAATTCGCGGTGATTGTGCCGGGGCTGGCTCCTGATTCCGCGCGCGCCTCGGCTGTTGATGCAATCCTCAAGGGCGTCGCGGATACACTGACCATCGACGAGAGCGTCTTGCCCGTCAGCATTAGCGCGGGCGCCGCAGTGTGGCCGGCCGACAGCGACGACGCCGAAGGGATTCTGAAGAGCGCAGACCTCGCGCTTTACGCGGCGAAGGCAGAAGGCGCGGGGGTCGTACGCGAATTTCGCTCCGAGATGCGCGAGGCTGCTGAGAGCCGCAAGGCCATGCTGCGCGAGGCGCGCGAGGCTCTTCGCGACGACCGGATCATCCCTTTCTATCAAGCAAAAGTCGACCTTCGCAGCGGCGACGTCATCGGTTTCGAAGCGCTGCTACGCTGGCACCATCATCGGCGTGGCCTTCTGCCCCCCAATAGCATTCAGGCTGCATTCGACGACAGTCTGCTCGCCAGTGAACTGACCGACCGGATGATCGACCGCGTACTTGCTGACGTAGCGGACTTTAGCGATAAGGGCGTTGCCTTCGGCCGTATCGCAATCAACGGTTCGCTCGCGGATTTCCGGCGCGACGACTTCGCGGACCGTATTCTCGGCAAGTTTCACCGCGCCGGCATTCCGCCGACGCAGCTCGAACTGGAAGTTACCGAAAGCGTCTTCGTCGATCATCTTGCCCTCAATGTAGAGCGTGCGTTGCAAGCCTTGGTAGCCGAGGGCGTGTCGATCGCCCTCGACGACTTCGGTACCGGTTATGCATCCTTGACGCACCTACAGCAGTTTCCGGTCGATGTTCTGAAGATCGACAGATCGTTCATTTCACGGCTCGATAGCGCAGACAGCGCCGATTTCGCAATCGTTCACGGCGTGATCGACATCGCGCATCGTATGAACATCGTCACGGTCGCGGAGGGCGTGGAAAACGATAACCAGCTCGTTCAGCTGCGCAATCTCGGCTGCGATATCGCGCAAGGCTATCTGTTCAGCCGCGCAATCAGCTTCGAACGCGTGCCGGCCTGGCTGCGGAAGTGGGGACAGAACCGTCCTGTATGGTCAGAGGCGGCGGCTGATCGAGCGACAGCCGAACCGCCTACACGCATGGCATGATCGAAAGAGGGGCCGGCCAAGGTGTCGCATCAGCATTGAAAACACAGTGGGGTACCTCGGCGTTGATTTGGAAGTTGCGCTGACGTTGGCGGAAGGCATCGAAGTCTGACGTGTCGATTTGAACACCCTGAGGGCGAGCGCTCTGACGTGCAGCTGAACGTCCGCTCTGTTTGTTTGGACGCCAATAGCGGCCAGTCAGCAAACGTTGAGAGTTTCAGACGCCGTTAGGCGTCAGAAAGTCTTCGATGCCCGAACCGCGGGGATCGTGGGCTGAGCTATGGGGAAAGCAGTTTTGTGCTGATGGTGGGAAGGCCAGATGTTGCCCAAAAGCGGACGTGCGCGATAGCGGACCTTCTGAATTTAGATCGCAAAAGCGGACGTGGAAAAGCGGACGGGCCGATTTTGATATGGCGACGTCTGCTTTTGAGCAGCACCGGCGCGAGCGGGGTCGCTTCCAGGGGCGGGGGTGCGCTGGATCGTGTCGGTGCCAGGCCGTGCCGGATCACGGCGTAGGTGTCCCGGGTGCGAGGGATGGCGGTGGCGGCGCGCGAGGCTGATAACGGCGCTCGAACACCTCGATGACGATCATGATGCCGCCACAGCACGGGCAGGTCGGTCGGGGCTCTGCATCGTCGGTCGGTTCCTCGGACGGGGGAGGCGCGACATCGAGCAGACGTCGCGCGCGTTCGAGATGATCCTTGCGGCGTGCGCTGGCGAGGAGGCCATAGTGGCGGATGCGGTGGAATCCGCGAGGCAGGGCGTGGAGGAGGAAGCGGCGGATGAACTCGTCGGCGGCGAGTGTCATGACCTGCTGCCGTCCGGCGCCGGCCTTGCGATAATCCTTGTAGCGGAAGGTGACCCCGGCATCGTCGAAGCGGAGGAGGCGGCTGTTCGATATGGCGACCCGGTGGGTGTATCGAGACAGATAGGCGAGCACCGCCTCGGGGCCCGCAAACGGCGGCTTGGCATAGACCACCCAGCGCTTCTTCCTGACGGGCGAGAGGTGGCGCAGGAATGCGCGTCGTTCGGCAAGATGCGTCAGGCTGCCAAAGAAGGCGAGCTTGCCGTCATCGTGCAGCGCGCGCAGCCGGGTCAGGAACAGGCGGCGAAACAGGGCACCAAGGACGCGGACCGGGAGCAGGAAGGCGGGGCGGGCGGATATCCAGCGTGTTCCATCGCGCGAGATGCCGCCGCCCGGCACGATCATGTGGATGTGGGGATGATGGGTCAGCGCCGAGCCCCAGGTGTGAAGCACGGCGGTGATGCCGATCCGGGCGCCAAGATGCTTCGGGTCGGCGGCGATCGTGAGCATCGTATCGGCCGCGGCCTTGAACAGCAGGTCATAGACGAGCGCCTTGTTGTGGAAGGCGATCGCGGCGACCTCGGCAGGCAGGGTGAACACGACATGGAAATAGCCGACGGGCAGGAGGTCGGCCTCGCGGGCATCGAGCCAAGTGCGCGCGGCAGCGCCCTGGCATCTTGGACAGTGCCGGTTGCGGCAGCTGTTATAGGCGATCCGCCAGTGCCCGCAGTCGGTACAGGCCTCGACGTGACCGCCGAGCGCGGCGGTGCGGCAATGCTCGATCGCCGACATGATCTTGAGCTGATGCAGGCTCAGATGTCCGACATGGGCGGCGCGGTAGGTTGGCCCGGCAGCGCGGAAGATGTCGGCGACCTCGAGTGAGGCGCGCATCCCGCCTCAGCCGTCAGGGGCTTCCTTGCTCGGCGATGCGAGCGCGAGCCTGTCGAGCGGACTGGTCACCGCGCGCATCGTCTTGGTGGCGACCTTCGTGTAAAAGGCGGTCGTATTTAGCGCGGCGTGGCCAAGCAGGACCTGGATGACGCGGATATCGACACCATCTTCGAGAAGATGGGTGGCGAAGCTGTGCCGCAGGGTGTGCGGTCCGACGCGCTTGTCGATGTCCGCGGCCTCAGCGGCCTCGACGACGACGCGGTAGAGCTGGCGCGTGCTGATCGGAGCCGAAGCGCTCTGTCCGGGGAAGAGCCAGCCATCGGGAACGAGGAAGCCCTGTTGCCGTCCGGCGCGCCACCAGTCGCGGAGCAGCAGGAGCAGGCCTTCGGGCAGCATCGCGTTGCGGTAGCGTCCGCCTTTACCGCGCTCGATCCGGAGCAGCATCCGCTTGCTGTCGACGTCGCTGATCTTGAGCGCTGCCACCTCGGCCACCCGCAGGCCCGCGCCATAAGCGACCGACAGCGCCGCCTGATGCTTGAGCGAGCGTGTGGCATCGAGCAGCCGCTTCACCTCGGCCATGGTCAGAACGACCGGGATCTTGCGGACCTGCTTGGTGCGGATCAGCTTACGCACGAGATCGGGGCGGTCGAGCGTGTGGGTAAAGAAGAACCTCAGCGCGCCGACGATGCTGTTCATCGTCGGCGCCGGCACGCCCGCCTGCTGCTGCTCGAACTGGAACTGCCGGATATCCTCGGTGCTCGCGGTGTGGGGCGAGCGACGCAGCCAGGTCGCGAACCGTCCGACGTCGCGAAGATAGTTACGCTGCGTCTCCGTGGAGAACCCGCGCAAGGTCATATCGTCGATCAGTCGCTGGCGCAGCGGGCTGATCGGGCCAATCTGGATAAGCTCGTTCATCGTTCGACTCCTCAGTTGAAGGAGTCGAAAGGGTCTGCCTCTGACCGCAGACGTTCAATCAGGCGCGGCGTTCGTCGGGCCGCTTTACATCGAGGCTAGCGCCAATCCGCGGAGCGGTTCGTGCAACGGCCAGTACTGTCCACAGGGCGCATCAGGGGCATCTTCGGTCAATCGTGCTAGCTCTAATCGGCCGGTTTATTCACCACCTTCTGATCATGCTGCTATCAAGCCGGCAGCACCTGCGTGAGAACGCTGCCTGCAAGCCGCGCTGTAGCGAGGAGGCGCGATAGGTCGTGTCCGCTTCGCGCCTTTGCCGAAAGCCCGGACATCGTCGTGGCGACAAAATCGGTCACTTGATCGGCCGCCTCCGGATGGCGCGCCGCGATATAGTCATGGATGAACGTTTCCGCACCGAGGTTGAGCGCGCGAGCGGCTTCGCGCGCATCGTCGTCGTTGCAACGCGTGCCTTCGAGTACAAGGCACCCGCCTGCCGCCGGGTTGAACGCATAGCGACGCGCGGCCTCCTCCAGCATAGCCGCAACGGCATCGGCGACGGGGACGTCGGGACGCAGAATGTCCGCGAGCGGAATCGCTTCGGTGTCCGTCCAATAATCGAGCACGCGCTGGTAAAGTCCGGCTTTGCTGCCGAAAGCGGCGTAAAAGCTTGGCGGATTGATGCCGAGCGCGTCGGTGACATCGGCGACGCTGACGGCGTCATAACCGCGTTCATGGAAAAGTTGCTGCGCAGTCGCCACCGCTGCCTCGGGATCGAACTTACGTGGACGGCCACGCGTGCGGGATCTATTTGTAGTAACCATTACAAAATGCCTTGACGATGGCTTTCGCGATATTATGTAGTGGACGATACATTAATAAGCAAGGAGTCTCCCGATGTCCAACTTTCAAGGAAAATCCGTTCTGGTCCTCGGCGGCAGCCGCGGAATCGGCGCGGCGATCGTCCGCCGTTTTGCGTCCGACGGCGCCAAGGTCGTCTTCACCTACAACGGATCGCGCGAGGCGGCCGAGCAGCTGGCGACCGAAACCGGCACCAGCGCGGTAGCGACCGACAGCGGCGACCGCGACGCAGTGATTGCACGCGTGCGCGAGAGCGGCCCGCTCGACATACTGGTCGTCAACGCCGGCTTCGCGCTGTTCGGCGACGCGCTCGACCTCGATCCCGACGACGTCGACCGGCTGATCCGCGTCAACGTCACCGCCCCCTATCATGCGTCGGTCGAGGCCGCGCGGCAGATGCCCGACGGCGGCCGCATCATCGTGATCGGTTCGGTAAACGGCGACCGCATGCCTCTCCCCGGCATGGCCTCCTATGCACTGAGCAAATCGGCGCTGCAGGGCATGGCGCGCGGACTGGCCCGCGATTTCGGACCGCGCGGAATCACGATCAATATCGTGCAGCCCGGCCCGATCGATACCGACGCCAACCCCGAGGACGGACCGATGCGCGAGCTGATGCACAGCTTCATGGCGATCAAGCGCCACGGGCGGCCCGAAGAGGTCGCTGGCATGGTTGCTTGGCTGGCTGGCCCCGAAGCGGGTTTTGTCACTGGCGCCATGCACACGATCGACGGCGCATTTGGTGCCTGAGGTGGAGCAGGGGACGGTCGCAAGACCGCCCCCTTTGCCGACGGTCGCGCCTTAAATGGCAAGATTTGGCCGTGAGCAAGCCCTGACTTACGGTCAGCAGATATGTCCATCCAGCGGTTCAATGCCATGTGGGCGGAATAAGTGCTCTATACGCGAATCTACACGAAAGAGCGGATCTGCCGCTACTTGCTCGCGACAGCATTCTGGCATCTCTTGCTGAGTATCAGGGACAAGCGCCGATGGACTGTGAAGCTCGGCGCGACTTTGCTGGTCCTCGCTGGGGTCACGTTTGTCTGGGTGACGCTCGCTCTCCACCTCTATGGCTTCAACATGGTTTTTTGATGCCGGCGGCGGGTGGTCAGTCGTTTTCGCGCGATCGGCGCGGTCGAGCCGCCTTTCGGGGAGCAGCCCTGCGACATTTCGCGGCATGTCTTTATCGAGGCCGCACCGCTTGTAGGGACGCCCTTCGAAGCCAAGGACATCGCCATCGACGTCGACTCCCCGGAGAGGAGCGCAACGGCGCGCAGCGACATGTGATGTGTCAGGCCTCGTCTAGGTCAGGGCTTCAAATGCTTCCATGATCCGGTCACGAGTCCGCCTGTCAGGTGCAACTTCCGACATGGCGAACAGGCTTGCCTTGGCGCCCTCGACATCGCGGGATTGCAACTGCAGACGCGCCAGATTTTGCCAGGCCTCGAGGCGCCTCGGTGCGACCCTGGTTATCCGCTGATAAATTGCGAGACCCCGCTGATGATCCTTTTCCTGCTCTGCGCGGATTCCCTGATTGTTCAGCAGCCGGGCCAGCACATCGCGATTGCTCATCCGCACGGCGCTGAGTGCGGCGGCGCCGCCTTCCTGGCCTAGACTCGCACGGTACACCGCTGCAACTTGTCCCGCTGACAGCACAGCGCCTCCGGCAAACGGATCGAGCACCACCGGATTCTTCTCGCCCAGCTGGACAAGCACCTTGCCGGGGAGATTGAGCACATAGGCGCTCCAGCCCGTCCGGCGGGCCATGGCGACATAGAGGATCGACAGTGCAATCGGCAGGCCGCGCTTTCGGTCCAGCACCCTGATGAAGTCCGCGTTGACGGGTGCATCATAAGTTTCATCGTCGCCAACGAACCCCAGTTCGCCGTGCAGAACGCGCGAAAGCGCCGCGGCCCGTTCTTCCGGAAGGAACGCGCTTCGGCCTTCAGCGCACACCCGGTCCTCAATATCTTCGAGCATGTCGAGATAATGGGCGATGTCCGCATTTTCATGATCGAGTTGGCTGAGAGCGAGCGATGCCAGGTCGAGCAGGATATCTTCGTCTTCGATGAGGCCGATGGCAGCAATATCCATGATCATGTCTCCTTTTCGACCAAACCAAGCCGCTGCGCCAGCACGGGCCGGCTTTCGCGAATGTCCTTGCGATAGGCTTCATTCTCGCCCGGTGCTTCTAGCCGCGGATTGGCTAGCCACGCGCATTGTTGCGGGCTGAGAAAGTCCGCGAGCGGTGTGCGATAGGGTATAGCGAGGTTGATCTGCGTGCGCTGAGCCGGCGTCAGCGGCAGATGGCGCGCCGCATTTTTGCGCAGATAGAATTGCGGTTCACCGTCAAGCGCGAACCCGCCACTGTCGATCGCGCCAAATCCCTCCTCGTGGGCATAAGCATCGAGTTCGGAACGCGCCGCCGCGCGGGGATCGAAATGGACCTGCACCACTTCCTCGCCATCGATCCAGCCAGCGTCGGTCGTGATGACCGCCGGATGCTGCGCGAGGCTCGTTTCGCCCGACCAGAAGCACGGCGTCGTGTAGGTCGCCGATTTGCTGAGGCCATTTTCGATCAGCAGGTCGCGCCCCAACAGGCGGAAGTAGCCAGGAACGTCGCCGCCGAGCAATTCCAGCACGGCGACGATCTTTTGGTGCAGAGCCGGCGCATCATAACGATCGGCGAGCTTGGGCAGCAACTCGGCGCCATCGGGCCCGAGAAACCGCACCACGGGATTATTCCATGATGGCTCGTCGAAGCGGCGCAGGATCTCGGCGTCCGCCCCCGGGCGGTTGTTGAAGATGGCCACGGGCACGAACCGATCTGCGATAAGTTCCACCATCAAGGGATGGGTCAGTACATCCTGCCCGAAACGCACGCACGTCGAGCAGCCCGGCACCTCCTGAAAGAGCAGCAGAACCGGTTTTCTCTGCTCGGCTGCGACCGCGAGACCGGCGTCCAGATCGCGCAGCCAGGCGACGTCGCCGAGCTCGCGATGCTCGCGCAAGGAAACTAGATTTTGTTGCATGGGTCTAATCTAGTGAGGGCGGTTCGCAATACAATGCGAGCGGGGCTATCGCGAAGTGATTCCAGAGCCGGCTCAATCGTGTCGTAATCCGAAAAGGCTAAGTTCCAATTGCATCGATTTTCGGTTCCAGTTTTGGTTGAAGAGCCCTCCATTTGGGTCGCACGGATGCACATAACTGTTCGCGTCTTCCCTTGCTTTGCAGAATCAGTCCTGCATCTGCGCCCTGCGTCCGCGCGGCGCAGTTGAACATGGGCGCGGAACGTCAGACGGTGAGATCGAAGGCATAAAACGCAAAACAGATATATGCGCCATTCATATACGTATCCGTGCACCTCATGGGCGGCAGCGCGACAATTTAGAGAGGAAGTGGTAACGGCCTACCGAGTTGGAAGCGTCAAACCTTGTTCGCGCGACTGCATTCCGCAGGTATTAAGGCTGGCCGCTCGGCCAGAAAGGAGGGGTCTCGCTCCATGTCCAACTTCGTCGCTGAGAAATCGATCGCGGCGGTGAGAGCAGTCGATGAGGTTCGCGATGGCATGCTTGTCGGGTTAGGGACCGGAAGCACCGCCGCTTATGCCGTGAAAAGCCTCAGCGAGCGCATCAAGCACGGCCTTCGCATCACCGCGGTCGCCACATCCCAAGCGACCGAAGCTCTAGCTCTCCGTCTTGCGGTGCCGCTTGTTCCCTTTCAACAGCTTAGCGCTGTCGACCTGACGATCGACGGCGCCGATGAAATCGATGACCGCTTCCAAGCCATCAAAGGGGGAGGCGGCGCCCTGCTTCGCGAGAAAATCACCGAGTCCGCATCCACGCGCGTGATCATCATCGCCGATTCCAGCAAGCTTGTTGCGCAGCTCGGCAAATTCCCTCTGCCCGTGGAGGTGGTTCCTTTCGCCACCGAGTTTGTTCGTGCACGCCTGTCCGCACTCGGAGCCCGTGTTACTGTTCGCGAAGCGGGTGGGACGCCCTTCCTCACGGACCAGGGCAATTACATCCTGGACGCAGCTTTGGATGAGATACCAAGGCCGCGCGAGATCGCCGCCGCGATCACCACAATCCCGGGCGTCCTGGAGCATGGACTGTTCTTGGATGAAATCGATACAATCATGATTGCGCGCGGTGACATGGTGGAGGTGCGACACCGGGGTGAAGCTTGAGGTCTTGCATATCATCACCTGCGCGGCGTCGATGGCGGCGCTGACACATTCTTAGCCGCGACCTCGGGCATTTTTTTAACCCGTTCGTCGCGCGCCATAGCCCCAAGGTATCAATCCAGCCCGGCGCCTTGATAAGATGGAAGTGATTTTTTTGGCGCGCGCTATCAGTCGGTGGAATCAAAACCCTTTTAAAACCGAGATTTCCTCGCCGGACGCGCGGATAAAAGGAGGCTAGTCTATGACTTGCTGTCTATGCCCCGCGCACATATAGACGCGCCGATGGATGGACCTCGAGACCGCAATATATTTGGGGCGTTCGCACTGATGATCAGCGACGACATCGTTCGCGCTAGTTCATCGCGGGCACCGGAAGCTGGCCCCGCCGCCTCAGCGCTGGCGCTACTCGCGCACCAGCCCGGGCTCTCGATCCGCATGCTTGCGGTCGGGGTAGGCCTTTCCCATGCAGGGACGGTTCGCCTGGTGGATCGATTGGCTACCGAGGGATTGATCGAACGCAGGGAGCATTCGTCAGATGGGCGCACGCGGGCCCTCTACCTCACTCCAACCGGAAAGATTGCGAGCGACGAGGTTCTTGCTTCGCGCGACGAGGTGATTGCCGAAGGATTATCGATCCTGAAGCCCGACGAACTGAAAATCCTATGCGACATGGCTGAACGCGTCCTGCGCGATCGCCTGGAAAACCTGGAGCATTCCTACCGCATCTGCCGCCTGTGCTGCTATGAAGGCTGCACCAACTGCCCCATCGACGCCGAATTGCACGAACGGGGGGTGGAACGCGGGAAAAGTGGCGACGGGTAGGGCTCGCAATTTGCGGACGTGATGGGCCGATCTGGAAGGCAAATTACGAAGGCGCGCTTGCGCGAAGCGCGGCGCCCGTGACGAGGGCAAGCCGCTTGATGTAGGCGCGATCCGATCGTCCCCCCAATACCGCGATCCGCCAGTATAACGGGGCTGCGATGAGGTCGGCCGCCATCTCACGGTCCACCAAGGGCGACACTTCCCGGCGTTTGATCGCCCGATTAATCAGGCCATTGATCCGCTCGCGCCGTGCGCGCTGGAAAGGCCGGATCGCCATTTCCAATGCCGGCGTCCGCTCGATCTCGCCATGAAGGTCGGTCAGAATCCGTCGCACCTTGGGATGCCTCAGAACGCGGCGGATGGCGAGGAGCACCGCTTGCAGATCAGCCTCCAGCGAGCCGTGCTCTTCCACATCGGTCATCGTCAACCCGACATGCGACAGCAAATCGCTGGCCATCGACACCTTGTCCGGCCAGCGGCGGTAAAGCGCAGCCTTGCCGACCCCTGCAGTTCGCGCCACCCGTTCGAGGCTCAGACCCGCATAGCCAGTCCTTGCCCATTCTTCGAAGAAGCTGCGCGTCAGTGCATTCGTTACGTCAGCACGCATGACCGCTGCTCCGCTGAGAACACGGGCTGCTTTCGGATTTCCGTCGGAACGCTTGTGTTCCATCGATGCCTTCCTATATATCTCAGCGGAACGCTACCGTTCCAACCGATTGGGATTAGTTCATGACAGACAGTGTGGAAAGCTTTTCAGCGATGCTTCGAAAGGCATTGGGTGATCGTCTCGCTCCCGATGCTGCCACCTTTCTCGACATGGTGGCTGAAAATGGGGTGATGGAATTTCCTTATTCGCCGCCAGGCCTTCCGACCCGGTTGGTTGGAAAGGCTGCTATCGCGCGTCACCTTGAAAGCCTTGGTGACATGATAGCCTTCGACCGCATGGGTGAGCCGACCATTCACGCCACGACCGACCCCGATGTTACCATTGTCGAGTTCGAAGGCTTCGGAAGCGGCGTTGCGACCGGGGAATCCTATGACCAACGCTACATATCCGTGATCCGGACGGACGCCGGGCGGATTATGCACTATCGCGATTACTGGAACCCGCTGGTGGTGCTGCGCGCGCTTCGCGGCAGCGCGGTTGTCGATGCCCTTGTCGGCGGAGCGTCAGACCATGGTTGATCGGGTCTTGGTGACTGGGGGCACGGGCAAGACGGGCGCGCTGGTTGCGCAGCAGCTTACGGCACGCGGTGTCGAACCCCGCATCGCAACCCGCAACGCCACGATGCCGGAGCAGGTTCGCTTCGAGTGGGGCGACGTTGCCTCCCACCGTACCGCGCTCGAGGGTGTGGACGCGATCTACTTGGTCGCTCCTACCGACCGAACGGACCACCTGACCGTCATGCGCCCGCTGCTGGAACAGGCCGTGGCACAAGGAGTGGCCCAGCTGGTGCTGCTGAGCGCATCGTCTATCGACGAGGGCGGGCCGATGATGGGTGAGGTTCATGGGTGGCTCAACGCCAACGCGCCTCGCTGGACGATACTGCGCCCGAGCTGGTTTATGCAGAACTTCGTTACGCAGCATCTCCCGTCGATCATCAACGAGGGTTGCATCTACTCGGCGACGAAGCATGGGCGTATCCCGTTCATCGACGCAGCCGACATAGCGGCGGTCGCAGTCGAAGCCTTGGTGGATCCAGTTTTCGGGTCAGGAGAAAGGATCCTGACCGGTCCTGAAGCTCTCTCATATGACGAGGTTGCGGACCGAATCACCGCCGTGGCCCAGCGCCCCGTCCACCACTGCCGGTTATCGGTGGAGCAGCTTGCACGCCGCTACGCCGGGTTCGGCATTCCTGAGGGATATGCGGACACGCTCGCGCGCATGGACGACGCGATCTCATATGGGTCGGAGGACAGGACCACAACAGAGGTCGAGCAAATAACGGGACGCATGCCAACCAAGCTGACCGCCTTCCTCGCCGCTCACAGAGAGGCATATCAGGGGCGCCAATCAGGCTGACGGTGACCCGTCCGCTAAGAATGAGACCACGGTACCGAGGTGGTGGCTGGCCGGCAGCCGGGCGCCGACACGATATTCGTTGGTCATTGTCACGGCCATCCCTATGGTGAGATCGATCTGGTGATTCCGGTCGATGATGCGGTGGAGCTCGCCGGGCCCGGCGATTGGCAGGGTTTGGGCTGGGTTTGCGCGGCGCGCGACACGCTGCATTTCCTCAAGGTGCGTAACGGCGCACTGATGACCCTAAATTATATGCCTGCGGGCCGTATCCTGTATCAGTTCGATCCCGCCGAGATCCGGGCGCGGAGGGGCGGCGCATAGGGCCCCGTCGCAGAGCAAGGCGGCGCAAGCTTTAGATCAATCTAGTTCTTCAGACGCCTCGAGGTGTCCGGACAGCTAAGAGCCAGCCTCGCGAATACACGTGAATATTGTCGCTGTCATATGCGTCGGACCGCCGTCTGGAGGCTTCGCCGTTGTGTTCCCAGACCTTTCGGCAGCCCGAGCGCACGGCCACGGCCACGGCTACGCATCGCATCGCGTATAAAATATATGCGCCGCGCATATAGACAAAGCTGCACACTATGATTATATGCGTCGCGCATACTTATTTCGCCTCTCCCAGGAACGCGGTCTTTCGGAAGAAGCATCAGTCAGGCGCATGGATCGACGGACTATGGAACTCAATCAGGTCAGCTATTTCATCAACTTGGCCAAGACGCTGAATTTTACAGCGGCCGCTCGCCTGAGCGGTGTGTCGCAGCCGAGCCTGACCCGCGCAATCCGCCGCTTGGAAGAGGAGCTCGGCGGGCCGCTGATTCACCGCGACGGGAAAAACAGTCGCCTGACCGGCCTTGGCCGGGACGTCGAGACAGAATTCCGGCGCATGCTGGTGGCGATGCGAAGCGTCCGCAATCATTCCGAGAACTGGGCGATGGGGATGCACCGTGTTCTGGATGTGGCGGTCGCGCCGACTGTCGGACCGCAGGAGTTTGCCGCGTTTTTCGAGAGCGCGTTGGCGGAGGTGCCATCCATTGAAATCAAGCTGCACTCGCTTCAGCCGAACGAGGACACCTCGGACATTCTGTCCGGAAAATATCATGCGTGCATCATGCCGCGCGAGACAAGGCCGGAGCCTAAGCTCGATGTGCATCCGCTATTCAGAGAGCGCTTCGTACTGGGCTGTTCTGCGAGCCATCCCTTGGCATCCCGCGAAATCGTGCGCGGAGAAGACCTGCTCGAGTTTCCTTTCGTCGATCGCCTCAAGTGCGAGTTTCGCGATCAGATCCTCGATCATTTCGCGCGGCACGACCTGCTCATGCAGCCCCGCTTTCGATCGGACCGCGAGGACTGGGTGCAACACTTCGTCGCCGATGGCACCGCCATATGCATTCTTCCGGAACGATCCGCCACGGCGCCCGGTCTTGTTACGCGGCCGATCGAGGGATTTGCCCTGGAGCGCGAAGTCGTGATCGCGACGGTATCTGGCTCCACCGCACCCGTCGAGATACGGAAGATCGCGCAACTGGCAGCCGGATATGCGTGGCACTAAACCCCGTCGCGAGAGCGTCGGTGCTATGGAAACTATAGGCACAGCCTATTGGATAAATCCTAGGCGCACTGCGATAGTCGGCGCAGTGACTGACACGATAAGCGGCGGCTTTTTCGCCCTCTCAGATCAATATCGGAGACTATCATGAAGTTCGAAAAGTCGCAGGAAGCTGTTGATCTCCTTACTGCCGAGCAGCGCTACGTCACCCAGGAGTCGGGCACCGAGCGGCCCTTCACGGGGGAGTATGATGACAACAAGGAACCAGGCATCTACGTCGATATCGTGTCGGGAGAGCCTTTGTTCGCCTCGACCGACAAATTCGACTCGGGTTCTGGCTGGCCCAGCTTCACCAAGCCGATCGTTGCAGCAAATGTGAACGAGTTGCGCGACAGCGCGCACGGTATGGTGCGGACGGAAGTCAGATCGGTGCACGCCGACAGTCATCTCGGTCATGTATTCCCGGACGGTCCCTCCGATCGCGGAGGTTTGCGCTACTGCATTAACTCCGCGTCGCTTCGCTTCATTCCGCGCGACGAGATGGAGAGCGAAGGATATGGCGAATATCTCGATCAGGTCGAGGAGGCCTGACATGCACCAGCGCGCTATTCTCGCCGGCGGATGTTTCTGGGGCATGCAGGATCTGATCCGCAAGCAGCCCGGCATCGTATCGACCCGTGTCGGCTACACCGGCGGCGATGTCCCGGACGCCACTTATCGCAATCACGGCACGCATGCCGAAGGGATCGAGATCATCTTCGACCCGGCAGTGACGACCTTCCGCAATATCCTGGAATATTTCTTCCAGATCCACGACCCGACGACCAAGAATCGCCAAGGCGGTGATATCGGGCTCTCCTACCGGTCGGGCATCTATTATGTCGACGAGGAGCAGAAGCGCGTCGCCGAGGACACGATCGCCGATGTGGATGCCTCCGGACTGTGGGATGGCAAGGTGGTGACAGAGGTCGTGCCGGTCGGAGATTTCTGGGAGGCCGAGCCGGACCATCAGGATTATCTCGAGAAACGCCCGGGCGGCTACACCTGCCATTTCGTCCGTCCCGGCTGGGTGCTTCCAAAGCGCCAGAAAGTTGATGATGATCAGTCCGCGGCGGGGACGGCAGCGGGATAGGCTTAACTGCTGTTGCCGCTCCGCCGATCCCGTTCGCAATCTTCATGACCGCGTCGTACAACGACGCGGTCATCCAACCCTTCTTCAGAGAGACGGGTCGGTCCATATAGTCGCCATCGCAGCACAGGATCGCAGATTTATGCCAGACCTCTCGACCTTTCCTATTACGCAGCGCTGGCCCGCATTGCATCCCGATCGCCTGCAACTCTACGCCGCTCCCACCCCCAATGGCGTCAAGGTCTCGATCATGCTCGAGGAGACCGGCCTGGCGTACGAGCCCCACCTGGTCGATATCTCGAACAACGAGTCGAAGGATCCAGCGTTCGTATCGTTGAACCCCAACGGCCGCATACCGGCGATCATCGATCCGGCTGGTCCTGACGGCAACCCTATCGCCATATGGGAATCGGGCGCGATCCTCCTCTACCTGGCCGACAAAACCGGCCAGCTCAATTCGAGTGCGCCCGCGCAGCGTTACGAGACGCTGGCTTGGGTATTCTTTCAAGTATCCGGCGTCGGGCCGACCTTCGGTCAGCTTGGTTTTTTCCTGAAATTTGCCGGCAAGGACTATGAGGACAAGCGCCCTCGGCAGCGCTTTATCGATGAATCCAAGCGTCTCTTGGGGGTGCTGGACCGCCAGCTCGAAGGCCGCGAATGGCTTGTCGATGATTATTCGATCGCGGACATTGCGACACTTGGGTGGGTCAACGCACTGGCCGAAGTCTACGCGGCCGGCGACATCCTCGGCCTCGGCGAATATTCGAACGTCCAGACATGGCTCCGCCGCGGGCTGGCGCGGCCCGCGGTGCAGCGCGGCCTGCGCATCCCTGCGAGACCGGCATGAGCGTCATCGCTGCTTATTATTACAACAAGGGCCTGCGGGTCCGCGAAATCGCGATCGACGAGCAGGTCCAGCTCGATAAGGATCGCTCCGGCTTTTGCTGGATCGCGCTTCGCGAGCCCACCGCCGACGAGCTTAAAGCGATCCAAACGACGTATAACCTCCATCCGTTGGCAATCGACAACGCGATGCACCCGCTCTGCCCGCCCAAGCTCGAAGCGTATAATGAAGAGCTCTATGTTGTCGCTCAGACCGCCGAGCTGGATGGAGACCAGATCCGCTACGGCAAGATGGCGATCTTCACCGGTCACAACCATCTCATCAGCGTACGGCACGGCAACGGCGGAGCGCTCGGCAATCTTCGCGAGCAACTCGAGGCTTCGCCGGCGCTTTTTGGCAAAGGTGTCGACTATGTGCTGCATGCGATCCTGCACCGGATCGTCGATCAATATCTTCCCATCTTCGAGATGATCGAGGATGACGTTCTGGCGATGGAGAGACGATCGCTCGACGACTTTCTCGGACGGGCAGAAATCGACCGCATCTTCGGGCTGAGAAGCGAACTCACGCGCTTCCAGCGCACGCTCGGCGCTATGGCTGAACTGGTCCGGAAACTCGTCCGAGGCCATTTCCCCTGCATCAGTTCAGAAGTCAGACCCTATTTCAGCGACGTCGCGGATCATGTCGCTCGCGTGCAGACCATGGTCGATGGCCTCCTGCAGGTTCTGTCCACCGTCTTCGAGTTCAGCAGCCTGTTGGAAGCGCAAAGAACGGGCGTGACCACGCGCCAGCTCGCGGCCTGGGCCGCCATATTGGCGGTCCCGACGGCCATCGCCGGGATATATGGCATGAACTTCAGGAACATGCCCGAGCTGGACACGGTCTATGGCTATTTTGTCGTGCTCGGGTTGATGACGATGTTCTGCCTGTACCTGTTCGTGCGGTTCAAGAAGGCCAAGTGGATATGAATAGCGCGCGTTTGCTTTTCATCTCCGTCAGCTGAGCCGCAACAGCCTCCCTGATATTAGAGCGTGTCCAATGCCATGCAAAGCCAAGGTGCAACAATGACATCCCAAGTGACCGACGTCCTAGCAGCAGTCCAGTCCTTCGTCGCGAAGGGCTACGACCGCGAGTACCGCGTCAAGGACGGCCATCTCATCGATCTCGAACTGGGATCAACGCTCGATCCATGCGCGATAACCGTCGATGCGGCGTTGCGCCTCGAAAGCGGGGATGATGGAGAAGACGCGTCCAACATATACGCGATTACCGATCCCGCGACCAACCATAAGGGTCTGCTGATCGACGCCTTCGATGTCTTCGACGAAATCTGTCACCGCGACCTTTCCGAGCGGCTTGTCGCGGATCGGCAAACGACGCCAGCGGGCGACGAGGATGTTCCGAGCAAGCACGGCCTGCGCAAAGTCTACAAGAATGAGTTTGAGCGCGATCCCGAGCGCTATGTGCTGCGCGAGGGCTTTCCAGACTTCCCGCTATGCCCTTTCGGCGGCGCCTTCAGCATTCTCGGCTTCGATACCGCCGAGCAATCCTATGTCTGGCTTGTAACCAGCATCATCCGGGATTCCCGGCTGATCAGAGCGCCCTACCAGGGAGATGACGCCCCAGGCGACGAGTAGCGGGCCGGCGAGCCCAATGGGGGCACTCCCGCGGCGGTGACGGACCGAAGCACGAACTTTCGAATGATCCAAACACAACGAGGTGATGATGAACTGGAATAAAAGCCACATCCGCGAAACCATGCTTTCGCTGGAGACTGCCGCCCTGCATAGCGCTCGCACCAATTATCTGGATTATGTCTCCATCGCTCAGCTGGATCGGAGCGAGCCGATCGAGAATGACGAGCAGGCGCAGGCCGAAGTCGCGAGCGACTTGGCTGAAGCGCTTGACGACACATTGCACGACTATGCCGATAAACTTGAAAAGCTCAGGACGATCGACTTCGGCCCCAAGTCGGCAGTGGAGGAGGGTGCTGTCATCAAACTGTCGGGGCGCCATTTCGTGATCGCAGTGTCAACGAGCAAGTTCACCTGTGATGGGCGTGAGTTCATGGGCATTTCAACGATGGCGCCGATCTTCGAGGCGATCGAAGGAGCACGAACAGGAGAGACCGTGCAGTTCAACGGCCGGGACCTCATCGTAGAAGATGTAGAATAGGACGCCCGTCGCAGTAGGCGCGCTAGTGCCGGGCGGCCTCCGTCTCTGACTCCATGCATATCATCACATCAAGAGATCCCGTGATCATCGGTGTGCTTGGAGAGCGGGCAGCCTTGGCGTGGATGCGGCGCCTTGGCTGGCTGCTCCCGATAGCCAACACCGCCAATATGGCAAGCAATGCGGCCGCATAAAGGAACAGCCCACCGGGGCCGGCGATAGTCATCGCAGCACCCCCGATAAGGGGTCCGGCGGCTGTCCCGATCCCGTTGAGCAGCAGAAGCCCGCGGGCGGTACCGAGCAGCCGGCCGGCCGGAAGGTCGTCGTTGGCAACCGCGAGACACAATGAATAGATCGGGATGCCAAAGCCGCCGAACAGCGCGCCCGCCGCGAGGAGCAGCGGCAGGGGCGCCCCTACCGCGAGGGCGACGCCGACGGCCGCCGCTGCGGACGCCAGGGCCGCAGCGGCGATGACAAGGTTCCGCGACACGCGATCCGAAAGCCAGCCGAGGGGCCACTGCAATAGGAGCGTCCCACCCAGCACCGCAGCCATGAAAGCGGAGATGCCGCCGACATCGAGTCCGATCCTCTGGGCGAAGTTCGGGCCCATGCCCCAAAAACCGCCGATAGCCAGGCCAGCGAGGAAAGCGCCAGCCGCAGCGAGCGGTGATGCGCGCACGAGGTCGCTGAACGCGACCCGTTCCTGTGTCACCTGCGCCGGCGGATGGCTGGGCAGCAAGGTGATCGGAACCACCGCCGCGGAAATTAACAGCGACACGATAAGGAACAAGGTCATGTCGGCGGGCGGGGCGACGTTGAGCAAGGCCTGGCCGATGGCCCATGAGCCCATCGAGACGACTCCGAAGATCGACAGGAGTTGGCCGCGCGTGGATGGCACTGCATGGGCGTTGAGCCAGCTCTCCGTTGCGAGGATCATGCCCGCGTAGGCGAAGCCCGTGATCAGGCGAAGCGGTATCCAGGCGATCGGTTCCACGAGCGCAACATGGAGAAGGGCAGTCATCGAGGCGATCGCCGCAAAGCCAGCAAAGGTTCTGACATGACCCACGGCGACGATGATCCGCGGCAACATGAGCGCGCCGATCGTGAAACCGGCGAAGTAGAACGACATCATCGCGCTGATCGCGCCGGACGAGAAGCCCTCCTGGCCGGCCCTGACGATCAGGAGCGTGCCCAGCAAACCATTACCCAGCAGCAGAGCCGCGACGCTCGCCAGCAACGCCGCCACCGGTGCGAGCTTGAGGCCACGTCGGCCCGCCGACCGCATGCTATCCATCGCCGGGCTCATTTTAGCGCCTGACGCGACGGTCGATACGCTGCCGCGCTGATGAACTGGTCGAACGCTTCGCACCAGATGACGACCGTGTTGTAGTCGCGAACATCGATCCCGACAGGCACGTCGACGATGGCCTGATAGGCTGCCGGCTTCGGCGGCCTGGCCGCGGTGAGGATTGGCAGCGTGTAAATGCCGGCCGCAAAACCAATGCCGAGCATTGCGAGGTGGCTGGCGGTCAGGAAGAGCCAAGGCCGCACGGATTACACCAGCTCCAGATCCTTTACGATCCTGTCCGCGTCGAGATGGAAGTCCGAGAAGACGATACGGCCGCCAGCGTCAATGATCGAGAACCAGGGCGTTCCTCGCGTGCGATAATCCTCCATGAAGGTAGGCAGCGTCGCGCCGACCAGTGGTTCATCATGGCCGAAGGCGACAGGAAGCGCATATTCGAGCTGGTTCACACGCAACTTCTCGAAGGTGTTTTCATCCGCACCTTCGAAGACGGTCTGGATCACCGCAAATCCCACGCCCCTGGGGCTCAATGCACTATGCAATCTTTGTAGCGTCGGGAAGCCATGCACATGGCAGCCGCGGCACCAGTGCTGGAAGGCGAACAGGATCTTTGGGCCGGAGCCGAGATCCGACAGCTTGAGCGGCCCGGTGCTTTCTCCGTCCGCGCCGATCCATTTCTGCACCCGAAGATCCGGCGCTTGGGGTTCGAGCATGCTCATCTGATCCTCCAGCGCGATGAAGAACCGCGGCGAATTGTGGTGCGCGCTATCATGATATGTCATTCCAAACGCATCGGACCCCGGTGTCGTGCTCCGCGACGCGATCAACAAGCGTGGCGACCGATTGCTTGGTTGCATCGAAACGTTCGCGATCTTTGCCCACGAGCCTCAAGGAGAGGCTGTCGCCGTCCGCAGTTAATATAAGCTCGCCGCCCGGAAGCTGGATTTCGGCTGTCAGCGCGTCATATCGAACCGGGTAAGTATGAACCCACGCCTCAGCGAGTCTCGTCAGATATCGACTCGATTCGATCGTAGCGATGCGTGCCTCGGCCTCGATCATTTAGAAACTCCCGGTGTTGGTGTTTAGGCGCACAGCTCTTGGTCAGTACCGCCATTATAATGCGGGGGAGTCAACGCAGCCCCTCGACGATAAACCCGCGGTAGCGGGCACCGGCGAAGCGATGCGCAGCAACAGCTTGGTAGGCGGGGCTATGATACCAGTCATGCGCGGCTTGCATCGTGGGGAACCGCAAGATGACGGCGCCTTCGATCGGCGACCCCTCCAAATTCTCCATCGCGCCATAAGCGGCGAGAAAAGTGACGTCATGCCCATCGAACGACGGGCCGACGCGGGCAGAATAAGCCGCGAGTTCATCCACATCCGTGGTGTCTTCCCGCGTGAATACGACAAACGCTTCCATCATAAGATCCTTCGCAAGGTGAGATCTGCCGGCCATCGCCACCGACGATGGCCTGACAGTCGTCAGGCTGGCAGTTCGAACCCGATTTTCTGGAGTGCCTCAACGCAGGCATCCTGGTCCTGCTGATAAGTGCCTCCGGAGATGCCGATTCCGCCGATCAGCTTTCCGTCCTCAAGGATCGGATAGCCGCCACCGACGGCGACCATCCGGGGGCGATAGGCCAGCGGCGCCACTTTGGGATCGTTGCTCACATAGTCGTTCCAGACATGGGTCGGATATCCAAAGGAGGCGGAACTCCACGCTTTGTCGATGGCAACATCGACGGTGAGAAACGGCGCGTCGTCGGTGCGCTCGAACGCCCGCAGATACCCGGTTGCGTCGACGACGGCGACGGCAGCCGGGATGCCGATTGCACGGGCGGCGGTTATCGCTGCGTCGATGAGGGCGACTGCGGTTTCACGGTTGATCGAGGCAGTGGCAATGGACTTGGTCATGGGATTTCCTTCGCCGCGGCGTTATCGTCCGGCGTTACTTGGACTGGAAAAGATCAGAATCCTTCGAGGACGGTCTTGCCTTTCGCCGCGCCACTTTCGATCAGTGCGTGCACTGTCTTCAGATTGGCAGCATTGATCGGCGACAGTCGCTCGGTCAGTGTCGTACGGATTTTGCCCTCATCGACCAGCACGGCCAGCGCGTCGAGGATCTTGCCCTGCTCATGCATATCGGGCGTGCCGTAGATCGACCGGGTGAACATCAGCTCATGGTGTATCGACACCGCCTTGCGCTTGAACAGCATGATGTCGAATGCCGTGGGATCGTCGATCAGCGCGAACCGCCCTTGCGGCGCGATCAGCTCGGCGATGTCGGCGGCATGCTGCTCTGTATGCGTGGTCGAAAAGACGAACGCGGGAGCGCCGATGCCAAGCTCGGCAATCTGTGCCGCGAGCGGGCGCCTATGGTCGATGACATGGTGCGCGCCAAGCTCCTTCACCCACTCCTGGGTTTCCGCTCGGGAGGCGGTGGTGATGACGGTGAGGTCTGTGCGCTGGCGCGCGATCTGGATCGCGATCGACCCGACCCCACCCGCGCCACCGATGATGAGGATCGCCGGCGCCGCACCGGGGACTGGCTTCGCCACGTCGAGGCGATCGAACATCGCCTCCCAGGCGGTCAACGTCGTTAGCGGCAGCGCTGCTGCTTCCGCCCAGTCGAGCGAGGCGGGTTTGCGACCGACGATCCGGGCGTCGACAAGATGGAACTCGACATTGGTGCCGGGCCGGGTAATCGATCCGGCATAATAGACCTCGTCGCCCGGCTGGAACTGCGTCACGTCGGGGCCGACCTCGCGCACGATCCCGGACGCATCCCACCCCAGCACCTTCCATTCACCATCGGCTGGCGGCGAGCTGCCGCGGACCTTATAGTCGACCGGGTTCACCGAGACGGCCTTCACCTCAACCAGGATATCATATCCTGCCGCGACAGGCTGGGGCAGCTCGATGTCGACCAGCGCAGCATCCTCGGCGATGGGTCCCGGGACCTTGTAACCAACGGCTTTCATCAATGTCTCCATCTTGCTGCGCCCCGAAGTCTCGATCGATCAGAGCGCCACTTCTTCGAAAATTCGCACGGGGTTCAAGGGTTTCGCACGCAGGACTATGAAGATGTGCACCGACTATTTCCAATAGCGGCGGAACATAGTTTCCATACCTTGTTGCCGTTCTATCCCTGAGAGGCGCTTACGAAGCTGTGAGGCGCGGCAGCCAACCTGGAAAGCAGGCGGACCGAGCCTCATGCCGTGCCTAAATCTGCAGCCGACGTGATGCGCGCGTAATTTATTCAAAGCTATAAAAACTATAGCGATAGGGTATTGGGAAATCGGCCCGGCGTCGCGTTATAGTCCATAAGCATCAAATCACCGATTCACGAAAATGCGATCATCGAAAATCCGATGAAGCATCGGGCGTTTCAGGCTTCAAGCCATCGGTTCGTACCGCGGCCACGCGTATCAGGTCTGAAGTGAAGCCGGTTATCGTCTGTCGCATCGAGCAAAAAGGGGGCACTATGGTCACCAGAGGTTTCACCGGTCGCGGTTCAAGTGGCGACCAGTCCGGCCGGATTCCGCCGGGTCAGCATCTCGTGGAGAATTTTCCGGTTCTCACGGCGGGGCCGACGCCGAACGTGGAGCTGGCTGATTGGAAATTCACCGTCAAAGTCGGCCCGAAGCCGGTCAAAGTGTGGAACTGGAGCGAGTTTAACGCCCTGCCAAAGACCAAGGTGACCAAGGATATTCACTGTGTGACCTCTTGGTCCAAGCTGGATACCATATGGGAGGGCGTCCTCATTGAAGACATCCTTGCGGATGCAGGGCTCGACCGGCCCACTGATTTCGTCCTGGCGCATTCCTACGACGATTATTCGACAAACGTCCCGCTGGCGGACCTGCTGTCCGGGAAAGCGATGGTCGCTCTCAAATTTGCCGGCCAGCCGATTACCCGCGATCATGGCGGGCCGGCGCGTCTGCTGGTTCCGCATCTGTACTTCTGGAAGTCCGCCAAATGGGTGAAGGCGCTGCAATTCACAACCCGTGACGAGGCCGGCTTCTGGGAGCTGCGCGGCTATCATATTTACGGCGATCCGTGGCGCGAGCAACGATACACCGATGACTGACAACGGCACGCAAACCGCGTCATGGCAATCATGCGTGATCGAGGAAATCGTCCAGCAGACGCCGAGCATCAAAAGCTTCTTCCTCCGATTGAGCAGGCCGTTCGCGCACATCGCAGGCCAACATGTCGATGTCCGGCTGACCGCGCCTGATGGCTATAGCGCGATGCGCAGTTACTCGATCGCGTCATCGGCAGCCTCGTCCCCGATCATCGAGCTCGCTGTCGAACGCCTGCCCGATGGCGAGGTGTCGGCCTATTTTCACGATATCGCGATAGTCGGCGATGAGATCGAGCTTCGCGGTCCGCTCGGCGGGCACTTCCTATGGCCTGAACCTGCCGTAGACGCGGTGCTGTTGATCGGAGCAGGCTCCGGGCTCGTGCCGTTGATGGCGATGATCCGGCATCGCCGCACACAAGACCCGGCCGTGCCAACCGCGTTGCTCCTGTCCGCGCGCACCGCTGAGGATGTTCTGTTTTCGGAAGAACTACATTCCGTCGAGATCAACGATGCCGCATTTGTCCTGGCGCTGGCGATCACGCGCGAAGATCCGATCCGCGCATCGGATTTCGGGCGGCGGATCGACAGCGCCATGGTCGAAGAGGTTCTCGCCCGGCTTCACCGAAAGCCCACACAGATATTCGTTTGCGGATCCAACGATTTCGTCAACATTGCGACCGAGGGCGCGCTGCTGGCCGGGGTCGACCCCTCGATAATCAAGACCGAGCGCTATGGTGGTTAGCGGCGCATACTCCGTCGCGCCCCACCTTTCACCCTGCGGATAATATTTGGAGATCGTCATGAGCCGCTTTGCTGAACCCGTCTTTGTTGCCGCCGGCCTTCGCACTCCCTTCGGCCGCGGCGGAGGGGCTTTGGCTGCTTATGATGCCGTCTCTTTGTCCGTCCCTCTTGTGCAGGCGATGGCGGCGCAAGCAGAGCCGGATCTTCTCATCTGGGGTACCGTGATCCCGAATTTGGGTTGGAGCAACATTGCTCGCGAGACCTGGCTTGACGCCAAGCTCAATCCGAATGTCCCCGCATTTTCGGTCGTTTTGGCATGCTCTACCAGCATGACGGCGACTTTCGCTGCGGCAGGGATGCTGGGCGGAGGAACCGATCTCACGATGGTGGGCGGTGCCGAAGTCATGAGCCGACCTCCCATCGCTTTGACGGCCGATGCATCGAAGCGGCTCACCGACCTCTTTGCGCAAGATCCAGCGGCGGCGCTTGCGGCCCTCCAGTCTCTTGCCCTCCACGACTATGTGCTCCCGACCAAGGGATGGGCCAACCGGATCACCGGCAGGACAATGGGCGATCATATGGAGGACACCGCCAAGGCCTGGCGGATCTCGCGCGAGGCGCAGGACGATTGGGCGCTAAAGAGCCACCAGCGGTCGGTCGCTGGTTGGGAGCGAGGTTTCTTCGACGATCTCGCGATTTCCCTTCCTGAACTGGCGCGCGATGCGAACCCCCGCGCCGATACGTCGCCCGAACGGCTTGCCGCACTCAAGCCCGTCTTCGATCGCGACAGTGGCAGGGGAACGCTGACTGCCGGCAACAGCTCGCCGATAACGGATGGCGCCGCCGGTTGCTGGGTGGCAAACGAAGCCGGCGTGGCACGACTGCCGGCGGGCACCCCCTACGCGCGGCTCATCGATTACGAGGTGTCGGCCGTCGATTTCCACACCGAGGGTCTGTTGATGGCACCCTCCTATGGCATTCCACGTCTGCTCGCGCGGCATCAACTAAGCTTCTCCGATATCGCTCTTTGGGAAATCCACGAAGCCTTCGCCGCCCAGGTCCTGGCGAATGTCGCGGCCATCACCGACCGGGAGTGGGTGCGCGAAACCGCCGGTGTCCAGTCGGATTTGGGCGACTTCGACTGGGACCGCGTCAATCCCAACGGGGGCTCGGTAGCAATCGGTCATCCCTTCGGCGCGACAGGCGCGCGCGACCTCAGCCAGGCAGTGAAGGAGCTCTGGGACATGCCGAGCGGATCACGGGCAATCGTCAGCATCTGCGCCGACGGCGGCCAAGGCACCGTCGCACTCCTCGAACGCCCCTGATTCACGGGCCGCTGCGAACGCCGTGCCATTGACAATATGAGAGGATATTCCGTTGGTCTCAGCAGTTTGGAACGACACCACCATCGCCGCAAGCGACGAGACAATCGTCGTCGAGGGAAACCACTATTTCCCACCTTCCGCGGTCAATCAGGAGCTCCTTGAAGCGAGCGCACACACTTCTGTCTGCCCGATCAAGGGCACCGCGAGATACTTCCATATCCGCGTAGGCAGCGCGCTCAACGCGGACGCGGCTTGGTCATATCCCGATCCGAATCCGGTTGCGGAAGCCATCCGGGATCACATCGCTTTCTGGAAAGGCGTAGAGGTTGGATAGCAGCCAAGGCGCAGCGGGCCTTCGCTGATGGCTGTGTCGCTTCATGCGCGCATCCTTGATCATCTCGCGCGGGTAATTGGCGATCTGCAGGTGGCGGGGGACGTTCCTGCGGGCCTCGACCGGGCGGGGCTGACCGTGGAGCGTCCGCACGACCCGGCGCATGGCGATCTGTCGACCAACGCGGCGATGGTCCTGGCAAAACTTACCGGCACGCATCCGCGCCAACTCGCTGAGAAGTTGGCGGGCCGGTTGGCCATGTTGGAGGATGTTGCAGACGTGGCCGTCGCTGGCCCGGGCTTTGTAAATATCCGGCTGACCGACCAGGCCTGGCAAAACGAGCTGGCGGTGATTGCGGACCAGAAGGACCGCTACGGCATGTCGCCCGTCGGCGCGGGTAAGACGGTGAATATAGAGTTTGTCTCGGCCAACCCGACCGGTCCGATGCATATGGGGCACTGCCGAGGGGCAGTGGTCGGAGATGCGCTCGCCAACCTGCTCGCTTTCACCGGCCATCGCGTCATCCGCGAATATTATATCAATGATGCCGGCGGGCAGGTCGATATTCTCGCTCGCTCGGCACACCAGAGATATCGCGAGGCGTTGGGCGAGAGCCTCGGCGAGATAGCGGAAGGTCTATACCCGGGCGATTATCTGAAGCCGGTCGGGGAGGCGCTGGCCGCCGATTTTGGGGGCCGCTATGCCGACGCCCCGGAGACGGACTGGCTCGCAATCTTTCGTGCGCGGACCGTTGCCGCGATGATGGAGACGATCCGCGAAGATCTGGCGCTGCTCGGCATAAGTCACGACCGCTTCGCGTCGGAGGCGGACCTCGTCGCTGCCGGAAAGCCGGATGATGCCGAGGCCTGGCTGCGCGAGCGCGATCTTGTCTATGACGGCGTTCTCGAACCTCCGAAGGGTGAAGTCTCCAAGGACTGGGAGCCGATCGCGCTGCCGCTGTTCCGGTCGACGAAATTTGGCGATGACCAGGACCGTCCTATCCGTAAACCGGATGGGAGCTGGACCTATTTCGGCGTGGATCTGGCCTATCATTTCGAGAAGGCGCGCGATGCCGACGAACTGATCGACATCTGGGGCGCCGATCATGCCGGGACCGTGATGCGCATCGTTGCCGCCGCCGAAGCTCTAACCGAAGGCAGGAAGCGGTTCGACGTCAAGCTGGTGCAGATCGTGCGGCTGCTGCGCGCGGGTGAGCCGGTCAAGATGTCCAAGCGCGCAGGCAATTTCGTCACGCTGGCCGATGTCATTCGAGAAGTCGGAAAGGACGTCGTTCGCTTCATGATGCTGACCCGCAAAGCGGAAGCGTCCATGGACTTCGACTTTGCGACCGTCGTCGAGGCATCGAAGGATAATCCGGTCTTCTATGTGCAATATGCCCATGCGCGGATTTGCTCGCTAGCAAGCCGCGCGGCCGAAGCGGGTATCGAGTTGGGCGACCCGCCCGATCTCGCTCTTCTGGACGGTCCGAGCCTTACGCTTGTGAAGCGTGCGGCAGAATTCCCCCGCATCGTCGAGGCGGCTGCGGCAGCGCGCGAGCCGCACCGGATCGCCTTCTTCCTTGAGGGGCTGGCCGCGGAATTCCATGCGCTGTGGAACACAGGAAATGCCGACCCGACGCGCCGCTTCGCCTACCCGGAAAACCTGCCGGTTAGCCGCGCGCGGTTGTTCCTGGCCGCCGCGATCGGGCAGGTCATCCGCAACGGCCTGGCGCTGATGGGGGTTGAACCGACACATGAGATGGAGAGGGCCTAGTCGAATGCGCGCTTGTTCCTGGGGCTCGTTGCGCGCGCCAGAGTTGGCGGGCCCGAACATGCTGTGCGTCTTCTGATACTGGTGGAACGAGATGGAGCTTACCGATTTCGACGCTGCCTTCAAAAGGCTTCCCGAGGGTCATAGCGAAGGCATTCACGAAGGCCGGCGTTTCGGCTTGATCGTCCGGCGGTCCGACGACGGGCGCCGCAACAGCCTGTTTGCCAGGGAGTTGGCTGGGACCGACATCGTCAGCTTCAACCTGTATCGGTTCACATCAGGCAAAACATCGCTCAAGCCGTGCGAGATGTCTGCGAAAAAGGTCGTGGATTTCGTGCTTGGCTTCCAACCGGACTGAGGGTGTCGCAGTCGCTGCTCTGTTCGCAATGTCCGCCCCGGCACTGCGCATGTCGCTAAATGGGTATCGAAACTATAGCGCCTGGTTATTGGACTTCGTCTGGCGATGAACTCATCCTCCATTCAGTGCCAAGGCGCGGCGAAATTTGCATACTCATGGTAACCTGCCAGCGAGCGGTGCGGTCTCGTTGGATCGTGACGGCGGGGCGTTGGTCGGAACTGTCCGCGCCGGGTGAACTTCTGACAGAAGGATTTGAACAATGCGTCTTGCAATGATCGGCCTCGGCCGCATGGGTGCCAATATCGCGCGTCGGCTGATGCGCGGCGGCCACGAGGTCGTCGCCTTCAATCGCGATCCGGCCGCGGTTACTCAGCTCGCCGGTGAAGGTGCCATCGGAGCGAATTCGCTTGAAGATGTCGTCGCCAAACTCACTGCGCCGCGGATCTTCTGGGTAATGCTCCCGGCGGGCGCTCCCACCCAAGACACGGTCGACAAGCTGATGGAATTGTCGGAGCCCGGCGACATCATCATCGATGGCGGCAACAGCTTCTACAAAGACGACATCAAATGTGGTGCTGCGGCAAGGGACAAGGGGCTCCATTATATCGATGTTGGCACATCAGGCGGGATATGGGGGCTCGAACGCGGTTATTGCATGATGATCGGCGGCGACAAGGAGATCGTCGATCTGCTGGATCCCATCTTCGATACGCTCGCGCCGGGCTATGGTTCGATCGTCCGCACCATTGGACGCGACGCGCCCGACAGTCGCGCCGAGCGCGGCTATATCCACGCCGGCCCAACCGGCGCCGGGCATTTCGTCAAGATGGTCCACAACGGAATCGAATATGGCCTGATGCAGGCCTATGCCGAGGGCTTCGACATTCTCAAGGGCAAGTCCTCCGAACGGCTCGAGCCTGATGAACGCTTCGACATCAACCTGACCGACGTGGCCGAAGTCTGGCGTCGCGGCAGTGTCATCTCGTCCTGGCTGCTCGACCTTTGCGCGATCGGCCTGGCCAGGGATCCGATGCTCGAGCAATTCACCGGCCAGGTCTCGGACTCTGGCGAGGGCCGGTGGACGATCGATGCGGCAATGGAAGAAGCCGTCCCGGCCTATGTCCTTTCGGCCGCCTTGTTTGCGCGCTACCGCAGCCGCGTCGACCACACTTTTGGCGACAAGCTTCTCTCGGCGATGCGCTTTGGCTTCGGTGGGCATGTCGAGATGCCGCAATAAGTGACGCGTCACGCTATCCGGCGCTATGAAAACTATAGGCACAGCCTATTGGAAAAACGTCTGGCTCACTGCGATAGTCGGCGCAACGGCTGACACAGAAGCGACGGCGTGCCTGACGCTGCGCCCCAGGATGAATGAGAGCGTCTTAGCCGAACGGACAATCTTCAACGGCGCCGCGGTTCGTTAAAATAGGTACGGCCGCGAAGACGATGAAGAGAACAAGGGAGCTCGCGCCACAGTGCTGCACCTCATCGAGCCAGAGATACTTCCATCCGGCGCCTTCATCTTCACGCCGATGGAACTGACGGTAATCGCACTGGCGCGGAGCGAGAAAGGCCAAAGGTTCGGATCGCGAGCCGGTCTCGCGCAGGCCCTCTTCAAGAAACATCAACTTCTCCCGGGACGGCGTGCAAATGGGACACTCGCTGATCCCCGGCTCGAAATACTCCGCGCGTTCGTTAACCTCCTGCATCGGCGGGGCCAGCGGTTGGCTGCGGCGACCCAGACATTACGCGAGGCCGGCTTCAGCAGCGTGCAGGAAACCTGGCTTCGTTCGGAATGTGCACGGCCGCTCTGACTTACTGCGTACCTTGAACCTTGCTGCCGGAAGGCAACCATTTATGATCAATATCTTCGGAACTTCCCTTTGGTTCAAAGACAACAAACCCCGTGCTTGGCGCGCATTGCGACTTGCATCGGTCGCTTTCGTGATCCTCGGGTTAGTCGGCCTGTATTTGCGCCCAGCGATGATGCATGTCCACAGTCCACTGCTACTGGGCGTTCTTATCGGCGCGCTGATGCTTACATTGATTGCGTCCGCAGCCAGAAGGCTCAGGCGCGCGAGACGGCGCTGATCCGCGGAAAGAAATACGTCTAGGCGCGAGAGGTGAAGATGGCGAAGATCGGCTTTGGAGGGGGGTGCCATTGGTGCACCGAAGGGGTGTTCCAGGCGCTGCGCGGCGTTGCGCAGGTCGACCAGGGCTTTGTCCAATCGGACGCTCCGGCAGATAGCTGGTCAGAAGGGGTGATCGTCACCTTCGATCCTTCAATCATTCCGTTGGCAACGCTGTGCGAGGTGCATCTGAGAACGCATTCAGCCACCCGGGCCCGCTCTCCTAGCGACAAGTACCGCAGCGCGATCTATATTTTCGATGACAACCAGCGGCATGAGGCCGAATTGGCGATCGTCCGATTTGCCGAGGAATTCGGCAATACGGCGCATACCCTGGTTCTGCCGTTCAGAAGCTTCAAGGCTTCGGACGAGCGTTACCAGAACTATTATCGAACCGATCCGAGCCGACCCTTCTGCCGCCGCTTCATCGATCCCAAGCTGGACTATATTCGGCAGCATTTTTCGGAAGTGGCCCTGCCTGAACCGAACTCTGTCGCCGAGCACGCTGTCGATCGCGACAATGTCTCGCAAGACCCCGCCAGCGCTGGGATAATGACTGACAGTTCTTCATCCATCGCAACTCAATCAAGGACGTCGCCATGATGATCAAAAAGCCATTCACTATTCTCCCTCTCGCCCTGGCGCTGCTTGGCCCGATATCCTCTTCTCCCGGTTTAGCGGCTCCGACGCCCGCCGCGGTGCCCGACACCATAGCCGGGACCGTCCGCCAGACCGCTCCCGCAATTTATCGATTTACGATTGGCGATGCCCAGATAACGGCATTGTCGGATGGGTCGGTCCCGCTGGACCTGCACCAGTTGCTGCGCGGCGTCTCGGCGCAAACGATCGACGAAATTCTTGCCCGCAGTTTCCTAGCTAATCCCGCAGAGGCTTCGATCAACGCTTATCTGATCGACTTCAACGGGCGGCGGATCCTTGTCGATGTCGGTGCCGGCGATCTTTTCGGCCTAGGCAACGGCGGCAGGCTGCTCGAAGCGCTGGCAGCAGCTGGGGCCGCGCCGGAGACAATCACCGACATACTCATCACCCATGTCCACAGCGACCATAGCGGCGGTCTCACGAAGGCGGGCAAGATCGTCTTCCCGCGCGCGACGGTCTATGCCGGCGGTGCAGATATTCGCTTTTTCTCCGATGTTGCCAACGCGGCTAAAAGCGGGATCGACAAGCGCTTCTGGACCCAGACCGAGCAGACGCTGACGCCCTATGTCACGGCCGGCCGGGTGAAGCCGATCGATACCGATGGCGAAGTCGTGCCGGGCATTCGTGCCGAACTGCAGCCTGGGCACACCCCGGGCACCGCCTTCTACACCTTGACCAGCAAGGGGCAGAGTATCGTCTTCGTCGGCGATGTCATCCACGCCGGCGCGGTTCAATTTCCACGCCCCGACGTGACGATCACTTTCGATGTTCGCTAGGACGAGGCGCGCGCCGTGCGGAAAGCCGCGTTCACCCGCTTCGCTCGCGACCGTATGATGATTGCGGCGCCCCATCTTCCGTTCCCGGGGGTGGGTCACATTGCCGCCGACGGATCCGGCTACCGCTGGTACCCCATCGAACAGACGGATCGCGAGCCCATGAAGGAGAGGCTCAAGCTCTGAAGCTCGCATCGCCTCTTGCATTCTCCAGCCGCTGCGCTATTTATATGCGCGACGCATATATACTGGAATGCGATTGACCAAGGACGCTTCACCTTCCGATCGGCTGATCAATCTCTTCGGCGCCCTCGCGCAGGGGGTGTCGGATGAGATGCGCGGTGCGATATCACAGCGCTTTCCGGCCGGCGGGGAGACCGCGGCGGCATTGAGCCTCATCGGCCATGAACCGGGCCTTTCGATCGACCAGATCGGCAAGGCCCTGCGCCTGTCGCATGCCGGTGCTGCCCGCGTGGTCGAACGGCTGGTCGCTCAGAATTTCGTCTCGAAATCGCAATCCCCCGGCGATCGCCGCGTCATGCACGTGTCGTTGACGTCCGGCGGCGAGACGGAACGCAGGGCGCTCCTGAATCTGCGCAGCACAGCGATCACCGGGTTGCTCGCTGCGGTCGGCGAGAAGGACCGCGCTGCGCTGGAGCGCGTCGCGGAAACCATCCTCGCGTCATTGCCGCGCGACGAAGTGCGCGCGCGCACGACCTGCCGTTTCTGCGACGAAGAGAAGTGCACCAACTGTCCGACCGACATCGTCGGTCCCGGAATTACAAACTGACGCCTCTCGCCACATTTCCATCAACAAAAAGGGCATTGATTATGAGCTTATTGGAGAAATATTCATTCAGCGTCCCCGAGCATCAAATGCGCGAACTCGCTCTGCTGCGATGGGCCCTAGTCATTGTCTTTCTGTGGTTCGGCGGCATGAAATTCACGGCTTATGAGGCGCAAGGCATTGCCCCATTCATCGAACACAGCCCGCTTATGAGCTGGCTTCACCCGCTGTTCGGCGTCCAGGGCGCCAGCCAGTTCATCGGCACGATGGAACTCGCCACGGCCGCTGCCCTGATCCTCGGTGCATTCAAACCGATTTTCTCGGTCCTCGGCGGCGCCATGTCGGTGGCGACCTATACCATCACCTTGACATTCTTCTTGTCAACGCCTGGTGTCGCAGAGCCGACCGCCGGCGGGTTCCCGGCCATTTCGGCCATCCCCGGGCAATTTCTGTTGAAAGACGCCGTTCTGCTTGCCGCTTCGCTGGTATTACTCTCGGCGGCTATCCGACGGAAAAAGCCTGCCGACGCCCAGGTCTAAGGCACCAACAAACCGCAAGTTACGATGCGGACCTGTGGCGGGGAGCGTGAGGCTCCCCCAGCGACAGGCGCCGCGAGCTTGCTCATCGATCCTCGCGGGCTTTCCGCCCCACCGGGGAGGTGAGGCCGGAACGCTATGCTTCGCTCGCGCGAGCAGGAATCAGGGCGGATCTCCCCCTCGGCCGTGCGCGATCCAGGCTCGGGCAAAGGCTCTGCCGGATTTGCACCGTTGCAAGGTGCCGATATTCTATCCGAGCCGAAGGCGGGCACCGCTTGGCCTAGCCTCCCGGACCACAGTCGATGCAGCGCAGCGGCGGATTCGGTCCGAACCCGAGATGGTGGTTGAGGTGGCGAAGCGCGGTGCGCAGCCCTTCCTCAATGACAGGATGATAGAAGGGTCGTTCGAGCAATTCGGCGACGGTGAGCCGGCTCTCGATCGACCAGGCGAGGAGATGAGCGAGATGTTCCGCCGCTGGACCGAAGATTTCGGCGCCAAGCAGCAACCCGCTCGGCCGATCGCCATAGACGCGCAGCAATCCCCGGTTGAGCCCCAATATGCGAGCCCGTCCCTGGTCTTCGAACGACACTTCGCCGATGGCGAAATCCATCCGGTCGCGAAGAAGGTCGGCATGGCTGCGCCCGGCGATGGCGATCTGGGGATCGGTGAAGACGATCGTCAACGGGGTCCGGCGCGCGCGGCGATAGCTGTGCGGATAGCGCGCGGCATTTTCGCCTGCCACCCGGCCTTCGTCCGCGGCCTCGTGAAGGAGCGAGAGATCGACCGCCGAGTCGCCCGCGATGAAGATGTCGCTGTAACTGGCGCGCATCGACAGGTGATCATAAGTGGGGACGCCATGGGCATCGAGCGTGAGCGAGGTGTTTTCCAGTCCGAGATTGTCGACATTGGCCCGTCGGCCTGCGGCCGCGAGGAGATAATCGAACCGCTCCTCGCCCCCCGCTGACCGGACGATCACAGCGTCCCCGTCGCGCGCGACGCTTGCATCGGCTGCCATCCAGTCGATAGGAATTTCGCTCGAGAACTGTGCCGCCGCATAAGCCGCGACGTCGGGATCGGTGAGCGGGCCGACGCTGCCGCCGCGCCCATAGATATGGGTGCGGACACCGAGGCGATGCAAAGCCTGCCCGAGCTCCAACCCGATCGCGCCGGTGCCGAAGACTGCAACCGAGGACGGCAGATCGGTCCAGTCGAACAGTTGGTCGTTGAAAATCAGCCGATCGCCCGCCGGTTCCAGGCCTGCGGGTACGACCGGCCGCGAGCCCGTTGCGATCACGATGCTGCGCGCGCTGATCTGCTTGCCGCTCGCAAGTTCGAGCCGATTGTCATCGACAAAACGCGCCTGCTCGCGAAGCAGGCCTCCGGGTGCAAACCCCGCAATCGCCTCGGTGGCGAAGCTAACAAAGTGGTCGCGCTCGGCGCGGACGCGGTTCATGACCTGCACACCATCGACCTCGACGGGTCCGGCGCGAAGTCCGAACAGGCCGACGCTTTCGGCACGGTGGCGCGCCTCTGCCGCAGCGATCAGCAATTTGGAGGGCATGCAGCCAACGCGGGCGCATGTGGTCCCCAAGGGGCCGCCATCGATCATGACGACGCGATCGCTATATTTGAGCGCTTCCCGGTACGCCGACATTCCAGCGGTGCCCGCGCCGATTATCGCCACGTCATAGTCGAAATCGGTCATCCCGCTGTCCCTTCCTGATTACACGATGCGCATATTGCGCGCATCGAGCGCGCAAAAACAGTTGGCCCGTGGGCATGGTTTCTATGCCCTGCGGGAATAGTTTGTGGCGGCGAAGATGAGCATGAGGGTCAATGTCATCCCGAAATAGGCGGTCAGGGCATGGGGAGCGAAGGAGGGCAGCCCGTAGACGATGATGACCCCATTGCCGCCCGGGATGAGCTGGGTGGCCAACCCCATGATGGTGCCGCCGACGAGATGCCGCGAGCCTTGACGCCAGTTGGTGCCGCGCAACCGGAAGCTGGCGGAGCGGACGGCTGCAAATAGTCCGCCGCCGATCATCATCGCGGTGCCCAAAAGCGCCGGCAAAGGAGAAATCGGGGCGAAATCGTGCATGACGAGCTGCGAGGCGTAGCTGGACAGGAGGCCCAGATAGGTCCAGCTCCCGGCGCAGGCGTACAGCAGGCCGCCGCCGATGCCGATGATGAGCATGGCCTCGAAGGGACGCATCCGCGCGCGTCCAAGCAGCATCTTGCGCCAGCGCGACCGGCGGCGCAACAGTCGCAGGCGCGGCCAGCTCCACCAGCAGACTGCGGCGAAGGCCAGCCACGCCGCTATCGCGGCGAGCGGTGACGTCGCAAGCAGCGAGGGCTCGGGAATTTGCTGGGGCCTGTAGACTTTGGATATGAACGAGGCGCCGATTACCCAGCCGGCGAGGGTCAGAAGATATCCGAGCCTGCCGCCGGTCAAATGCGCGAGTGTTCCAAAGCCGCAAGCCTGGTTCGCCCACGCGCCGATCCCGTAAAGACACCCGAACAGGAAAGCCTGGATCAGCTGGTCGTAGCCCGGGGACAGATGGAAAACAGCTGGTGCGGTCCATGCCAGTGGAACAAGCAGAAGCCCTGACCAGCAAGCCGCCGTCGCGAACCCGATGAACTTGTCGGGTCGGCGCCGCACGACAAGATCCTGCGCCGCAACGACCACGCAGACCGTCCCCCGCCTGATCGCGAAACCCATCGCAAAACTCAGCATCGAAGCAGCGATGGCAACCGCAATAGCGTTCATGAGAGCAAGCCGGGTCGCTCATCGGCAAAGATCGCGTTCATCTGCGGGCGGAGCCAGTCGAGAAAAGCGCGCACTCTCGCGGTCTGGTCGCGGCCAGCCGGCAGCAGGGCCCATAGATCAATGTCTTCGAGCATATGGTTGGGCAGCAACTCGACAAGATCGCCGGTATCGATCAGATCGGCGACGAAGGGCCGGGGCAACATCGCATAGCCGAGACCGGCAAGCGCTGCCGACCGGGCTGCGTCGTCGCTGTCGAGAATGAGCGCAGGATGCACCATGATCGCGATGCGCGCGCTGCCATCGCGGAAGACCCAGCTATTCTTCGCATGATGAAGGCGCGAGATGATCGCGGGCTGCCCCATGAAATTGTGCGGGGCGTCGAGACCATTTTCGGCCTTGTTCGCGACCAGCGCCATCCGCGTGCGCGCCATGCGAGAGGCGACGAGCGCGGTGTCGGCGAGCGTGCCAATTCGCAGCGCGATATCCACGCCCGATGCCACGACATCGGTTTCGCGATCGGTGATCTCCAGATCGAGCGTGACTTCGGGAAAGCGATCAGAGAATTCCCGGAGACACGGCACGAGATGCAGCCGGGCAAGGCAAGTCGGGACCACGACGCGCACCGGTCCGGCGAGACGGCCCCCGTCTTCCTTGGCGGCAATCTCCGCGGCGGCGGCGGCTGCAATCGCACGCTCGGCGCCGTCGCGGTAGCGACGGCCCGCCTCGGTGAGCGTCAGGCTGCGGGTTGAGCGCTGGAACAGCCGGACGCCGAGATAGGCCTCAAGCTGCGCCACGGCTTTCGAAATCGATGGCTGACCGACATTGAGCCGTCGCGCCGCCGCGGAAAAGGAACCCGCCTCGGCCACGGCGAGGAACTGCTCCATGACGGCAAGTCGATCCATTTCATTCCCCTGCGGAATAGGTCCTATCGACTCAACCCATCTGCCGCAAGCAATCGCTACAGCCTAAATACGGCTCATCCGCAAAAACGGACCCGAGACAAAGCCTCCTGGAGTTTTGAGATGACCATCATGAATGCCAGATCAGAACCGACGCCGCTTTCGCGGCCCTGGATCGCGGGGTCCGTTTCCTTGCGGGTTGCGGCGGCCTTCCCTTACCGCCGCAAAAGCCTCGAGCCCGGACGCGACGTCCGAGCCGGTAATTCCCCTTCCCGGCTTCGTCGCTTCGCTCGATCCACCTTGGGCTGGGCGTGACTCCCGGCGCCCGGCTCGAGGTGGACATTGAAGGAAAGGCTGGCGCGAGCCGCGCCAGCCTTTCCCCTCCCCAATTTTCGATGCAGAAGAGTCGAATGAACTTCCGAACGGACATGAGCATGATCGAGCAAGCCTATTTCCAGGCAGCCGGCGACGAGGGGAGGGTGGCAATCGCCGAAGGCGATCGGCAGATCCTGGCCATGGGCATCGAGGTCTCGGCTGTCCAGGCCGGAGATGTCGCGCCGGAGTTCCTGCTGGAAAACGCCCTCGGCGGCACAGTCTCGCTGCGTGGCCGATTGATTGGCGGACCAGTGGTCCTGAGTTTCTTTCGCGGCGGATGGTGCCCCTTCTGCCGCGCCGAACTTCGGGCGATGTCGAAGGCGGCGCAAGCGGTCGAGGATAGAGGAGCGAGCCTGCTCGCGATCTCCCCGCAGCCGCTCGCCGACAGCATCGCAATGGCGCGGGCCGAGGAAATGACGCTTCCGTTGCTCGCCGATCGCGGAATGACGGTCGCGAGCGATTATGGCCTCGCCTTCGAACTGCCCGAGAGTATGCGCCGGGCGGCGCTTGCGGACGGGATGGTCGCAGGCGACGACGGCGCCGACTGGCGCATTCCGATGCCGGCAACCTATGTGATCAGTACCGACGGGATCATCAGATATAGTTTTCTCGATCCCAATTATCGCAACCGGCTCGACCCGGCGGTTCTCATGAGCATCCTCGACCGCCTCTGAGCCAAATTTCGAATTTCGGGACTGTCTCCACCGGCGCGCATGCGGCGCACCGGGGTGGAAAGACGTGCCGCAACTGTCAGACAAAGGAGATATCGAATGACCTACCTCAAGACCAGCGAAGCCATTGCGAAGCTGACGCCCCAACAGCGCCATGTCACCCAGGAAGGCGGCACCGAGCGTGCCGGCAGTGGGGAACTGCTGCACAATAAGGAGCCCGGCATCTACGTCGATATCGTCAGCGGCGAGCCCTTGTTCGCCTCGACCGACAAATTCGATTCCGGCAGTGGATGGCCGAGCTTCACCAAGCCCATCGTCCCCGCCAATGTCGATGAAATACGCGACGACAGCTACGGGATGATCCGCACCGAGGTGCGCTCGGCTCATGGCGACAGCCACTTGGGACATGTGTTTCCCGACGGTCCGCGCGACCGTGGCGGCCAGCGCTACTGCATCAACTCGGCTTCACTCCGCTTCGTCCACCGCGATGACATGGAAGCCGAGGGCTATTCCGAATTTCTGAACCAGATCGAGGAGAATTGATCATGACCGAACGTTCCATCCTTGCCGGCGGCTGCTTCTGGGGCATGCAGGACCTGATCCGCAAACTCCCCGGCGTCGTCAGCACCCGTGTCGGTTACAGCGGCGGCGATGTGCCGAACGCGACCTATCGCAACCACGGCACGCACGCCGAGGCGATCGAGATCAATTTCGATCCCGATCAGATCAGCTACCGCCGGATCCTCGAATTTTTCTTCCAGATCCACGATCCGACCACGCGCAATCGCCAGGGCAACGACCGCGGCGGGAGCTATCGCTCGGCGATCTATTATGCCGACGAAGCGCAGCGTGAAACCGCGTTGCAGACGATCGCGGACGTCAACGCATCCGGCCTCTGGCCGGGAAAGGTAGCGAGCGAGTTGGAGCCGATTGGCCCCTTCTGGGAGGCGGAGCCGGAGCACCAGGATTATCTGGAGCGCCGTCCCAATGGTTACACCTGCCACTTTCCGCGCGCCGCCTGGGTCCTTCCATCGGCCGGCGAGCAGTCTGAGGCAGCTTGATCGGAGACATGAAATGAAACCGAACATAACCCTCTATACCAAGGACTATTGCCCCTTTTGTCACCGGGCCAAGGCGCATCTTCGCGCCAAGGGGGTGACCGACTGGATCGAAATCGACGTCGAAGATGATCCGGTGCAGTTCCGTGCAATGCAGACAGCGTCTGGTGGACGCAGGACGGTTCCGCAGATCTTCATCAACGGTACGCATGTGGGCGGGTCGGATGATCTGGTGGCGCTCGATGCCGACGGCGGCCTCGATTTGCTGCTGCGCGAAAAGATGCTCGTCTGAAACTAACGGGCGTCCGCCGAACAGCGGGCGCCCGTTTGCGCGTTACCGTGAGCCGCCCCGGAGTTGCTCGCGCTTAGAGCCAACGGCGATCGGCCGTGAAGTCGATCGTGAGCCAATATCCGGGGCGCAGCCCGCCCATCGCGTCCGCAAATTCCTGACGAATGGCGTCCTGCTCGCCAAGCGTCATCGTGGTCGATGCCGCGACACCGACAAAGCCGATCTCGATAAACCCTGCGCGGCCGACCTGGGTCACATAGGATTGATGCTCGACGAAGCCGTGCCGTGCCGCGACTTCGCGTGCGATGCTGCTGACCTGCGCATCGAGATCGGCTGGCGCGATCTGCAGTATCTCGCGACCGGCCGCTGCCAAGGCCCGAAGGGGAAGCGGAGCCAGGAAGATTGCAAGGAGGATGAGGATTGCCGGATCGAAATAGGCCGAGAGCTTCTCCGCCTGCGTTCCCTCGAGCACGACCGCGGTGACAAATGCGGCGCTCAGCCCGGCGTTGAGAAGTGCGCCGAAAAGCCACGCGGCCGCGTCGATATTCAGAAGCGAGGACCCGAGGCCGCGAGCGCGGCGCCGGATATAAATATACATCCCGAAGCCGATGAGCGCGCTCGCGCCGGCATATCCGATACCGGGCCCGAAACTCACGTTCCGTCCTCCCATCATCACGGTGTCTACTCCGTCAATCAATGCATAGGCGCAGGCGAGGAGCAGAACGCTGCCGTTGACGAACCCAAGCATCGGCTCGATGTGCCAGTAGCCATATTGGAACCGGCGGTCTGCGCCACGCGCGATCAGCCGCGCGGCGAAAAAGGCGGCCAGCGTAAGCCCTGCGTCGGCAAGGCTGTACACACCGTCGAACAAGATCGACTTTGCGCCGCTCAACAGGCCAATAGCGATGCCAACAAGGGAAAGGGCGAGGGTGCCGGTGGCGGAGAACAGGAGAAGCCGTTGTTCCTTGCGCTCCGAATGCGGTCCCAATTTCCATCTCCAATATTACAGCGGTCCAAGGGCCGTCACCTGAGGCTGTTATCGTAGCGAGTTACGCTGCCGGCGATGTATTTCCAACTGGCCTGACCTAAGGATGAAGCTGCAGTAAGATCTGCTATTCAAGCCCGCCCCGCATATCAAACATGATGTTGCACCAGCAGAAACGCCGAAAGAAAGCCCGTCACGGTAATCAAACCGATCATCGGCGGCGCGTGATCGAAGGCTTCCGGGATCATGGTTTCCGCGAGCATCGCCAGCACCGTGCCTGCAGCGAAACAGAGAATGACCGTCGTTGCGTCGGTTGAGACTGATCCCAAAGCAAAATTCCCGAAGGCGGCTGTGAGCCCTATCAGGAGCGGGATGCCCGCCCAGATCGCGTAAATGTAGCGTCGTGATCGTCCAGCCAGCTTCATCCCCGAGGCGCTTGAGAGTCCCTGAGGAATGTTGGCGAGGAAAAACCCGGCGACGACGCCCATCCCGATCTTCCCGCCGCCAACCATAGACAGGCCGATCACGAGTGCTTCGGGAATGCCGTCAAGAACCGTCCCAACAGCAATCGCGACGCCGCTTCCGGCATGCTCATTTTCGGTCGTTTGCTTCACGCATTCGCCGCAACGTTTCCTATTTTTCGCGCCGCTTGTGGCGAGATACCAGTTGATGCCGCTGAAGATTGCCGCCCCTCCCAGCAACGCTGTGATCGCAGCGGCGGACATGCCAGTTTTGATTGCGTTCCCCATAAGCTCGACAGCGACAATGGCGATAAGCACGCCGCCGCCAAACCCCATCACGGTCGCGATGAGGCGATGAGACAGCCGGTTTGAAAACAGGTCCGCGACAACGGCACCGATCAAAAGGCCGCTGGCTGTAAACAGGCCCCAAAGGCCAGCTCCGAGGAAATCAGCGATGACGCGACTTTCTTTCGTTTCGGATTTTACTGGCCTAGCACGGGTTGCGGTCAGTCTGGAATGCGGGCGATTACCTTGATCTCGAAATCGAATCCGGCCAGCCAGTTCACACCAAGTGCTGTCCAGTTCGGATAAGGCGCTTCAGTGAAGATCTTGCTCTTCACGGCCATAATCGTTTCGAACTGATTTTCGGGATCGGTATGGAAAGTCGTTAGATCGACGATGTCGTCAAATCCGCATCCCGCAGCCAGCAGGGTCGCTTCCAGATTTGCGAAGGCCAGCCGAACCTGCTCCGCGAACTCTGGTTCCGGCGAACCGTCTTCACGACTTCCGACCTGGCCGGATACGAAAAGCAAACGATCCGACCGGATCGCTGCGGAATATCCATGCTCTTCGTAGAGAGCATGTCGGTTTGCGGGGAAAACCGCATCACGTTTGGCCATGTGTCATTCCTTTGATTGAGGACATTCGGGCCTTGGCAAAAAATCGCCCTTGGCTGAATAGTCCGTTGAGTTGTTTTGTGCCTCAAGCATCAATCTGACTAGCCACCTTCAGTGGCTCATGCGTCTTACCGCCGCTCGCGAGCGGGAAGCCGCCGTCGACTACTGTGCGACGCTTTTCAGATAGACGATGATATCGCGGCGCTGACCCGGATCCTTGATCCCGTTGGGGAAGAGATTTCCCATGCGATTCCCGGGAATGAAGGATTTTGGCGCCTCGATATGTTTGTCAATATTGTCGGCTGTCCAGGTTATGCCGGAATTCCGTATCTGGTCCGAATAATCAAAGTTTGGCACGGTGCCCGCCTTGCGGCCGACGACGCCAGCCAGCGTTGGTCCGATGCCGGCACCACCAGGGTTTATGGAGTGGCATGCCCTGCAAGTCTTGTCGAAAGCCATCTTGCCTGAAGCCACGCCGCTCGTCATGGCCTGCGTTGCGACGGCGGGAACTATCCCGGGCGGGTTACCTCTATGTGAATTCACCGGCAGGCCGACTTGGCCTTTCTCACCCAGCGCTGGGTAGGCATAGGTGTAAACCCATTCGGATGACTTGGCCGGAATGTGGCATGATTTGCAGTCGGTTTGGTAATTCGTCGCCGTTTGCTTCTTGGTGTCGGTCGGGTCGAATTGCGCCCAGCCCCACCCGTCACCCCAGAGGGGGTTGCCCGCGAACCGTCCCTTGCGATCCTTCACCATGAGGAACCAAATCTTGCGATCACCGGCCCAGGATGCGCGGCCTGTGACGAGGTCGGCGCTCTTCGCAATTGTGACTTCCTTGATCAAGACTGCGCCGTCAGGAAATTTCCCCGCGCTCCGAAAGGCGTCAACATCCGCCGGTCGGGAATAGACGGAATGAATTTCTGCCTCTCCCGAGGGCGCCGTGACCGACCAGGTGCCAATGAACATGTAACTCTCGGGGAAGTCTGCGGGAAAGGAGATCGTCCCATCTTTGTTGACCAGCGACGCGTAAGTATCGTCGGGCGCACCCGCATCGCTCTTTTTGCCGCAGGCTGTGGTGAACAGCGCGACGGCGCAGATGACCGCAATGGTCTTCCCGGTCAGCAAATCGTCGTTCCTATGAGCACTGAGCATGGCCGCTGCTCTTGCATCGCCTGTCGCGCCGCAGACGCCGATGGCTGCAGCAGCGTCATGTCAACCGCGGGGGAGCGGTAGCGGATCGAGTATGGGCTTGTAGAATTTGATGTAGACCATGTCTTCTGCATTGGCGATGTGGCACCCCGCGCATTCGTCGACGGATTTGAGCGCTGCCGTGGCCAGATAGGGCGGAGCGGAATGATTGAAGTTGAAATAGCCCCAGCCATTTGAATCGGCGAACCGTTTGCTGTCCTTGACTGAAACGTCGAGGCCATTGGGCGGACCGGGAAAATATCCTCGCCCGGATGGTGCCGTCGTTGATCCGTCAGGAAATTCGCCTTTCGGATCACTGACGAGCTGTAGTTCCTTGATCATCATGGTGCCTTCAGGCCATTTGCCGGTCGCCCGATAGGCCTTGAAGGCTGCTGGCTGCGTGTAGACATTGTGGAACTCGGGAAAAGACGCTTTCCCGCCGTTAAGACCGTGCGGTGTCAGCGGCGCCCCGAGGAAGACCAACTCGCGAAAGTCTTTTGGTTGGACCAGCTGTCCTTTGGCATCCCAAACGGGCGGGATATCGATCTCGGGATAATTGGGGTCGCGAGCGACGGCCGCTTGCGTTCGCGGTTCCGCACTGTCGGATTTCTCGCCTTCCCCTGATGCGCCGCCGCAAGCCGAAAGTGTCGATAGCAGGAAAGCCGCACTCGCGACGCTCAAAAACGATTGATTATAGACTGGAGTCACGGCACCCGTCCTCTTCTTGAAATCAATATATGGTATCTGATCATCCAGCATCGTGGGAGAGATGTCCAATAGCCGGTCGGTATAGTTTCAATAGTTTGAAGGCCTATAATTTTTATATAACCCATTGAACTAAGTGATTTTATTGGTTGGTTCAATGTTTTCGACAATTTATGTGCCGTTCAGCTAATGAGTATGCTGGTCGTTGCTCGACCGACGACGTTGAGCGCGAGCTGCTCAACCTACGGGGTATATGCAACGCAAAATCTTCGCCCGGATGAAATCGCCAGATCGAGAATCGCTTGTGCGAGCCGCAGTCGCCCATGGCCAGCCGGCGCACGGCGAACGTCCGCTTCTCTTCGGTTCAGACTGAAAGCGGCCTGACCGAAAACGGCCAGAGTCGGCGGTATCGCACGCCTGAATGTGAGTTCGGGGGGTGTCGCCTATTCCGTAGGATTTTGTCGCCACCAAGCGTGGATTAATCGCTTTCCTACAATATTTCGCGCTGTCATGCCGAGCCTATGCAAGTACGCGGAACCAAATGGCGCGACCGGGCGCTCGCTATCGAATTCTGGATTGCGACCGCGTTGATGGGTGGCTCATTCCTCGTCGGGGCATGGCAGGCGCTCAAATATTTGTTCTAGCGGTGCAGGTGGTGCAGTGGGGCTACGCGCCGGCCGCCAGCGGCGAAGAAGCAATATTCTCGGGAGCCACACCGTCGACATCGACCAGGTCTTCACCGACCACGATGCCGGTAATGCGAACACGCTTTTCGATATGGTCGACCGGAACGCGGTGGAGGTCGAGGCGCCACCGACCGCCAAGGTCACGGCGAAGCGAGAATCCGCCCGCGTCGCGGAGCAAGGTTCCCGTCTCTTCGATTCTCGTGCCGATCATCATCATGTCGTTGGCCTACCCAAAGTCGCAACACCGCGCCAGAAACTTTGGATGAAGGCCTTTCAACCCAGCCTAAATGCTCAGCGCCGCCGAAATGGCTCGCAAGCCACCCCGTCACCGTCGCCATCCATTTCTGGCCGATATCCCGGCTGACCGCGGTATAACGGCGCAGCACCCGCTGCCCATGCCGCATTGCAATTGCGGTAATAGACGCCGGACGGCGCCGGTGATGCAATAGGCTGACGCACGGCGGATGCCTGCGGCTTGGGCCGATGTGCCCTGGGATTGGCGGCCCGATAGTCCGCTGGCTTTTGGAAGTCGGAACTCCAGATGCCTAGTTTGAGGGCCTTGGCGCGCGCCTCGGCGCCGAGATAGCGATCGCTAAACTGAGGCAACGCAACTGCAAGGCCCGCTTCGACCATGGCTTGGCCTAGATCTATCTGCCGCGCGGTGCAGCTGGCGACGATCCGGTCATAGTCATCAACATCGCGCTGCTCACAGCGCAATTCGGCACCATTCACCAATTGCCCCAATTTCGCCATCGCTTCTTTCCCACATGCCCAGCTTTGACCCTGCCGCGAACATGTCTGATAAAGCTCGGGGGCATCGACGCCATGTAAGCGGACGGCAATCCCTGCCATGTCGAGGGAGTCGCCGTCCTTTGCACGGCCCGTTCCACTAATGTCCTGCGCGGACGCGGAAAGCGGGGTCAGCGCGAGTGCGATTACAAAAAGCCATTTCATGGGAAGGATTCTAGCGCGGTTAACTTACCAATTTCTTGAACATCCTCGATCGATCGAGCCGAATGTCCGCTATGCGAATATTCGTCCCAAAGACCGGCTGACAGAACCGGCAATAGCCGAATCGACCAAAGCGCCGACCGCGCCGAACTCCTTTGCTGCGGACGTGGCGCCGGTGACGACCACGACGGTATGGGTAGGGCATTAGAACCAGTGCTAAGAGCGCCCGCTCCGCTACCGCCCGGACCGACGGTTCTGCATTCCCTTTATAATGTCTCCAAGAACCAAGCGATCTTGGTGATCGAGAGATTTCAGATCACGGTACATGACGAGCAAATGCTCGTCATCGCTATCTTCGTCCGGCTTCTCCCCGACAAGGCTTGCGATAGATACCTCAAAATGATCGGCGAGCTTTCGGACAAGTTCGATCGACGGATTCTTGGCGGTGCCTTTCTCAAGCTCCCAGATATGCGCCTTCGACGCACCGATGGCGTCAGCCACTGTTTGAAGCGATTGCCGCTTTGCCGTGCGAAGGTTCTGCAGCCTCATCGCCAACGACATGTCCATGACCTCCCTCGACACAACCTAACATGAGAGCAACGCCATAGGAATCAAAGAGCGTTCGGTCAAACGAACGACTTCGTCCGACCGATTGACTCTAGTCGTTGTCTGATATAGCGAACGATAACGTAACTACGAATCTTACTGATGGCATCGCATGAACCACCGTCGGGATACCATTCCCCACCCTCGCATCTGGGCAGTCCACTCGGCAGCGAAACCTGGGGTCTCGGACCGATCATCGCTTGGCCGACATGCGAAAATGATACGCACTCGGAGACCGCCCCGGGGGCAGCACCATGACGCGTAGCCGGAAGCGATCAGCATCCGTGCCGCAGATTAAGCTGGAGAGAAGAAATGGCTAAAACCACCAAGTCCAAGGCGCTAGTGCCCGCTGGGCAGCGCAAGACGTCCGTGATGCGAAAGGCAGCCACGGTTGCCGTTGCGCCGGCCACGGACGGCACACTGCTGCCGATCCTCGGCTCCGACCTCGCTCTGGCGAAGCTGATCGGCGACGGAGGCGATGTCATGCGAGAGGGCGGCGTCGTTCTCGTAACCGGTCGCGCTTATGCGACCCGCGCGTGCGTCGTTCCCGCGGAAGAAATATTCTATGATCAGGCAGCGCGGCCCGATGGCAAGGGGCCGTGGCTCGGAGAGGCGGACAAGATCAGCTGGCGCGACGAGGCGAGTGGCTATGACTGCATCATCTTGCGTGACACGGAAGATGGTTTTCTGTCCGGATATGTCGGCATTCCCCACGACCACCCACTCTGGGGCTGGGATAATGGCGCAGTTCCGTCGGACATCGGGATCGAGGTGCATGGCGGTTTGACCTATTCAAGACTGTGCGAGGAAGGGCCGAGTCCGGCGCGTCGTTTAGCCGTCGAGGCGCGCCGTATCTGCCACGTGACATTACGCCCGGCGGTCTACCATCCGGTAACGCACGCTACCGATCACCGGGTCGAAGACCCGCACGCATGGTGGTTCGGCTTCAGTTGCGATCATGCGTACGATCTCATTCCCAGGCATGCGCAGGGTTCCTCCAGGCCCAAGTCATCGGAACTCGCACGGACCTATCGCGACGATGCCTATGTTGTCCGGGAAACGGTTGCGCTCGCTGCCCAGCTGCGCGCGATCGCGGAGGGGGACGCAGCGCCCCAGCGCGACGACCAGCCGCCGCCGATCGGCCTCGATCCCAGTCGCGGAGGTGGCCGTGGCCGACTTTGATCGCCACGCCAGCGAGCTCCCATGGGGATGGTGGTTTCGAGCCAATCCGCGCGGCTACGAGGATGCAGCGGGACGCCATTGGTCGAGCGTCAGGGACGCCTTCTGGGAAGGAGAACTTGGCTTCCCGCCGGTCCACTTCGCACCCGAACAGCATGAACTGATGCTGAGGGTAATGACCGCGATCAATGCGAGCTGGTTTGGCACGGAGAGCAACCACGATGTTTTCGGCGGGGACATGATGTTCTGGCGATTCTATCAGTGCTGGCTCGCCAGCATCGGTATGGTCGAGACATCGGAGGGGAGGAACGTCTTCGATGGGGGATTGAGCTCATTGGGGAAGTCGGTCCTCATGATGCTGCAGGCCACGCGCGAGCCGGAATTCGAGCGCCTGCCGATGTCGGCGGTTGTGGCGGCGGTCAGTGCGAGCAAGGGGCTCGACGCCGAGGCACGAGAGCGGGCGCTGATCACCTTTGAGCAGCAGGTTGGGTTTCGTCGCCATCTGTTCGCGCGCGAAGATTTGGGAAGTCGATACCTGGTGACGTTGACCGGACTTAAGGTTGGCGCGCGGATGCCGACGCGCAATATCGCGTGGTCGCAGTCCTTCGCCGATGCAAAATCGCGTGATGACCTCTTCGCTTGGCTCGCCGAGCGGGTGCATCGTTGGGATGATTGGGGTGAAATCGCCTACCGAAGGAGCGCGGCTGCGCTTACAAGCCATCTGTTGTCGGCGATCATCGGTGCGGGCGGTCTGTCTCGCTGAACCCTATCCGGTAGCGCAATTAGTGCTGTCTTGGCGTTATCACGACAAGCAGGCGCCGCTATCACTTTGCGCGCCCGCTAGCTTAGGCAGCCTCGGCCCAATTCCAAAAGAGGCAAGTATGTGAAAGGACCCAACCCGCGCCGAACGAGGGGTGTTATAGCTCAAGACGCGCGCATATTGCTGATAGTTCATTTTGAACCAACGGGTGGTCAACTGCGGTCTCGAACATGCCGGCGACCGATGGTGCGTCCGGTCGGGCGTTAAGCCGAATATCCCCTGCAGACGACCGCGCGTACAGTTTCCGAATCTTATTGGGGCCGACCCGGAGCCACTCGACAAGTTTCTGGGCAACGACCGGATCTGTTCGAGGTGCTTCCCGACGTGGCGGCCACAGCTTTTCATTGTCTTGACCATTGCGGGTCGGCGGAGTGTCCATCTGCAGCGGCTCGGCAACGGCAGCCATCGGCTGGACGTCATTTTCAGGTTCCGGGTTGCTATGGTGCGCCTTGCTCTGCTCGGCGGTGAGCCAGCGGTTTACCTGCTCGATCTTGTTCGGATCGCGCAAATAACTACAGATGAGGTGCGTAGTGTCCGACGTCGCGTCGCCTCGGCGGATGATGGTCTCCAACTGCCTGATTGCATCCTCGCGATTACTGATCGCTTGACGAAGCGCTTCCTGCTCATCGGCAGAGAAAGCATCCATTTCGAACCCGATGACGCTTGTTGAGCGCTCCGCCTTCGGCCGCGCTTGGGGACGTGAAGCAGTAGGTAAAGATCGGATCATCTCATCATAGAAGAGTCGTGCGATCGCAAGCCGGAGCTCCGCCCAACGCAGGGCGTTCGCCCGATCGTCGGAATATTTGGCGATATATTCGTCGTGCGCTCGTATGAAGTAGCCTTCAGCCCTGCGCAATTCACTGATCGTCGCCTCAGGCTTCAGGCCAGGGTTGCGCAAGGTCTTGCGGAGGTCGGCGAAAGCCGGTCCATTCAGATCCTGGCCCGCGAACATGGTTTCGATCGTGACGGGTTTGCCACTCGCTTGGGCGGCTTGGATGATGGCGACTTCAAGCTCGCGCGTCAATTTTTCTATCTGAGCAGAATGCGCAGTCAGACCTTCGACGATTACGCGCGCCATGGCCTCAGCAAGCAAGTTTTTCATACTTATCTCCTTGCTTGGTTGGTAGGTTGGAGCCCCGATGGGCAACGAGCCATTCTGTCGCTGATAAGGCACGGTTCGTCGCCAAAACCTGACATTCAAGCTCGTTGTTCCACTGCAAATTGGTGCATGGATATTACAACGAGCATTTAAATATCCAAAGACCGGATATTGGAATGATTTCGCCGCCACCGAGATCGGGTATCGTTGCAAGTCAGATAGTATCTGAAGCCGATATTCGATCATGCTGAGAGATATCCGATTCGAGTTCAAAATCTCTTATCTAAATATCTTGCGAAATATCGGTAATGTATCCAGAATATCTCAATAAGATATCGAGAATATATCGGGAGTAACTGAATATTTTTTGCGCAATAGGTAGCCTCCACAATCTTTGATTGTGGAGGCTAACAGCAACATGATATCCTTCGGATTAGGAAGGTCGGTTTCGCTCGGGATTTCCCGAGCGGGCGCCTGCCGCGGGCTGGTGGGACGGGCACGACCCGCCTTGGAAGCGTGGACTGGAGATCATGGACCCGATCGGAACTTTTCGCAGGCGCGCAGCAAAGCGGATCATCCGCGACTTGCCGCTCGACCTGGCGGAGACCGAACTCGATGATCCGTTGGGGCTCCTGCGCGGCAAGGTCCGAGCGAGCCTCGATTCCGCGCAGCGCTGGGAGCGCGGGAAAGCAGCTCCCGCCCGGCGCGCCTGGTTCGGCATTCCGAGCGTGCCGGACATATCGCGGCTGACGAGCGGGGCGGGGGAGCGCAGCTTCCACCTGGCGCGCAACGTAACCCGCGCGCGAGCGGCGGCCGCCTTCGATGATTATGCGACCGGTAAGATCGGCGATGCGAATGCGGAGCCGGAAATAGCGGCAGAGGAGCGGCCCGCTGCGACGTTCGACCGCTACACGCAGGATCATGGCCATGACGATCGCCAGATCCTCGTCACGACGCTCGATCCGGATCCGGTCAAGCGATCCAGGCAGTGGGACGCGGTCGAAGCGCATGAGTTCGGTCGGCGCAAGAACAAATCGGCCGGGCCGCCGCGTCTCAACATCAGATATGAACTCGCGCCTGCGTTTCTGGCGGGCGCCGCGCGTCGCGACGATTGTCCCGAAGGTCTGCGTGACATCCTCAACGCCGAGCAGAGGCGGGTGGATGGCGGCAAGGCGCTCGGCAAAAAGCGCCAGTTGGTTGGTGTGCCGTGGATCGATCCGGAGGCGCCTGCCGCGCTGGAGTGGCTCGCGGCGCTGCCTGGCTGGCCGAATGCAGCTCCGCCGGTCAAGCTCAGCGAAGGACGCGGCAGCTATGCGGTCATCGCGGGCGAGGCGGAGCTGCCCGCCGATCTCGATGGCGCGGCGCACGAACGCATTTTCGTCGGCGCGAACGTCTGGGTGCAATCGCTCGCCCAATCTGACAGCGGAGATGCGGGAGTAAAGCGGGTCGTGCCCGCCCTGTTTGTGCGGCACAAACCCGACGCGCTCAACAACTCCGCCAACTGGCACTTTCACTTCCAGGTTGGCAAGCGCGCCGCGACCATCAATGCCGACGGCATGCTGGTCTTCGACCCGCGTGTCGTTCCTCAGATCGCGACCAGCTTCATGAAGCCGTTCCGATGTGAGATCGCGCGTCTCATCAATATCGAACTTGAGGCGATCGGCGCCGATTATCGGCTTTCCCCAGAATCCTACGCCAAGATGGGGCTCGACGCGCAAACGATGCGTAAGGTCGGTGGCAAGGCCACCTTACTCGAACGTGCGGGAGATACGCCGGATGTGTCGCTCAACAACGCGACGATCGGCTGGGCGCGCGTGCTCGCGCAGCAGGTGGCAAAGCGCGATGCGGATTTCGCGGATGCCGATACGGCTTTCGAATTACGCGAAGCGCGCGTGCGCGAAGTCCGCACTTCGGACGACCGCGACCGGCTGGAGCGGCTCGCGCGCGAGCTTCGCGATCGCGAGCATACCGCGATCCGGCTGCGCGCCGAGGCCGCAGAGATCGAAACGCTGTGCGCTATGGCGCGCAGCCATCCGCGTATCGTTGCGAGATTTGCCCCGGGCTATGCAGACAAGGCGCGTAAGGACGGACACGATACCTATCTGTCGCACGCGTGGACCCGGCGAGGTGACGAGGCCGTAGCCTATCTCGATGAACTCGACCGGGAGTTGGTCGTTGAACAGGCCGCGATGGCCGAGCGCCGCGAGCAGGCGAAGTTTCTCGAGCACACCGCCGCCGATCTTCGCGAACGCCTCGAGCGAGACCTGAGATTTGCGGCCCAAGCCCCTGAACCGACGCGCGTTGCCGACGCAATATTGTCCAGCGAGGTCAGCTCCGCAACGATGCTCGACCCCAATGCGGTGATGAAGCGCATCGCCGAGACGCCGCTCCTGCTCAGCGAAGTCGACGGACGCCTGGTCGTGGTTTCTGCCGACGATCCTCAGGATTTGATCCACGGCATCGATCTAAATGCCGCACCCTATCGAAAGCGGCTGCCGGCGATACGGGCTATTCAGCAGAAAGAACTCGCCCAAGTTGGCGCGTTGTTGGCGAAGCGTGGCCCGACAGGCCTTGACGATGAAAATCTCGTCGACAAGAGCGCGTGGCTGCAGATCGCGGTCAGACGCTGGCGCGATACTCCCGAGATTGAGCGGCGGATCAAATTGCGCGATCTGCGCACTCAGGCGACCCGCGAAATCGCTCTCGGCCGCCAGCGGGAGGCCGACCAAGAATTTGCGCTGTCGCCGCCTGGCGCGCTCGATCAGCCTTTGCCGACGATGGCATCGCTCGGCGCAGGCGGACTCGATATGGTGGGGCTGGGCGACATCACACCTGGCCGCGAACCACAGCCGGTGCCAGCATGGCTTTCGCCGCGTGCAGAGCTCCCGCAACAATTTGATATTCCCACCGAAGAAACTGTTCCCGTCACGCCGAAGCAGGCCAAGATCCTACGCGATGTTCGTCGTGACGATTATTTACCCGTCCATAACAACGGGCGGGAACCGTTTGCTAATCTGTATGAGCGGCTTGGCGACACCTCAATCAAAGGGCCGTTTCCCGACAAACCAACCAACGACCAGCTCCAAGCGCTAAAATCGGTCATCGAAACCTATCCTGTTCGGATCGTGCACTGGCGCGGCGCGCGACAGGTCGATCTGCGCGACGACCCTCGCGGGTGGTTCGATACCCCTTACATCAGGAGCGCGGCGGGACAGAACCTGCTTTCGTCGATTGTCGATAGGCGTGCGCAGATGTTCAGGAACCTGCCCGATATCGACCCGGCACGCCGGCCGACGGCGTGGGAGGTCGAACAGAAACGGCGGGCATCCCTGCTTGATCGACCTGCTGCTCGCGTCGCGCCGGTGCCTGCCGAATTAATGGACGCACACCAGGAGACCGACCCTGCCGCTCTGTGGCGCCGTGCGCCTGTCCCTTTCCTGTTCGCGCGGTGTACGGATGCCGAGGTACCGGACACAGTGGAGACGCTTCGCGACGCCCTCGGACCCCGCGCCGCGTGGCTGACACGGCCTGACATACGCGCCCGCACCCGCGCTGCCTGGTTCGTTCAGCAGGAGACGCGGAACGATATACTGCATGACCGACTGGTCGAGACCGGTCGCTTGCCACCCGCGAACGCCCGAGCGAGCGAAGGGGATCGCTTTCGGCACATAGGCGATCCGCTGCTCGATGAAGAATGGCTGCTGGTCGGGCGCGGTTCGGTGCGGTTCGATCGGCCGAAGGAGGCGGATCGGTTGAAGCGCGCGCTGGCATCGGCGCGGTCCAGCGGGGATATGGCGGCTGCCGCGGCGATCATGGCGTTCGGGATCAAGCGGCGAACAGCGAAGCAAAATGCGAAACGGTCGAAGCCATCGAAGGGTCTTCATGCGCCCGCTCGCGGGCTGCCCGGGCGAGAGCCCGGCGGCCGCGGACGCTGATCGCCTGACCGCCAGGAACCTCTGCTTCTTGTAGAATGGCAATCACCCCCTGCGGCGCAGCCGCAGAACGGCCTCGCATGTCCGCCGGATGGAAAAGCGGGACGCGCCTGCGCGCCCGCCGAACCGTGGAGACGCTGACGCGGGAAGCGAGGAACAGGGTGAAAGGAAAAGAGGCAGGAGTTCTGTCTCGGATCCCTGATCCTCCGAAAGGAGAATATCGTGAACGATTATCAATTTCCCAAATGCCTACAGGTCATCGGTCTGGCATGCATTCCCGTCAACGACATACCAGACGAGCATCCGGCGCTGGCACGCAGGCCGGTTGCGGCGGCGGTCCTGACGATGGTCGATCAAGATGATGGTCATCGCTGGATCAACACGATCTGCGTCTCCGACGCGCGCAAGTCGGAAATCCCATTGCCGCACTTGCTCGATAAGACGCTGTTGCCCGGCGCGGTCCAGATCGTGTCCACCGCTGATCGCATGACGCTGGCGATGGACGCGATGAGCCGGCGCTTCTTCGTCGAGCCGGCTCTTGCAGAACTTTGCTTTGGCGATACGGCTATCGGTCCCTCCGCAATGGGTGAACATGGGTTCGATGAGCGAACAGCGTGCCGCCGCTTCTCGATCCCGATGCCCGAGATCGGCGATGCGGACATTGAGCTTGCCTGGTCGCGCTCGGCGCCGGCGGCAACCGAAGACCATGCGCTTCGCGTCGCGACGGCGCGGCTAATGCTATGGGCGCATGTCGAAGCGTTCCGCAGCGCGCGACCGGAACCTTTCTTCGAGACGATGCTGGCCCTGCGCGACTGGATCGACGCCAGCGAGTATCTGAAGGCCGCGCTCGCCGATATCGGGAACTCACGCCCAATCCGCCGTGCAGACTCGTTCGCGCATCATTATCGCGACTATCGACAACGCCTTGCTGCGGGCGATGAGACTGCGCGATGGGTCAGCTTCGAAGACGGGCTGTTCCATGCCTGAGCGAGCGTACTCGTAAGCCCACCATGGAACGACAAAATGGCCTCGCTGCTCGGGTCGCGCGAGCAGCGAGGCCTGCGAGCGTGCATATGCATAACGCTTCGCATGCGATGGGCCGCTGTCATGCCCGTCAGGGCACGGTCTAGCGACCAGCGTTAAATATCCGGTGAATCGACGTCCAGCAGCCGCTGCGGCGCCGTCTCGCCATCCCTCCATCACACATAAACTCAGCAAGGGGGCCGCAGCGATGCGGTCCCTTTCTCCTTTATAGAAAGACGTACCAAATGACGACCATCCACAACATCCGACCGTTCAACACCCGCTATGTGATCCGGGACCGGTCAAGCCGTTATACGCCCGAACTCTTGCGCACCCACCGAACCGCGCAGGCGAGCTACGCTTACATCAACCGCCAGAATAGCGTCGATGAATGGGGGCCGACGCCGAACTGGGCGTCGCGCTCCGACCTCGCGGCGGCGGGCCGATGTGCTCCTGCCCGCGCCGCTGGACCCAAGCTGGGGGGAATTGCGCTGTGGGCACAAGCGGACGAGAATGCGGCCCGGTATCGGCCCGACGAGCCGACCATCGCGCATTGCGTTGGCAGTCTGCCGCGCCATGAGGACCTCGCCTTCTGGCGCAATCTGATCGAAGGCTTTGCCGAGGACTATCTCGTGGCCCGCGGCATGGTCGTCGACTGGGCGATCCATCACCAAGCGGAAACCGACGATCAGCCCGAAATCGCACCGCACGTGCATTTCCTCATTACCTTGCGAGGATATGACCCGGAGCACCGCGATTACGGCAAGGTTCGCCAGAACTGGCTGCGGACGGACAACTCTCGCAAGCGCCTCGCCGAGCGTTGGTGGGACCGTACCGGAATCGTCCCGCCCGAATATGTCATGGCAGCGACAGCGCAAAAATCCCGCTGAGATCGGGTCGGCACCGAGCACCGGTAACGCCCGGTGCCGAACACCCTGAATATCGCATTGCCTGTTCTGGCTTCAGAAGGATCGGATAGCGAAGTCTTCAAACCAGAACAGGAGAGAAATTGAGCGGAGAGGGTGATCTGAAGGTCGGAGGAGAAAATAGAATGTTTATCGTTGAACTAACTGCTGTAGTCATTGCCGCGTATGTCACGGCCCTCGTTATGCGCGAAATGCCGCGCCTGTTTGCATTGCTCGTCGTCCAGATCGCTGACCGGCTGTCGGGAGCTAGGCGCACTCACATCGTGGAAGCACTTAACGGTCGCCAAGTCCCAGTGACTTGGGCGGCAACGTCGGAAGATCGCAATTTGTTGCACGCCGCCATGCGCTCCACGATGCGTGTGACGACGTTTCGCTCGCTCTATCCTCTGAACCGCTGGAATCGGCTGTTAGGCCCATTTTGACTGTGACAATTTCCCAGAATGATTTGCATGAGCTTCGCCTCGCCCGCCAAACACGGCATTCTTTAAATTCGAACCGTGCGACGTCGCGGAGCCAGTGTATCCAAGGAAGCGGAGATCTCAGATGATGGCTTTTCGGGCGAATGCTTACCTCCCGGTCAATTGGCGATAGAGTGACACGATTTCCGACTTTGATAAGCTCGGATTGCCCGCCACGTTGAGCGCGACCTTGGCGAAGTTGAGCCGTTTCATTATTGGCTCCACATTACCTCGAATGAAATAGTGGGAAGACGGACTCCGCGTGAGGTCTCGGTGCACGCGACCTGCTCGCGCACCGACGCGCTGTATCGCGAAGTCGGCTCGTTCTGGCGTCGTCCAACTCCAATCCCGATGGTGGAACGCGACATGTTGCAACTCTCGCAGGTCATCGCGACGCTCCCAGATTTGGAATACAGCCGGTACATCGTACGGCTTGGACCTGAATAGGAACGCGTCACGCTGCACAGTCTCCTCGTGGATTAGATGGAAGTTACGATCAAGGCGATTTTCTATGGAGGCCTTCCGAATTGATCTCGGCAGTATGAGTGCGATGACACTCGCCTGGCACGCAGCATGGTTGAAGAAGCGCACTGCTATACTGGCATTCCGGCCGAACGGCGGATTGCCGATCACAGCCACCTCTCGTTCGCTGCGGATTTCAACGCATAGGAAATCAGCTGTGCGGATACCCGGATATTTTGGATCAACATCAAACGCGAGGCTCTCATGGGGCATCAGTCTGAAAAACGATCCGGTGCCAGCGCTCGGCTCGACTAGCTGATATTGGTTCGGATCAAAATACTCCTGGAACACGCCATATAGTTTTCGTGCGACTTGTTGACACGTATAATACTGATCGAGCAGTACATCCTGCGGCTTTGGCCAAATTTTCATTTTTCACTCCTTGGAGACAATATTCCATCTCGTCGGACGTGATTATTTCGCCGACCCTGAGTTATAGGATCGTCGCAATGTCATCCCAAGCTACTCAGAAGTTTTTTTCATTTATTCGAATTTCAATAGATCTGGGCGCAAGGTAACGGGTGCCCGCCCGCACCGCGGGTGGCCTCCAGTCATATTTTCTGGAAGCATTATCGCAGCGCTGCTACCTGAATTGACGCGCTTAGTCGGTGGACAGGCAAGATTGCAGCACTGATTTAGGTGTATTTGCCGCGCGGTCAGCCCTTTTCTCGCGGACTAACTTGGTAGACGCGGTACGAGGGGTTTTTCTGATTGCTGACGAGATAGGACGGCGCCTACGAGGCGCGGTTGCTATGGAGAACCTTTTTCATTGGGGCGAGAGCGGGCGGCATGCGATGTGCAAATTAACGCCGTGACATCGCTTAACAACGCGCTGCGCAAGAGCCCAGGGGCCCGTACTCGTACGCAGCACCGAAGCTCTATTGCAGTTGGTCTGTGATGCCACTAACTGTAGCCAGTGAGTGTAGCCAGTCGCAACTGGTGCCACGCGAGAATGGCCGAAATCAGGGCTTTTTGAGGTGCAGCTTTTCCTTAGGTGAGGTTCCTGCCGCCCCAGCCAGCCGGTGCGGGTAAGATGCCCCAAGAGCGCCCAACTCGTCTCCAAGCCATATAAGAAGCCCGAGAGCGCCGAGCCGCGTCCTCGGCCGATCGCGCCACGTAAGGTGCCGACCTGCGGTTCGCGCAGGTCCGCAATGTCGAGCGAGAGCCGGCGTCATCCCTGCTGCCGGCGAGCCTTGCGGCCTTTCGCGAGTTGAAGCCGCGTCGTACGCATCCAGCATAAATCCGCGAATTGCGCGTTGGCGGCGCGCCACGAGAAGGAACGAGGCGACATTAAGGTCGACACTGTGGGTAGAGCTGCCGATGACATCCGAGCCACCATTTGGCACTTCCGATACCGCTCTACGCCCCGCAACCTCGGGGGTGCGGCAGACCATGTCCGTGTTGCACGGCTGGACCGGCCTGATCCCGGGATGGGTGGTATTCATCGTTTTCCTGTTCGGCACGCTGGCATTTTTTCAGCAAGAGATATCGAGCTGGATGCGTCCCGAGATAGGACGCGGAGTCCTTACCCAAGCGACGCTCGAAAAAGCCTCGCACATATTGGAGGCCGAGGTCCCGGCTAGAGCAGCCTGGTCGCTGTCCTTGCCTGTCGCGCGAGGCGGCGAACCGCTGGAGCTGTCCTGGCGCTCGGGCCCGCAGGGGCGGGAATTCCGCGAGACGCTCGATCCCGCGACGGGCCGGCCCATTACGGTGCGTGAAACGCTGGGCGGCGGCTTCCTTTTCTCATTCCATTACAATTTTCACTACATGCCGGGCCGGATTGCGAATTACCTCGTCTGCATAGCGTCGCTCGCGATGCTGCTTTCGATCATCAGCGGCGTGATTACCCACAAGCGCATCTTCAAGGACTATTTCACGCTTCGGCTCGACAAGGGGCAGAGGAGCTGGCTTGACGGGCACAACGTCATGGCGGTCCTCGCGCTCCCCTTTCATCTTATGATCACCTATACGGGCCTGGTCACCCTGGTCTTCCTGATCATGCCATGGGCGGTGCTGACCGGATTTCCCGACTCTGAAGCATTTCGGCAGGAATTCCGCCCTCGTTCGCCCGCGATCGAGGTGCGCAGCGATCAGGTCGCGGCAGCGGCGCCTCTTCGCATCGTGTCCGAAGCGCGCGCGATCAATGGCGAGTTGCCGCGCTATGTGGCGACGCACGACGAGGATGGCGGCAGCGGCGTGATCGAGGCATGGCCGGGGCTCGACCGGCTCGGGGCATCCTATGACACGATCTTCTTTCGCCGCGATGGGACATTGATCGAACCCGCGACCGCTGCTGGAGGCGCGTCGAAAACCATGGGGGTCATGGTCGATCTCCATTCGGGCCGCTTCTCCGGTTACTTGCTGCGATGGCTCTATTTTTTCTCGGGCCTTGTGGGCACGGCGATGGTCGCGACCGGTCTGATCCTCTGGGTCAAGAAACGGCGGGTGAATAGCGCGGCCGCCGGACGGGCCGCTGCAGGCCTGTGGCTTGCCGAGCGCCTGAACATCGGCGTCATCGCCGGCTCCGTTGCGGGGGTCGCCGCCTTTTTTCTCGCCAATCGCTTGTTGCCCGTCCGCCTTTCGGACCGGGGCGAACAGGAAGTCGCCTGGCTTTTCACCACATGGGGTGTGGTCTTCCTCTGGTCGCTGGTGAGCGCGCCGAAGCGCGGCTGGATCGTCGCGCTTGCCTTTGGCGCACTGCTTTACGTCCTGGTGCCGCTGGTCAACGCCGTGACGACTGCCCGTGGGCTATTCCCGAGCCTGGTTGCAGGGGATTGGGTTTTTGCGGGCTTCGATTTGTCCATGCTGGCGACGTCGGCGGTGCTCGCGCTGGTCGCATGGCATCTTTACCGCCGCCCCGAAGATGATGGACGTGCCAAACGAGCGAGCAAGGCCCGATGATCGACAGCGTCGTTTTCATCCTGAGCATCGCCGGCTTCTCCACGCTGATGCTTTCGATGCCGCAGCACCAGCGCAGTTGGCTCGGGTCGACCATCTCGCCGTCCGTCGGTCGCCATATGCGCCGGAGCGGCTTCCTGTTGTTGTTGCTGACGCTTGTCGTAGAGATCGCCGCGTCGGGCTGGGGTGAAGGGCTGACCGTCTGGTTCGGATGGGAGACGCTGGCGGGCTTATTGGTGGTATGCGCCAATGCCCTGCACGGACGCGGCAAGGGAGGAGCACGGAAATGACGGTCCGAAACGTCCCGGCGCGCCGCTGGTTGACGATCACATCGCGCACTTTGGCGGTCACGTTGGGCGCCTATGCTGCCGCCGCCTTTATCACGATGGCGCTGCCGCTGCTTCTCGTTCGCGTCGGCGTGGCGCGCCTCGAGGCGGTTGTTGCCGCATCGCTCGGCAGCTTTCTCTTCTTCGCGATCTTCAGCATCGGCGCCGCGCTGGCGCGAACTCCCGCGCGGGCGTGGTGGTATCTGGTTGCAGTCAGCCTTCCGGCGATCGCCGCCACGGCGCTGCTTCGATAGCGATTGAGGTCGGGAAACGCGCCGCGACTGCACAGTCAGCGGCTGCGCTAGCCCCTGCTGCCGTCCGCGACATTTGTTCGCCGATGTGGGCGGTTCGCAGGGCGTTATGCGTTCGCCCGGTCACAGATGAAGGACCAGATCGCTGCGCTGTCGTTCGGCAGGACATCGAACCGTTCCTCGCGGTCGAGCAAATCGGCCCATCGTGCCGGCAGTTGCGGTGCGATGCCGGTCGCTTGCTCGACGATCTCGGGGAATTTGGCGGGGTGGGCCGTGGCGAGCGTGATGATCGGCACTTCCGGTCGGTGACGAAGCCGCCGGGCGGCCGCCAGCCCGACCGCGCTGTGCGGGTCCAGAAGCTGGCCGCAATGATGCGCCGCCCATTGCATGGTATCGCGCATCTCTTCGGCTTCGATGCGGAAACTGGTGAAGCGCTGCGCTGCCCAGGCCCGCCATTCCTCCGGTATCCACAAGCTCCGGCGGGTTTCGAAGTCGGCCATCATGGCGGCGATCCTGCGACCGTCCCGCTTCGACAGGTCGAACAGAAGCCGTTCAAAATTGCTCGAAACCTGGATATCCATCGCGGGCGTGTCGGTGGGAACGACGGTATCGGGTGCATAGCGTCCGGTGGTCAGCCCCCGGTGCACGATGTCATTGGCGTTGGTCGCGACGATCAGGCGATCGATCGGCAACCCCATCCGCGCAGCGACATATCCGGCAAAGACGTCCCCGAAATTGCCGGTGGGGACCGAAAAGGCGATCTTGCGTCCCGGGGCGCCTAGCCGGACCGCCGCATGGAAATAATAGACGATCTGCGCCATGAGGCGCGCCCAATTGATCGAATTTACCGCGCCGAGACGAAGGCGCGCCGCCGCGGCGGGATCGCGCAGGATCTGCTTCACGATCGCTTGCGCATCGTCGAAGGTCCCTTCGATCGCGATATTGTGGATATTGGGCGCCATGGCGCTCGTCATCTGGCGTCGCTGAACTTCGCTGACCCGGCCACGGGGATGCAGCATGAACAAGTCCACGCCCTCGCGGCCGGCGAGCGCGTGGATTGCCGCCGCGCCGGTATCGCCCGATGTAGCGCCCACGATCGTCAGTCGTCCGTCGCGGCCGCGCATCGATCGTTCGAAAAGCTGTCCCAGCAACTGTAACGCCACATCCTTGAATGCCAGGGTGGGGCCGTGAAACAGCTCAAGCAGGAAATGCCGGTCGTCGAGCTGGACGAGAGGAACCACGGCGGGATGGTCGAACCCGGCATAGGCCGCCGTCACCAGCCGCCTCAACGCGTGGTCGTCGATATCCGGGCCGATGAAGCGCCGACAGACGGCAGTGGCGGTGTCGACATAGCTGAGCCCCGCCAGCCCCGCGATGTCGTCCGCCGTCATGGAAGGCCATCGGTCGGGGACGAACAGTCCTCCGTCGGTTGCCAGTCCTGCCATCATCGCGTCCGCGAAGGGCAAGGAGCCGCCTTCCCCGCGCGTGCTTACATAGTTCATCTCAGGCATCACGGCGGGGCGCCTCATTCCATCCGTTCAGACGGCCGCCAGAGCGGTTTCCAGGTCGTCGCGCAGATCATCGAACGCCTCGATGCCGCACGAATAGCGGATCAGCGTTTCGGGGATCCCGAGGTGAGCGCGCTCCGCCGCGGAGCATTCGACGTGGCTGGTGGTCGCCGGAATCCCGATCAATGTGTTGACCGACCCGAGGCTCGCGGCGCGATGGGCAAGCTTCACGGCCTTCAGGCAGCGCTTCGTGGCGTCGAAGTCGCCGTGTAGCGAAAAGCTGAGCACGCCGCCGAACCCGGTCATCTGCGCCGCGGCCACCGCATGGCCCGGATGATCCTCCAGCCCCGGATAGAAGACCTGATCGACCTTGGGATGCGCCGCGAGATAACGGGCGATCGCCAGCGCGGTTTCATTCTGTCGCCTGACGCGCAGGTCGAGCGTCTTCATGCCGCGCAGCAGCAGATAGGCGCCGAATGCGCTGAGCGTGGCGCCGGTGATCTCGCGGTAATGGTAGACCTGCCGCACCAGTTCGCGTCGTCCTGCGAGCACGCCGCCCATCGCGTCGTCATGCCCGCCCAGGAACTTGGTCGCGCTGTGCAGCACCAGGTCGGCGCCAAGGTCGAGCGGCCGCTGGTTGATCGGGGTCGCGAACGTGTTGTCGATGACGCTGATCGCGCCGACCGCCTTGGCTGCGGCGATCGCGCGGGGCAGATCGATGATCTTCAGCGTCGGGTTGGTCGGCGTTTCGAGATAGACGATGCGCGCGCCTTTCGCGATCGCGGCCTCGAGTGCTTCATCATTTCCCGTTTCGACCAGCTCGACCTCAACGCCCATCGGGGGCAGGAAGTCGAGGAATATCTTGCTCGTCCCGCCATAGCTGTCGGTGATCGACACCACACGGTCGCCGGGGCGCAGGAAGGTGAAAAGCGTGTTGGAGATCGCGGCCATGCCGGTCGCAAAAGAGGTGGCATCCTCCGCGCCTTCGAGCAGGCGGAGCTTTTCCTCGAACACGCCGACAGTCGGATTGGTATTGCGGCTGTAGATATGCCCTTCGGCGCGGCCAAGGGCGACGTCGAGCCAGCTATCGACATCGTCATAGACGAAAGGGGCGCTCTGAACGATGGGAACCTGTGCCGCGCCGAATGCCAGCGGTCGTTCTTCGCCGCCCCAGGCCGCGATGGTCGATGGCTGCTGCTTTTCCAGTGACATGCTGTTCAACTCCGTGAAGAATGGGCGCTCGCCCGAAAGGTGAGATTAGCCTGCGACCTGATGGAGAATGTTCGAATTGCAGGTCCCGCCGGCGAACAATCGTCCGCCTGACCCCGGCTCCTGCCGCAGGGATGTCGCTTGGCAGATGGCGGATGGACGCTACGCGCCTCGGCGCCGGTTCATGACCGTCTCGATCGGGATGCTGTTGTTCGATTTGACCACCTTGGTCACGACATAGGTGAAATAGCATTCGATCCCGACATCGTCGGACAGGATGGTTTCCATGATTTCCTGATAATGCACGACGTCGCGCGACACGATGCGCAGGATATAATCGAGCCCGCCGCCGACCGCATAGCATTCGGACACATGGTCCGACTTGGCGACATAGCGCTCGAAACGGTCGAAATCATACATGCGGTGGCTGCGCAGCTTGACCTCGGTCAGGAATGATTCGTGGCAGACGATCTTTCGCACGTCGATCTTGGCGTGATAGCTCATGATCAGCTTGTTGCGCTCCAGGATGCGGACGCGCTCATGACAGGCGCTCTTGGACAGGTTGACGCGATCGGCAAGTTCGCTCTTGCTCATGCGGCCGTCCCGTTCGAGGTGCAGCAAGATATTGAGGTCGATCGCGTCGAGCGACGTGCGCGGCAAGGTTCGTGGACGGCCCGAGCCGATGTCGCGATCGATCGGAAAGCTGATCGTCATGGCAGCATCTCCCTCAATGGCGGTCTCAGGGCCTGTCGGCGAATGCCGGACCGAGGACCGCCGCATTCAGCAGCAACCGTTGCGTTCCCAGGGAATAGCCCCGGAACACGGGGTCCCACGCAAAGCCGATGACCTGCCCGCGCCCGCATCGTTCGCGCACAAGGCACGGCGTCGAGGCGATCGTGGCCACCGCTTCGGGCCAGATCATTCCTGACAACGGCAGGGTGTCGGCGGCGGCGAAGCGCATCAGTACCTCGGCGCCTTCCGCGGCGTGCAAAATGCCGTCCTCGCGAAAAAGCACCGGGACGCGGTCGTCGAGGCCGTGCGTCAGCCAGTGTCCGGTGCGAACATCGGCCCGGACGTAACAGCCACGCGGGAGATAGCGCGTCGATCTCGTCGCGGGCGCTCCCTCGCGGTGAGGGGGATAGTCGGGCGGCAGGAAGGGCCGCGCGGCGGTTCCCACGGCGAGGCCGTGGCCGGCCGCTACCGCAGGGTTGCCCGGTTCGTCCATCGTGAAGGAAAAGAGCCCCGACCGCGCGAGACTACGGGTTGCTCCCGCCATCGTGACCAACGTCCCGCCATTCTCGATCCATCGCCGGTCGAGCAGGGTCGCGACGTCCGCTTCGCCGTGCGGGGCGAGCAGCACGTCGTACCGGCGCAGGTCGCGCGTTCCGATCGTCGCGAGGTCAAGCAGGGTCACCGGGACGCCCAACCGTTCGAACAGATGCCAGAGCGCGCCCGCGGCGGGCGCGTCCACGCCATTGCCGATGAGCATCGCAATCGATGGCGTTCGAAGCAGGTGAAAGGCGTCGCCGCCGGGATCGGCCGCGCCATCTGCCAGCGCACGACCCAGCGGTTCGAAACCAGGGTCGCCGGCCAGCGCGTGCAGGTGCGGGAGGGCGCCGGCGTCCTGATCCTCGGCGCGGATCAGGAAGGACTTGCCGGCTCCTTCGGTGGCGAGGCGGAGCTTGAGGCCGCTTACCATCAGGCGGGGCGATTTCTCCAGCAGGGGGTCGTCGAAGCGATAGCCAAAGCGGCTCTTGCCGCCGTCGGCGGGGAGCGGTGCGGCTACGTCGGTCGGGGGACGGGTTTGCGACCATCGTCCGGCGGGCCGTGCCGCCGCCCAAAGAACCCTGGCATCGAACGCGAAGGACAGCGCCCAGGCGGTGCAGTCGTAAAGCTGCGTCTTGCGCCCCTCGTCGAGGCGATCTCGCTCGGCCTTCAGAAAGGCCTCGGTCATCGGCATGTGGAAATCGAACAGGTTGCGCACCAGCGCGCCCAGCGGTTGGTCGGTCGATACAAGCAAGGCGCCGGTCTTCAGCCGGACATCGCTCGGACCGGCGCCCCAATGATCGTGGAGGCCGGCGACGTCCGCTTCGCCTTGAAGATAGTCGAACGCGATTCCCTGCGTGGTCAGCAACTCCGCGATATGATCGCGCTTCGCGCCGGTCTCGTCGACGACCCAGAAGCGGAGCGGCGGCCGCTCCCGCCGCGCTTCCGACGAACGTGCGATATACTTCGCCGGCTCGCGCGCCGCGGCCTCGATCAAGGCGCGCGACGCCTGGAATTGTGCGTCGACGGCTTCGGCATAGTCGCGATACTTGCCGTTGGGCAGCGCGACGCGATGGCCGAAAGTCGTGGCCTGTTCGAGCAGGATCGGCACCGCGCCGATATAGGCGGGCCAGATGTCGAAAAAGCCTGGAAAGAAAACCTCGTTCCACGATCCGGTGTAATGGGCGATGCCCGCATCGTCGAGCGCGGCGCCGATGACGGGGCGCAAGTCGTGCCAGCTGTCGTGCGTCTGGGTCGGCAGCGCGGGGTTGAAGGGTTCGGCGGGGCAGGCGAACAGAAAGCTGTCGTCGAACGCCATCTCGTGGGCATCGAGATACAGGTGGGGTGCGGCGGCGCGGATCGCCTCGATCCGCTGGCGCGATTCTGGCTGCACGCAGAACAGGGCGTCGCGGTTGAGATCGAACAGGTAGTGATTGCCGCGCCCCTTGGGCCACGGCACGTCATTATGCGCCGACTGCACGTCGGGATTGCCGAGCAGCCCGAAATGGCTTTCCAGATGCGCCAGACTGCGTTCGCGCCCGTCGGGATTGGCCATTACGTCGATATGGATGATCAGCGCATCGCGGATCGCATCGGCTTCGCCGCCTTCGGTCAGCGCCAGCCACTCGATGAGCCGAAGGGCTGCGTCGCTGGGCGACAACTCGCTGCCGTGAATGCCATAGCCCATCCAGATTCGAGCCACGCCGGAAGGCGGCCCGGCATCATGGCCTTCCAGATTGCAGGCGCTGGACACGATCGTGCGCCACAACAATCGGCCCTCGATCGAGCGACCATAGGGGATGATCTGCATTCGCCCGCCCGCGCGCTCGGCGATCGCGGCAAGGCGGCCGCCTACTTCATGGTGGCGAACCGGCAGCGCATGCCCGTCGGAGCGAATCCGATCGGCCCATTCGCCATCCAGTCCTCCCGCGCGCGTCATTTGACCGACAGCCGGCGGTCTAGGCCCGACAGGCAGGACGCACCCTTTGCGGTGACGACGAAGGTCTCGCTGAGTTCATAGCTGCTCGCGCGTCCCCAGATGCCCAGCATCAGGTGAAAGACCATGTTCGGCTGTAACGGCGTCCGGTCGGTCGCGATCAGGCTGACGGTTCGTTCGCCCCAATCGGGTGGGTAGCCGAGGCCGATCGAATAGCCGATGCGCGACGGCTTCTCGATCCCCGCGCGCGCGATCACCACGTTCCAGGCATCGGCGACGTCGCTGGCGAGCGCACCGGGCCGAACGGCCGCGAGGGCGGCGACCAACCCCTCTTCGACCACATGCGACAGATCGATCAGTTCGGTTGGCGGTGGGCCGACATGCACCGTCCGTGCGAGTGGCGCATGGTAGCGAAAGCGGTTTGCGCCCAGTTCGAGGGTGCAGGCCGATCCGGCGGCGAAACGCTCGTCGGTCCAGGTCAGGTGCGGTGCCGATGTGCGCGACCCCATCGGCAACGTCTGGAAATCGGGCACATCGCCGCAATAGTCGGGATGCCCGTCGATCAGCGCTTCATAGATCAGGCCGGCAATATGCGACTGGCGGACGCCGGGCTCGATCGCATCGATCGCGCGCTGCATCGCGATGTCGGTCAGCGCACCGGCCTGGCGCATCACGTCGATCTCGGCATGCGATTTGGTCAGGCGCACCCAGTTGATCAGCGTGTCGGCGTCAGTCAGCGTCCGGTCCGGCAGGGCCGCGGCAAGCCGCGCATGAAACTGCGCAGTATAGAATGGCGCGTCCATTTCGACGCCGATCTGGCGCGCGCCGGGAAAGGTCGCGCGCACGATGTCTGCGATATAATCCGCGCCGTGCCGTCCCTTGGCGAGATAGCTGTCGTCATAGCCGAACAACGCATCGTCGGGCAGCACGGTCGTATGCCGCGCGCACTCGAGGTCGATCGCCCGTCCGACCCATACAGGTTCGCCCGACAGCGGCAGCAGGATCGCCTGCGGGACATAGAAGGACCAGGCGTCATAGCCGACGCTGTAGTTCATGTTCGGCGGGCTCGTGACGACCAGCAGATCGAGCTGGGCATCCGCCATGGCGTTCTTGATCGCGCCGATTCGCCGCGAATATTCGAACGCTTGGAATGTTGCCATGTACCTCTCTCAGCCCCTGATATCTGTGATGGGCTGATGATAAGGGGCGGCCGGACACTGGCAATTTCGTGTCCTTGGCGCAGTTTTAGCGAATTGGCGCTACCGGGTGCAGCTTGTCACAACGTCTCGCGCATCAGGAACTGGCGGATGCGCGGATCGACCAGGTCGCTGTCGTCGGGAAGCAGGCCGCATTTGCCCACCAGGCTGCGCAGCGAGACGTGCAGGCCCAGATATTCGTAAACGATCGGCGTAAGATAGGGTTCGCGCGACAACCCGCTGGACACGCCGAACGCCTTGCCGAACAAATAGGTCATCGGGTTCTTGTGGCTCGGATAAAGCACCGTCTCCGTGATCGCGCTGTTCAGGATCGTGTCCGATTCGATAATGAAGATGCGATCGGACAGGTGCATCAGCAGCCCGCTGTATTTGAACACGTCATAGGGCGCAGAGCCATGTTCTCCGGGTGCTTTCAGCCTTTCGATCGACTTCAGATAGACGCGCCCTTCGCTTTCATAGACCTTGACGCACGCCTTGATGATGTAGCCCGGATATTCGATCGACCGCAGATAGCGGTGGTAATAGCCGATGTAGCGATAGGCCGCGCCGCCCGAGCCGTTGGCGACAAGCTGGTCCCATTCCGACGCATGATTGTCGGTGACGGTGCGTTTCTGGTCGGGCTTGAGAACGATCAGGTCGCGAAACTGCGCGGAGGGCAGGTTGATCTCATAGACCTCGACCCCGAAATAGTCGCAGATCTTGCGGATGTTGCCGCTCGACGGCGCCGTCTCGCCTGAAAGATAGCGGGCGAATTGCTGCCGGTTGATGTCGAGCTTGCGGCAGACCTCCGACACCGACCGCTTATAGCTGCAAAGGAGACGGAGATTCTCCGCGAAATCCTGATTTCCCGTCCTTTTCGCGGCCGGTTGCATGGCGTGGTCGTCCCTCTCTTCGGCTCGGCGCGGCGCGGCGTCGGATCAACCGGCGACGGGCAGGTCGTCCGCTCCGCGACTCCAGCGTGTCAACCAGCCTGCGATCAGGGCATAAACGCCCGCGGCGCCGATGGCTACCAGCGCCAATATCCACAGCAAGGCGGCGATCGCGATATTCTGGCTGCTATAGGCTCCGATATATCCCGACAACAGCGCGCCCAGGCCGACGAACACGAACCAGCCGCTGGCATAGAGCCCGCCCTGACCCGCCGGCGCGAGTCGCGTCGCGAGCCCTAGCTGCGCCGGACCAAGCAGTGCGTCGCCCAGCCCGAACAGGGCGTAGGCCGCGACGAACCAGAGCAGCGCCGGGCGCGCATCGTTGGTGGCAAGCGCAAGCAGGGCGAAGCCGCTGGCGAGCGCGGTGAGGGCCGCGACGCCTTTCCATGTCGCCCCGAAATGCCGTCCGCCCCGCGCCAGCCGGCGGGTGACGAAACCGATGCACGGCGTCCACATCAGAAACAGGATGACGCTGACATTCTGGACCCACGTCGTCGGGACTTCGAACCCCAGGAAATGGCGGTCGACATGGTCGCGGATATACAGGCTCAGCAAGCCGATGACCTGATAGAAGATCGCCATATAGACGATCGTGAAAAGCCCGTGGACCAGATAGGCGCGCAACTGATCCCGCTTCGCGACGGGGTCGCCGCGCTCGGCACGGGTGGCGCCCAGCGGAGCGAGGCCAACGCCGCCGAGCCAGTCGCGCTGCAGATAGAGATAGACGCAAAGACCGATCGCCATGCCGATGCCGGCGACGCTGAAGCCCATGTGCCATCCGATCCGCTCGCCGAGCAGGCCCGGGATGGTGATGCCCAGCATGCAACCGAGATACAGGCCGAAAAAGAGTAGCTGGAACCCTTCGCCGCGCCGTATATCGTCCTTGCGATAGAAGCCTGCGATAATCGACGATACCGCGGGCTTGATGAGCGCGGTGCCGAAAAAGAGCAAAGCGACCGCCGCATAGAAAAGATAGGCGTTCGCCCGATAGGCAAGGGTGAAGGCCCATGGATTTGCGGCGTCTGCGCCCGCGACCTGTGCGTAGGCGTTGGCGGCGGCGTCGGATGACAGCTTGCCGAGTTCCAGCCCCGGTGCCGCGAACAGCGTCGCGGTGCTTTGGCCGGTCAGCCACTGGGTCCAGTGCGGCGATGTGTGCGACAGAAAGAAGGCGAGGTGCCCCATCACGACCAGGATGGCGCCCCATGCGATCGCCTGTCGTTCGGAAATGTGACGGACCATCAACAGGCCGCCGATCAGCGGCGCCATCATCAGCACGCCCATATACCAGCCGTTGAACAGCAGGGCGCTTTCCTGGCTCCAGCCCCAGCCGCCCGTCAGCGTCGCGCCGCTGAGGAAAAGGACGAGGATGCTGCTCACGCCGTAATAGCTGAAACGCTCCCACAATTCGGTGAAGGAGACGAGCCAGACGCCGCGCGGATGGCCGAGCCATGCGTTGCCAGCGGCATCAGGCGTAGGGGCGTCGGATCGCATTGGGTTCGCGGCAGACGACAATATCGGGGCTCCTCCCTGCGCGCCTGATCCACCGGGCGGGGGTGCGCGGAACAATCGTTGCAGAAGCGACCGCGGGCAGACAAGAGCGCCGCGCAAATTCGGAAGCGGCTCTGCTGAAAGCAGCGAAAATATTTACGCTTGCAACGATGGGGCGCGGCCAAGGATGAACGGTCCACGTCCCATTGGCCCTTGCACAAGGACTCTGCCATGTTTCGCCGGATCGCCGCCATTCTTCTGCTTCTTGTCATCGCCTTGCCGGTTCAGGCGAAACCCTCGGCGCCGCCGGACTTCGACGCCTATATCGAGCGGATGCGGCAGCAATGGTCGATCCCCGGCGTGGCGGTGGCGATCGTGCCTATGGAGGGTCCGGGGGAAATCCGCAGCTATGGCCTGCGCCAGTGGGATCGGCCGGAAAAGATCGACGAACACACGATGTTCGGCATCGCCTCGGTCACCAAGACGTTCGTCGCGGCGGGAATCGCCAAGCTGGTCGACGAAGGCAAGCTTGAGTGGGACGCGCCCGTCGTTCGCTATCTGCCCGAATTCGCCGTCGCCGACCCGCTGGTCTCACGCGAAGTGACGCTGCGCGACCTTCTCTCGCACCGCAGCGGCATCGCAACCTACGGCGACTGGCTGGAAGAGGCCCCCGGCCTGACCGAAGCCGGCCTTGTCGCGCGCTTGCGTCATGTCGGGCAGGAGATCCCGTTCCGGTCGCGCGCGCGATACAATAATTATGGCTTCGTGGTTCTGGCCCAGGTTATCGAGCGCGTCAGCGGCCAGGCCTGGGGCGATTATGTGCGCGATGCGATCTGGCGTCCGCTGGGAATGAACGACACGCATGCCCACGCCGATGATTTCGTCGCCGCTGCGAATGTTCTGCCCACCGGCGACGGCTGGCAGGACGATATGCCGCGCGGCCTCTCTGCCGTGCCCCGCACCGTCAATGTCGCGGCGCCGCACCTGTTTTGGGAGGCGGCGTTCGAAGGCAAGATCGTTTATGATCCCCGCGAGTTGAAGAACACCACCGCGCATTTTCACCGCACCGCCATCGACCCGTCGCAGTCGGTTTTTTCGTCGATCGGCGACATGAGCCGCTGGGCGCAATTCCTTATGCGCGCCGACGACGGCCCCGTCCTCTCGGCGAAGGCGGTCAGGACCCTGCGTCAGCTCACCAGCATCTTGGGCAGCGGCAACTGGATGGTCAACCAGCAGTCCGACCGGCTCAAGGCCGTCGGCCATGGCCTGGGGATGGAGATGTTCCGTTATCGCGACCACGCCCTGTTCGGCCACGACGGTAGCGAACTGGGCTATGGCGCGCGAATGTTGATCGATCCCGCGGCCGGGTTCGCGGTCGTCATCCTTATCAACAATCAGACGCGCACCTTCACCGCGATCGATGCGATCGCCCAGCCTGTACTCGACCATCTCTATGGCTTCGAGGCAAAGAACTGGTCCGATATCCTGCTTGATGAGGCCCGCCAGGGCCACGCGGAGTTTATCGATCAGATTGCGGCGCTCGAACGGAGCCTGCCGAAAGGGGCGCCTCTTCCCCTGCCGCTGGCGGCTTATACCGGCACCTATCGCGATCCCTTCGCCGGCGAGTTGCGGATCGTGCAACGCGGCAAGCGGCTGATCGCGACGACCGGCGACAGCTATGAAATCGAACTGTCCCACTGGGGCGGCAATCGGTTTCGCGGTGTCGTCGTCAGCCCGCTTCGCCTCGCCGCTTTCGTTGATTTTCAGGTGCAGGAGGGGGGAAGCCGTCCCTCGCGCCTGTCGCTCGACTACGTCGAGGTCCCCGAAACCAGCCTTACCTTCGTTCGCGACGAACAAAGGTGACGCGCCCCCAACGCAAAGCCAGCGTCAATTCACGGAAAGTCGCGAAGTTGTCTCCGAAGCGGGCAGAGGCACACCATCGCATCGACCAGATTGAGTCGGCACGATAGGGGGTATGCATGACAATATTGCTTCAGGACAACGGGACCGTTTCCATTCGTTCCCTTCTGACGGGAGCCTCGGCCCTGTCGCTTTTGCTGGCCGCGCCGGCAATGGCGCAGGACAGCGATACGACGTCGGGCAGCAATGCCAACGACGGCACCGAAATCGTCGTTTACGGCAGCCGCACGCGCGAAACGACGATGGATATTCCCCAGACGGTGAACGTCCTCGGCCCGGAACTGCTCGAACAGACCGGCGCGTCCCGCCTCGGCGACGTGCTGCGATTCGTGCCGGGCGCGACGACCAACGGCTCCGAACTCGATGCCTTCGGCGACCGATATCTGATGCGCGGTTTCGAGGCCGACCGCACGCTCAACGGCATTCGCGTCGATCGCATGAATCATGCACGCGACGCGGTCAGCATCGAACGGGTCGAAGTGCTGAAGGGGCCGGCATCCGTGCTCTATGGCCAGTTGCAGCCTGGCGCGGTCATCAACGTGGTGACCAAAGAGCCGCTGCGCGATTTCGCGTTCAACGCGAGCGCTGAAGCGGGCCGCTATGATTTCTATCGCGGGACCGTCGATCTGTCGGTGCCGCTGACCGCGGAAGGAACGGTCGCAGCGCGGGTCATCGCCGCGTATGAGAATGCCGATTCCTTCATCGATTTCTGGAACAAGGATCACCGCTTCATCGCGCCGTCGTTGCTGTTCAGGCCCGACGACGACACCAAGATCCTGATCGAGGGCATGTATTCGCGCGACAAGTGGAGCGCCTTCTTCAACGGCGTCCCGGCCGAAGGAACCGTGCTTCCCAATCCCAACGGCCCGCTGCCGCGCAATCTCCACATCGCCGATCCCAGCTTCGACGGCACGATGCGCAACACGAGCGAAGTCAGTGCGCGGCTTGAGCGCCAGTTGAGCAGCGCGATCGCGGTGCGTCTCGCCGCGACGTGGAACAAGCGCGTGGCCAACTACCAGGAAATCTTCGGCGTACTGGGCTGGGTTAACGATGCCACGGATTCGCAGCTTCTGCGCGCGTTGCTTGACAGCGACGGCAGCGCGGAAACCTGGGATTTCCATGGTGATTTCGCGTTCAATTTCAACACGGGCGGTATCCGCCACCAGTTCACTATCGGGGCCGAATATGGGATCGACAAATCCGCCTCGATCGACCGGGTCGGGCTGGTCGCGCCGCTGGACCTCTACAATCCGGTCTACAGCCTTGTGACGGCACCGCCCGTCATTCGCGCGCTCTACACCAACAACACCCGCAACGACGTCGATCGTCTCGGCATCTTTGCACAGGAAAGGATGAGCGTTACCGACAACCTGCATCTTGTCGCCGGCCTGCGCTATTCGAAGGTCGATCAGCGGCAGCGCTTCTCGCGTGGCGGCCCGGTCACGCTGACCGAAGTGACGACCGATTCCTGGACCAGCCAGGTCGGTGTCCTTTTCAATCCCGTATCCGATGTCGCATTGTTCGCCAGCCGGTCGACCTCGTTCGTTCCGGTCCTGCGCAACAATGTCGATGGGCGACCGCTGGCGCCGGAAACCGGCACGCAGTATGAAGCGGGCGTAAAGGCACGGCTCGCCGGCTTCAACGCGACGGCCGCCTTCTTCCACCTGACACGCGGCAATGTTGCCGTGTCGGACCGCGACAATCCGGCCTTTTTCCTGACCATCGGCGAGCAGGTCGCGAAAGGTGTCGAAATCTCGGTCGACGGCAAGATCACGCCGGAGTGGTCGATCTATGCCGGCTATGGCTACACCGATGCGAAGACGACGCGCGACACGCAGGCGCCGGGGCAGGTCAACCGCGAAGGCCTGCGTCTGCGCGGAGTTCCCAAGCATACGTTCGTCGCGAGCACCAACTATGCCTTCGGCGCCGGCCCGCTCGAAGGGCTGAGCTTCGGCGGGACGGTCAATCGTGTCACGAAGCGCTTTGGCGATATCGACGAGAGCTTTCTCCTGCCGGGCTATTGGCGCGTCGATGCGACATTGGCGTACAAGATCAGCCAGAATGTCGCGCTGCGGCTGAACGTCGACAACGTCTTTAACGACGACATCTATTCGACGGGTTACAGCCTCTTCGAAGTTTGGCCCTCGACGCCGCGCACCTATCGCGCGACGTTGAGCTTCAGCCTCTAAGCGATGGTTCGGGGGCGGGCCGGTCCCGTCCCCGGATCATATCGGACATCGCGGGGAACCAATGAAGAAATATGCGGTCTTGCTGCTGCTTGCGGCGCTCCCGATGGCTCCCGCCGGCGCCTCGGAACACAAGGGCGTCGAGATCGAGCGGACGTCATATGGTGTTCCGCACGTCACCGCACCGGATTATCGAAAGCTCGGCTTCGGAATAGGCTATGCCTATGCGAGCGATAACGGCTGCCTGCTCGCCGAACAGATCGTGACCGTGAATGGCGAACGCTCGCTATATTTCGGCAAGGACGGCGTGGCCCTCGTCGGCGTCGACAGTTTTTCGAACCTGACCAGCGATATTTTTCACCGCACATATATGGATGACCGGGCACTCGCGACCGCATGGCGCAAGGCGACGCCGCGGTCGCGCCAGTTGCTGCAGGGCTTCATGAGCGGCTATAATTATCACCTGCGCGTCGCGGGTGCCGATGGCGCCGGCGCCGCCTGCAAGGGCGCGCCATGGGTTCGGCCGATGGCGATGCGCGATTTGTACCGTATGGTCGAGGCCACGTCCCTGTTGGCCGGTGGCGCAACGCTTTCGGGCGCCTTCGCCGAAGCAGGGCAAGGGCCGGCGCCGATGCCGCAGAGCGCATCTGCATCTGTGGTGTTGCCTCAGTTCGGCCTGGGCAGCAACGGCATGGCCTTCGGCGCGGAGGCGACGGATAACAAGCGGGGGCTGGTCGTCGCCAATCCGCATTTCCCATGGAACGGGATCAACCGCTTCTATCAGCTCCACGTCACCATTCCCGGCAAGCTCGACACGATGGGGGTCATGCTCCCGCCGATCCCGGCCGTTGCCATCGGCTTCAACCGCGACGTCGCGTGGACGCATACCGTGTCGACCGCCGCGCGCTTTACCCTGGCGGAGCTCGACCTCGCGCCGAACGATCCTTTTTCTTACCGGCTGGACGGCCGGAGACACCGGCTAGAACAGCGCGATGTCGCCATTCCGGTCCGCAATCCCGATGGCACGGTCGGCCGCGACATCCATAAATCCTGGTGGTCGCGGCTCGGGCCTGTCGTCGCGGCTGGCGAATATGGTCTCGGATGGTCGGGGCGCCATGCCTATGCGCTGTCGGACGCCAATCGCCACAATGTCGATCTCGTCGAGACCTGGCTGCGCCTGGCGGAAAGTGGATCGGTCGAAGCGATCGACACCGCGCTGCGTGACCGGCTCGCCATTCCTTGGGTGAACACAATCGCCGCCGACCGGGCGGGCGATGCGCTCTATGCGGATATCGGCCGCGTGCCCGGCATCGATGCGGATATGAGCGCACGTTGCGCGCCGTCGACCGCCGCAGCCGCACTGGCGCCGCGCATCCACGTCCTGCGCGGCGATCTATCCTCGTGTCGCTGGTCTGCGTTTCTGCCGGCCTCCGCCATGCGCGCCGAGCGCCGACGCGACTATGTGTCCAACAGCAACGACAGCTATTGGCTGATCAACGCCCAAGCCGCTCGGCCGAAACTGGCGCCTATCCTCGGACCTGCTGCGACCGGACAGCGGTTCCGGACGCGGGAGGCGCTCCAGACGATCGAGCGGACGCTGCGCGCGGGGGATCGATATTCGCCTGAGCGCGGGCTCGATCTCATTCTGTCCAACCGCAACTATTCGGGAATCCTGCTCGCGGACGACGCGATCGCGCTGTGCGGCCTCGCCGAAAGGCCTGAAAGACTGGCGGCCGCCTGCGAGACCATTGTCAAATGGGACCGTCACAGCAATCTCGACAGCCGGGGCGCGCTGCTGTTCCGCGAATTCTGGAATCGTGCGCGGCTGATCCCCGATGTCTATTCGGTGCCGTTCGACGAACGCGATCCCCTTGCCACCCCGCGCGGCCTGGCCATCGGGAATGCGCAAACGCGAGCCGCACTTTTCGTCGCACTGGGGGACGCGGTGGACGCCCTCGCCAAGCTTGGCCTGAAGCCCGACGTGACGATCGCCGAGGGACAGCGGATCATGATCAACGGTGCGCTGAAGCCCGTCAGCGGCGGCGACTGGTATGATGGCGTGCTCAATCTCAACCTGACCCGACCGGTAGACGGCATCGGTTTCGAGCCCTTCGACGGCGGCAGCTATATCGCGAGCATAGGCTTCGACGACGCCGGTCCGGTTGCAGAGGGGCTGCTTGTCTATGGGCAGTCGAGTGACCCTGCCTCGCCTTACTATTTCGACCAGCTCGACCTTTATGCCGCGAAGGGCCGCTATCGACTGCCGTTTCGCCGTGCCGAGATCGAGGCCGATCCGCGTTTCGAGCGCCAGGCCATCCCGGACATAAAGGACTGATTGCGTGTTGAAGATTCTGCCCGGAGCGGTCGTGCGCGAAACCCTCGACATGACGATGGCGATCGAACTCGTCCGCAAGGCCATGATCGCAACCTCCCGTCCCGGTTCCGTGCAGCCGACGCGATGGATGGTCGATCTGCCCACCGCAGATCATGCGGTGCTGGGCCTGATGCCCGGGCTCCTGCCCGATGAGCCGCTGTTCGGCGCGAAAGTCACCGCCGTCTATCCCGAAAATCACCAGATCGGTCTGGCGTCGCATCAATCGTTGATCCTGCTGTTCGACAAGGCGCACGGAGTTCCAACGGCATTGATCGACGGCGCGGAGATCACGGGAACGCGCACCGCGGCGGCGAGTGCGGTCGCGACCGACCAACTGGCGCGTGCCGACGCATCGATCCTCGCGGTGCTCGGCTATGGCGTGCAGGCCGAACGGCACATCGAGGCGATCATGCAGGTCCGGCCGATCCGCAGCCTTCGCCTGTGGGGCCGAAAAAAGGACCGCGCCGAACATCTGGCCGATAGGATCGCCCGGCGTTGGTCGCTCGACATCGAGGTTGCACCGGACGCGAAAAGCGCGGTCGATGGTGCGCATATCGTCTGCACGGTCACAGCGGCACGGGAGCCGATTCTGCTTGCCGACTGGGTGTCGCCCGGCGCGCACGTAAATATCGTCGGGTCGAGTTCGGCCGATGCCATCGAGGTCGACCCGCTCCTGCTCGCGCGCGCGCGTCTGTTCGTCGACGCCATGCCGGCTGCGATGTCGCTTGGCGGTGATATCATTGCCGCCATCGACCGAGGGTTGTTCTGCCGCGACGACATAGCGGGCGAGATCGGGGCCGTCCTGGACGGCCGGGAACTCGGCCGGAGATCCGAAGACGAAATCACCGCCTACAAGTCGGTGGGCATTCCCGCGCAGGATATCGTCTGCGCCAATCATGTCGTTGCCGAAGCCCGGCAGCGCGAACTTGGCGAGACGGTTCAATGGTAGGGGATTCGACAGCACTCGACGTCAGGGCGGCACACCGCTTCCTCAAAGACCATGTCCACCGCACGCCGCTGGTCCGCTCGACCAGCCTTTCGGAGATGACGGGCCGCGAGGTCTTCCTGAAGCTGGAGCTGTTCCAGAAGACAGGATCCTACAAGCCGCGGGGTATGGCCTGGGCGATCCAGAATCTGTCACCCGAGCAGCGCGAACGGGGAGTGATTACCTTTTCCGCCGGCAACGCCGCGCAAGGGCTCGCATGGGCTGCCGCCAGACAGGACGTCAAAAGCTGCGTCGTCATGGCAGCGAGCGCGAATCCGACCAAGGTGGCCGCGACCCAAGGCTATGGCGCGGAAGTGCTGCTCCACGGCACGCCGCCTGAGGCCGCCCGCTTCTGTGAAGAGGTCGCGCACGAGCGGGGGCTCACCTTCATTTCATCCTATGACGACGCCGTTCTCATGGCTGGACACGCATCGCTTGGCCTGGAAATTGTCGAAGACCTGCCGGACGTGACCGACATATTCGTCGGGATCGGCGGAGGCGGCATGGCTGGAGGTCTCGTTCGAGCTTTCGACGAAACCGGCAGCACCGCGCGCCTTCACGGCATCGAGCCGGAAGGCGCCGCTGCGATGACGCGGAGCCTGGAACAGGGTGAGGCGATACGGCTTGGAGCGGTGTCGACGATCGCGGACGGACTGGCGGCACCGAGCGCCGGGGCGCTCTGTTTCGATCTTGTCCGTCGCCGGTTCGGGTCGGTTCGCGCGATCGATGACGACCAGATTCTGGCGGCGATGCGGTTGCTGATGCAGCGGTGCAAGGTGATGGCGGAACCCGCGGGCGCAGCAGGGTTGGCGGGTCTTCTCTCTGCGGAGAGCGAGGAGATGTTGGGCGACCGGGTGCTCTGCGTGGTTTCCGGGGGCAATGTGGATCTCGGCCTCCTCAAGCTCTGGCTCTGAGGTGCGAACGCTATCCTGCCTTGTCGCCTTCTCATCGATTGCGATTGCGATTGCGATGGCGCCGGCGGTGGCTCGTGAGGATCGTTTCGAAGAATTCGAACGCCGACTGGCCGAACAGCGACAAGGCATTGGCCGGATCGACGCGATCTTCGTTGGGGTCGATGCGGGCGACGGTCGCGGCAACGGGTCGGTCGACGCCTTCGTACCGGAATAAGTGTCACTTTTCATGGGAAATAGGCCGCACGAGGTCGCCGATGGGGCGCCACTCCGGCGGGAGAGAATGATGGGGATAAGAGCAATGATAGACGATCGCCGGGTGTCGAGATCGAAAAGCCTGATGGCGGCCGCGCTGTTCGCCGTTATGGCGAGCGCAGTACAGGCCCATGCGCAGCCCGCGGAACCGGTCTTTTCCCCCGAATATGACGCCTTCGTCGAACAGGTCCGGCGCGACTGGTCCATACCCGGCGTAGCGATCGCGGTCGTCAAGGACGACAAGGTCACGACGCGATCCTACGGCCTGCGTCAATATGATCGCAATACGCCGGTTACTGACAAAACCATGTTCGGCATTGCTTCGGTCACCAAGACCTTTGTCTCCGCCGCGCTCGCCAAGCTAGCGGCCGAGGGCAAGGTCGAACTCGACGAGCCGGTCGTCAAATATCTCCCCGACTTCAAGGTCGCCGACCCGTGGTTGTCGCGCACGATCACCATCCGCGATCTGCTTTCACATCGCAGCGGCCTTGCGTCCTATGGCGATTGGCCGGAGGAAATCGCGGGCCTGTCGGAAGCCGATCTTGTCAAGCGCATGGCGCATCTCGACCAGGCCGTCCCCTTTCGCGATCGCACCTATTACAACAGCATTACCTATGTCGCCGCCGCGCAGATCATCGAAAAGGTGAGCGGAAAGCCGTGGGGTCAGTATATCGACGAGGAAATCTGGACGCCCGCGGGAATGAATGACAGCTACGCCCATGCGGACGATTTCATCGCGGCTGCCAATGTCCTGCCGACGGGTGACGGCTGGTCCGACAAGATCAAGATCGGCCAAGACGCCGTACCCGACCGGGCAAATGTCGCGACGCCGCACGTACAATGGGAGCGCGCTCTCGATCGGTCGCTTGCCTATCTCCCGTCGGACCTGACCGACCGGATGGCCCATTTCCACCGCACCGCGATCGATCCGGGCCAATCGATCTTTTCCTCGGTCAGCGATATGGCGCGCTGGGCCCGACTGCTTATGAACATGGGCGAGATCGACGGGCGCCAAGTCCTTCCGGCCCTGGCCGTCCGCGAAATGCGGCGTAGCGCCATCGTCCGCCGGGGAGATTTTCCGGCCAACTGGGAAACCGAATTCAACGATTCCGGCGATGGTCTTCAACCCGTCATCTATGCTTCGGGACTGATGATCTATACCTATCGCGGGCGTACGCTTTTCGGCCATTCGGGCGACGAACTGGGCTACGCCACCCTGATGATCGCGGATCCGAAGACGAAGGTCGCCGTGGTCGTGATGATCAACAATTTCGCGTCCAAGAACGGCGCGACCGAAGCGCTGGTCGGCCGAACGCTGAACGCTCTTTACGGAGAGGAAAAGACGGACTGGTCGCAGATGGCGCTCGCCCGGCAACGCATACAGCTTGCGGAAAACAAGGACGTCTTTGACAAGCTGTTCGCCGTCAAGGGCCCTGAGGCGAAGCCGTTGAAGTCCTTCACCGGCACTTATGAGCACCCGTTTTGCGGCAAGCTTTTCGTCCGGGTCGAGAAAGGAAAGCTGATCGCCAGCACCGGCCCGGCTTGGGACGCCGAACTGAAACCGCTCGGCGACGGCACTTTTCAGGGTACGGTCCGCGGCCCGTCCGCCATCTATTTTCACGTCGGGTTTGAACCCGGCGAGGCGGGGCGTCCGGCCAATCTGACGATCACGCATCCTTATCTGCACCGTACGATCGTTTTCGAAACGGTGGCAGGCTGACGCTTCCCGTCCGCCTGTCCGTCGGCGACGGACAGGCGCGCCGGCCCCCGATAGTCCTTGTTGCTATTGGGGGCCGGTCATCTCGCGGACGATGTGGCCGGCGCCATCGACTTTTTCCATCACCCACAGGATGAAGCGGATATCGACGTGGATCGTCCGGTTCCGCTCGGCGACGTGGAACCAGTCGGATATCACGCCATCGGTTGTCCCGTCGAAGACGAGGCCGACGATTTCTCCTTTGGCGTTGAGCGTCGGCGATCCCGAATTGCCGTTGGTAATGTCCGCGCTCGAAAGAAAGTTCACGGGCATCTGTCCGGTATCGGCCACGGCATAGGCCCCGAAATCCCTCGCGCGAATGGCGGAGACCAATCGCTCGGGCGCGTTGAAGTCGCCATCGCCGCGCTGCTTTTCCAGCAGGCCAACCGCGGTCGTGAAGGGTGTCCATATTTCGCCGTCGCGAACCTGCCTTTCGATTCGGCCCCGGCTGATACGCATCGTGCCGTCGGCATCGGGATAGGCGGGCATACCGGCCGCGTTGCGATAGGCTGCCACGGCCGCAAGATATGTGTCACGCGCCGCCTCGGTTCGCTTCGACAGCGCGCGCGACGCTTCTTCGCGCGCCTCGTCGTCGGGATAGAGGGTGACTGCCAGCTGGATGAACGGGTCGGTCGACCGTTCGAACGCCGATGCGGGCTGGTCGAGCCACGCCAGTCGATCGTCCAGATTTCCAAGGCGCGTTGCCGAATAGACCTGGTCGAGATCCATCGCGCCTACGTGCGTCTCGAACGCCTGGCTCCGCTCGCTGGCGGGAAGCTTGTGATACTCTTCCAGCGCGCGCTCGAACAAGCTCCGGTCGACCAAGGCGTCGAAGCGGCTCTGGATGCGGCGGAGCCGGTCGGAGACGAGCTGGCGATCGGCGTCGCGAAAGCCCGCGGCGCGATCCGCGTCGGCTTTGCCGCGCTCTTTGGCCCATCGATAGAGGACCCGCGCGGCTTGCAGCAATTGGGCGCGTTCCAAGGTGCTGCGCTGCAACGAATATAGTCGCATGGCTTCGCGTTCGGACGCGGCGGCATTCAATATGCCCAGTGCCGGTGCGAGCTTGTCTTGGCCGGCCTTGCCTTTGGCCCATCGTTGCAAGGCGGCTTCGAACGCCTGCTTGCGTGCGGGTACGTTGGCCGCTTCGGCGCCGGCCAGGCTGCCGATCAGCTTCTTGCGATAGTTGCTGGCGTTGTCGAGAATGTTCGCATAGCGCATCTGCTTCTCGGCTTGCCCGGCCGTAGCGGCGACGATCTGAGCCTCGTAATCCTTGAGAAGCGCCAGCCAGGCAGGCTCGTATCGGCTGAGGTCGAAGGTCGCCTCGGCGGCCGTGGCGAGGCGGTTGGTCGAGACCGGGAAACCTGCCGTCCACACCGGTTCACCCTCCGACACGCCTTCGCGCGAAACGGTCAGCACGGCCGGGGGCGTGTAGGGAATATTCCCTGCTGCATAAGGCGCTGGCGTGCCGTCGGGAGCGACATAGGCCCGATAGAAGCCGAAATCGCCACTATGGCGCGGCCAGTTCCAATTGTCGGTGTCGCCGCCGAAATCGCCGAGACCGGCCGCGGGCGCGTAGACCAGCCGGATGTCCTGCAATTCCAGGCGCTGTTCGAAATATTGACGGGTGCCGCCCCAATAGCTCCGGATATAACAGCGCCTTCCGGGCAGGCTTTCGCATGGCGCGAGCAGGGCCTTGCGCCGGCTTTCGACCAGCTTTTCCCTTTGCTTTTTCGCCAGTCCGGCGGTCCCGGCATCGAGTTCGCGCGTAACCTCGCGCCACTGTTCGATCACATGGATGCGCGTGCCGGGCGCCGCGGGCAATTCGTCCCGGCGCTCGCGGGCGACGAAACCGTTGGTCCAATAGTTGCGGTCGGGCGCGCTATTATACTGCACCGAACCCGACAGGCAGTGATGGTTGGTCAGCAGCAGGCCGGCGCTACTCACGAACGAAGCGGTGCAACTGCCGAGCGCCGTCACCGCCCCAAGGGGCAACGTCACCTTTTCGGAACTGTCGGGCGCGATGGATGCGTAGCCGGCGGTTTGATCGATCAGCCACATGCCTTCGTCGCCATGTGCGCTTCCGGCAAAGGCCGTCGTTGCAAGCAACAGCGTCGAAAGGCGAACCCATCGCTTGAGGAATCCGTCGCGCGCGGCGTTCGCGACCGGGGCTGAATGCTTCGCGCTCATACGGCTGCCTTCATCGTCATCCCCAGCGCCAGGGCACGCTCGAAGACATAAGCCGCCACCGCGATATCCTGCAGCGCGATACCCGAACTGTCATAGATCGTGATCTGTTCGTCGGAGGTTCTGCCCTCGGCGCGCCCGTTGAGAACGGCACCGATCGTCGCGACCCGCTCCTGTTCGGCGGTCGCCGCAAGATACTGGAATTCGCCGATCGTGAAACATTGCTCGAGCGTATCGGCGTACAGGCCGGCGCGCCGGGCGAGCGACGGCGGAAGCTCCTGCTTTCCGGGGCCGTCCGCTCCCATCGCGGAGACGTGGGTGCCGGGCCGTATGTCGCGGTCTTCGAACAGCGGTTCGCGCGATGCCGTGGCCGTTACGACGATGTCTGCGCGGGCCAGCGCCTCGGATGCGCTCGAAACGTCGGCGGGGAGATCGGCCTCGCGGAGCCGAGAGACAAGCTCCGCCGCCTTGTCCGGCGAGCGCCCGCACACGAATATGTGCGAGAGCGAGCGGACATGCGCAATGGCCAACGCCTCGTGAAACACCTGATTGCCGGTGCCAAAGAGAGCGAGAACCGATGCGTCCGGTCTGGCGAGCGCCTCGACGGCGACGGCGTCCGAAGCGGCCGTGCGCAGCGCGTTGAGATAGGTGGCGGCGACGAGCGCGATCGGAAATCCCGTCGCGTCGTCCAGCAACAGCGTGGTCGATCCGTGATTGGGCAAACCGCGTGCGGCATTGCCCGGCCAGTAACTGCCCACCTTCAATCCGGGGAGACCGCGGCGCGCGTCAAAGCCGGACTTTACGCCGAATCGTGTCGACGGGTCGCTCCCGTGCCCGCGTACCGAGGGGAAGGACAGGGACGTGCCGCTGTCGAGATCGGCGAGGCATTGACGAACAAGCGCGATTGCCGCTTCCTGCGTCACGAGCCGCTGGGCAACTTCGGCGTCAACAATATGGATCATCTGGCTTCCTCGATTGGGCCTGCAGCGGAACCGCACCGCGGATTTGTTGCTCCCGCGACGAGGTCCTCGCCGGCTCGCGGCAATGCAAGTGACGGCGATGCTAATCCGAAGTCCGCCGAAAAATCGACGAAACTGGACGGGTGTTTCCGTCGTTTATCTCGCTTTGTCAGGTGACGGACCCTGCCGATCTGGCTCGCCGGGCGGCAGCCAGCTTGGCCGGGAGTCGTCCGACGGTCGCTTTATCGGCCCAGGAATTTGGAGAATTCGTCGTCGGGCATGAGCTGGCCCCCTGTCGTCCACACGAGCTCGGTAGCGCCGTCGAGTGCGTCACCCGCCAGGGAGCGGAATGGAATCCGCGCAGCGAAGCCGGCCGCCGCCGACGGTTCCAGCTTGAGGGCGGCTCGCGTCCATAGTTCGCGCGCCCAGTCGGTCATCGCGGCGTCGTCGATCGCGACCGCGGCATCGAGGCAGGACGCCGCAACATCGAGCACGAGTTGCGAAGCGCAGGGAACGGCAAGTCCATCGGCGATAGTCTGATTGTCCCTGCCAAAATCATAGACCGGCACGGCCCGATTGCCGTTCAGCCGTGCCGCCATCATGCACGCGGATGCCATGGGTTCGACGACGACGACGCGCACCGACGTCCCGAAAATCGCCTTCAGACCGAGTGCGATTCCTCCTGCCGCGCCGCCGACGCCGCAGGGAATATAGACGACGAGGGGGGTGTCCGGAGAGGGGCGGACGCCCGCCTCGTCTAGCTGGTCGGCCAGTTCGCGCGCGGCGACGGCATATCCCGTGAGAAGATCGCGCGAATTTTCGTCATCGACGAAATGACATGCGGGCCGGTCCGCTGCCGATCGACGCGCTTCCGCCACGGCTTCGGTGAAGTCCCCGTCATGTTCGACCACTGTGACGCCAAAGGAGCGAAGCCGTTCCTTCTTCCAGGCTTTCGCATCGCTCGACATATGGACTTCGGCGGCGAGTCCGAAGGCGCGCGCCGCGACGCCGACGCCATAGCCCAGATTTCCGGTGCTCCCGACGAGCAGATGGTGGGTCGAAAGCCAGTGTTTCGCGTCCGGATCGAGCAGCCGCTGCGCGAAATGCGGGTCGTCTGGATCGATGCCGTGCCGCTGCGCAATCCTTTCGACATATTTCAGTACCTCGTGAATGCCGCCGCGCGCCTTGACCGAACCGGCGATCGGCAGCGCATGGTCGCATTTCACCCATAGAGGCGGGCCTTCCTCGCCGTCGGACAGGTTGATGAGCGGCGAGGCGATCCGTCCGTCCCATTGTTCCGCCGGAAAGAGCCGACTCAACAGCGGCGCAAAGCGTTCGAAGCGGCGCCGGGCATCCTCGACGGCGTCCAGTGTCACGGCATCGAGAAAGGTGCCCGACGGCTGTCCGACGGACCAGACGAGCGCCGCGGCATCGCGGTTGCTGGCGAATGCCTCGATCGTGTCGATCCGAACGGCCGGGGGCGAAGGGTGGATCACTGCCACGGCAACTGGTCGAGATCGACATTGCCGCCGGTCAGGATCAACCCGACGCGCAGGCCCTGCATGCCGCCCTTGCGCTCCATGAGCGCCGCGACCGGCACCGCCGAACTCGGCTCGATCACCAGCTTGGTCGTTTCCCAGACCAGTCGCATCGCCGCAACGATGCCTGCTTCGCTCACCGTCACGAAGTCGTCGAGCAATGCCTGCAGGATGGGAAGGCCGTTATGCCCGACGGTGGTGCGAAGTCCGTCGGCAACGGTGTTCGGCGGGTCGCCGGCGGTCCAGACCCCCGTCGACCAGGACCGCCAGGCATCGTCCGCCTGTTCGGGTTCGGTCGCGACAATCCGGATCGAGGGGCGCATGTGCCGCGCCGCGATCGCGGTGCCCGCCATCAGCCCGCCGCCGCCGACGGGTGCGGTAATCGCGTCGAGGTCGGGGCAGTCTTCGATCAGTTCGACTGCCGCCGTGGCCTGTCCGGCGATCACGCGCGGATCGTCATAGGGATGGACGAGCGTTGCCCCGGTCGCCGCGACGATCGCTTCGGCCGCGGCTTCGCGTGCCGCGATCGTCGGTTCGCACATTATGACATGGCCGCCGAGCCGGCGCACCGATTCGACTTTCGCCCGCGGCGCATTCTCGGGCATCACGATGTCGGCGCGAATCCCGCGTGTTGCGGCGGCGAGCGAGAGCGCTGCGGCATGATTGCCCGACGAATGGGTGACGACGCCTCGCGCCGCCTGATCGTCGTCCAACGACAGAACGGCATTATGCGCGCCCCGCGCCTTGAAAGCGCCGATCCGCTGCAGGTTTTCGCATTTCAGGGCAAGGTCGACGCCAAGTATCTCGTTCAGGCGGCGCGAACGCAGCACCGGCGTACGGTGCACATGCGGCGCGACCCGCCGCGCCGCCGCGGCCACATCGTCAAAATTTACCGGCATCATGTCTTGTCCTCCTTCACCGGCGTTCCATCGCATGGTGCGACACGTCGTTCGTCCGGCGATGGCTCCGCTGGTCCGAATAATCGTCAGCGTAAGGGAAGCCGGTTCGCGATCTTGTCGGTCATTATCAGGCGCCCGCTGCGAGTGCCTGACCGAAAATCTGTCGCGCTCTGAATATGATCATCTCGCGCCAGTCTTGGCGGTCGGAGTAGAATTGATCGCGCATCGTCTTGCGGACGCGTTGCCCTTGCTCGCTGTGTGGATCGCCGCCGCCATAGCGGTGGTGCCAATGATCGAGGCGATACGCCGCGCGGTTTCCCGCCTGCTCGAAAACGCCATATTCGAGGCAGATATAGACATGATTGCCGTCGCCCAGAAAACGCTCCCACAGCATCTGCAGCGTTCCCGTCACGGGCACCGCGAACGAAGAACCGAGATCGGGCGAGGTCAGCGAAGGGCCGAACAGATCGGCGGCCAGCCGGTGCGAAAGGCTCGCCGGATCATGCTCGCTCTGCGGTTCGCCATAGCCGAAGGGGCCAAGGCCCGTGTGGATGTCGAGGATCGTGACGAAACGCCGTTCGGTCAGCCGATAGTCGCCGATAATCTGTTCGAGCAGCAGTCGCGCCGACGACGGACCGGTGCCGCCGAAGAACATGCCGAAGCGGTCGCCATATTGTCCGCTCTTGACCGCGATGTCGAACGCGCGCTGGCCGTGTGTGTCGCGATAGGCGCCGAGCGCGTGTTCGGCCTTTGCCAGCGTTGCCGAGTCGAGCGCAGGCGGAACGAGAAACGGGGCCAATTCCTCATAGGCGGGATTGGCTGGAACCGTCCGGGCGAAATCGATGCAGTTGCGGTTGAGGTCGCATCCCTCCTCGGTGACGCGGCGATCCCAGGCAAAGCCATGGGCGTTCAGCCCGTGGACAAGCAGGACGGCCTGATCCTCGGCCAGCCGCGCCCGTGCGTCGGAGGTCAGCCAGTCGACCTGCACGCCCGATCCGCAATAGCCCTCGATCCCGTGCGTCGCCGAAAGGATGACGATCACCCGTTCCGCATCGGGCGGACCGATCCAGCAGCAATCGGTATGGAGTATTTCGCCATCGGGGCCGGGCGCATCGAGGGCATAGGCTCGCGAGGTGCCGCTTGTTGCTGCGAGAAAACGACCGCGAGCCTCTTGATAGCTGGCGGCAAAGCTGTGGGCGGCGGCATGGGCGATGTCGGGTGTCATTCGCGGTCGCTTCCGGCGCTTGCGGCCGTGGCGCGAGCGTCCGCCAGAAGCGCGTCGAGTGCTGCGCGATCCCAATATTTGCCTGCCGCGATGACCGCATCGATACGGCGCGTGTTCGATATGTCCGCAAGCGGATCGGCATCGAGAAGCAATATGTCGGCCACGCGGTTCGGCGCGATGGTGCCGTAGTCCGCTTCGTCCTTCGCGAACCGGGCCGCCTCCAGCGTTGCTGCCTTGAGTATGGCGAGCGGCGGCAGGCCGGCTTCGGCGAGCATCTCCATTTCAAGATGGTACGAGAAACCGGGGAATATGTAGGAATCCGGCGAATCCGAGCCGACCAGAATCGGGACCCCCGCGCGATGGGCCTCCACCGTCAGCGCCATCGCATGGAGCAGGAAGCGATACAGCGCCACGCGCGTCGCCGTATCGAGCGCGGCATAGTTGGCGGCGTCGCGAGCCCAGTCCTTGCGGGTGTCCGCGTCGATATAGGCGAGCAGCGGATCGTCGCGATACTCGCGGAAAGCCGCGAGAACGTCGAAGCGCCGCGTAACCAGCGTGGGAACATAGCGAACCTGTCGTTCCGCCATCGTCTTCAGCAACGCCCGGCATGCGGTTTCGTCATAACGATCGACCGTATCGGCGGTGAAGGCGGCGAAGGCTGGGTAAGCGAGGTTGCGTTCGAAGCGCCGCCTGGGATCCGCCAGATAATAGTCGCGCCGTACGGTATCGGGTATCGGCGCGCAGGCCCAGGTCAGCGACTGCGCATGTTCGATCGCCACCTGGCCGAGCGCGATCGCCTCGCTGACCGTAATCTGTCGGGGGATATGGCCGCTCACCGCGATGCCCTGCTTTCGGGCTGCTTTGGCAAGCGCGCGAAAGCTCTCCGCTGACATCGAATCATAAGGCTTGAGGAAATTGATCCCCTGTCGATGGACGAAATCGACCAGGCCGTTCGCCTCACGCTTGTTCTCGATCTGGAACCGCGCTGCATCTCCGCCGGTCGGGGTGCGGCGCTCGTCGCGTCCGTCGGCGATGTGCCAGGGCGTGGCGATGATCCGCGCGAGCGGCGCGTCGCGCCTTGCCGTCGCGGCCATGAGCTGTTTGATCTCGGCCAGCGACAGGTCGGTTCCCATGTCGCGCATATGCAGCACGCCGTTGGCGAACTGCATATGCAGCGCGGCGCGCGCCCGAACGGGATCGCCGGGAACATGCGCATGCATGTCCCAAAAGGCGGGCACCGCGAACTTTCCGGCGGCGTCGACGATGTGTGCATCGGCCGGTACGGGGCTTTCGGGGGGAAGGATCGCTTCGATGCGCGAACCCGCGATCACGATGGTCCGTCCCTCCAGTCGCGCGCCGTCGGCGGTCGTCGCCGCCGGATCTATGACCGTGACGTTTCGCAGCACCAGTTGCCGCTCTTCGGCATGGGCGGAGGTCGGAAGCAGAAGCGCCGCCAGGCCGGCGACGAGGATATGGCGCGCGCGGCGCGTGATGGTCATTGTCGAACTCCTATGGATGTGCGGCGCCGGTCGGCGCGCCAAGGTCGGCGCCCTCGCAGGCTGGAAGCCCGAGGAGATGCTGAAGGAAATAGTCCCACGTCCGCTGGCGCAGATAGCGTTCGGTCGCCGGCCTATAGTCCGAATGACCTTCGCCCGGCAGGATGAGCAGGTCGAAGCGCTTGCCGGCATCGATCAGGCTTCGGACGAGCCGCAGGCTGTGCGCGACATGGACATCCTCGTCCATGTCGCCATGCACCAGCAACAGCTTGCCGCGTAGCTGCCCCGCGATCGCGGCGTTCGTCGGATAGGGATCTGGCGAGCGGCCGAAATTGAACTCGGTCGAATTCTGCTCATAGATATTATTGTCGTGGTTTCCCGCGATCGCGACGCCGACCTTGTAGAGGTCGGGGCGCTGCAGCATCGCGGTCGTGGCCATGAAACCGCCGCCCGACCGGCCCCAGATGCCGACCCGGTCGAGATCGACGAATGGAAAGCGTTGCGCCAGTTGCGTCAGCGCCGCGGCATTGTCGGCAATCGGATAGTCGCGCATCCGGCCCGGCTCGCGCGCAAAAAATTGATAGGTTTTGCCACGCGTGGGCGCGCCGCCGCGCTGGCCGAAGGTGACGACCGCAAAGCCGAGTTCGGCCAGCGCGGCATTGGGGTGCGCGGGCACGAAGCCGGTCGGCACGACATCGTTCGACGGGCCGGGATAGGCCTGGACGATCACGGGAAGGCGGGCGGCCCTGTCCAGAGACGGCGGCAGCCACATCATCCCCTCGATCCGCTCCCGCCCGTCGGCGGCGACCAGATCGAGCGGAATCGGGGGGCGCCAACCCTGCCGTTCGAATGCGTCGCGATCGGCTTCCTCCAGCAGCGCCAGTTGGCGCCCCTCGCGGTCGCGGAGCAGCATCTTCGGCATCGCGTCGGGGCGGACGACCGTGTCGACGATGAAGGCGCCGTCGGGGCTGGCCTGGACGATATGCGTCGCGTCGTCCTGGTCGATGCGGCGCAGGTCGCTGCCGTCGAGCCGGACGCGGTGCAATTGCGATCGGCCGCTGCTGCCCTTGGTATCGGCAAAGGCGGTGAACAGCATCTCGCCGCGCGCTTCGTCGACGTGCACGATCCGGTCCACCGAAAAGGCGCCTTGCGTCACCTGCCGGATCAGCCGGCCCGATCGGTCATAGCGATAATAATGCGCCCAGCCGTCGCGGTCGGATTTCCACAGGAAACCGTCCGCCAGCTCGGCGAATTCCGGATAGCGCACCCCCGACGCGCCCGGCGGTTCGCGAAGCAGGGTCCGCACGCGCCCGTCGGCCACCGTCGCGGCGGCAAGCTCGATCCGGTCGTAGCCGCGGTTCAGGCGCATGAACAACAGCTGGCGCCCGTCGCGGGACGGCGCGATCCCGCCCATCCCGATGTCCATATTGCCCAGATAGTCCCAACCATCGGCGGCGATGCGATGCGCGCCCCCGCTTTCGGCGTTCGCCAGCCAGATCTCCGGCCGCGGCAATTCGCTGTCGCCCGGATAGGGCATTTTTTGCCGTCGGACCGTCGGTCCTTCGGCCGCGAGCGTATCGGCGAGCCAGATGTCGCGGACACGCCGCTGGTCGAGCCGTTCGATCCAGAACCACGGCCCCGTCCCGATCCAGTGGACGCGCGGCGCGGCGCCCGAAGCGTCGCTTTCGACGGGGTTGCTGCGCGCCAGGCCGGGGTCGAAACTGTACCACGGCCCGCCATCGCGCGTGATCTGACGTTTGCGAGCCCCCTTTGCCGCCACCCACAGATCATGGGCCGTTACCCAGGCGCTGAAGCGGCCATCGGGCGAAACCGCCGCCGGCGACGATGGCGCGGCGTCCGGTACGACGACGCCCGAGGCAGGGTCGAACCGCACCGGCCCGCTTCCCGCGACGGGAAGGACCCTGCGCCCTCCCGAAAGCGGATCGACGACGACGATCTCGCGCGCGCCCTTGCGCTTCGTTTCGTACCAGAAGCGTTGGGTGTCGATCCAGTGAACGTCGGCATAGGGCGCCAGGCCGGAGCCGCCGGGGCGGTAGCCGCGCTGCGTCGGGACGCCGTCCGTAAGCGGCGCCAGAGCCTCCGGCGTCAGGCGTTCGGCGCGCGCCATTCGCTCGTCGATCGGGCACGCCCCGGCGGTCGCTGCCGCAAGCAGGACGGCGGCGATCAACGGATGACCTCGAGGCGCCTCGGGAAGCGGCACAGGCATTCGGCGCCCTCGTCGGTCACGACGAAGGGCTCGGTCATCACCAGGCTTTCCGACCCCAGCCATACGGCGGGCATCAGATGCAAAGTCATGCCCGGCTGCATGACCGTCTGGTCGCCCGGACGGATGCTGATCGTCTGTTCGCCGAAGGTCGGCGGATAGGCGATGCCGATCGAATAGCCGCACCGCGCGGCCTTCTGGATGCCGTGGCGGCCAGCCGCCGCCTGCCATGTCGCGTCGATCTCCGCCGCGGTGACGCCGGGCCGGATGAAGGCGAGCGCCGCTTCGATCCCGTCGCACAGCGCGGCCTCCAGCCGCCGCATCTCCGGCGAAGCCTCGCCCAGCAGGACCGAACGGCCCAGCGGCGTGTGATAGCGATGCCGTGAGGCGACCAGCTCCAGATTGACCTGCGCTCCCGGCCGATAGGGCTGGTCGGTCCACGACAGATGCGGGGTGTGGACCTGATCGCCCGAAGGCATCAGGGGCGGACTGCTCGCGTAATTGCCGCCATATTCCGCCGTGCCGCCGATCAGTGCACGATAGATTTCCGCCGCCGCGTCGCATTCGCGGACGCCGGGGCGGATGATGTCATAGGCGGCCTGCATCGCGCCTTCGACGATGCGCGCGGCCTGCCGCATATAATCCAGTTCGGCGGGCGACTTGACCGACCGTACCCAGTTCACCAGCAGGCTGGCATCGACGATCTTGTCGGACGCAAAGGCGTCGGCAAAGGCGAGATAGGCCCGCGCGCCCAGATAATAATTGCCGATCTCCAGTCCGATCCGCGCCGATCGCCAACCGCGCGCCTTGATTTCCTCGACGATGAAATCGACCGGATGCCGCGTTGCCGACTGGACATATTCGTCGCCATAGGCGCGGATGTCGTCGGCGGGCAGGCGCGTCGTGATCGCGGCGCCCGCTGCGTCCATCGCCCGGCCGATCCACACCGGCCGGTCCTCGATACCCAGCAACAGGACTTGCGGCACATAGAAGGACCAGGCGTCATAGCCGCTCAGATAATAGAGGTTGCAGGGGTCCGACACGACGAGCAGGTCGATGCCGCGTGCGGCCATCGCCTGACGAACTTTCGTCTGGCGCCGCCCATATTCGATCTCGTCGAAATGCATTGCGCGCGTCATGGGCGATCGCTTCCTTGATTGATGCGGGAGAGGAGGGCAGGCCGCGCCGCCAGGGCGGCGAGCGAGAAAATCCCGATCGTCGCACCCAGCCCGACCAGCGCGTACAGGGGAGGGCTACCCACCAACGATGCGCCGACCAGCCCGGAGGCATAGCTGCCCACGCCGATCGAGACATACCAGAGGCCGATGACGAAGCTAGCGAGGTGGGGTGGCGCCAGCGTGCTCGCGAGCGCGATCTGGGGCGGCCAGATAAAGATGTCGGCGAGACCGAAGAAGATATAGCCCGCGACAAACCATAGCATCGGCACGGCTGCGCCGTCCGAAAACGCGTATCCGGCGGCGAACATCGCATATCCGCCGGCGAGCAGCGCAAGGCCGATGACCAGGCTGATGCAGACGTCCGGCGCGGTGCCTCCGCGCGCGATCCGGTGGTTCCACAGCGCCGCGAAAACCGGCGTTGCCAGGATGAACACCCCGGTACTGATGCTGAGAAACCAGGTCGCCGGGACCGTGAAGGCGCCGATCATACGGTCCACGTCGCCCTTTACCAGCAGGTTGAGGAAGCCGCCCTTCTGATAAAAGAGCGTCGCATAGGCGACCGTGAAAAGGCTGATGAGCGCCAGCCCGCCCAGCGCGGTGCGCTGATCCCGTGTCAGTGGCGGCTTTGCCTGGGCAGGCTCGGCATTCGTCGCCGCGGGCGGGCGCAATTCGACCAGCCAGCGTCCGCGAAACCCGACGAACAACAGGGTTCCGAAAGCCATCCCGGCGCCGGCAGTCAGAAATCCCCAATGCCAGCCGAACCATTCGCCGATCGATCCGGCGATTAAGTTCGACAGAAAGGAGCCGGCCCAGACGCCGGTCATGAAAATGGCATAGCCGGACCCACGCCGTGCATCGCGGGGGGCATAGAGCAGGCCGACGGCGGCCGAGACCGCCGGTTTGAGCAGCGCGGTGCCGCCGACGATCGCCGCGAGCGCCGTCCAGAAAAGCGGGATGGAGCCATCGGCGCCGGGGCCCCGCGCGGCCACGAAAGCGAGCGCGATCTGCCCGAATGCGATCGCGATGCCGCCCGCGAGGATTGCGGTCTGTTCGCCGATCCAACGGCTTACCAGCCATCCACCAATCGCCGGTGTCGCGAAGGCGAGGCCGCTGACCAGACCGAACAGTTGGACCGCCTGTTCGGGGCGCCATCCAAAGCCGCCGTCGGCGATCGGCGCGGAGAGAAACAGCGCCAGCAGGCCGGCGAGGGCATAATAGCTGAAGCGCTCCCACATCTCGGTTGCCGAGAGCAGGTAGACGCCCGGCGGGTTGCGCCCCTGTGTCGCCATGAACTTCCCTTTCCCTCGTGTCCCGGATCGCCGCGGGCCTGGGAATGATAGGAAGCTTGCGCCGAATAGTTGCCGCCCGTTCGCGTGGCGTGCCGAACAAATTTCGGCACTATTGCGCCTATCGGGCAAGCGGATGCGGAACACCGGCCGAAGCCTGCAGCAGGGAGCAACAGATATGAGGACGCAAGACGACACAAAGGCGGCGGGCCAGCCCGCAAGGCTGGGACAGGTTGCGACGCCATCGCTTGTGCTCGACCTGCCGACGCTCGACCGCAATATCGTTCGCATGGCCGATCGTTGCCGCGAACTGGGGGTCGGACTTCGCCCGCACGTCAAGACGCCCAAGTCGCTGCCAGTCGCCGCGCGCCTCGCCGCAGCAGGCGCTGCGGGATTTACCGTGTCGACGCTGCAGGAGGCCGAATATCTGGCCGAGGCGGGCTATGGCGATATTTTCTATGCGGTGCCGATCGATCCGCACAAAGTCGCCCGTGCCGCCAAGCTGGTGGAAGCCGGGGTGGCCTTGTCGCTCCTTACCGATTCGCTCGCTGCCGCCCGTGCGACCGCGCATGCCGCGCGCGAATGCGGCGCCGTGCTGACGCTGTGGGTCGAAATCGACGTCGATCATTACAGGACCGGCATCGAGCCGTCGCACCCGGACTTCGAAGCCTTGGTCCGCTTCATCGCGACCGATCCGTCACTGCGCTTCGCAGGGCTCATGTCCTATGGCGGCGCATCCTATAATTGCCCCGATACCCAGTCCGCCGCCGCGCTGACCGAATCGCATCGCCGGGCGCTTGTTGAGACGGCGCGATGGCTGGAAGCGAAGGGGATCGACTGCCCGGGACTCAGCTTCGGCTCGACCCCCGCCGTGTTGCATGCCCATAATCTGACGGGCGTCACGGAGGCGCGCTGCGGCGTCTACACCTTCCAGGACCTGTTCCAGGCGGGCATCGGTGCCTGTGCGCAGACAGACATCGCCCTGACCGTGCTGACCACCGTCATTGGCGCAAACCCTGATCTGAACCGCCTCACTATCGATGCCGGCGGCCTCGCCCTGTCGAAGGATCGCAGCACGCAGGGGCGTTCATTCGATGCCGGTTTTGGGCTGGTGTGCGACGAGGAGGGCGCGATCTTGCAGGGGCTTCACGTCGCAACGGTCAGCCAGGAACTTGGCTTGGTGACGTCGATGGACGGATCGCCACTGGCCTTCGAGCAATTCCCGATAGGTGGCCGTCTTCGGATATTGCCCAATCACGCGGACATGACGGCGGCGGCCTATGAGGACTATTGGGTGGTTGCAGGCGGCGACCGGATCGTCGACCGATGGGCGCGTACCAACAGGTGGTAACCGGCGGTCTCCACGTTGAGCCCGCTCCCGTAGACCGATCGGGACCCGATTTTACGGGACCCGATTTCAGGGGAACGCTTCGGAGAGTCTGACCGCTCCTTTCGGTACCGCATAGCCGGGAATGTCCCACGCGACGTCGTGCACGACCGGGATGGTGGGGAGTGATCGGCGGCGGAACAGGTTGGCGCGCCATTCCCAGTCCTGTTTCTTGAAGCTCCAATGTTTTTTCGGGATGATCTCCGCCAGCGGCCATAAAAGGCCCATGCCGTAGTGCAGCTTGGCGGTCGGGCTGGCCGGTGCATAGGGAGCGGAGGAACGTCCCAGCACCTCATCCAGACGGGATGGGTCGATCAGCAGGCCCGCCTTCGCGGCCTCTGCCGCCATCCAGGCGAGTGGATATTTGGACATGCCGCTCTCGGCTTCGGGCCAGCCGCCGCCGACGTCGCAGTGCGTCCCGGGAAACCAGACCTCCTGGATATCGCGGCGCCCGTCTTCCTTGAACCAGTTGACGCGGAAGAAGCCGCGCCGTTCGTCCAACGCCTTTGCGTGGCGCACGATCGCGACGTCGGGATTGTCCCGCCCGAACGGGATCGTCAGCGGGCTTCCGATCCAGCCGACCGAATTGACCGTGTCCCACACGCCCAGGAAATGCGTCTTGCACGTGCGGCTGGAGATCGTCCGTTTGAAATCGCGCGCGAGTTGCTTCGCCGCCGAATGGGGAGCGCCCTCTTTCGCGGTGGCCAGCGCCCACAGCATTTCGACGGCATAGGGCACCAGCGGGTCGTTGCCCCGCATGGCAAGACCATAAAGATGCAGCATCGCGCTGACGACACGCGCCGTATACGCGCCGCGACTGAACCCGAAGATATAGACCCGGTCGCCCTCCTGATAATGGTTCATGAGGAAGCGATAGGCGTCGGTGATATCGTCCTGGAGGCGATAGCCGAAGACGAGCCCGGCGGTTCGCCCGATCCAGCCGCCCGTCTTCGTCCCCACCCCGTTGGGGGCCCGCGTACCGATGCCGGGATGATAATAGACGAGCTGCGTGTCGTCGTTTTTGACGAGCGCGTGAAACAGCTTGATGACGCTCGTTCGATCCTTGGAGAACTGGTTCGACGTGCCGTCGCAGCAGAGGACGATGTTTCGGGCCATGGCGCCGCCTATCGCAGGTCGATGGTGATGATCTGGCAGAGCTCGGCCGGCTGAAGGTCCTGCGTGTTGAACAGCGTGCTGTTCGCTTTCAACTCATTGACCAGGGGAATGCGGGGGACCTCGGTCGGCGCGCCGTTCTTGCCGCCATGCTTGCCGGCCATGGTCGACATGACGGTCTTCAGGCGGCCCGGCTTGCTCGCCTTGCCGCGCTTTTGGAATCGATTCCACATCGACTTGGGGGTTGCGTTGAGGCTGCCATGATGGCCGACCTTGTACAGATCGACATCGTCGAGCAGGGGCGCGAGCGCCGATTGCAGCGCATAGTTCCAGTTTTCCAGTTGCGCGTCGCCGGGGAAGAGCAGCTTCTTGTTGCCGGCCTCGAACAACAGGATGACGCTGCTGTTGTTCATGACATTGTCGAGCGCGGTGACGATGCCCAGCATCTGGTCCTGTTCGGCGATGTCGACCCGTTCGGCGACCCATCGCATTTCGGTGGGCAGCTTGCTTTGCCGAAAGCTGTCCCTGCGCTTGAGGTCCGGAAAGAGCATGCTCGTCTTGCTCGCGCCGACGTCCTTCGTCGCGGCAAGCCCCGTCAGCTGCCGGGCCTTCAGCCAATAGTCCGCCGAGTTCTTCGCATAGGTCTTGATCGTTTCCGACTGCTTCAACGTCGGCGGCCCCAGCACATGGACCTTCACATTGGGCAGGATCGCGGACAGATCCAGATCGCAGCCGTGATAGACGTAAATATTCTTCTCGGGGGAGCCGGCCATCGTCATCAGATTTTTCACGGCCGACACATTCTTGATATTATCCTCGCCCACGAAGCGGAGCCGGTCGGCCAGGGGCCATCGCGAATTGAAGCCGCCTTCGCGGTCCAGGCGATCGACCACCGCCTGCGCCACGGCGTGCATATCGTCCAGCGATGCGCGTTGCCGGGCAAAGGCGTGCGCGGGGGTGGATCCCGCCGGACCTTCCCATCCTTCGGGCGCCTCGGGCGCCTCGGTCCAGGGCTGGATCACGCGCTTGGGATGGAGGCCGCGGATGACGTCGCCCGATCCCCGGCCGTTCGCCTTGGTCGCGAAGCCGCTGATATGATCCTTGTGGCGGTGCGTCGCGACGACAATGTCCAGCGCCCCGCCGCATTCCCGCGCGATGTCCGCCGCCACATCGTCCAGGCTGACCTGGGTGTCGCCGGGCATGCCCGTACTGCCGAAATCGATCAGAATATGCCTGGCGCTGTCGTCGTCATAGGCGAAGCTCAACAGGAAACAGTCGCCAAAGCCCATCTGATAGGCGCGGATGGTTGCGGTCACCGGCTTCGTCACGGCCTCACCCTCCTATCCGGGCGAGGTGCAGATTGGCGAACCGGTTTCGCTCGTCCCCCCGCTGCACGCGAAGCTGGCCGGTATCGCGCAGATATTCCAGGCGCCGCTTCTGCCGGCTCCCATCGATCAGGCCGTTTCCGATGTGATATTTTACGCGCCCATATTGGTCGAACACGACGACCCCGCCGCCGAACAGGTCGGCACTCGATTTGGTCGTAAATCCGTCGGGAAGCGGATCGATCTTGCAGATGCTCATGAGCTCGGCTCCGAAAAAATGGCCGAGCTGGACATATTGGCATATCGTTTCGCGAAACGGGATGCCGTCGGGATCGATCCGCAGCGAAGTGTCGAGCGATACGACCTGGGTGTAGCCGCGCTCCGTAATTCCCAGCGGATCGCGGTTTTCCCAGAGGAAGCGAAAGCATTCGTCGACATCGCGCGTGAGCGCTTCGGCATTGCTGCGCGAGTATCGAAGCTCTTTTTTCCCTTTCGGCACGAAATGCGGCCAGCAGCCTTCGGCGTCCGTCTGTCCGACGGGTGGCACGATGCCGAAATCCGCAAAGGATTTCCTGACCGACGCCCGATATCCGAAGCGGCTGTCGTCGGGCACCAGCTCGCGATCCGCGGTCAGTAGGCTCGCCAGGAACTGTCCGAAATCAAGGTCGGTCGGCGGGCAATAATCGATCGCACGGATCGCCATCTGCAACAGCTGGGCGGCCGTCTTCGCGCCCTCCTCGACCACCGCCGCCAGATTATAGCCGCGACTGCCGAAGGTGCCGAGGTGCGAGATGCGCGTCGTCCACAGCTCGACAAAGGCCCGCGTCATCGCGGCGACGACGACCTCGCCGCGGTTGTGCGCCTCCGCCATCTCGGGGTCGTCGAGAATGTCGGCGCGGGGCTCCATCTTCACCGACTGGCGCAAGGCTCCGCGCCCGCCGCCGCTCGCCATTCCGATCTCGGCGCCGATCCCCAGCAGGATCGATGCCCGGATCGCTTCGCTGGTGACCTTGTCGGTCGTTATGAACGCCAGCGGTTCGCCCAGGCCGGGCAGCTTCGCGGTCACCCCCAGGCCGGCCGCCACCACTTCGGGCAGCGAGAAGATCGACAGGATCGCCACGATATCGGCGAAGCCCTCGTGAAACGCGGCCTGGTCGGGGCCGGAGGGTTCGGTATAGCGCGACCGCAGGCCGTCGAGGACGGCGTGCGTCGTCTCGTGCGCCACGACGTCGTGGCTGAGCGCGGTGAAAACGGGCTTGCCCGCGTCGTCGAAGAAATATCCGAACATCAGCGCGCGGTCCGGTTCGGAGTAGAAGGCGTTGGCCAGGGCAAAGGCGTGCGGCGCGATGTGGAGCTGGTGTCCGCCCGACGACCACCCCACGCGCCGCCCCAGCGCCCGTTCGAACAGGCCGAGCGTCCGCATCGCGATCGCATAGCAATTCTGCGCGTGGAAGTTCGGATCGGCCATCACGCGCGCCTGATAATCCGGATCGGTCAGCGCCTCCCCTTCGCCGGGCGCAAAGGGGTCGAGCAAGGTGTCGTCGTCCTGATAGCGTTGCCTGGCGGCATAGGCGCGCCGTTCGGTGGCGTTATAGTCGACCACCTTGACCCGGTATCCGGTCGGCCCGGGCGCGAGTATTTCGGCGGGCACATCGACCTGGGCAAAGACCATCGGCCCCTTGGGACCCAGGCGCAGCCCCGGATCCTTGGCGACGATCGTGAGCTTTCGTACCGGTTGAAGAGCGGCCATCTGCTGAATCCCCCCCGAATCGGCGTCAGCTTACCAGAGGCGGGCGCCCGCGCATTGCGCTAATGCGCCAATTTGGAGCCATTCCGGCCGCGATCGCGCGCGGCCCCGATCCGATCCGCCCCGTTCGATCACCAGATGCGAACGCGCTCCTCGGGCGCGACATAGAGGCGGTCGCTCTTGCCGACCGCGAACGCCTTGTACCAGGCGTCGATGTTGCGGACGACGCCGTTGACGCGAAACTCCTCGGCCGCATGGGAATCGAGCAGGATACGAAGCCGCGCGGTCTCGTCGCGCTGGCGCGATCGCCATATCTGCGCGAACGCCAGGAAAAAGCGCTGGTCGCCCGTCAGGCCGTCGATCACCGGCGCGGGCTTGCCGCCCAGCGACAGGTGATAGGCGTCGAGCGCCAGGACCACGCCGCCCAGGTCGGCGATATTCTCCGCCATCGTCAGCTCGCCGTTGAGCGGAAAGCCGGGCAGCGGTTCATAGCGCGAATATTGCGCGCCCAGCTTGGTCGCCTCGGCCTTGAACAGCGCGTCGTCCTTTGCCGTCCACCAGTCGCGGACCGCGCCGGCGGCGTCATATCGGCGGCCGATCGTGTCGAAGGCGTGGCTCAGCTCATGGCCGATGATCGCGCCGATCGCGCCATAATTGGCCGCGGGATCGGCGGCGGGATCGAAAAAGGGCGGCTGCATCATCGCCGCGGTCAGCAGCACCTCGTTGCGGCTGCCATTATAGGTCGCGTCGACCAGCGCGGGGGTGATCTGCCATTCGCTGCGATCGACGACGTCGTGCCGCCGCGCGATGCGCATGTCCCAGTCGAAGGCGCGCCCGCGCCGCAGATTGCCGAACGCGTCCCGTCCGTCGACGTCGAGGCCCGCATAGTCGCGCCAGCTGTCGGGCGCGCCCACCTTGCGCAGCAGGCGCTGCATCTTGGCATGGGCTTCGCGCCGGGTTTCGGGGCCCATGCGATCCAGCGTGTCGATCCGCGCCGCCGCCGCCTTTTCCAGATTGGCGAGCATTTCGGCAACCGCGCGCCGCGTGGTCGGGGGCAGGTGCCGCTCGACATAGCGGCGGTTCAGCGCGTCGCTCATATAGCGATCGAGCGTCAGGACGGCGTTCTTCCACCGGGGCGCCATCGCGGGCGTGCCCTGGATCGCCCGGTCGCGAAACGCAAAGCGCGCCTCGCGAAACCGCATCGGCAGCACGTCGGCGGCATTGTCGGCAATCGAAAAGGCCTGCCAGGCGCGCAGCGTTTCGGGCGGCGTGCGCGCGAAAAGCGCGGCCAGGCGCGCGATCGCGCTGTCCTGCGCCATGACGATCTGGTCGGCATCCTTCAGCCCCGCCGCCGCGAAGAAACGGCGCCAGGCAAAGCCGGGGGCGGTCGCCTCCAGTTCGGCAAGCGTGGCCGGATGGTAATTGCGCGCGGGGTCCAGGCTTTCGACGCGGCTCCAGCTTGCCTTGGCGACCTCGGTCTCCAGCGCGACGACGGCTTTCGCGGCGGACGCGGGGTCGGCCCATCCGGCGAGGCCCAGCATCGTGCCGACATAGGTTTCGAACTTGGCGACATCGTCCGCGTAGCGCGGATCGAAATAATAATCGCGATCGGGCAGCGACAGGCCGCCTTGCAGAAGCTGTATCGAATAGCGGTCGGGGTCGCGGGCATCGGCGCGGATGCGAAGCTGGAACAGCGATCCGGTAAAGCCGCCGTTGGCCTCGCCCATCAGCGCGGCGAGCGCGCCATGGTCGCGCGCGGTCCGCACCCGCCGCAACTCGGTTTCCAGCGGCGCGCGGCCAAGCGCTTCGATCCGGCCTTCGTCCATGAAGGCGGCGTAAAAGCGGCCCAGCGCGTCGGGCGCCTTCGCCTGCGCCGCTTCCTCCAGGATCGCCTTTTGGCGGCTGCGCGACAGGTCGTCGAGGATCGAGAACCAGTTCTGGCGCGGCCGGTCCGACGGGATATCCATCGCGGCGACCGCGGTGCCCTGCGCAAAGGAATAGAAATCGTCGCCGGCCCGCACGTCGGTGCGGGCCGCACCCGGCTCCAGCCCCCAGCGTCCATAAGTGGGCGGCGCGAGCGGCGAGGGCGATTCCGCGGCCAGCGTTTCATAGGCGGCTTGCTGCAGCGCCTTGGCCTGCGCGGGCGAGATGCCGAGTTCGGCGGCGGCCTGTTCCCTTTCGCCCAGAATGCGGGGGTCCTTGCCCGTCACGCTGCCGAACACGGTCAGCGCCTCCAGATAATAGCCGTGGCTGCTGCCGTGATAATGGTCATACGCCCACAGATCGACCTGGCCCGCCGCGATGCCGTCATAGGGATTGGGGTCGGCGACGCCCGCCTGCATCGCGCGCGTCCATGCCTGGCCGACGGGAATGACGCCCCGAATGGCGGGGGTTTGGGCGGCCGCAAGGTCATAGGCGCGGCGTATGTCGAGCGCCATCGCCTCGATCGGCTTGCCATACCAGTGGCCGGCGGGCTGATAGACCTGATCGGCACGCGACCAGGTCGCGGTCAGCCGGATTTGCGCCTTGGGATTATGGCCGTGGAACAGGCGCGTCAGCGCCTCCGCGCCGACGATCGTCGATTGCGCGTCTCCGGGCTTCGCGGCGTCGAGCAGGCTCAGCCCCTGCAGGATGACATGGTCCCAGGGCTTGCCGATCGCCGCGCGCTTTTCCGACAGGTGAAAATCGAACCCCTTGCCGGGGCCCGTCTCCAGGCTGACCTCGAAATCGAGACCGGCCTGCCGCGTGAAGATTTCGAACAGCGCGGGGACGCCGCCGATCCCTTCGCCGTTCAGGTCGGTCACGATGTCGGGGCGGTAATGCTGGACCGGCGAATAGGCGCCATAGGTGAAGCTGTTGCCGACGAACAGGATGGTTTCGGTCGCGGCCGCCGGCGTGCCGATCATCGCCGCCAGTGCGAAAAATGAAATCAAGCCCTTGATTTTCATCTGTTATCCTGTCCGTTCCGATGCGTCGAAAGCGCGTTGCATGCGAGCCGGAAAGGCCGGGATCAAGAGCGGGAAAAATATATTTGCATTGCCTAAGGAACGGACTTCGTCATTCGTCTGACTAAGTTACATCGATTGAAATCGGGGGGTGAAACGGACGGATGAGCGAGCTCGATCAGCGCCTGATCGCCTGGGTGTCGACCCAGGTGATGCCGCACGAGCCGGCCGTCCGGGCGTGGCTTCGCCGGTCGATGGTGTCGCACGAGGATGCCGACGATCTGATCCAGGAGGCTTATGCCAATCTGGCCTCGCTCGACGCCTTCGAACAGATCGCGCGGCCCGACGGCTATTTCTTTCAGATCGTGCGCAACCTGCTGACCGACCAGCTTCGCCGCGCACGCATCGTCCGGATCGAAAGCGTCGCGGAAATGGATACGCTGAAGGCGGCATCGGACGATCCCTCGCCAGAGAGGGTCACGGCGGCGAAGCGCGAGCTGGAGATGGTCCAGCGGGTGATCGCGGGGCTTCCCGAGCGGTGTCGGCGCATCTTCGAGATGCGCAAGATCCAGGGCCTGTCGCAGCGCGAGATCGCCGACCGGCTGAAGGTAAGCGAAAGCATAGTGGAGAACGACGGGGTCAAGGGCATGCGCCTGATCATGCAGGCGATGCGCGAAAACGGAAATGTCGGGGTCCCGGGAGAGAAAGCGAAGAATGGTCATGCGGCAAAACGCGGCTGAAATAGAGGAAGCGGCGGTGCGCTGGGTGTGGCGGCTCGACCGAGAGGGCCGGACACCGCAGCTGCTGGCCGAACTGTCCGACTGGCTGGATGCGGATTCGCGCCATCGCGGGGCGATGCTTCAGGCGGAGGCGACGTGGATGATGCTCGACCGCGCAAGCCAGCTTCCGGTGGCCGAGGCCGAACCGGTCGAGCCCGAACCCGTCCGGTCGTGGTTCCCGCGCCGCGTCCTTTTCGGCGGCGGCGGCGCGCTGGCGGCCTGTGCCGCCGCCTTCCTGCTGTTTCTGCAACCCGACGCCCGCTACGACACGGGCGTCGGCGAAATCCGCCGCGTGCAGCTCGTCGACGGATCGTCGGCGTTGATCAACACGTCGAGCGCGATCGATTTTGACGATTCCGCGAACCGGCGACGGGTGCGGCTGACGCAGGGCGAAGCCTGGTTCAAGGTCGCCAAGGACCGGAAGCGGCCTTTCGTGGTCGAGGCGGGGGCGGTTCGCGTGCAGGCCGTGGGCACCGCCTTTTCGGTGCGCCGCCGCGCGAACGGCGCCGACGTGCTGGTCACCGAAGGGATCGTCGAAACCTGGGTCGTCGGCGCCGAGGGGCATCGCGTCCGGGTTGGTGCGGGCGAGCGGGCGTTCGTCGCGGACAATGCCGCGATCAGCAGCGGCGTGGCGGAAGCGACCGAGATCGACCGCGCGCTTGCCTGGCGCAACGGCAAGATCGACCTCAACGGCGAAACGCTCGGCTGGGCGGCGACCGAATTCAACCGGTACAATCGGCGCGAGCATATCGTGGTCGATCCGTCGATCGCCGGCGAACGGCTGTTCGGCGTGTTCCGCATCGACGATCCGGCGGGCTTCGCCGCCGCCGTCGAGCTGAGCCTGGGCGCGAAGGTCGCGCGCGAAGCCGATGGAACGATCGCCGTATCGGCGCGGAAATGAGCCGCCCCGAACTCGATGGCGAAAAAAAGACAGGATGATGAAAAGGAAATGACGCGCTTCCCCGTCTGTGTCTTCGAGGCGCAATGACGCCGTCATATCCATAGGGGGGTATTCATGTCGTTTTGGTCCGTTCAGCTTCGCGCAGGTCTTTCCGCCGTCGCCGTGGTCTCGTCGATTGCGGTCGCCGCGCCGGCTGCCGCGCAGGTCAAGCGGTTCGACCTTGCGGCACAGCCCGCTGCGGCAGGGGTCGCCGCCTTTGCGCGCCAGGCCGATGTGCAGGTGCTGATTTCGGCGAATGATGCGCGCGGCCGCCGGACGAACGCCGTGCGCGGGACGCTCACCGTCGGGCAGGCGCTCGACCAGTTGCTCCGCGGGTCGGGGCTGGTCGCTCGCATGACCGGATCGCAGACCTACACCGTCGTTCCCGCTCCGCCGGCAGAGGTCGTCCCCGCGGCCGTGCAGGATATCGTCGAGGCCGATCCCGAGCCGATCCTCGTCACCGGATCGCGCATCCGCACGACGATCAAGGACGCGCCGGCCCCGGTGTCGGTGGTGCAGGCGACCGACATATTGGGAAAGACCGGCCGCGTCGCGCTCGGCGACGAACTGAATGAACTTCCGCAGTTTCGCTCGACCCTGTCGCAGGCATCGTCGACCGGCAACCAGCCGCCCAGCCAGGTCGGCCTGAACCAGCTCGACCTTCGCGGCCTCGGCACATCGCGCACGCTGGTGCTCCAGAATGGCCGGCGGCACGTCTCGGGGTCGCAGGTCGTGTGGCAGCCCGACACCAACGCCATCCCGGTCGAACTGCTCGACCATGTCGAAATCCTGACCGGCGGTGCGTCGGCGGTCTATGGCGCCGACGCGATCGCGGGGGTCGTCAACTTCGTCGTGAAGGATGATTTCGAGGGCATCAGCATCCGCGGGCAGGGCGGCATCAGTGAGCGCGGCGATGCCGGCGCCTATATGGCGTCGATCACCGCGGGCACGAATTTCGACGGCGGCCGCGGCAATGTCGCCGCCAGCGTCTCCTTTTCGCAGCGTGAGCAGCTTCGCTACAATGCGCGTTCCTTTTCGCGGAACCAGGCGTCGTTCGTTCCGAACATCCTCGACACCGATCGCACCGCTCCTCCGGGAACGCCGCCCGACGGCATCCCCGACCAGATCCTGATCAGGAAGCTGCGGCTGCTCGCAAACTCGAACGGCGGCACGATCGTTCGCAGCACGACGACGAACCCGCCGGCGATCTATCGCTTCGCGCCCGACGGCAGCCTCAATCTCGCCGATTTCGGTAACGGCCATTTCCTGCCGCTGGCCCCCGTCAGCGACGGTGGCGACGGGCTCAACTCGATCGGCACGGCGACGCTGCTTCCCGACAACCGCCGGGTCGCCGTCAACCTGCTGGGGCATTATGACCTCACCGACGGCATTCGGCTGTTTGCCGAGGGCAAGATGAACTGGCAGCGCGCGAGCACCTGGGGACAGGGCACGGCGAGCGCGCTGACGCTGTCGACCGACAACCCCTTTCTGTCGGCGCAGGCGCGCGGCGTCCTGGCGACGCTGATCCCCGGCGGCGGCACCTTTTCGATGAACCGCGTTCACGACGATATCGGCGTCCAGGGCGAACGGACCGAGCGCACGACCTGGCGCGGCGTCGTCGGCCTGAAGGGTGAATTGTCGGATCGCTGGAATTTCGAGATTTCGTATAATTACGGCCGTACCGACATCACGTCGGACTTTCTGAACAGCATCTATCCGGCGCGCATCGCGCTCGCCGCCGATGCCGTTCGCGATACCGCCGGGGTGCTCGGCACGCCGGGCGCCATCGTCTGCCGCGCGCGGCTCCAGGCGGGCGGGGTGGCAACGGGCAACGCCAATATCGACACGTGCGTCGCCGCCAATTTTTTCGGCAATGGCGCGGTCAGCGAGGCGGCGCGTAACTATCTCAGCCTCGATACGCGGGCGACCGGCCGGTTGCAGCAGCATGTCGTCGGCGGCTTCGTCAGCGGCGATACCGGCGGCTTCCTGACGCTTCCGGGCGGACCCGTTAAGCTCGTCGCCGGCTTCGAATATCGCGACGAAAGCACGCGCTATTCGCCCGACGCCCGCGATCTGGCCGGCGTCACCAGCTTTTCCGGTTTTCAGCCGATCGCCGGTTCGCTCGACGTTCTGGAGGGCTATGGCGAAGTGAAGCTGCCGCTGCTCGCCGACGTTCCGGGCGCCCGCCTGCTCGAAGTCAGCGGCGCGGTGCGCGTCGCGAAATACAGCCTTGCCGGTGTCGGCACCGAAGTATCGTGGGGCGGCGGCGCGGTCTATGAACCGCTCGACGGGCTGCGGCTGCGCGGTTCCTATCAGCGCGCGGCGCGCGCGCCGAACCTCGCCGAACTGTTCCAGCCGACCGTCGGCACGCGCTTCAGCGTCTTCGACCCCTGCTCGGTGGGCAATATCAACCAGGGCACCTCGACGCGCGCGGCCAATTGTCTCGCGCTCGGCATTCCGGCCGGTTTCGTTGCCAGCACGATCGGTTCTACCGTCCCCGGTTCGACCGGCGGCAACCCCGACCTCGATGTCGAAAAGGGCACGACCTGGACGATGGGGCTGGTGCTCAATCCGCGCTTCCTGCCCGGCTTTTCGCTCACCGCCGACTATTACAACATCAAGCTGACCAACGCGATCACGTCGATCCCGGTAAATACGATCATTAACCAGTGCGTCGATTCACCGACGATCGCCAACGTCTTCTGTCCGCTGATCACGCGCAATGCGACGACGCATGACATCGTCGACATCGCGCAGCGCGCCGTGAACCTCACCAAGCTCACGGCATCGGGCGTCGATGTCGAGGCGCGGTACGGCTTTCCGGTCGGCGCGGCGCGGATCGATCTTCGCGCCGTCGGCAGCTATGTGATCAAGCGCGACGATTATCTCTCGCCGACGCAGCCCGATTTTCCGACGCAGCAGGTCGAAACCGTCTCGCGCCCGCGCCTGTCGATGAATTTCGGGACCACGCTGACGCTCGGCGCGGTCAGCATCGATCACGATCTGCGCTATTTCTCCAGCCAGTATCGCGGACCGGTGGCGAATTTCGAAAGCGTCGGCGGCCAGCCGCCGCTCAACCCGGACTCGCTGCCGCCCGAATATCGCAAGACCGGCGACCGCTTCATCCACGACGTCCGACTGGGCCTCGCAGTCGCCGACCGCGGCGAATTCTACTTCGGCATCGACAACTTGTTCGACAATAAACCCCCCCCAGGCATCTACGCCGCCGGTTTCGGTGGGGCGAATTTCGACAATGTCGGACGCTTTTTCTACTCCGGCGTGTCGTTCAAATTCTGACGCGGAAGGGACGGCAAGATGCGATCGGTCGGTATGCGGCTAATCCTCGCGGCGACGCTTGCGGCGCTTCCCGCCTCGGCCGGGGCGCTCGATCCAAGCTGGACGGGCACCTGGCGCGGTACGCTTGAAAATTATCCCGGCAAGCCCGGCGCAGAAACTGTCGATGTCGAGTTCGAGGCTGGCCCGCTGCCGGAAAAGGAAGGCGATTGCGCGACCTGGCGCACCCGCTATTCCAGCGGCGGCGTGGTCCGGCACCTCAAGGACTATCGGCTCTGCCGGCTGGCCGGGGAGGGCGAATATGTCGTCGACGAAGGCGATGGCATCAAATTGCCGACGCGCCTGCTGGGCGACACGCTCTATTCCATCTTCAAGTTCGACAATCATCTGCTGACCGTGATCACGCGCAAGCGGGGCGACGCGCTGGAGCAGGAGATTGTGTCGGCCGACGACCAGCCGGCAGCAAAGGGCGTCGTGACCCTGCATCCCCGGTCGGTGCAGCGCGCGCGTCTTTTCCGGGCACAGCCGTGAGGGTGCTGCAGGCGCTCGCCGCGGCGGGTGCGGCGATCCTGTTGACGGGGGCATCGGCGCCGGACGGCGAAGACAGCTATCGCTGGATGGAGGAGGTCGAGGGCACTCGCGCCCTCGACTGGGTCGAAGGGCAGAATGACCGGACGCGGGGGCTGTTCGAGGCCGGAAAGAATTTCCAGCGCTGGCGCGACCGGGCCGGCGCGATCCTGAACGATCCGGGGCGGCTGGTAATGCCGCAGCCCGCCGGCACGAACGTGCGAAATTTCTGGCAGGGCGGCGACCATATACGCGGCCTCTGGCGACAGGCCGACCGGCAGGATTTCCTTGGTGGCGCACCGCATTGGCGCACTTTGATCGACCTCGACGCGCTCGCGGCGGACGAGGGGCGCAACTGGGTATGGCGCGGCGCGACCTGCCTCGCCCCCGCGCATCGTCGCTGCATGGTCGCCTTGTCCGATGGCGGCAAGGACGCGGTCACGTGGCGCGAATTCGACGCTGTCGAAGCGCGCTTCGTTCCCGGCGGCTTCGTGACGGCAGAGGCCAAGTCCGACATCGTCTGGCAGGATGAGGATCATCTGCTCATCGTATCGGACTTCGGCGCGGGCACGCTGAACAGCTCGGGCTATGGCCGCCAGCTCAAGCGCTGGACGCGCGGCACGCCGCTGGCGGGCGCTGCGCTCGTCTATGAGGCGCCGGCTTCCGACGTCTGGCTTCGTCCGATCGTCGAACGTGGGCAGCGCGGCGACCATGTGCTGATCCTGCGCAACATGACGACATGGACGTCGGAACTGATGCGCGTCGCCGATGATGGCCGGATACGCGCGCTGCCGATGCCGAACGACGCGACCTATCGCACGACGATCGGCGACCGTGCGATTGTCCAGATCCAGTCGCCGCTCTCGATCGGAGCGCGCCGGATTCCGGCGGGCGCGCTGGTCGCCTATCGGCTGGACGGCGACGGCTTGCCGGTCGAGAGCGTCTATGTCCCGGCCGCGGGCGAGGCGATTTCCGCAGTGTCGGCGACGCGGTCGACGCTTTATGTCGCGCTGTTGCATAACGTCACCGCCCGCCTTGCCGCCCTGCGGCCTGCCGGTGGTGATTGGCAGGCGACGACGGTTCCGGTCGCCCCGAACAGCGCGCTGAACCTTGCGGCAGCCGATCGCGACGGCGACACCATCTTCTATGTCGAACAAGGGTTGACGCGCCCCGAGACATTGTACGTGCTCGCCGGAAAGGATGCACCGCGCCGCATCGCGTCGGTGCCGTCGCGAACGGATACGTCGCGCTATGTCACCGAACAGCGCTGGGCGCGGTCGGCGGATGGAACGCGCATCCCCTATTTCATCGTGCGACCGCGCGATGCGAAGGGGCCGATCCCGACGCTGATCAGCGCCTATGGCGGTTTCCGTCAATCGTCGCTGCCGACGCATCTCCCTCCGCTCGGCCAATTGTGGGTCGAGGCGGGCAATGCCTATGTGATCGCCAATATCCGCGGCGGCGGCGAGTTTGGTCCCGGCTGGCACGCTGCAGCGGTCGGCGCGGGGCGACAGCGATCGTTCGACGATCTGCATGCCGTTGCGGAAGCGCTGCGGTCGTCCCGCGCCGCATCGACCGTCGGAATCTATGGCGCATCGAACGGCGGTCTGCTGGTCGGTGCGGCGATGCTGCAGCAACCCGGACTATACGACGCCGTGGTGATGAGCGTCCCGCTGACCGACATGAAGCGATACAGCAAGCTGTTGGCGGGGGCTTCGTGGATGGCCGAATATGGCGATCCGGATCGTGCCGAGGATTGGGGCTGGCTCCGTCGCTATTCGCCCTATCACAATGTCGTGTCCGACCGGGTCTATCCGCGCCCCTTCATCCTGACCTCGACCAAGGATGATCGCGTCCATCCCGCGCACGCGCGCAAATTTGCAGCGCGCCTGGAGGAGCTGGGGCACGCCTTCTATTATTACGAGAATGTCGACGGCGGACATGCGGGAAGCGCTAACCGTCAGGAACAGGCGTATCGCACGGCGATGATCCTGTCCTATCTGGAGCGCGAGCTGGGCCGCAAGCCCGCGCCTCCGACCAGCGTGCTCGACGCGGCGGCGCTCAACGCGCAGCAGACCTATCTTGCCAGCCTGACATCGGCGCCGGACTGGCATTCGACGGCAAGCGGGCTGCGATATCGCGTCGTACGCGCCGCCGAAGCCGGCGCCGCGCGTCCGCTTTCCCGCGACCGCGTGACGGTCGATTATGAGGGGCGGTTCATCGACGGGCGCGTCTTCGACAGCTCCTATGCGCGCGGCGAACCGGCGAGCTTTCCGGTTTCCGGCGTCATCCGCGGCTGGCGCGAGGCGATCCCGATGATGCGGGTCGGGGAAGAGTGGGAGATCGCGGTCCCCGCCTATCTGGGCTATGGCTTTACCGGTCGCGGCGACATTCCAGGCGGCGCCACGCTTGTCTTCAAGATCGAATTGCGTGCCGTTGCGCCAGCGAACTGACCGGACACCCCATCGACCCCGATTTTGATTTCCGGGCGGCATCCCGTGGTCTGAAGCGGGGCAGTCCGTTTGCGGCCGTCATCTGAAGCGCAGCGCCTCGACAAGGGCGGCCATTGCGGGCGATTGCTGGCGCCGAGACGGGTAATAGAGATGATAGCCCGGAAAGGGCGGGCACCAGTCGCCGAGGACACGAACAAGCGCGCCGTCGCCGATCTCGTCCGCGACATACTCCTCGGGCAAATAGGCGATGCCTTGTCCGGCGACCGCCGCGTTCCGCGCGAGCGCGATGTCGTTGACCGTCAACTGGCCCTGGACGCGGACGTTGAGCGGCCGGCCATCCCTTTCGAACTCCCAGGCGTAAAGCCCGCCATAGGTCGGGAAGCGCAGGTTTATGCAATTGTGCGAGGACAGGTCATGCGGCGTTCGGGGCATCCCGGCACGCTGGAAATAGGCAGGGGACGCAACGGCTGCCATTTCCATGTCGGGCCCGATTTTCACGGCGACCATATCCTGCGCAATGGTCTCTCCCAGCCGAACCCCTGCGTCGAAACGCTCGGCCACGATGTCGACCAGGCCCAGGTCGACACTGATCTCGACCCGCAGCGCCGGATGCCGCGCGAGGAGCATGGTGACCGCGGGTAATATGCGTTCCTCTGCGGCATGATCGCCGGTCGTGATGCGAAGCAGACCGGCCGGTTGGCCGCGAAACTCGCCGAGGCGGGTGAGCGCCTGGTCGATGCCCTCCACATGCGGTCCCGCCGTCTCGACCAGCTGGTCGCCGGCGTCGGTGGTCGTCACGCTCCGCGTCGTTCGCATCAACAGACGGACGCCCAGCCGCTCCTCGAGCCGGCGAACGGTATGGCTGAGCGCGGAGGGCGACAGGCCGAGCTGCGCCGCCGCCTTCGTGAAGCTGCGCTCCCGCGCCACCGCGAGAAAGGCCACGATGTCCGACAATCCGTCAATCGCCATTTATGAATCCTGTTCAGTATCGTTTGTCGATTTTGCATTCTAATCGGGGAAAGCGCGGCGGGCTATAGGACGATTGCAAAGGAGATCGTCATGATAATGCGCAAACTCGGATCGAACGGCCTGGAAGTATCCGCCATCGGCTTCGGCTGCATGGGGCTGGATTTCGGCTATGCCGCCAAGCTTTCGAAGGAAGATGGCATCGCGCTTATTCGCCAGGCGGCCGAGCGCGGGGTCACGCTGTTCGACACCGCCGAAGTTTATGGCCCGTTTACGAACGAGGAGATGGTGGGCGAAGCGCTGCGTCCCATCCGCGACAATGTCGCGATCGCCACCAAATTCGGATTTGATATCGATCCCGCGACCGGCATCGGGCGCGGCATCACCAGCCGGCCCGAGCGAATCCGCGCTGCGGTCGAAGGATCGCTGGCGCGGCTGGGGATTGAGACGATCGACCTGCTGTATCAGCACCGCGTCGACCCCGACGTGCCGATCGAGGATGTCGCCGGCACGGTTCGCGACCTGATTGCCGAGGGCAAGGTCAAGCACTTCGGGCTTTCCGAACCAAGCGCTGCAACGCTGCGCCGGGCGCATGCGGTGCAGCCGGTCGCCGCAATCCAGAACGAATATTCGCTCTGGTGGCGCGCGCCGGAAACGAACGGCATCCTGGCCGCGTGCGACGAACTCGGCGTCGGCTTCGTTCCCTACAGCCCGCTCGGCAAGGGATTTCTGACCGGAACGATAAAGGGCGACGCGCCGCTTCCCGACGGCGATTTTCGTGCCACGACCCCGCGTTTCCAGCCCGAGGCGATGGCGAAGAACCAGGCTTTCGTCGACCTGCTCGCACAGGTGGCGCGGGCGAAGGATGCGACGCCTGCACAAATCGCGCTCGCCTGGCTGCTCGCTCAGCGACCCAGTATCGTGCCGATCCCCGGGACCACAAAGCTCCATCGGCTCGAGGAGAATATCGCCGCCGCGAATGTCGAATTGACCGCCGGTGAGCTGGGCGAGATCGATACGGCTGCCTCGCGCATAACGGTGGCGGGCGATCGCTACGCGCCGGCACAGATGGCGATGGTCGGGCGCGACACGCCCGAAAGGACGGAGGTATAAGATGCGCGCGACGATCATGCACAAGGCCGGGGATGTTCGGATCGAGAATGTTCCGGACGCGGCTATCCAGCAGCCGACCGATGCGATCATCCGCATCACGCGCGCCTGCATCTGCGGCAGCGACCTCTGGCCGTATCGCGACATGACGCCGGCCGATGGCGGGCGTCCGATGGGACATGAGGCGATCGGGGTCGTGGTCGAGGTCGGCCGCGACGTGGAGCGGATCAAGCCGGGGCAGGTCGTGATCATGCCCTTCGCCTTTTCCGACAATAGCTGCCTTTTCTGCGACGAGGGCCTGCATACGGCCTGTGTCCACGGCGGTTTCTTCGGCATCGGCGGCGGTATCGGCGGCGCGCAGGCGGAGGCTTTGCGCATTCCGCTCGCCGACGGGACGCTGTATCCGATCGACGTTGCCGAAGACGACGCGCTGATGCCGGGCCTGCTGACGCTGTCGGACGTGCTCGGGACGGGGCATCATGCGGCGGTGAAGGCGAAGGTGCGGCCGGGGTCGACCGTCGCGGTGGTCGGCGACGGGGCGGTCGGGCTGTGCGCCGTGATCGCGGCCCGGCGGCTTGGTGCCGAGCGGATCATCATGATGGGACGGCACGACGCGCGGATCGCGCTGGCGCGCGAATTCGGCGCGACCGACATCGTCTCCGATCGCGGCGCTGAAGCAATCGAGCGCGTCCGCGAGCTGACGGGCGGGCTGGGCGTACAGTCCGTTCTCGAATGTGTGGGCAGCGAGGACGCGATTTCGACGTCGATGGGCATCGTCCGCGCGGGCGGTGCTGTCGGCCGCGTCGGCGTGCCGCACTATTCTGCCGTGCCTGAAGCGCAGCCGATGTTCTATCGCAACGTCGCGGTCGCCGGCGGCCCGGCGCCGGTCCGCGCCTATATCGCCGACCTGCTGCCCGACATAGTGGAAGGACGGATCGAGCCGGGCCGGGTATTCGACCGCACGGTCGACCTGTCCGGCGTGCCGGACGGCTATCGCGCGATGGACGCGCGGACAGCGCTGAAAGTGCTGGTGCGGCCATGATCGGCGGCGTGATCGGCGCTGCTGTCGCTCTGGCAACCTCGAACGGCACGACCGAAGGAGCGTCTGAAATGAACATCGACCGCAAGGACGACCAGCAGGTGGCGAAAGGTCCGGCGGACTATTTCACCGGCAATGTGACGATCCGCGGTATGTTCGCGCGCGATGAGCCGTCGCGCGTGACCGGAGCCATCGTTACTTTCGAGGCTGGCGCGCGCACCAACTGGCACAGTCACCCGCTCGGCCAGACGCTGATCGTGACCGATGGCGTGGGATGGACCCAGGTCGAGGGTGGCGACAAGATCGAATTCGGCGCCGGCGACATCCTGTGGTGCCCGAAAGACACCCGCCACTGGCATGGCGCGACGCCGCATGGGCCGATGACCCACGTCGCCATTCAGGAATCGCTCGACGGAAAGAATGTGACCTGGATGGAGCCCGTCGCCGATGCGATCTACCTTTCGGACGCTGCGAGCAATCAGAGCCCCTGACCGAAGGCGCCTGACATCCCGCGAACGGCGGTCCGTGCAAACGGGTCGAAAAATTGATTGCCGTGCGTGGCGGGAATAGTGCCTGATTTCGGGATGATGGCGCGATGTCGTCAATTCGTCTCATTTATGTCACGCATAATTCATGGACGCGCCATCCAATCGAAATAGCGCGCACCTAGGGGTCCGCCCGTCGATTACCGACGAGGGGGATTATCCATGTTCGAGTGCCGTTCACGCCTGCCCGGGCGCGCTTCCGCCTTGCCGCGCTTTGCACCGCCAGCATCCTTTGCCTTGGGGCCGCCGCTTCGGCGCATGCCGCCGAGGAAGATGCCGGAGACGGCGAGGAATCCGCTATCGTCGTGACCGGCACGCGTCCGATCGCCGAATCGGAAGCGGCTGCGCTTGAGGTGCAGCGGGCATCGAATTCGCTGGTGACCGTCGCTGCGTCGGACAGCGTCGGGCGGCTTCCCGATCAGAATGTCGCGCAGGCGACGGGCCGTCTGCCGGGCGTGGCGGTCGAACGCGACCAGGGCCAGGCCCGTTACATCAGCCTTCGCGGCGCCCCCAATTATTGGACGACGCTTTCGTTCGACGGGATCAACGTCGTAAGCCCCGAGGGCCGCGACGCGCGCTTCGACTCGATCCCCTCTGCGATCGCAAAGCAGATCATCGTGTCGAAAGCCGTCACCCCCGAAATGCCGGGTGAAACGGTCGCCGGCAACGTCAACGTCGTGACGCGATCGGCCTTCGACTATTCGGGCTTTCATGTCGCCGGCAAGGCCGGGTACGGCCATGCCGAGCTTGGCAATCGTCCCGAATATGAAGGATCGCTGGTCCTGTCGGACCGCTTCGACGTCGGTGGCGGCGAGCTCGGCGTGCTCGTCTCGGGCAGCTATTTCGAACGCAACATGGTCACCGACAATTTCGAGAATGACTGGGAACGCGTCGCACAGGATCAGCGCCCCGGCGCCGGCACGCGCTTCTGGGTCCACGAGACCGAAAACAAGCTCTATCGCCTGACGCGCCGGAACTGGTCGGTGTCGGGGCGGCTCGATTACAAGCCCGATGCCGACAACCGGATCACGCTGTCGTCGGTCTACACCATCTTCACCGATGACGAGGCGCGCGACAATTTCCGCTTCGACCTCGATGACCGCCAGAGCGATCTCGTCGCCAACACGGCTGCCTGTACGCCGACGGTGAATCCGACGCCGACCACCTCGGGCTATGCCGACGTCTGCATCGGCAATACGCCGCTGCAGGGTACCATCTACGGTATCGACATTCGCCAGCGCTCGACGCTGCGCGCCTTTCGTCAGTCGATTTTCACCAACACGCTCTCGGGCGAGCACAGCTTCGGCGATGGCTGGCACCTGGACTGGCTCGGCAACTATACCCGGTCGAAGGACGATCGCTCGGTGGTCGGCGAAATCTCGTGGGAAAGCCCCAGCACGCGCAGCGCCCGCCCGACCGTCGCCTATGACTTCAGCGATCCCCAATTGACGCGCCTGCGCCTGTTCCGGACGATCGCCCTTACCGGTCCGACGCGTTTCCAGGCAGGCGATCCGGTCACCGCGATCGACAGCTTCGCCAAGCCCCCGATCTCGCTGACCGTCCTCGATGCCGTCGACACGACCGAGGCTTATACCGGACGCTTCGCGATTTCGCGGGAGACGCGCTTCCTCGGTGCCGACGCGACGCTCAAGCTGGGGTTCCAGTTCGACCAGCGCACGAAGACGGTCGACGAAAGCCAGATCCTGCTCAACACCGCCGCGCAGCTTGCGAGCGTCGGCATTCCGACCGACTATACCCAATTCTCGCTGGACAAGGCCTTTCTCGGCAAGATCCCCCTTGGATACAGCTTTCGCTATTTCGACCGCGACAAGATGCGCACCGTCAGCGAAGCCGCGCAGGCGAACTTTGCCTTTACGCCCAACACGGGCAACATCTATGACGTGCGCGAACAGGTTTACGCCGCCTATCTGATGGGCACCTTGCGCTATGACTGGGGTACCGTCCTCGGCGGTGCACGCGTCGAGCATGTCAAGAACCGCGGCATCGCGACCGCGACCATCGGCAGCACGACGGGGCTGGTCACGGCGGAGAGCGACCAGACGCTCGTCTTCCCGAGCCTGCACGTCAACTATGATGTCGACGATACGAAGAAGCTGCGCCTCTCGTTCAACACCGGCGCGGCGCGGGCCGATTATGACCAGCTTCGTCCCAATGTCGTCGTCAACGACAGCAACCAGACGATTTCAGGCGGCAACCCCGCGGTGCAGCCGGAACGCGCTTATGGGCTCGACGGCTATTTCGAATGGTATGTTCGTCCGCAGGGCTATCTGATGGTCGGCGCCTTCTACAAGAAGGTCGAGGATGTCCTCTATCGCCAGACGCGGACCTTCGGATCGAACGCGCTCGACAGCAATGGCATCGATCGCTCGGGCTACGCCTTCTCGGGCATTACCAATGGCGGCAACGGGCGCATCTTCGGCGTCGAAGCCGCGGCCCAGCTTCAGCTCGATCCGTGGACCGATCAGCTCGGCCTGCCCGAATGGATGGGCGGTTTCGGTGTCTCGGCCAACGTGACCGTCAACGACAGCCAGGTGACGAAACCCGGGATAGGCGTCGTTCCGGACCGCAAGGTCCGCCTGCCGGGCACCTCCGATCTCGTCTACAACGTCGGCGTCTATTACGAAAAATACGGCTTCTCGGCCCGCCTGCAATATCAGCGCCGCAGCAAATGGCTCGACGGCATCGCCGACGATCTTACCGATGGCGGCGACACCTATTGGGCGGCGGATGACGAACTGGACGTTTCGGTCCGCTACGCGATCAACAAGAATGTCGAGGTGTATTTCGATGCGTCGAACCTGCTCAACAAGCCGGGCCGCCGCTTCTCCGAACCCGGCAATCTGCTGACCGCAACGGGTACGCCGACGCCGTTTACCGCGACCCAGACGATCGAATGGGAACGCTTCGGTCGCCGGTTCGGCGGCGGGATCCGCATCAACTTCTAAGCTTTTCAAGCGTCCCTTGGCGGCCGCCGCGGAATTCCGCGGCGGCCGTTTCTACGTAAGGCCAGGTCGCGCCCGATCCACCGGAGACGACCCTCGCCGGATCAGTTTCGGCAGGGGCTCGCTGCGCCGAGATGGGGCCGGTCGCGTCAATCGGCGCTGCCGTAGAGAGTTTTATTTTCTGCGGCCTGATATGGCCCTGCTCCGCGAACCCGTCACTGCGTCGTGGGCGATGCGTCCGCATGCCAGGCGCCATTCGGTGCGCCCCGCATCTCCCGGGAATCGGCCAGCCTTGCGTTCAGTCTGGGGAAGACGCGCCGGGCATTATTCTCGAAAATATCCTGCTTCTGCCGTGGGGTCAGCGACGAATTTTCGATATAGTGGCGCGTGTCGTCGAAATAGCGCCCGGTCTGGCTGTCGGTGCCGCGAACCGCGCCGATCATTTCCGATCCGAACAGGATGTTGGACGTGTCCACGACCTCGCCCAGCAGGTTGATCCCGGGCTGGTGATAGACGCAGGTGTCGAAGAATATGTTCTTCATCAGGTGCGACGTCAGGCTTGGCTTGCCCAGCATGTCGGCAAGGCCGCGGTAGCGCCCCCAATGATAGGGAACGGCGCCGCCGCCGTGCGGGATGATGAGCCGCAGCGAGGGAAAGTCCGCGAACAGGTCGCCCTCGAGAAGCTGCATGAAGGCGATCGTGTCGGCGGCGATATAATAGGCGCCCGTCGCATGCATCGCCGGATTGCAGCTGCCCGACACATGGACCATTGCGGGGACGTCTAGCTCGCACAGTTTCTCGTACAGCGGATACCAGTATCGGTCGGTGAGCGGCGGGTGATCGAAGGCGCCGCCGCCCGGATCCGGGTTCAGGTTGCAGCCGACGAAGCCGAGTTCGACCACGCAGCGCTCGAGTTCCGAAATTGCTTCGCCCAGGCCGGCGCCTGGCGCCTGCGGCAGCATGCCGACACCCGTAAAGCGGTGCGGAAAAAGGTCGCACACGCGCGCGATCAGTTCGTTGCTGCGCGCGGCCCAGGTCCTGCTTGTCTCGATGTCGCCCAGATGCGGTGCCATCGTCGATGCGCGCGGGCTGAACAGCGTCATGTCGATGCCGCGTTCTTCGATCAGGCGAAGCTGGTTTCGTTCGATCGAATTGCGGATCTCGTCATCCGAAATCGTCGGATAGGGCGGCGCGGCTGTTCCCTCTGCCGCGGCGCCCAGCTGCGCGCGGCGCCAGATGTCATGGGCGTCGGGCGCCGTCGTGTAATGGCCGTGGCAGTCGATGATCAGCGTCATGACAGGGCCTGCCTGATCTCGGACGTCAGAAAGCGTTCCTGCAGTTCGCTCGACAGGGTTCCCGGTGTCTGAAGACTGCGATGGACCGCCGCCGCCGCCCGCACCATTTCGGTGGGCAGGCCGAGCGAGCCGAGCATGAGCGCGACCTCGTCCAGTTCGGCGGCGCGGCGCTCGCCGTGTACGACCACCCTCTCCAGATTATAGCCGATCCGCGCGACCCACTCGGACCCGAGCGCGGTCAGCACTTCCTCGACGACGTCGACGCGGTCCGCGGCAAGCAGGCATTGGACGGTCAGCGCTTCGATGCCCTTGATCACGATCGAGCGAAGCATCTTGATCGCCGAGGCGTCGCCGACTTGCGCGCCGACCGTGCGGACCTGCTGAAAGCCAAGCTGAGACAGAATTTCGCGCCCGCGCTCGGCTTCGGGACCGCTCGCGAGCAGGGGAGTCGAAAGCCTGCTTCCGCGCACCGGCGCCATGACGGCGACGTCGATATAATGGCTGCCCGCCGCTTCGATGGCCTCGGCCGCCTGACGCTTGGTTGCGGGCGCAACCGAGTTGAAGTCCAGATAATATCGCGCGGCGCCGATCGCCTCGCTCGCCGCCTGCGCCGCGCTGACCGCCTGGTCGGCCGTTACGACGCTGATCACGACATCGGTGTCGCTCACCAATTCAGAAAGATCGCGCGCCGCGCCGACCCCGTCGCTCCGGCATCGCGCATGCACGTCGGCGGCCTGCGTCGGATCGTCGAACTTGATATCGAACGCTTGTGCAGAGCCTGCCCAGCCCGCAGCGCCCGCGAAAGCGGTGCCGGCCTCTCCATATCCGATGAATGCTGTTTTCAACATCCGCCCGGACTAGCGCAGGGACGGATGGCCTTGCGAATTCAATGAGGGCGGCAGCTATAGGATATTACGAATCGATCGTCTCGATCTGCTGCTCCAGAAGTTCGATGAATGCGCGCTGCAGCTTGGTCGGATTCCACTCCGCGCGGTGGGTCATGCCGATCGACCGGCGAATGCCGGGCCGGGCGTCGATGCTGGCGAGCCGGCCGGCGTCGAGTTCCAGATTTACCTGGTTGCGCGACAACAGCGTCAGGAAGTTGCCGTCCATGAGCAATTGCCGGATGATGATAACCGACCCGCACTCGATCGGAACCGTCGGGATCGGCTGTCCGGCGTCGATGAACCATTGCTCCCAGCTTGTCCGCAAGGGCGCATGGGTCCCGGGCATCACCCAGGGGTAGCTCGCCAGTTCCTCGATCGACGCCGCCCGGCCGGCGAGCGGGTGGTTGGCGCTTGCGATGACGATCGGTTCGTCGACGAACAGCGGCTTTTCGATAAGGTCGGGGCCGGCCGATCCACCCCGCAACGCGCCGATGATGATGCTGAGCTCGCCGTCGCGCAGCGGTCCGATGAGTTCGGTATGCGACCCTTCCATCACCACGAAGCGGACGTCGGGATGGATTTCGTGATATTTCGCCATGACGCGCGGCAGGACCAGCGCCCGCGCCAGCGGCATGGCGCCCAGCGCGATATGCCCCGTCTCCTGCCCGCCCAGCGTCGCGATTTCGTCGAGGCCCGCATCCAGCTCGGCCCGCGCAAGCGAAAAGCGTCGCGCGACTTCGCGCCCCTTCGTCGTAAGGCCGAGGCCGCGACCCCGTCGTTCGACGAGCGCAAAGCCATACGCGAGCGACAGATCCGAAACCGACCGGTGAAGCGAGGCCTGGCTCACCCCGCTTGCCGCGGCGGCGGCGGTGTAGCTTCCCGTCCGCGCAAGATAGTTGAATGCGCGCATCTGCGTGCTGGTCACGCGCCGGTTGTTTACCAGCTTCAGCGCCGTTTCGACGCGGTCGGACAGGATGATGGCGGACGCGCGGGGTTCCATGCCATTGGCGCGGCGGTCGAAGAGCGGCGCGCCGATCGCGGCTTCCAGCCGGGCAATCCCCTGCGTAATGGCGGGCTGGGTGAGGTGGATATCGAGCGCCGCCGCGCTGATGCTGCCCAGGCGGACGATCGAATGGAGCGCGCGGAGGTGGCGCAGGTTCAGCTGCAAGGAATCCATGTCTCTCCCGATTCGTAAAATATTATATCTCGACCCTACTTCTCACTTGCGCGTCCCGGCCACAAGCTCTTCCCTGTAGGGGTTGAGGGAGAGCAAAAGCTATGGCCGGGATAGTCGTTCGCGACGTAAGGCGTGTCGACGCCGACGTCGTTGCTGCATTGGGAAAGGCCGGTGTCTCGACCGTACACGAGGCGCAGGGGCGCACAGGATTGCTGGAACCTTATATGCGGCCGCTGTTTCCGGGCGCGCGTATCGCGGGGTCGGCGGTGACCGTGTCGGTCCCGCCCGGCGACAATTGGATGCTGCATGTTGCGATCGAGCAGATGGCGCCCGGCGACATCCTCGTCGTCGCGCCGACCAGCCCCTGCAGTGACGGCTATTTCGGCGAGCTGCTTGCCGTTTCGGCCCGCGCCAGAGGCTGCGTGGGCCTGGTGATCGAGGCCGGGGTGCGCGACGTGCGCGAGCTCACCGACATGGGCTTTCCCGTCTGGTCGCGCGCCGTATCGGCGCAGGGTACGGTCAAGGCGACCCTGGGTTCGGTCAATGTCCCGCTGGTCTGCGCCGGCGCGCTGATCGCGGCGGGGGACATCGTCGTGGCTGACGACGACGGGGTCTGCATCGTCGCCGCCGAACATGGGGCACAGGTTGCCGCGGCGGCGGCAAGGCGCCTCGAACGCGAAGAGGAAAAGCGCGCGCGCCTCGCCGCGGGTGAACTCGGGCTCGATATCTACGCCATGCGCGACGAGCTTGCGGCGCGAGGTTTGCGCTATGTTTGAAGCCGTGCGCTGCATGTGGATGCGCGGCGGAACGTCAAAGGGTGGCTTTTTCCTGGCATCGGACCTGCCCGCCGATGCCGCGTCGCGAAACGCATGGCTGGCGCGCGCGATGGGGTCGCCGGACGTCGCGCAGGCGGACGGCATGGGCGGCGGGCATCCGCTGGCGTCCAAAGTGGCGATCGTTTCCCGGAGCGCGCGTCCCGATGCCGACCTCGATTATTATTTTTTGCAAGTTGTACCGGAGAGCGGGCGCGTCGCCGACGATCAGAATTGCGGCAATATGCTTGCCGGGGTCCTGCCCTTCGCGATCGAGCGAGGATTGCTCGATGCGGCCGACGGCGTCACCGAAGCGCGGGTCTTGCAGGTCAACAGCGGGACGGTCGCGGCGCTTCGTATCGCGACCCCCGGCGGTCGGTTGCGATACGGCGAAGCGATGGGCTCCGATAGCGGGATCGAGGTCGAGATCGAGTTTCGCGACATCGCGGGTAGCAAATGCGGGCAGCTTCTGCCCACCGGCAAGGCGGTCGAGGCGATCGACGGGATCGACTGCACGCTGATCGACAATGGCATGCCCTGCGTCATCGTCGCGGCCGCCGCGCTCGGCGTGACCGGCTATGAACATCCCGCCGACCTTGAGGCAAACGACGGATTGCGAAAGCGGATCGAAAATATCCGCCTCGAAGCGGGGCCGCTGATGGGGCTTGGCGATGTCACGGAAAAGCCGGTTCCCAAGATGATGTTGGTCGCTCCGGCGCGCGACGGCGGGGCGCTTTGCGTGCGCAGCTTCATTCCCCACCGGGCGCATCGATCGGTCGGCGTGCTCGCGGCGGTAACCGTGGCCACGGCCGCGCTGCTTCCCGAAAGCGCGGCGACTCCGCTTGCCCGGGTCGGCGGCGGCGCACGGCGGCGAATGGCGATCGAGCATCCGTCGGGGACGATGGATTGCATCCTCAGCCTCGATGCTGACGGGAATGTAGAAAGCGCGGGGCTGGCTCGATCGGCGCGCAAGCTGATGGACGGGATGGTGTTCGGCTGACTTGTTCGGCTGACCGGCGGCATGGGAAATCATTCAACGAGGAAAATGAAATGAAAGCATTATTGTCGGTTGAAACCGGAGGGGCCGAGACGCTTCGGATCGACGAACTTCCGGCGCCGATCGCGGCACCGGGCCAGATACTCGTCGATGTTCATGCGTGTGCGATCAACTATCCCGACACATTGTTGATCGTCGACCAATATCAGATGCGGCCGCCGCGACCCTTCGCGCCGGGCGGGGAAGTGGCCGGCGTCGTCAGCGCCATCGGGGCGGACGTCAAAGGCTTCAGCATCGGCGATCGCGTCTTCGGGGCGCCGGGGGTGGGCGGCCTGGCGGAGCAGGTCGCGATCGATGCGGCGAACAGCTATCATTTGCCGGACGACAAGGATTTCGTTTCGGGTTCGGCGTTGCTGCTGACCTATGGCACCAGCATTCACGCGCTGATCGATCGCGGTCGGTTGAAGGCCGGCGAGACGCTGCTTGTTCTGGGCGCGGCCGGCGGGGTGGGCCTGGCGGCGGTCGAGATCGGCAAGGCACTGGGCGCGCGCGTGGTGGGCGCCGTGTCCAGTCAGGAAAAGGCCGAGCTGGTCCGCGCGGCGGGCGCGGATGATGTCATCATCTATCCGCACCAGCCACTCGACAGGGACGCGTCAAAGGTGCTTGCGGGCCAGTTCAAGGCTGCGGTCGGCGCCGCCGGCGCCGACGTCGTCTATGACGCGGTCGGCGGCGATTATTGTGAGCCCGCGCTCCGATCGATCGCCTGGGAGGGTCGCTATCTGGTTGTCGGCTTTCCTGCCGGCATACCGCGCTTGCCGTTGAACCTCACGCTGCTCAAGAGCTGCGACGTCTGCGGTGTCTTCTGGGGCGCCTTTGCCGGGCGGAACCCGGAACGGAACCGGGCCAACATCGACCAGCTGCTCGCATGGTGGCGGGATGGCAGCATCGCGCCGCGCGTCACCGCCGTTTTCCCGCTCGAGCGGGGCGGAGAGGCGATCCAGGCGCTCGCGGACCGAAAGGCCACCGGCAAGCTCGTCGTCAATCTAAAATGATGGCGCGGTACCGTCGAGGATGAGGATTAGCCGAGCAAAATCACCGGAATGATCGCTTGTGGACCCTCAATGAATTTCAATTATCTTATATCGGTACCTTAAACGGAATGGTCGCAGATATTGACTTCATGGCAGGATTCAAGGGAAATTTGCTTCCAAGGAAATAGGGAGAGACGAGATGTCGATTGAGGAAGATTCGATTAATTTGACACGCGTCGGACCGGGAACGGTTATGGGCGAGTTCATGCGTCAATATTGGATTCCTTGCGCCATGTCGTCCGAACTGGAGGTCGATGGCGACCCCATGCGTCTGCCGCTCATGGGCGAAAAGCTCCTCGCCTTCCGTGACAGCAGCGGCAAGGTTGGCATCATGGACCACCGCTGCCCGCACCGCTGCGCCTCGCTCTTCCTGGGCCGGAACGAGGAAGGCGGACTCCGCTGCGTCTACCACGGCTGGAAGTTCGATGCCGAGGGCAAGTGCATCGACATGCCGAGCGTTCCCGATGGCGAGAATGTGCGCCAGAAGATCCATTCGAAGGCGTACAAGGTCCACGAGCGCAACGGACTGATCTGGGTCTATATGGGCAAGGACCAGGACAATCCGCCGCCGCTTCCCGATATCGAGGTGACGCTGCTTCCCGAAGAGGAACTGAGCATCCATTTCGTCTATCGCGACTGCAACTGGCTGCAGGCGCTCGAGGGCGACATCGACACCGCGCATTTCGGCTTCCTGCATGCGGGAACGGTGAACGCGGAGGATCTGCCGGAGGATCATATCTATTATCCCACGGTCATCGATCGGGCTCCCAAATATGAGGTCAACGACACGCCGTGGGGCACGAGCTACGGCGCCTATCGCAAGCTGCCGAACGGCGAAATGTACTGGCGCACGGCGAACTTCATGTTTCCCTTCTGGACGCAGAATCCGGCCGGTATCTTCGAAAAGGCCGTTCACGCCCGCGCCTGGGTGCCCATCGACGATGAACGCATGATGTTCATCAACGTCTATTGGAAAGAAGCGCTCAAGCGCGAGGCGCGGCCGAAGAAGAATGGCGAGTTCCTCGACGAGGGCTACCGCCTCACCAACAATTATGTTCCGAACACGACCGACTGGTACGGTCGCTGGCGCCTGCGGGAGGTGGAATCGAACGACTGGATGATCGATCGCGATGCGCAGCGTTCGGGCGTGAACTACACGGGCATGGAGAATATCCATCTTCAGGATCACGCCATCACGGAATCGATGGGTGCGATCACCGATCACGCCTTCGAACATCTGACGCAGGCCGACCTGATGATCGCGCGGACGCGTCGGCGTATCCTGCGCGCGGCGCTTGCCTATCGGGACAATGGAACGCCGCCTCCGGGGACCGAGGATCCCGAGGTGTTCCTCCAGTCGCGCGGGGGCTTTTTCACCGCCGACGTCGAGAAGTCCTGGCAGGACGCTTATGACGAAAACATGAAGACGGTCCTGCGGCCGGCAGCCAAGGCGCTCGCCGACTAGCAACGCTACCGGCGCCGCATCGTCGGCGCCGGATATTTCCGGAAAAGCTTTTGACTCGGCAGGCGTCGCTTGCGCGAACGGGACGGCTTTGTCCGATCGAACGACACAATGGCAAGATAGCCATAATGGGGAGAGCGACATGTTGAACAGAAAGATGCCGGGCCGAACCCTCAGGTTCGCCGCGTCCACGATGACCCTCGCCTGGGCGGTGTTCGCCACCGGCGCCAATGCGCAGGAGGCTGTCGATCCGCCGGCGCCCGTATCGGCCGAACGCGACGGTGCTTCGGTCGCCGATACCGATATCATCGTGACCGGATCGCGGACAATCACCGATGGCGCGAACGCGCCGACCCCGGTGACGGTTGTGTCGAGCGAACAACTGACCACCGCGACGCCGGGCAATCTTGCCGAGGCGGTCGGGCAGCTTCCCGCCTTTCGCGGCTCCACCAAGGCGTCGAGCGCGGGGTCGGCGGGCACGACGCTGGGCGCCGCCGCCAACCTGTTGTCACTGCGCGCGCTGTCGCCGTTCCGTACCCTGATCCTGCTTGACGGTCGTCGTATCGTGCCGACCCAGATGACGGGCGCGGTCGATGCGAACATGATCCCGCAGGGACTGCTGAAGCGCGTCGATGTCGTTACCGGCGGCGCGTCTGCCGCTTATGGTTCCGACGCGGTCGCCGGCGCGGTCAATTTCGTTCTCGATACACGCTACACCGGTGTGAAGCTCAACCTGCAGGGCGGCCTGTCGTCGCGCGGCGACGCGGGGAACATGAAGGCGAGCGCGACTGCGGGGACCAGCTTTGCCGACGGGCGCGGTCACATACTCGTGTCGGCCGACTATTTCGATCAGAAGGGAATCGATCTCGACTATAACGGCCGCAAATGGGCCGAAGCGGGATGGGGCGTCATCGGGTCGAGCCTGACGTCGCCCGAACTGATCGTGGCGCCGAATGTCCGCGACGCGATGTCGACGGCGGGCGGGGTGGTGGTCGGGTGCCAGCCGACCGGGGTGGTCTGTCCGATCGCGCGGATGCAATTCCTCCCCGACGGCTCGCTCACGCCCTACACGCAGGGGGTCAATGTCTCGTCATCGACGATGAGCGGCGGCGACGGTTCGATCCGCCGCGCCAACCTGATTGCGGGCTACCGCCTCAAGAGCTTCTTCGGCCGCGTAAGCTATGACGTCGCTGACGGTCACACGGTGTTTCTGGAGGGCAACTACAACCATCTCCGGGCCCATTATTTCGGGTTCAATTCGGGCCAGTTCCTCGGCTCGCCGGCGACCATCTTTGCCGACAACGCCTATCTGTCGCCGACTCTACGCAACACGATGACCACGAACGGCATCCAGTCCTTCACCATGAACCGAAGCAACTTCGACTTCGGTGACATGGAATTCACCAACAATACGCGGACGCGCCGCTTTGTTGCCGGCATCGACGGCGACCTCGGCGACAATTGGAAATATTCGCTCTACGGATCCTACGGTCGCTCGACCTTCGACCTGCTGACGTCGAACAATCCGCACATTGAAAATCTCTACAATGCGATCGATGCGGTCGTCGATCCGGTCAGCGGCCGTATCGTGTGTCGTTCGACGCTTCTCGGCCTGCCGATCGGCCAGGGTTGCGTTCCGATCAACACCTTCGGCAACGGCGCGCCGTCGGCGGAAGCGCTGAACTATGTGCTGCGAACCACCTTCCTGAACTATGACATCGATCAGGTCGTCATCGCGGGTACGGTGCGCGGTTCGCTCTTCACCTTGCCCGCCGGCGACGTGAATGTCGCCATGGGCCTCGAATTTCGCCGTGAAACCGCCGAACAGACCAGCGGACCGGACAATGCCGGTCTTCGCACTGGAACCGGCATCCGTGGTTATCCCGCGGCGCAACGCAACCAGCCGGGAGCTTATTTCTCCAGCCCGGCGGCCGGCTACACCGGCGACTTCAGCGTTCGGGAAGGGTTCGTCGAGATCGCGGCACCGATCCTGCGCGACACGCCCTTCTTTCGGGTTCTCGATGTCAACGGCGCGGTTCGCTATGCCGACTACAGCTCGGTCGGCGGCGTCGTGACGTGGAAGGCCGGCGCGATCTGGGCACCTGTCGAGGACATCAAGTTCCGCGTCACGCGCTCGCGGGACATTCGCGCGCCCAGCATTCAGGAACGCTTCCAGCCGCAGACGCCGGTCATCGGTCAGCCGGTGAACGATCCGCTGAACGGCGGGGCGCGCGTGACCGTGACGCAGGTGAACCAGGGCAATCTCAATCTCTCGGAAGAAAAGGCGGACTCGCTGACCCTGGGGGTCGTCTTCCGCCCAAGCTTCCTGCCGGGCCTGACCGCCTCGATCGACTATTTCAACATCAAGGTGAAGGACGTCATCGCGGCGCCGACGCGCGAGGCGGTCCTCGCGGCTTGCGGGACCAGTTGCCCGCAGGTCATACGCAACCCCGACGGCTCGTTGAATTCGATCATCACCCTCCAGTCGAACCTCGCGCGGCTGCGGACAAAGGGCGAGGATTATGAGCTCGGCTATACGACGGATACGTCGGGCATCGGGCTGAACGGACGGCTCAATCTCCGGCTTCTGGCGACGCACACCCGGACGCTGAATATCGTGCAGAATGGCGTCGTCCTGGAACGCGTCGGCGATCTCAACGTCGTCACGTCGCAGAGCATCCCGGGCGTTGCCAAATGGAGCGGTCAGTTCAGCGCCGAATATCGCAGCGAACGGTTCAAGCTGTTCATCCAGGAACGCTACATCGGTCCGGGCCATCTCGACCGCAGCCAGCGCTATGTCGCGACGCAGGACACCTCGATTCCCGCGCGTTTCTATACCGATATGACCATCGGATACACGCCGCCGACGCTGGGCGGACGGATGGAGTTCTACTTCACCGTAAACAATCTCTTCGACAAGGACCCGCCAATCGCTCCGAACGGGGCGACGATTCAACCGCGGGCCTCGAACGGCATGCTCTACGACTTCATCGGGCGCGCATATACAGGCGGCGTCAAGCTGACCTTCTGACGCCCGTCCGGGCGTGGTCCATCGGCACTCCTCTAGTGTCTCTCCCCGCCGCCAGGCCACGCCCGCAACATTCAAAGCAAAAGGATAGCCGACAATGACATCTCCCGTCCGCACCGAACGCAAGGATGACGTTCTGGTGATTATTTCCGACAACCCGCCCGTGAACGCGCTCGGCGCGGCGGTGCGCCAAGGGCTCTCCGCGGGTCTCGACCAAGCCTTGGCTGATGACGGGATCAAGGCCGTCGTCATCCGCTGTGACGGACGGACTTTCTTTGCTGGCGCCGATATTACGGAGTTCGGCAAGGCGCCGCAGCAACCGAGCCTGCTCGACGTGATCGAGCGGATCGAGGCTTTCGAAAAGCCTGTTGTAGCGGCGATTCACGGAACCGCGCTCGGCGGCGGGTGCGAGATCGCGCTTGGCTGCCATTATCGTGTGGCCGCGCGCTCCGCGAAAGTCGGAACGCCCGAGGTCAAGCTGGGCTTGCTGCCGGGCGGCGGCGGAACCCAGCGTTTGCCACGTATCGCTGGGGTCGCCTTGGCGCTGGAGATGACGGCCAAAGGTGACCCCATTTCGGCGGCACGCGCGCAAGAGGCTGGGCTGGTCGACAAAGTGGTCGACGATGCCGCGCTGGCCGAAGAGGCGGTCGCATTCGCACGCCAGGTGGCCGAGGTACGCCCGCTGCCCCGCGCAAGCGAACGGAACGCCGCGCCCGACCCGGAGGCGGTAGAGGCTTTCGTCCGCGCCAATGGTCGGCGCTTCAAGGGTTTCGATGCACCCGCAGCGAACATCGCCTGCGTCGTCAAGGCGGCCGAGACGAGTTTCGCTGAAGGCCTGGCCTTCGAGCGCGCCGAGTTCGTGAAGCTGCTGAACGGTACCCAGTCTGCCGCACAGCGGCATATGTTCTTTGCCGAACGACAGGCCGCGAAGATCGACGATCTGCCTGCCAATACACCGCTTCGTACGATCGAGAGCGTCGGTATCCTCGGCGCCGGAACAATGGGTGGCGGCATCGCGATGAACTTTCTGACCCGGGGGATTCCGGTGACGATCGTCGATACCAGCCAGGAAGCGCTCGACCGCGGTATCGGCGTCATTCGCGCCAATTACGATCGCTCCGTGAAGAGCGGGCGGTTCACCGCCGATCAGGTCGATGCGATCATGGCGCGCCTGACGCCGTCGCTGGCGATCGAGGAATTCGCGTCGAGCGATCTGGTGATCGAGGCGGTGTATGAAGATATCGAATTGAAGAAGAAAATCTTCGCCGAGCTCGGTCGCGTCTGCAAGGAAGGCGCGATTCTGGCGACCAATACCAGCTTCCTCGACGTCGACGCGATCGCCGAGGCGAGCGGGCGGCCCGCGGATGTCGTCGGCATGCACTTCTTTTCGCCGGCGAACGTCATGCGCCTGCTCGAAGTCGTGCGCGGCGAGAAGACGGCGCCGGACGTGCTGGCGACGGTGATGGCGCTGGGCAAGACGATCGGGAAGGTGCCCGTCGTCTCGCGCGTGTGCTTCGGCTTCATCGGCAATCGCATCATGGCGCAGCGTAGCGCCCCCTGTACCGAAATGCTGCTCGACGGCGCATCGCCGGCGCAGATCGACAAGGTGTTCACCGACGACGTCGGCCTGGCCATGGGCCCCTATCAGATGAGCGACATGGCGGGCGTCGATGTTGGCTGGCACCGCGACCCGAACCGCATCGAGACGATCCGCGACGCGCTTTGCGCCGAGGGGCGGCTCGGCCAGAAGGCCAAGGGCGGTTTCTATGACTATGACGAGCAGCGCAACCGTGCGCCCAGCGCGAAGACCGCGGAGATCATCGACGCCTTCCGCGCCAAGGCGGGACGGACCAAGCGCGAGGTCAGCGACGAGGAAATCCTCGAGCGCGCCATCTATCCGATGGTCAACGAGGGCGCGAAGATCCTGGCCGAAGGCGTCGCGCAGCGTTCGTCCGACATCGATGTCGTCTGGGTCACGGGTTATGGCTGGCCGATCTATACCGGCGGGCCGATGTTCTGGGCGAACACGCACGGTCTGGACCGCATCGTCGCCGGGCTAGAGCGGCACGGCGTAGAGGTGGCGCCGCTGCTGCGCGAAAAGGCGCAATCGGGCGGCATCTTCGCTTGAGGTTGTGGCGGTCGGGTCCCGTGTTACGCTTCGTCGCACGGGATCGGCCCGCTTACCGGAGTGGCATCGAATGACAGTTTGGACTTTCCCCGACATCTGGGAATCGGTGTGCGCCGCCATCCCCGACGCCGCCGCCGTTATCCAGGGCGAGCGCGTCGTCAGCTATGGCGATTTCGACCGCACGGCGGATGCGCTGGCACGCCACCTGGTCGGGGCAGGGCTGTCGCACCAGTCGAAGGTCGCGGCCTACAGCTTCAACAGTGCCGAATATCTGCTGACCTATTTCGCGGCGTTCAAGGCGGGTCTGGTCCCGTTCAACGTCAATTATCGCTATGGCCGCGACGAGATCGCGGGGCTGCTCGGCAATGGCGATGCCGAGGCCGTGGTCTTCGAAACCGGCTTTGCGGACCTGCTGGCCGAGGTTCGGGACAGCCTGCCGTCGGTGAAGGCCTGGGTCGCGATCCCGCGCAATGGCGATCCCGTCCCGGCGTGGGCGGTCAACCTCGACGATCTGGTCGCGCAGGATAGCGGCGAGCGGCCGTATCGGGCGCCCTGGGGCCGGAGCGGGACCGACATCATGCTGCTGTTCACCGGCGGCACGACGGGGATGCCGAAGGGCGTGATGTGGCAGCAGGCCGATGTCATCGGACGCTTTGGCTATGGCGCCAACCCGCTGGCCGGCGTGCCGCCGATGCAGGCGCCCGAGGATGCGGGGCCGCGCGCGGCGCAGGCACCGAAGCGGCCGCGGTCGCTAATCGCGTGCCCGTTGATGCACGGGACGGGCCTGATCTCGTCGCTCGCCGTCCTTGGTGCGGGCGGAACGCTGGTACTGTTGCCGCCGGGCAGCTTCGATGCGGTCCGGTTGTGGGACGCGGCGGCGCAGCATGGGGTGCAGCGGATCGCCATCGTCGGACAGGCTTTCGCGCAGCCGATGCTCGATGCGATCGAGGCTGAGCCGTCGCGCTGGGCGCTGGACGCGCTGGAATCGATCGGATCGTCGGGGACGATCTGGAGCCGGGAGAACAAGCAGGGGCTGCTTCGCCATCTGCCGAATATTGCGCTCACCGACAGTTTTTCCTCGTCCGAAGCCTTTGGCATGGCGCAGTCGACGACGACCCGCGACGCCGAGGTGAGCACGGCGAGTTTCGCGCTGACGCCCGATTGCGCGGTCTTCACCGAGGACGGGCGCCGCGTCGAACCGGGGTCGGACGAAACCGGGCGGATCGCGATCGGCGGCTTTATCCCGCTCGGTTATTACAAGGATCCCAAGAAGTCGGCCGAAACCTTCCCGACGATCGAGGGACGGCGCTGGTCGATGCCCGGCGACTGGGCGCGCGTGGCGGCCGACGGGTCGATCCTGTTGTTGGGACGCGGGTCGCAGTGCATCAACACCGGCGGCGAAAAGGTCTTTCCCGAAGAGGTGGAGGAAGCGCTCAAGCTGTTCGAGGGCGTGGCCGACGCAGCCGTCACCAGCGTTCCCGATACCCGGTTCGGCGAACGCATCGTCGCGCTGGTCGCGCGGCGCCCGGATGCCGATCCGGGGGAGGATGCCATGCGCGACCATGTTCGCGGCAAGCTGGCCGCCTACAAGGCGCCGCGCCATTTCCAACTGGTCGACGCGATCCCCCGCATGGCGAACGGGAAGATCGATTACGCGCAGGTCAAAGACATCGCCATGACTTCATTCGCATAGGGGCAAGCATCACGTGACGATCCGAAACAAGGCCTATATCGCGGGGGCGTGGGAACATCCGCTTCGCGTCATTCCCGACCTCTCCACCCCCGAATTGCATGCCACCTGCGCGGCGGGCGCGCTTGCCGATGCCGGCCTGTCGCACAGCGATGTCGACGGATATTTCTGCGCCGGCGATGCGCCGGGCAATGGTGCGACCAACATGGTCGATTATCTGGGTCTGAAGGTCAAACACCTCGATTCCACCGAAACCGGCGGTTCGTCGTACATCATCCATGTCGCCCACGCGGCCGCGGCGATCGCCGCGGGGAAATGTTCGGTCGCGCTGATCACCCTGGCGGGACGTCCGAAGTCGGAGCGGTTCAATGCGTTTCGCGGCGGCGGCCCCGACGAACAGTTCGAATGGTGGACCGGCTACAGCACGTCGAACGCCTATGGCATGTGCGCCGCGCGCCACATGCACGAATATGGCACGACTTCGGAACAGCTCGCCTGGATCAAGGTCGCGGCCTCGCATCATGCGCAGCACAATCCCAACGCGATGCTTCGCGACGTCGTGACGGTGGAGGATGTCGTCAATTCGCCGATGATCGCCGACCCGCTGCACCGGCTCGATTGCTGCGTCGTGTCCGATGGCGGAGGCGCGCTTGTCGTCGTGTCGCCGGAGATCGCCAGGTCGCTTTCCCGTCCGCTCGTCGCCGTGCGCGGTGCTGGCGAAGCGGTGCAGGGCCATGGCGGCGGTCGTGGGCTGGATCTGACCGTCACGGCGACGTCGCAGTCCGCGCCGCGCGCCTTTGCCGAGGCTGGGGTGACGCCGGCCGACGTCAAATATGCGTCGATCTATGACAGCTTCACGATCACCGTGCTGCTGCAGCTCGAGGATATGGGCTTCTGCGCCAAGGGTGAGGGCGGCCGCTTCGTCGCCGACGGCAATCTGATCGCGGGCACGGGACGGTTGCCGTTCAACACCGACGGCGGCGGCCTGTGCAACAACCATCCGACCAATCGCGGCGGCATCACCAAGGTGATCGAAGCCGTGCGGCAATTGCGCGGCGAGGCGAACGCTCCCGTGCAGGTGCCCGACTGCGATCTGGCCGCGGTCAATGGCATCGGCGGTATTCTGGGCCTGCGGCACGCCGCGGCCACCCTCGTTCTGGAGCGTCAATAATGGCCGCTGTTCCCTCTCGCCCGCTGCCCGCGCCGCAGCCCAGTGTCGAAACCCAGCCTTTTTGGGACGCCGCCGCCGAAGGCCGGTTGACGATCAAGCGCTGCGGATCGTGCAACGAACCGCATTATCCGCCGCGCGGGCGCTGCCCCTTCTGCTTTTCGGACGCCACCACTTGGGAAAACAGCAAGGGCGAGGGCGCGATCTATAGCCTCTCGACGATGCGGCGCGGTCCCAACACGCCCTATGTCCTTGCCTATGTAACGCTGGACGAAGGCCCGGCGGTCATGACGAACATCATCGACTGCGATCCCGACACGCTGGCCATCGGCGACCGTGTCGAAGTGGCCTTCACGCCCACCGAAGGCGGCCCGCCGGTGCCGTTCTTCAAGCCGGTCGCGCGCTGATCCGGCGCGCCGAAAATCTGAACGGAGAATAAGATGGAATTCGCACTGAGTGAGCGGCAGACGCATTGGCAGAGCCGCGTCCGCGCGCATATCGAGGCGCATGTGCGGCCGCGCGATCCCGATTATCACGCGCAGCAAGGCGAAGGCGAACGGTGGAAGGTCCTGCCGGTCGTCGAGGAAGAAAAGGCGCGGGCCAAGGCTGCGGGCATCTGGAACCTGTTCATGCCGCCGCACTCGGGCGCCGAACCCGTCGACAGCAGTTTCGCATTCGAAGGGCCGCAGCTCACCAATCTGGAATATGCGCTTTGTGCCGAAGAGATGGGGCGCATCGAATGGGCATCGGAGGTGTTCAACTGCAACGCGCCCGATACCGGCAACATGGAAGTGCTGCAGCGGTACGGCACGCGCGACCACAAGGAAGAATGGCTGCGGCCGCTGATGGAAGGCCGGATCCGGTCGGCGTTCCTGATGACCGAGCCCGCCGTTGCCTCCTCCGATGCGACGAACATCGAAACGCGCATTCGCCGCGACGGCGATCATTATGTGATCTCCGGCCGGAAATGGTGGTCGTCGGGCGCCGGCGATCCGCGATGCAAGGTCGCGATCGTGATGGGCAAGAGCGATCCCGACGGCCCTCGCCACGCGCAGCAGTCGATGATCCTCGTCCCCATGGACGCGCCGGGGGTCGAGATCGTCCGCATGTTGCCGGTCTTCGGCTATGACGACGCCCCGCATGGCCATGCGGAAATCCGGCTCAACGATGTCCGCGTCCCGGCGGCGAATCTTTTGCTCGGCGAGGGACGGGGCTTCGAGATCGCGCAGGGCCGACTGGGGCCGGGGCGCATCCACCATTGCATGCGCACGCTGGGCGTCGCCGAAGAGGCGCTGACCAAGATGGCGCGCCGCCTGAAACAGCGCGTCGCCTTTGGCAAGACGCTGTCGCAGCAGTCGGTGTGGGAACAGCGTCTGGGCGAAGCGCGCACGGCGATCGAAATGACCCGGCTCCTGTGCCTGAAGGCCGCCGACATTATGGATCAGGCGGGCAACAAATCCGCGCAGGCCGAGATCGCGATGATAAAGGTCGCGGGGCCGCGCATCGCGCTGTCGATCATCGACGACGCGATCCAGGCGCATGGCGGCGCCGGCATCTGCGAGGATTTCGGCCTTGCGCGCGCCTATGCGCAAATTCGCACCCTGCGCCTTGCCGATGGGCCCGACGAAGTTCACAACCGGGCGATCGCCCGCCTGGAACTTGGAAAGGTCGATGCTTGAGATATGCGGCCCTGAGGCCGGGCCGGAGAATGATGTCTGGATCGGCGACATGATGGCTCGCGAGAAGGATGGCGCGATGACGCTGCGCCTGACCGCCATTCACTATGGCGCGCACGAGATGAATATCTATGAACTGCGCCACCCGGACGGAAAGCCGTTGGCGCCGTTCACGGCGGGATCGCATGTCGATGTCCACCTGTCCGACGGCATGCTTCGCCAATATTCGCTGATGAACGACCCCGCCGAGCAGGATCGCTATCTGCTCGGCATCAAGCTCGATCGGCAAGGGCGGGGCGGGTCGGCGCACATCCATGGCAAGCTTCACGTCGGCGACCTGATCCGCATCGGGGCGCCGCGAAACAATTTCGCGCTGGAAGAAGGCGGTGCGCCGGTCATCCTCATCGGCGGCGGGATCGGCATCACGCCGATGATCGCGATGGCGCATCGTGCCCGCACGATCGGCCTGAACCTGCAATTTCACCAGGTCGTCCGGACGCGCGAGGACCTGCTCCATCTAGGTCCATGGCTGGCGGGCGCCGACGCCATCGCCGACATCCATATCGATGCCGAAGAAGGCGGGCGGCTGTTCGACCTACGCGGGGTCTTTCAGCGGGCGCCGACCGGCGCGCACCTCTATTGCTGCGGTCCGGCGCCGATGCTCGACGCATTCGTGAAGGCGGCCGAAGATTTCGGTTGGCCGGCCGAGCAGGTGCATATCGAGCATTTTTCGGCGGCGCCGATCGCGCCGTCCGACAAGGCGTTCGACCTGTTGCTCGCCAAATCCGGCAGAAGCTTCTGCGTCCAGAAGGGCGAGACGATCGTCGACGTCCTGCGCGAAGCGGGGATCGACGTCGAAGTGTCGTGCGAACAGGGAATTTGCGGCGCCTGCGAGACGCGGATCGTTTCGGGGATTGCGGACCACAAGGACATGATCCTGTCCGATGCAGAAAAGGCCGCAGGGCAAACGATGATGATCTGCTGTTCGGGTGCGCTCAGCGATACGCTGGTACTCGACCTATAGAAGGGGACGATCCGATGAGCCGCCGTGCCATCTATCTCGACGGTTTCGCGCACGGTGCGCAGCCGATCCCGGCGGCCAGCCGAAAGGGCCCGCTTGTCGTCACCGGCGGCGTTCACGGGATCGATCGCGCGACCGGGACGCTTGCCGACGGCCTGGAAGCCCAGGTCGCGGCGATGTTCGACAATCTGTCGGCGATTCTTGTGGCCGCTGGCGGGTCGATGGACGATCTCGTCAAGCTGACGGTCAAGGTCCGGTCGAACGACGCGCGTGAGGTTATCAACCGGACATGGGTCGCCTACTTCCCGGATCCGGCGGTGCGGCCCGCGCGCCATACGCTGTTGGTCGACACGCTTCCCGGTGCGATGCTGGTGCAGTGCGAGGGAATGGCTTTCGTCGAGGACTGACGCGTTCAGGCGGCGGGGATCACCAGAATGGGGCCGTCGGGTGTCGTTCCCGACAATCGCACCAGCTTGAGCGCCGCCGCCGCGCCGGACAGGCCGGGGTCGTGGCGTTGCTCGACCTCGGGCGTGCGGTCGAAGATCGCGCGCCTTTCGGCCGGTTCCTCGACGATCGATCCCTTGGCCTCGGCGATCAGCGTGGTTCGCGAGGCGCTGTCGCGATAGAGGAACGAGATCGGCTGGCCCGCGCGAATGGCGTCGGCGAGCCCGCCGGTCGGGTTGCGCAACCACAGGATCAGCGTGTCGCCGCCCCGCGTCTGGATGCTGCCGCGCAGCGACAGCGACACGCCGCCGTCCGCGAGGGAATGGCCGACGGTCATCGGCTTTGCGTCGAGAAGCGCGTGGTCGATGCAGCGCCGGACATAGGCGGGCATTTCGCGAACGGCTTCGGGTGGTTTCGGGAAAGCGAAGCTCTCGGCAATCGTGGTGATTTTCGCCTCGCCGTCGAAGTCGATGGTCAGGCGGTAGTTTTCGGGCACGGCGCCCTTGCCGGGAAAGCGACCGTGGACGACGATCTGGTTCGTGTTTTCGCCTTCGTCGATGTCCCACAGCCCGCCGCTGAGCGCGGGTGTCAGCGCCCATTGGCCGACGAGCCTTTCGAACACCGCCTCGCGGCCGTTCGCTTCGCCCCGGTTCCAGCGAAAGACCGGCTGGTCGGCGAGGTACGCCGCCGCGGTTCGGGCCGCGCTATATTCGCCGGTGCGGATGGCGGCGAGCACCGCTTCGGCCGCTGCGAGCTTGGTCGGGTTCGTCATCAGTGCTTCATTTCCCGGTTGAGGTGGAGGCTCGATCGCCAGAACAGAAAGGCCGGGATCGGGGCGAGAGCGACCGCGATGTAAAGAACCCAGCGAACCGACTCGACGCCGGCGATCGGACGAAGCGCGTCGGACATCATGCCGAAGAAGAGCGGGCCGAGCCCTAGGCCGATGAGGTTCATGACGAACAGGAAGATGGCGGTCGCGACGCCGCGTGATTGGGTGCGCACCAACCCCTGAACGCAGGTGAAGGTGGGGCCGTAGGCAAGCCCGCTCGAGACTGTGGCGAGCGTCAGCAGCACCGCGGCGAGGCGCCAGTCGCCGGTATAATAAGCCCCGAGCGACAGCGGCATGGCGAGCAGGCCGCCCAGCGCCGGGCCGGTCAGGATATGGCGCGGATTGCGCGTGCCATAGTGGGTCGCCAGCCATCCTCCGAGCCAGGCTCCGAACGCGGCGCCGATGCCGACGACCAAGCCCAGGACGGGCCCCGCCACGCCGGGGGTCAGGCCGTGCGAGCGCATGAAGAAGATCGCCTGCCAGACATTCTTGCCATAGCTGAGGAACGATCCGAGGGCCATCGCGGCGACGAGAAAGAGGAAGGCCCGCGACGCCAGGATCTCGTTCAGCACTTCCCTCATCGACGGCTGCGGCGTCGTGACGGGCGGGAGCAGGCCCAGCTTCCGCGGGTCGCGGATCGCGATATAGGAAATGAGCCCGATGACGATGCCGGGCAGGCCGAGCGATATGAGCGTCGCGCGCCAGCCGAACAGCTCCGCAAGCCCGCCGCCGAGCCCCAGGCCGAGCAAGGTTCCGATCGGCAGGCCGAGCCCATAGAAGGCGAGCGCCGAGGCGCGCTGTTCCTTGGGATAGAGATCGCTGATCAGCGAGTGCGCCGCGGGGGTGCAGCCCGCTTCGCCGACGCCGACGCCGATGCGCGCCATCAGAAGCTGGCCATAGCTTTGCGCCATGCCGCACAGCGCGGTCATCCCGGACCAGAACGCAAGGCACACCGCGATCAGGCTCGATCGGTTCGTGGTCGGCCGATCGGCGTAGCGCGCGATCGGGATGCCGAGGACGGTATAAAAAAGTGCGAAAGCAAGGCCGGTGAGCAGGCCAATTTCGGTGTCCGACAATCCGAGGTCGTGCTTGATCGGCTCGGCAAGAATATTGAGGACCTGCCGGTCGAGAAAATTCAATGTCGAGATCACCATCAGCAGCCATAATGTGCCGCTTCTGTAAATCGAACCGCGGGGATTTCCGCTGCCAGCTGCTGGCGCAATCGGTGTTGCCTGCGACGTCATGGTCTTTTCTCTCCCTTGGGGATCGACCTAACATTCCCCCTTGCAGGCGCACTATAACATGTGGACCCGTGATATAAGTAATTGCTGTCTCTTGGTTGACGTGCCCGGAAGCCCGCCGCAATAGGTCGGCCAACGAGCATCGAAAGTCCCTAGCCGGGACAAGGGGAGAGGTCATGGCCAAGATCGTATATGCCGCGGGAACAGCGCATTCGCCCATGCTGACCCTGGATCCCAAACATTGGGTCGAGCGGGCGAAGGCCGATTACGCCAGCAACGCGCTCAATCTCTCCGACGGACGCATGCTCGACTATCCGCAGCTTCTCGAACTGTCGGGCGGAAAATATCAAAGCGAGATCGAGATCGAGCGGCTGACCGAAAAGGCAACCGCTTGTTCCGCGGCGCTCGATCGGCTGGCCGCGGACCTTGAGGCCGCGGCGGTGGACGTCGTGGTCATCGTCGGCGACGATCAGGATGAATTGTTCGGGATGGAGAATCTGCCGGCCATCGCCATTTTTCATGGCGAGGAAATGGTCATGCATTCCTCCCCCGAAGACGGGCTGCCCGAATGGCGCGTAACCGCGCGAAAAGGGTATGCGATGGATGATTATCATATCTTCCCCGGCAAGCAGGATCTTGCGCTTGCGATGATCCGGGGGCTTCTGGATCGTGATGTCGACATCGGGAGCTCGGCGCGCGTCAGCGACCCGGCGCGCGCCGGCTTCGGCCATGCCTATGGCTTCGTGATCCGGCGGCTCTTCGGCGATCGGCAGATTCCCGTGGTGCCGATCCTGCTCAATACCTATTTCCCGCCCAACGTCCTCAGTGCCGCGCGTTGCTTCGATATCGGCGGGCACGTGCGGGCGGCGATCGAGGCGTGGGAGCCCGATCTGCGCGTCGCGATCATCGCATCGGGCGGCCTCAGCCATTTCGTCGTCGACGAGGATCTCGATCAGCGCGTGCTGAAAGCGATCCAGGTCGGCGACGCCGAAGCGCTCCGTTCGATTCCGCGCGAAGCCTTGCTGTCGGGATCGTCGGAGATACTGAACTGGATCCTGGCAATCGGCGCGCTCGCAGGACGTCCGTCGAGCTGGACCGAATATGTGCCGCTCTATCGCACCCCGGCGGGCACCGGCGTCGGCGCGGCCTTTGCGTCCTGGCGGCTCGAAGAGGCGTGACCGACGCGGACCACATCGTAAAGGCCCCTGCGGGAGACTTGCGCGGCGTGCGATCCCCGGGCGCGATCGAATTTCGTGCGGTCCCTTACGCTGCACCGCCCACGGGGTGGAATCGTTGGCGCCCGCCGACACCCGCGCCGCGATGGACGGGGATTCGCGATGCGACCCAATTCGGTCCCGACGCCATGCAACGTCCGTCGCCGATGCAGGCGCATTCGCGGGCGGCGGGTTCGGCGGAGGATTGCCTCTATCTCAACATCGCGGTTCCCGAAGGCGGGGGCGAGCATCTTCCCGTGATGGTGTGGTTTCACGGCGGCTCGTTCATGTTCGGAAGCGCCGCCGACCGTCGTACCGACCCCGCCGAATTCGCGCGTGAAGGCGTCATCTGCATCTCCGTCGGCTTTCGTCTCGGGATTTTCGGCTTTCTTGCGCATCCCGAACTGGCAGCCGAGTCCGACCGAGGCAGCGCCGGCAATTATTCGCTGCTCGATCAGATCGCGGCGCTGCGCTGGATCAAAGACAATATCGCCGCGTTCGGCGGCAACCCCGACCGCGTCACGATTTTCGGCGTGTCATCGGGGGGCGCGGCGGCGGCGCTGCTTCTGGTTTCGCCCCTTGCCAAGGGGCTGTTCCACCAGGCCATCCTCGAAAGCGCGGGGGCTTTCCGGCCGCTGGCGAGCCTCGACCAGGCCGTGATCGAAGGGGTGAAAATCGGGGGGATCGCCGATTTGCGCGACCGATCCGCCGAAGAGATTCTGGCGCTGGAGACACGGCTCGTCCCGGCGCAGCGCAGCCTGACCTCGGCGCGCATCCTTCGGCCGATCCGCGACGGCTGGATCATCCCGGCCGACGAGCATGTCGCCTTTGCGACGGGTCAGGCCGCAGCGGTGCCCACGATCGTCGGGAGCAATACCGATGAGGGCAGCCGCCTGGTCGCGGCGTGGAAGATCGACGACCGGGCCGACTGGGCCGCCATTCTCGACGCCGATTTCGGACCGTCGGCCGATCAGGCAAAGCAGCTGTACCCGGCCGCGACCGACGGCGATGCGCGTCCGGCCGTCGCGGCGCTGTTCGGCGATACGCAGTTCCAGCTCGGGGCGCGCGAACTGGCGCGCCGGCTGGGCGAGCACCAGCCCCGGACCTTTCGCTATCTGTTCAGCAAGAGACGGGCAGGGGCATCGGACGGCCCGCATCATGGGGGCGAAGTCCCCTATGTCTTCGGTCATCTCGATCGGCCACCGGTCGGTGCGGCGACGGTCGAGCCCGACGAGCGGGACGTCGACCTGTCGAAATCAATCCGCCGTGCGTGGGTGCGTTTCGCGGCGACGGGTATCCCCGGCAGTATCGACGGGATTGCCTGGCCCAACGCGAGGAGCGGATCCTTCCTCGAGCTTGGGGACGAGACGGCCGTGCGCTCCGAATGGCGCGAAAGGCCTCTCGACTTTCTGTCCGATTTTCTGGGCATAGGGGCGAAGCGATGAGCATATCGGTTTACGGCGACCCGCCGGCAGCCGCATTTTACGCGGTCAGGCCATGGGAAAAACTATATCCCCCGAGCTGGGACCTTCCGGTGCGGCGTTTTCCCACGATGCTCGAATGGTTGAATGCAACCGTTGCGGATCGCGGCGCGCGCGCGGGGGTGTGCTATTTCGATGCGGAGCTGAGCTGGACCGATCTCGACCGGATGAGCGATGCCTTCGCGGCCTGGATGGTCGATCAGGGGGTCGCGTTCGGCGACCGCGTCGCCATCATTTTGCAGAATGTCCCGGGCTTTGCCATCGCGGTCTTTGCGGCGTGGAAACTGGGCGCGATCCCGGTCCCGAGCAACCCGCTGTATCGCGGGCCCGAACTCGCGCGGATATTTTCCGATTGCGCGCCCAAGGTGGTGCTTGCCGATCCGGGGCAGTTTGCCGATATCCGTTGCGGCCTGGACGAGGCAGCAACGGATGCTGCGATCATTCTGACGGCGGCGGAGGATTTCAAGGGAGAAGGGCTACCGTCCGGCGAGGGCTTCCATTCGCTGACCGATATCCTGAACGCCAATCGGTCGCGCAAGGTGGACCCGGCCAAGCTGTCCGAAGACGATCTCGGCCTTATCATGTATACGTCGGGAACGACGGGAACGCCGCGCGGCGCGATGATCCGGCACCGGAGCATCGTGTCGAATGCCCTGATGTACCGCAATCTGACCTCGGTGACCGCGGAAAGCCGAATCCTGGCCGCCGCGCCGCTGTTTCACATCACGGGCTATGTGTGCCATCTGGGCGCCGCCGTGGTTTCGGGCGCGTCGCTTATCCTGCCGTTCCGGATGCAAGCCGACCTGATCCTTCCGCTCATTCGCCAGCATCGTCCGACGAACATCACGGCGGCGATCACCGCCTATAATGCCCTGATGAACGCGCCGGGGGTCACGGCCGAGGATTTCAGCTCCTTCGACGCCGTGACGACGGGCGGCGCGCCGGTGCCGCCGGCGCTGCATGCCGAAGTGAACGACCGCCTCGGCGTGTCGCTGTACATCGGATACGGCATGACGGAGACGACGGCGCCCACCGTCTTCACGCCCTTTGGCGTGCCGATCCCCGCGGATAGCGAGCGGGGCGTCCTGTCGATCGGGATACCGATCCCCGGGGTCGAGATATTGATCTGCGACGATGACGGAAACATCCTTCCGCCGGGAAGCGAGGGCGAGCTGTGGATGCGGGGGCCGCAGATCATGGCCGGCTATTGGCGGCGCGAGGTGGAAACGGCGGCGGTGCTTACCGAAGACGGCTGGCTGAAGTCCGGCGATATCGCGATCATGAACGCGGACGGGTGGATATTCCTGGTCGACCGCAAGAAGGATGTCATCATCGCGTCTGGCTTCAAGGTCTGGCCGACCGAGGTCGAGGATGTGCTCTATTCGCATCCCGCCGTTCGCGAGGCGGCGGTGATCGGCGTGCCGGACGCCTATCGCGGCGAAACGGTGAAGGCGGTCGTTTCGCTCAAACCCGGCGCGACCGCCACCGAAGGCGAGTTGCGCGATTTCTGCCGGACCCGTCTGACCGGCTATAAACAGCCGCGGTTGTTCGAGATTCTGGAAGATTTGCCCAAGACGGTGACCGGCAAGATTCACAAGGTCGCGCTTCGCGATCGCGACTGAGCCGCTTCGTCCCCTATTCGGTGCAGGGAGCGAGCTCAGCAACGGAGTCGCGATTCCGCCAACTCATATACACCGCGAGAAAGCCGAGGGCCGATGTCGCGGCACCTGCAAGCGCGACCGCAGGATAGCCGAGCCCCGTCGCGATGACGCCGCCGCCCAGCGCCGCGCCCACCGCATTGCCCAGATTGAAGGCACCGATGTTCATGGAGGACGCCAGATTGGGCGCCTGTTCGGCGGCGGTCATCACGCGGAGCTGGAGCGGGGGGACCAAGGCGAAGCTGGCGACGCCCCAGAGAAAGACGAGAATGGCTGTCGGCGCCTTGAACGGCATGAGCAGCGCGAAGGCGACCAGCACCAGCGCCAAGGCCGCCAGTGTGATCATGAGCGTCAGGTCGACCGACCGATCGGCATAGCGTCCGCCCAGCCAGTTGCCGACCGTCAGGCCGATGCCATAGCTCACCAGCATCGCGGTTACGAAGCCGATGGATGCCCCGGTCTCTTCGCGCAGGATCGGCGCGATATAGGTGAAGACGGTGAACATCGCGCTCGACCCCAATACGGTCAGGCCCAGCGCCGCGAGTACGTCGCGGCGCGTCAATACGCGAAGCTCTGCGCGAATGTCGCCGCCGCCCGACGCCGGCAGGGCGGGCAGCGTCAGCCGAAGCGCGGCGATCGTAACCAGTCCGAGCGCCGCAATGCCCCAGAAGGACGCGCGCCAGCCGAGGGCTTCGCCGGCCCAGGTCGCGATCGGTACGCCGACGACATTCGCGATCGTCAGGCCCATGAACATGGCGGCAACCGCCGCTGCCCGCCGCTCGGGCGCGACGAGGCTTGCCGCGACCACCGATCCGACGCCGAAGAAGGCGCCGTGGTTGAGCGACGTGACGATGCGCGCGGCCAGCAGCATGCCGTAGCTGCTTGAGATCGCGGCCAGCAGATTGCCGATGGTGAAGATCGCGGCGAGCGCGATCAGCAGGGTCCGGCGAGGGACGCGCCCCGTGGTGAGCGTCGTCAGCGGCACGCCGAGTACGACGCCGATCGCATAGGCGCTGATCAGCATGCCCGCCGAGGGAATCGACACGCCAAGGTCGTTCGCGATGACGGGGAGCATCCCCATCGGTGCGAATTCGGTGACGCCGATGCCGAAGGCGCCGGCCGCCAATGCAAGCAGTGGGGCGCGGCTGCCGTGCGCGCCCGGATTGTCGATAGTCATGGCTGATTCTTTCAATTCCTGGTCTTTGCGCATAGATGGCGGAGGTGGGGTGCCGGGATAAGTGGCCGCCAAAGCGAAAGATCTGTGCATTGGATTCACAAATATCTTCGAAGGGCGACCGCGCGCGCGAGCTGGAATTGTTCGCCGCGGTCGTCGCCGGCGGCAGCTTTTCGGCCGCCGGACGGCAGCTTGGGCTGACTCCGTCGGCCGTCGGTCGTGCGATCGACCGGATCGAGGCGCGGCTGGGTGTGCGGCTGTTGCTTCGCACCACGCGCGCTTTGCGACTGACGGCTGAGGGGCAGGCGTATCTGGGCGCCGCGCGGCGGATATTGGCGGACCTCGACGACGCCGAACAGGCCATCGCCGACCAGGGGGCGCCCCGCGGCCGGTTGAGGGTGAGCGCGGCCCTGTCCCACGGCAGGCTTTGCGTCGTGCCGCTGCTCGGCACGTTTTCGAAAGCCTTTCCCCAAATTCTGGTCGACATCAGCCTGACCGATCAGATTGTCGATGTGGCGGCGGGGCAGGCCGACGTGGCCGTTCGTTTCGGTCCGCTTGCCGACAGCGGACTGACGGCGCGGAGGCTGGGGTCGAGCGGTCGCGTGATCGTGGCATCCCCCGACTATCTGGCGCGCCATGGGACGCCGCGCGCGCCGGAGGATTTGCAGTCGCACAATTGCCTCAACTTCAATTTTCGCCGCGCCGAGCCGGTCTGGCCGTTTCGCCGCGACGGCGTCGATTTCGCGCTGAGCGTGCAGGGCAATATCGAGGCTAACAACGGTGAGACGCTGGCGCAGCTTGCCTCAGCGGGCGTCGGTATCGCGCGCGTCGGCGCCTTCAGCGTTGCAGAGGAGATCGCGGACGGGCGGCTTGTCCCGATACTCGAGCCGTTCAATCCCGGCGATGTCGAGACCGTCCACGCGCTGTTCGTCGGCGGCGCCAACACGCCGGCGCGCGTTCGCGTGTTCGTGGACTTTCTGGCGCGGGAGTTGCGCTGAATTATTCCAAAATGGCGCCGTAACGCGGGTCCAGCTTGACCGCGCGCGCTTCGTCGGCGCTCGCGCGGCGCTCGTCGCCGATCTTTCGCAACAGGACGCTGCGGTTGTAATGGGCCTGTGCCGAACGCGGCGCATATTGCACCGCGCGGTCGAGGTCGGCGATCGCGCGCGCTTCGTCGCCCTGTCGGTCATAGGCCAGGCCGCGGTTGAGATAGGCGGTGGACAGGTTGGGCGCGATCGCGATCGCCCGGTCGAAGGCCGCAATCGCACCGTCGAGGTCTCCTTCCCAGGCCTGCTTCAGCCCGTCGGACATATGCGCGTCAGCCTGCGCCTCCACATCCTTCGCGGCCTTGCGTCCCATCCTTTCGCATTTCGACAATGCCTGCCCCGGATCGTTGATCGTGCAGGCGTTCCAGTCGCCGCGCTTCGCCGACTTGCGGGGAGAGACGCGCGTGCCGGTGACGACGACCTCGCGTCCCTCGTCCGCCGATGCGCGTTCGGACGAGACGACCGTGACGGCGACCGGCGTGTCCTGGACCTGTTGCCTGTTGACGCGTCCCTGAACGATCAGCGGCTCGGGCTCTTCGGCTTTCATCGCCGGCGCGGCTGGGCTGGCCTGCGCGATTTCGGTTCGGTTTGCGATGGGGGTGGCCGAGGCCGGGGCGGGGGCGCTCTCGACCGGAGCGGTGGCGGGGGCGGCGGGCCGGGCCTGCGCGACGTCGCGGACGGGAGCGGCCTCATCCGGCGCGGGAGTGACCGAAACCTGTTCCCCGGCTGCCGGGGCTTCGGGGTTATAGGCCATCCACGCGAAGGGCAGGCTGATCGTCGCGATCAGCGCGGCGGCAACCAGCGGACCGGCGACGGGCGACCGGACCTTCTCCCACCAGCTTCCTGTCCGGCGCGGCGGTGGCGCCCGGTCCTGCGATACGCTGTCCGTGCCGTCGAACCGCGCCATCGCCTCCGCAATTGCCGCGTCGCGGCGCCGGGGCGCGGGCGGCGGCGGATGGGGGAGCGCGGTCCGGATATCGTCGTCGTTGCCCAACTACCGGCTCCCCCGATGCAGGCGGATGAGGCGTGACGGCGATGGCGCTCCCGGCAGCGTGGCGCTGATATCGCAAGAAGGGCGAACGAACATTGGCTTGCCTTATACGCGCAATCGCGCCCCGGTCGATTGCTCATGAACATTGGCGGGATCGGAGCGGCGGCGCGGTCGTGGCTGCGCCGCCGCCCGACGCCTCAGCGGTCCAGCTGCGCCATCGCCCCCGCGGTCCTCGCCGCGCGGACCAGCTCGACGAATTCGGAGCGATAGCCGAAATCATCCTTGCCGCGCGCCGCGCCGACGATCTCCAGCACGTCGTCGTACGTCATAGTCCCGCTGTAGCGTCCGCCGCGGAGCAACTCGGCAAAGATGGCGACGCCGGTCGCGAAGCGCGCGTCCTGCGGCGCATCGGCGAAGCGTGCGAACTCGACGCGGCGGTCGATCGGGGTCGAGATAAGCTGGCTGCGATCCGACTTCGGCAGCTTGTAGCGAATCTTCACGAAGCCATATTCGTTCGACGCGGTCGCCGCCGACTGCGGACGCGGCGCCGGCTTGCTATAGCGCAGGTCGTTCATCGTGCGTGGGCCACCGACGGGCACGATCTCGTACAGCGCGGTCACCGTCTGGCCCGACCCGACCTCGCCGGCGTCGACCTGGTCATTGTCGAAATCCTCGCGATTGAGCATCCGCGTCTCATATCCGACGAGGCGATATTCGGCGACGGTCGCGGGGTTGAACTCGACCTGGATTTTCACGTCCTTGGCGATCGGGAACAGCGTCGAGGTCGCCTCGTCGACCAGCGTCTTACGCGCCTCGCCGATCGTGTCGATATAGGCGGCGGCGCCGTTGCCGTTCTGCGCCAGCGTCTGCATCAGCGCGTCGTTGTAATTGCCCATGCCGAAGCCGAGCACCGAGAGGAAGACGCCCTTGCCGCGCTCGCGCTCGATATAGCCCTTCAACTCCTCCTGATTGGTGATGCCGACGTTGAAGTCGCCGTCGGTCGCCAGAATGACGCGATTGACGCCGTTCGGATCGAAGCTGCGCTGGGCGAGGGCATAGGCCTGGCGGATGCCCTCGGCCCCCGCCGTGCTGCCGCCCGCATCGAGCCTGTCGATCACCGACAGAATCCGCTCGCGCTGACTTGCCGGGGTCGGTTCGAGCGCGGTGCCCGCATTGCCGGCATAGGTCACGATCGCGACGCGATCATTGTCGTCGAGCTGACTGAGCAGCAGGCCCAGCGACTGCTTGACCAGCGGCAGCTTGTTGGGCGCGTGCATCGATCCCGACGTGTCGATCAGAAAGACGAGGTTCGCGCGCGGGCGCGTCGCGCGTTCGACCGAATAGCCCTTGATCCCGATGCGCACGAGCTTGCGTCCCGTAGTCGTCGGGCTGGGAAAGACCGCGACGTTCGACGTGAACGGCTGTTGCGCCGATTGCGGCGCCGCATAGCCATAGGGGAAATAGTTGATCAGCTCCTCGGTCCGCACCGCCGCCGGCTGGGGCAGGACCTTGCGGTTCAGCGATGCGCGAACGAAGGAATAGGAGGCAGTGTCGACATCGATGGAAAAGGTCGAGACCGGTTCGTCGCGCGCGATCTTGAAGCCATTCTCGGGCGTCGAGGTGAATTTGTCGCGGCCGACGTCCCGATAATAGGGCATTTGCATTTCGGCACGGGGCGCCCCGATCGCGGTGCCCGTCACGACCACCTGGCGGGCAGGCGGGGATACCGGCGCAGGCGCGATATTCTCCGACGAGATCACGGTGACTGCCACGGGCGTGTCCTGCACGGATTCGTCACGCTTTCGTCCCGTTACGACGATTTCCGAAGCCCGCTCTTCGGTGGGAGCCTTTATCGCCGGCGGGGTCGACTGTGAGGACGGGGTTGCCACGTCATGCTCGTTCGATTGCGAACAGGCCGTGATGAGCGTGATCGAAAGCCCTGCGGTGAGGGTAAGATAGAAACGGGACATGGACTGTCTCCCTGGCAACAGCGGCGCAAAATCGCCCGCATGTCACTGGGATGCGCCGGCGCCGGAAATCCTTGGTGGCCCCGCGATTTTTTTTTTGGATCAGTCGTCGGCGGCAGGATTCGGTGCGAGCTGGCGCCGGATTTCGTGCATCCGCCACGACACCGTGGCCTCTGCGATCCCGAGGATGTCGGCCGCTTCGGCGTGCGTGAGCTGTTGCCCGGCGACGAGGATGGCGGTGTCGCGAAGATCGGGTTTCAATCGCGCGATTGCGCTCTCGATCCAGATCGCGTCGTAAAGATCGCGGCCATCGGGGTTTGCCGCAAGTCCGACCATCTGGCTCAGCCGTCCGGTAAAGCGCGAAAAGGCCGAGCGGCGCCGCCCGAATTCGCGACAGGCGTTGAAGACGATGGCGCAGAGCCAGGTGGTGAATTTCGCGTCGCCGCGAAAATGGCCGATCTTTTCAGCGAGGATGCAGCAGACGTCCTGCGCGATATCGTCGGCGTCGGCGCGCGATCCGGTCATCTGCCACGCAAGGCCGTGGATGCGGTCATAATGGCGATCGAGGAGGGCGGCAAAGGCGTCGCGGTCGCCCGCGACTGCCGATGCGACAAGATCAGCGTCGGCATCGTCGATCGCCATCAGGCGTGGTGCCCGGCGCGTTGCACAGGACGTCGGCATGTCGGAGGGCGCCGCCCGGCGCGATCATGGTCCATCATGGACCCAGCCATCCCCGCATCCGCCATCGCGCAATCTGTGCCTTATTCGCGTCGCCAAGGCCATGCCTGTTTTGACCCCGCTGACAGCCGCCAAGCGGACCCGTCGTCGGACGCGCATTTTGTCCGCGCGGTCGGCGGAACCGGCATTCCGGGAATATCCTGCCAGCAATGTCCTGATGGTTTCGGCCTTCGGGCCCGGCCACCTGTGGGCGGCTTTCCCTTTATCCCCCGTCCGCCACCATTGGCGGCCGCGACGGGGGAACAGGTTGTGTGTGCACGATGAGAACAATAGGTGAACAAACTGACGCCGTCAACCCTTTTCCGCACCTTTGCGAAGATGGTCGCAAGCGGGTGTCTTGTCATGTCCCGCAGTTGACGTAAACGTAAACGACGCTACGGCACGGTGGAGGTCGATCCGGGCGACGACGCCATGGCCGACGAAGGGAGAGCCGATGTTCGACAATCTGGCCTTGCCGTTGATGTGCGCCCCGATGAGCTTTGCTTCGTCGCCCGCGCTGGCCGCCGCCTGTTGCTCTGCCGGGATATTGGGGGGCTGGCAGGGCGGCACCTATACCGCGATGGACGAGTTCGAACGCTATCTCGATGTGCTGGCCGACACCGATGGCGCATCGCCGATCGTCAACCTTCCCGCGCGCATCGCAAGCGAACCCACCGGCGAAGCGAAGCTGGCCCTGCTCGAACGGCATCGCGCGCCGTTGATCCTCTGCAGCCTTGGCGATCCGTCGTTGCTGATCGAGCGTGTGCACGGCTGGGGCGGCAAGGTGATCCAGGACGTGACGACGATGCGGCACGCCGAAAAGGCGATCGCGGCGGGCGCCGACGGGCTGATGCTGACCTGCGCGGGGGCCGGCGGGCATACGGGATTTCTGACGCCCATGGCTTTCGTCCCCGCCGTGCGCCGCCTGTACGACGGACCGCTGATCGTCGCGGGCGGGATCGCTGACGGCGCAGGCATCGCGGCCGTGTTGGCGCTGGGCGGCGATATCGCCTGCATGGGCACGCGTTTCATTGCGACGCCCGAATCGGGGGTTGTCGACGGACACCGGCAGATGATCCCGGCGACCGGGATCGACCAGATCGTCATCGCATCGGCGATGAACGGCGTGCCCGCGAACTGGATGCTGCCGTCGATCGAGGCGGCCGGGCTGGACTATAAGGCGCTGCCTAGAGAGCGTACGCCGATGCCCGATGGCGTCGTCGCGTGGCGCGATATCTGGAGCGCGGGGCAGAGCGTCGCCCTGATCGACGCCGTCGAGCCGGTGGCCGATCTGGTCGCGCGTCTGGGACGGGAATTCGAACGAACCGCAATTGGTGTGGACTGGCGCGCGCGTCTGGCGCGATTGAATGGAGTGACGGCATGAGCAACGACCCGCAATATGATCTGACGGGACGCGTCGCGCTCGTCACCGGCGCATCGTCGGGGTTGGGGGCCGGCTTTGCCAAGGCGCTTGCTGCGGCGGGTGCCAAGGTAGTGCTCGCGGCGCGGCGCGCCGACAAGCTGGCCGAACAGGTCGAGGCGATCCGGGCGGCGGGCGGCGAAGCGGTCGCGGTCAGTCTGGACGTGACCGACGAGGCGTCGACCAAGGCCGCCTATGACGCCGCCGAGGCCGCCTTCGGCACGATCGATACCATCGTCGCCAATGCCGGCGTCGCGACCGAAAAGATGGCGATGGGTCTGACGGTCGATGAGGTCGACAGCCTGCTCGCGGCAAATGTTCGCGGCGTTTTCCTGACGGTTACCGAAGGCGCGAAACGGCTCGACGCGGCAGGCAGCCGCGAAAAGGAAAACGGCCGCATCGTCATCATCGGGTCGATCACCGCCGAAAAAATCTTTCCGGCAACCTCGGTCTATGGCGCGACGAAGGCGGCGGTCCGGCACTTGGGCAAGGCGCTGGCGCGCGAATGGGCACGGCGCGGGATCAGCGTCAATGTAATCCAGCCCGGCTATTTCGAGTCCGAAATGACCGCGTCCCTGTTCGAAAGCGAAGCCGGCGCGCAGATGATCAAGGCCTTCCCGCGCCAGCGGATGCGTCCGCCGAGCGATCTGCACGCACCGCTGTTGCTGCTTTGCTCGGACGCCGCGCGCGGTATCACCGGCGCGGTCATCACCGTCGACGACGGGCAGGCGCTGTGAGCGGCGAACTGCTGATCGAGGCGCGCGGCGCGGTCGAGATCGCGACGCTGAATCGCCCGGAGCGGCTGAACGCGCTCAGCGAAGGACTGGTCGACGAACTCAACGCCTATTTCGGCGGGCTTGTCGACCGAAAGGATGTCCGCATTGTCGTCCTGCGCGGCGCGGGACGCGGCTTTTGCGCCGGGCTCGACATCCAGGAGGATCGGTCGACCGACGAGACGCCGGTGCTGCGGACGCTGCGCACGCAGACGAGCATCGGCAACATCTATCGCAAGATGCGCGCCTGTCCGCAGCCGATCATCGCGCTGGGTCACGGGGCCGCGGCGGGCGGCGGGCTGTCGCTGCTGCTGGCATCCGACGTGCGCTACGGCACACCCAGTTTTCGCTGCAACGCCGCCTATATCCGCATCGGGCTGGGCGGGTGCGACATGGCGTCGAGCTATTTCCTCCCGCGGCTGGTCGGGGCGAGCCTGGCGTCGGAGATGATCCTGACCGGACGCTTCATCGATGCCCAGCGCGCGCTGTCGGCGGGGCTGATCAGCGAGATCGTCGAGGAAGCCGACCTGCTCGACCGGGGGCTTGCGCTTGCCGACGAGATGCTCGCGACCGCGCCCTATGGGCTGCGTCTCTCGAAGCAGGCGTTGAACCTGAACATCGATGCGCAGAGCCTCGACGCCGCGATGGCGATCGAGGATCGGCAGCAGGTGATCCTCTCGGCAACGGAGGATCACAAGGAAGCGCTGGCGGCTTTCCTCGGCAAGCGCCCGCCCGCGTATCGCGAACGGTGACCGACACGCTCCGCCTCTTCGCCTTCAACACGGGCTGGTTCCAGTGCCGGCCGGGCTATTTCATCGAGGGTGAGGAGGGCGATTATCTGAAGGGGCCGGTGCCCTCCTATCTGATCGACCATCCCAAGGGCCGCGCGCTTTTCGATACCGGCATGGGGGTGCGCTATCGCCGCACGCTCGCCGATGCGTTGCCGCCCAACAAGTTCGGGCTGCATTATTTCGAAGGACAGGAGATTGCGGCGCGGCTGAAGGGCATCGACGTCGATCCGGGCAGCATCGATTGGGTGATCAACTCGCACCTGCACATCGACCATTGCGGCGGCAACGCAAGCCTGCCGAACGCCACGATGATCGTGCAATCGCGCGAGTTGGCGGCGGCGCAGGCGACCGAAGAGGCCGGGCTTTACGAGGCGGTCGACTATGCGACGGGCCAGCCCGTCAAGGCGATCGACGGCGAGCTGGACCTGTTCGGTGATGGCAGCGTGCGGATCGTCCCGACCTATGGCCATACGCCGGGGCATCAGAGCGTGATCGTGATGCTGCCGAGCGGGCGCGAGATGCTGTTGGCCGCCGACTGTTGCTATACCGAGCGCAACCTCGACCTGATGATCCTGCAAAAGGCGGTCGTCGACCGCGAGGCGGGCGAGCGGACGATGGCGTTTCTCGACCGCCGACGGCGGGACGGCGCGTACATCCTGTTCGGCCACGACGGCCGGCAATGGGCCGGCGTCGAAGAGGGCAAGCCGCTTATTTGAACCCCGCCACTCGCTCGGCCATGTCGGGCGCCATGCCCGCGCTGTTGAACACTTCGTGCGCCAGCCCGGCATCCAGGGGCAGGTCGGCCTGCTCGCGATAGAGGCGCTTGTACGCGAAGACGCTGTGGCGCGACTGGGCCGCGATCGCGTCGGCCAGGCGGCGTGCGGTCGCGTCGAGTTCGGTATCGGGGACGCAATGATTGGCCAGCCCGATCCGTGCCGCTTCCGCTCCGCTGACGGGCAGGCCGGTAAAGCTGATCTCGCGCGCCTTCCATGCGCCGACACGGCGCGGCAGCCGCTGGCTCATCCCCCAGATCGGCACCAGCCCGAATTTGCCGTGCGTATCGGCAAAGGTCGCTCCTTCGCCCGCGACGATGATGTCGCCCGCCAGCGCCAGCTCCAGCCCGCCGGTGAAGCAGCCGCCCTGGACCGCGACGATCAGCGGCTGGGGAAGCTCCGCAAGCTTGGTGACGATCGATGCCTGGTAATGCAGGCGCGGCGTTTCCAGCCCGCGCTCCTTCAGATCGTTGCCCGCGCAGAAGCTGGGGCCGTTCGCGCGCAGGATCACCGCGCCCAGGGCGTCTCCGGCGGTGGCGATCGCATCGACCTCGGCATCGAGTTCGGCCCATAAGGCCATGTTCAGCGCGTTGCGCTTGTCGGGACGATTCAGCGTCAGTGTAGCAACACCGCCAATATCCTCGCGCAAAACCAGCTCGCCCATCATTCTCTCCTCGATTGTCGCAAATTGCACAGCATGATTGGGCGGCGATGCCAAGCGGGCATTGACTCGGCACTCTATTGGCATATCAAATGCCAAAAGAATCGCAGGGGAGAGACGATGACAGCGCGCGGGAATGCCGGAGGGGGGCCGGGTCGTGTCCGGCGCCATGGCGCGATCATCGCTTCGCTTTCCCTGCTAGCGGCGACGTCGGCGCATTCACAGCCTGCGCCGGCGTCGCCGCGCCAGCCCAATATCGTGATCCTGCTCGCCGACGACTGGGGCTTCAGCGACGTCGGCGCCTTTGGCGGAGAGATGGCGACGCCGAATATCGACGCGCTTGCCAAGGCGGGGGTGCGCTTTTCGAATTTCCATGTCGCGGGGTCCTGTTCGCCCACGCGCGCGATGCTTCAGACGGGGACGATGAATCATCGCAACGGCCTGGGCAACATGCCGGAGACGATTCCCGACGCGCATCGCGGCAAGCCCGGTTACGACACGGTGATGAATTTCAGCGTGGTGACGATCGCCCAGCTTTTGAAGGCGGCGGGCTATCGCACCTATCTGACCGGCAAATGGCATCTGGGCAGCGATCCGACGCGGCTTCCGCATGCGCGCGGATATGACCGCGCCTACAGCCTGGCCGATGCGGGGGCCGACAATTTCGAACAGCGCCCGATCGAGGGCATGTATTCGACCGCGGCATGGACGGAAAATGGCAAGCCCGCGACCTTGCCCAAGGATTATTATTCGTCGCACTTCGTCGTGCAGAAGATGATCGATTATATCGAGGACGGGCGCGCGAGCGGTAAGCCCTTTCTGGCGTCGGTCAATTTTCTGGCCAACCATATTCCGGTGCAGGCGCCCGACAGCGACATCGCCCGCTATGCCGCGATGTACAAGGACGGCTGGACCGCGCTCCGCGAGGCGCGGGCAAAGCGCGCGGCGGCGCTGGGCATCGTGCCCGCGGGCGTTCCGCTCGTCACGATGGGCAGCACGCCCGACTGGCGGAAACTCGACAAGGACGAACGCGCGGCGGCGATCCGCGTGATGCAGGCCTATGGCGGCATGGCCACGGCGATGGACCGCGAGATCGGCCGCCTGGTCGCGCATCTGAAGGCGAGCGGCGATTACGACAATACGATCTTCGTCTTTCTGTCGGACAATGGCGCGGAGCCGACCAATCCCTACAACAGCACGCGCAACCGCCTGTTCCTGGGCTGGCAATATGATACGTCGACCGCGAACATCGGGCGCCGCGGCAGTTTCAGTGCGATCGGACCGGGCTGGGCCAGCGCGGCGGCATCGCCCTTTTCGGGCTATAAGTTCACCGCGTCGGAAGGCGGGCTTCGCGTCCCGCTGATCATCGCCTGGCCGGGCAATCCCAAGCTGCGCGCGGGCGCGATCAACGGCGGGCTTGCGCATGTCACCGACATATTGCCGACGCTGACCGAGCTTGCGGGCGTTCCGGGGCATGGCGACAGCTGGGACGGCAAGGCGGTCGAGCCGGTGACGGGACGCAGCCTGGTTCCCATGCTCGAGGGCGCCGAGGGCAGCGTGCATGGCGACACGCCGCTCGGTTATGAACTGTCGGGCAATGCGGCGCTGTTTCGCGGCGACTACAAGCTGGTGCGCAATCTGGCGCCCACGGGCGACGGCCGCTGGCGCCTTTATGACCTGAAGAGCGATCCGGGCGAGACCCGCGACCTCAGCACCGCGATGCCCGATCGCTTCGCCGCGATGCGCGCCGACTATGACGCCTATGCCCGCGCGAACGGGGTGCTCGAGATGCCTGCCGGCTATACCGCCGACGCGCAGATCAACCGCTATGCCTGGGAACAACAGGGCAGGCCGCGCGCGATCAAGGCGGGGCTTGTTCTGGGCGCCGGGTTGCTGGCGCTGTCAGCGCTTGTCTGGGCCTGGCGCCGCCGGCGGCGGGCGCGTCGTGTCGATCAGCCGAAAGCCGATGTGGTCGGTGCCTAGCCCGCGTTCCTGGAACTGACGCGCGGCGGGACGATAGCGCGCGCAATAATTGGCGGCGCACAGGAAACTGCCGCCCTTGATCACGTTGCTTTCGGCGCCCGCGGTGCTGGTCGTCCATTCCCAGACATTGCCGATCAGGTCGAACACGCCATGGTCGTCGGCGGGAAAGCAGGCGACCGGCGCGCGGCTGGTGAAACCGTCGGTGCCAAGGTCGCGCACCGGAAAGCTGCCCTGATAATAGTTGGCGCGCGGTACCCCGTCCTTGCCGACGGGCACGTTGCGATCGGCGCCGCCGGTCGACGCGGCCAGTTCCCATTGCTCTTCGCTGGGAAGCGTCTTGCCCTTCCATTTGGCGTAGGCCAGCGCATCCGCATATCCGATCTGCACGACCGGATCGCGCGCGCGGCCGGCGATATCGGTATCGGGGCCCGCCGGATGGCGCCATTGGGCGCCGACGACCCAGCGCCACCAGTTCGGATTGCCGTCGGTCGGCGCGGTGAAGACGGCCGATCCCGGTATCAGCATCTCGGGCGGCGCGCCGGGCAGCTTCGGGGGATCCTGTTCGGCCAGCGTCCGGTACCCTGTTGCCTTCACGAACTCGGCGAATTCCGCGTTGGTGACCTCGTGCGTCGCCATCCAGAAGCCCGCAACCGTCACGTCGCGCGCGGGGCCTTCTTCGGGAAGGTGCGCGTCGGCGCCAAAGGCGAATGTCGCGCCGGGAATCCAGACATAGTCCTGTTTCGGCATGGCCGGACATTCGCGCGGTTTGTTGTCCGCCAGCGGCTCTTCCTTTTTGTCGCAGGCGGACAAAAGCCCCAGCAGCGCCAGCGCGGCGAATGCTCCCGATCGCATCATGCTTTGACGGTCGCGACCAGCGCGTCGACCATATGCGCGACGACCGCGCCGGCGTCCTCGACCGACAGCCCCTGATCCTGCCGGATCGCGCGCCAGTTCTGGAACGACAGCGCGGCGCACAGCGCCTCGACGAAATAGAGGTTGCTGTTCGCCGCCGCGGGCAGCAGGCGCAGTACCAGTTCGCGCTCCATCGTCACCACCTGACCATATTGCCCCATCAGATAGGGCGACTGGTACCGCTTGATGTTCGCGGCGAGGCGATAGGGCAGCATCGTTTCGAAAACCCGCGCGCGGCGGCGCGTCAGGTCGCGCAGGTTGGCGCGCCAGTCATTGTCGCGATAGGGCGCGGTAACGGTCGGCCAGATTCGCTCGCCGATGATCTTCGAAATCTCGCGATACAGCGAATCCATGTCGTCGAAATGGCGAAAGACGGTGCGCAGGCCGACCCCGGCCTCTTCGGCGACACGCGCGGCGCTGGGCATCAGGTCGCCGCCTTCGATCAGGTTCATCATGGCCGCGACGATGCGCTTGTGGCTCGACCGGCTGCGCTCGCGCCGACCGTCGGGACGTTCGCCCGGGCTGTCCTCAGCCATTTCCGCTTTTGCTTTCCCCGGCATGACTTCTCCGCTGGCCCAGCTTTATCACAAGGTCAATGGTGGCGCTCGACCAGCTTGCGCCGCTTGCGATATAATGGCACATATAGTGTCATAATAATGATCGCAACCGGTGGGGTGGGGCACGATGAAGAAAAGATGGCTGGCGCTCGGCCTGATCGCGGTGATCGGTGCAGGTGGCTATTGGGGGTTTCAGGAGAATAAATACCGTCTTCCCGGCCTGTTGCAGGACTGGCGCGATCCCGTTCAGCCGAACCGCGCCGTCGTGTGGCAAAAGGGGCCGGCAAGCGCGCCGGCGGGCAAGCGCGCACCGAATATCATCCTGATCGTCGCGGACGACCTTGGCTGGAACGACATCAGCCTGAACGGCGGCGGTGTCGCGGGTGGGATCGTCAAAACGCCGAATATCGACGCGCTCGCGCGGCAGGGGCTGAACTTCACGACCGCCTATGCCGCCAATGCGACTTGTTCGCCGTCGCGCGCGGCGATGATGACGGGGCGCTACGCGACGCGCTTCGGTTTCGAATATACGGCGGTGCCGGTGCAGTTTTCCGAAAATCTGGCGCATGGCGACGGTGTCGGGCCGTTGAAGGCGATATTTCACAAGGAACTCATCACGCCGGATATTCCCGACTATCCCGACATGGGCGTGCCGTCGAGCGAGGTGACGATCGCGGAGGCGGTGAAGGCCGCGGGCTATCACACGCTTCACATCGGCAAATGGCACTTGGGGGAGGCGCCGAAACTTCAGCCGCAGGCGCAGGGGTTCGACGAGAGCCTGGCGATCCTCGCGGGCGGGGCGATGTTCCTGCCCGAGGATGACCCCGATGCGGTCAACGCCAAGCTGCCGTGGGATCCGATCGACCGCTTCATCTGGGCAAATCTGCGCCATGCCGTGACCTTCAACGGCAGCAAGCGTTTTCACCCTCGCGGGCATATGACCGACTATTTCGCCGACGAGGCGATAAAGGCGATCGAGGCGAACCGGAACCGGCCCTTCTTCCTCTATCTCGCGTTCAACGCGCCGCACACGCCGTTGCAGGCGACCAAGGAGGATTACGACCGGCTTCCGCAGATCAAGGATCACAAGACGCGCGTCTATGGCGCGATGATCGCGCAGCTCGATCGGCGGATCGGCGACGTGATGGCGAAGCTCAAGCAACTGGGGCTGGACGACAATACGCTGGTGATCTTCACCAGCGACAATGGCGGCGCCTGGTACAACGGCATCCCGGACCTGAATGCGCCGTATCGCGGGTGGAAGGCGACCTTTTTCGAGGGCGGCATCCGTACCCCCTTCTTCATGCGCTGGCCGGCCAGGATCGCTCCGGGGTCGACGCGTGCGGACATGACGGGGCATATCGACATATTCTCGACCATCGCCGCCGCGGCGGGGGCCAGGATTCCGGCGGACCGGACGATCGACAGCCAAGATATTCTCGCCGGGCCGGCGAAGCGGCAGGCGCTCTTCTGGCGCTCCGGCGACTATCGCGCGGTGCGCATGGGCGACTGGAAGCTGCAGGTCACGAAGCGGCCGGAAAAGGCCCGGCTCTATAATCTCGCCACCGACCCGACCGAAAAGTTCGACCTGTCGGCAAGCGAGCCCAAGCGCGTCGCCGAATTGCGCGCCATGATCGAGGCGCAGAACAAGGGCATGGCCAAGCCGATCTGGCCGGGACTGATCGAGGGACCGGTGCGCATCGACGTGCCCCTCAACACACCCTGGAAAGACGGACAGGACTATATCTACTGGACCAACTGACGGCCGAATATCTCGGCGGCGATCACTGGTCCGTCGATAGCCAGCATCGCATCCGTGGGGCCGTCGATCAGCACCGCGTCGCCGTCTGACAGGGGAAAATCCTGGGGGCCGCAGCGGACGATGGTCGCCGTTGGGGCGATCAACAGCAAGGTGTCGGCCGATGTCGGGCGCACACGATCCCACGCCGTGATCCTTGCCGACGCCTTGCCACGGCGCGTCATGATGTTCAGCGCGAGACAGGGGCCTTCGACAGGCGCGGCCATCACGGCTTCCTCGCCCCCGAAGAGCAGCGGTGCGGATGCGCCGCCGTGCAGGTGATGCTCGTCGCCATCGCCGATCCTGATCCGCAACGCACCCTCCACAAGCAGGAAGGCGCGGTCGACCCCGGGAAAGGGCGAGAAAGGGCCGGGCGCGGCGATCGTCGCCAGGCTTGCGCGCCACAGAAAATCCTCGTCGCCCGCGCCTTCGGGAAAGACGGCGACGTCGCGGGTGACGCCGCCGCCATTCTTCCACGGACGCGCGGGGCGATCCTGCGCGGACAACAGCCGGGCGGACGTCATCCCAATATGCCGGGCAGGTCCAATCCCTTTTCGCGCGCGCAATCGAGCGCGATGTCATAGCCCGCGTCGGCATGGCGCATCACGCCGGTGCCCGGGTCGTTCCACAGCACGCGCTCCAGCCGGGCGGCGGCTTCGGGGGTTCCGTCGGCGACGATCACCATGCCCGAATGCTGCGAATAACCCATGCCGACGCCGCCGCCGTGATGCAGCGAGACCCAGGTCGCGCCGCTTGCGGTGTTGAGCAGCGCATTGAGCAGCGGCCAGTCGCTGACCGCGTCCGAACCGTCGCGCATCGCCTCGGTCTCGCGGTTGGGCGAGGCGACCGATCCCGAATCCAGATGGTCGCGCCCGATCACGACCGGCGCCTTGAGCTCGCCCTTCGCGACCATCTCGTTGAACGCCAGGCCCAGCCGGTGGCGGTCGCCCAGACCGACCCAGCAGATGCGCGCGGGCAGGCCCTGAAACTTGATCTTCTCGCGCGCCATGTCGAGCCAGTTGTGGAGGTGCGCATTGTCGGGCAGCAGCTCCTTCACCTTGGCGTCGGTCTTGTAGATATCCTCGGGATCGCCCGACAGCGCGGCCCAGCGGAACGGGCCGATGCCGCGGCAAAATAGCGGGCGGACATAGGCAGGGACGAAGCCCGGGAAGTCGAAGGCATTTTCGACGCCTTCGTCTTTCGCCATCTGGCGGATATTGTTGCCATAGTCGGTCGTCGGTACGCCCGCGGCCTGCAGGTCGAGCATCGCCTGCACATGCACCGCCATCGATGCCTTTGCCGCCTTCGCGACGGCGGCGGGGTCGCTCTCGCGCTTCGAGAACCACTCGTCGAGCGTCCATCCTGCGGGAAGATAGCCGTTGACGGGATCATGCGCCGACGTCTGGTCGGTGAGCAGGTCGGGGCGGATGCCGCGACGGACCATCTCGGGCAGGATTTCGGCCGCGTTGCCGAGCAGGCCGACGGACACCGGCTTGCCCTCTGCATGGCTCGCCTCGATCATCGCGATGGCCTCGTCGATGCTCGATGCCTGCTTGTCGAGATAGCCGGTTCGCAGGCGCATCTCGATGCGGCTCGGCTGGCATTCGATCGCGAGGCAGCTCGCGCCCGCCATCACCGCCGCGAGCGGCTGCGCGCCGCCCATGCCGCCCAGGCCGGCGGTCAGCAGCCAACGGCCGGCAAGGCTGCCGCCATAATGCTGGCGGCCCATTTCGACGAAGGTTTCGTAGGTGCCCTGAACGATGCCCTGGCTGCCGATATAGATCCAGCTGCCCGCGGTCATCTGACCGTACATCATCAGGCCCTTTTTATCGAGCTCGTGGAAATGGTCCCAATTCGCCCATTCGGGGACGAGGTTCGAGTTGGCGAGCAGCACGCGCGGCGCATTCTCGTGTGTGCGAAAGACGCCGACGGGCTTGCCCGACTGGATCAGCAGCGTCTCGTCGCCCTCCAGCCGCTTCAGCGTCTCGACGATCTTGTCATAGCTTTCCCAGTCGCGCGCGGCGCGGCCGATACCGCCATAGACGACAAGTTCGTGCGGCGCTTCGGCGACGTCGGGATGCAGGTTGTTCATCAGCATCCGCATCGGCGCTTCGGTAAGCCAGCTTTTCGCGCTGATCTCCGGGCCGGTCGCGGGGCGGATTACGCGGCTGTTGTCGAGGCGGGTCATGAACGTCCTTTCGCAAAATCGAGGGTGGCGGCGATGACCTGTTCGAGCACGGGCCGGATCGCGGGATCGGGATCGAGGGGGCTGGGCCAGTTGGCGTGCGTGATCGCGGCGGGCTCGGTCATATAGCCGCGCTGCGCCAGTTCCATCTGGATCGCGTGGATGCCGTCGTCGGGACGGCCATAATGGCGTGTTGTCCAGCCGCCCTTGAAACGGCCGTTGACGACATGGCTGCGCCCGCTTGCGGCGCATATGTTGGCGACGACGGTTTCCAGTTCGGGCGCACAGGTCGCGCCGGCATTGGTGCCGATGTTGAATTGCGGCAATTCGCCGTCGAACAGGCGCGGCACATGGCTGCGGATCGAATGCGCGTCGTAAAGGACGACCTTGCCGTGCGTGGCTTTCAGGCGATCGAGCTCCTCGGCCACCGTGTCGTGATACGGTCGGTGATAGAGTTGCAGCCGCCGCAATATCTCCGCTTCGTCGGGCGCGCCGAAGCGATACAGCGGCTCGCCGTCGAAGGTCGTCGTCGGGCAAAGCTCGGTCGTCGCCTGTCCGGGATAGAGCGATGCTCCCGACGGATCGCGGTTCATGTCGATGACGCTGCGCGAAATGTCGGTCGCGACCAGCGTCGCGCCCATGGCGGCGGCGAAGGCGTAAAGCTCCGCGATCCACCAGTCGGTGTCGAGCTGCGCCAGCCAGGGCGAGACGAACTGCTCGTCGAGCCCCGCAAGGCCGGTGCCGCCATGCGGAAAGGCGATGACGAGGGGCGCGTCGCCGCGATGGACGCGCAGCCAATTCATCAGGCGAGGCCCGGCAGGGTGCTGGGCACGGCCGCGACGAGGCTGCCCGCACGGATCAGCGCGGTTGCCGCCTCGATGTCGGGGTGGAAATGCCGGTCGTCCTCGAGCGTGGGCACGACCGCGCGCAGGTGGCTGCGCGCCGCTTCCAGCGCGTCGCTGGATGTCAGCGGTGCGTGAAAGTCCGTGCCCTGGCATGCGGCAAGCAGTTCGATGCCGATCACCGCGCTGGCATTGTCGGCCATGTCGAGCAGGCGGCGGGCGCCATGTGCCGCCATCGAGACATGATCCTCCTGGTTTGCCGAGGTCGGGATCGAATCGACGCTGGCCGGATAGGCGCGCTGCTTGTTCTCGCTGACCAGCGCGGCGGCGGTGACCTGCGGGATCATGAAGCCCGAGTTGAGGCCGGGGCGCGGGGTCAGGAAAGCGGGCAGGCCCGACAGCGCCGGATCGACGAGCATCGCGATGCGGCGTTCGGAGATCGAACCGATCTCGCACAGCGCCATCGCGATCATGTCGGCCGCGAAGGCGACCGGCTCGGCATGGAAATTGCCGCCCGACAGCGCCTCGTCGCTGTCGGCGAAGATCAGCGGATTGTCCGAGACGCCGTTTGCCTCGATGCCGAGCGTGGTTGCGGCCTGGCGGAGCAGGTCGAGTGCGGCGCCCATCACCTGCGGCTGGCAGCGGAGGCAATAGGGGTCCTGCACGCGCGGATCGTCGACCGCGTGCGAGGCGCGGATCGCCGATCCTGTCATGAGCGTGCGCAGCGCGTCGCCGACTTCGCGTTGCCCGGCGTGGCCGCGCAGTGCGTGGATGCGCGGGTCGAACGGCGCGTCGGAGCCCTTGGCGGCTTCGGTCGAAAGCGCGCCGGCGATCAAGGCGGAACGGAAGACCGTCTCGGCGCGGAACAGGGCGGCAAGCGCGTTGGCCGTCGAAAATTGCGTGCCATTGAGGAGCGCGAGCCCTTCCTTGGGGCCAAGGTCGAGCGGGGCCAGTCCCGCCTGTTTCAATGCGTCGGCCGCGGGAAGGCGATTGCCCGCGATCTCGATCTCGCCGACGCCGATCATCGCGGCGGCCATGTGAGACAGCGGCGCAAGGTCTCCGCTCGCGCCCACCGAACCTTGCGACGGGACGACCGGGGACAGGTCCTTGGCTAACATCCCCTCCAGCATACCAACCGTTTCCCGCCGCACGCCCGATGCGCCCATGCCGAAACTCGCGAGCTTCAGCGCCATCATCAGCCGCACGATGGGGGCGGGGGAAGGCGCGCCGATGCCTGCGGCGTGGCTCAGCACGATATTGCGCTGGAGGGTCGACAGTTCGTCGTCGGCGATGCGGACGCTCGCCAGCTTTCCGAAGCCGGTGTTGATGCCATAGACGGGGGCGCCCTTCGCGACGATCCGCGCGACCGCCGCGGCGCTGGCGTCGATTGCATCCCATGCGCGCGCGTCCAGCGCGGCGCTTGCGCCCTCATAGATTGCTCGCCAATCGGTCAGCGCCATCGCGCCGGGAGTGATCATTATCTTCGTCATTGTCCCATCCAGATTCGTTGGTGCAGCGGATTGAAGCCGATACGGCCGACCAGATCGGCCGGTCGTTCGATGTCCCAGATCGCGAGGTCGCAGTGCTTTCCGACGTCCAGCGTCCCGGCCTCGGCCTGTCGTCCGAGCGCATGCGCCGCGTGCCGGGTGACGCCGAGCAGGCATTCGTCGACAGTCAGCCCGAACTGCACCGCCGCCATGTTCATGGTCAGCAAAAGCGAGGTCAGCGGCGAGGTGCCGGGATTGCAGTCGGTCGCGAGCGCGATCGGTACGTCCGCGGCGCGCAATGCGGCGACGGGCGGCAGCTTCGTTTCGCGCAGAAAGTAAAAGGCGCCGGGCAGCAGCATCGCGACGGTTCCGCTGGCCGCCATCGCGGCGATGCCGTCGTCGTCCAGATATTCCAGATGATCCGCAGACAGCGCTTTGTGACGGGCCGCCATCGCGGCGCCATGCTGGTTCGACAATTGCTCGGCATGCAGTTTGACCGGCAGGCCGTGACACTTCGCGGCCGCGAATACGCGTTCGGTCTGCGCCGGCGTGAAGCCGATATTTTCGCAAAAGGCATCGACTGCGTCGGCCAGACCGGCGGCTGCGACCATCGGTATCATCTCGTTGCAGACCAGGTCGATATAGCCGTCGGCATCGCCCGCATATTCGCCGGGCAGCGCGTGCGCGCCGAGAAAGGTCGTGCGGACGGTCACCGGCCGTACTTCGCCGAGGACGCGCGCCGCGCGCAGCATCTTCGCTTCGTCCTCGACCGACAGCCCATAGCCCGACTTGATTTCGATCGTCGTCATGCCCTCGGCGATCAGCGCGTCGAGGCGGGGCAGGGCGCTGGCGACCAGCTCGGCCTCGCTCGCCGCGCGCGTTGCGTGGACGGTCGAGACGATGCCGCCGCCCGCGCGGGCGATTTCCTCATAGGAGGCGCCCTTCTGGCGCAGCTCGAACTCGGCGATGCGATCGCCGGCGAAGACCAGATGCGTGTGCGGATCGATCAGGCCGGGGGTGATCCAGCGGCCCTCGCAGTCGATCGTTTCCGCAGCCGCCGGCGCGTCGATCATCGAGCCGACATAGGTGATTGTCCCCGCCGCCATGCCGACCGCGCCATGTTCGATAACACCCAAACCGGCGGCGCCGCCCTGCATCGTCGCAAGGCGCGCGTTGGTCCACAGCCTTTCGCACTTCATGCCAGCCTCTCCTGCTTGCTGACCGCGACTCAATAATGTATATACATTACTTGCGAACGCGTGGCGATGTCTAGATGGGATGTGCGATGGCGCTTTGGTGCGAACAGGCGTGGCTTTCGGACGGCTGGCATGGCCGTGTACGGCTGGCCGTTGAAAATGGACGGATTTCCGGCGTCGAAACCGGGGTCGACCCTGGTCCGGGTGACGAGCGGCACGCGATTATCCTTCCCGCCTTGCCTAATTTGCATAGCCACGCATTCCAGCGCGGCATGGCCGGGCTGGCCGAGCGTGCGGGCGAGGGAGACGACAGTTTCTGGACGTGGCGCGAGGTGATGTACCGCTTCGTCGACCGGCTCGATCCCGACGGGATGCAGGCGATCGCCGCGCTCGCCTACGCCGAAATGCTGGAAAGCGGCTTCGCGCGCGTCGGCGAATTTCACTATCTTCATCATGATGTTGATGGCCGGCCTTATGGCGATGTCGCGGCGATGGCGCAGGCGATTGCAGGTGCGGCGAGCGAGACGGGCATCGGGCTTACGCTGCTTCCCGTATTCTATGCCCATTCGGGTTTTGGGGGCGCGGCGCCGACGCACGGACAGCGGCGCTTCATCAACGATGTCGGCAGCTTCGCGAAGCTTCTCGATCGAACGCGCGAGGCGATCGCCGATCTGGACGATGCGGTCGTAGGCGTCGCACCGCACAGCCTGCGCGCGGCGACCGCGGACGAGCTGCCGGACATTGTAGCGATGGCGGCCGGTGCCCCGGTTCATATCCATATCGCCGAACAGGTCGCGGAGGTCGACGCGTGCGTCGCATGGAGCGGGGCGCGGCCGGTCGAATGGCTGATGGATCATGCCGAGGTCGGACCCGACTGGTGCCTCGTTCACGCGACCCATGTCTCCGATGCCGAACGGCGCGCGATGGCCCGAAGCGGTGCGGTGGTCGGGTTGTGCCCGATCACCGAGGCCAACCTAGGCGATGGACTGTTTCCTGCCCGCGCATTTTTTGCGGAGGGAGGACGCTTTGGTGTCGGGTCGGATTCGAATGTCGAGATCGACGCTGTCGCCGAACTCCGGCTGCTCGAATATGGTCAGCGGCTCGGCGATCGTGGGCGCAATCTGCTCGCGGGCGGAGCTGGACGGTCGACCGGCGCGAACCTCTATCGGGGCGCGCTTGCCGGGGGCGGACAGGCACTTGGACGCCCCACGAAGGGGCTGGCCGACGGAGAAGCCGCTGATTTCATCAGCCTGAAAGCCGATGATCCCTATTTCGCCGGCCGCCGCGGCGACGCGATCCTGGATAGCTGGATATTCGGCGGAGGCGCGCGCCTTGTCGACTGTGTGTGGCGCAGCGGCGCGAAGCGGGTCGAGGGCGGTCGCCACGTCGCGCGCGACACGATCGACGCGCGCTATCGCCGCGTTGTCGAGGCGTTGCTCGCATGAAGCCGACGGGCGCCATTCACGCGCAGATCCGCAACGATATCGAGGCCCGGATCATGTCGGGAGAGTGGGAGCCGGGGCAGCGCATTCCCTATGAGCATCAGTTGATGGCGACCTATGGCTGCTCGCGCATGACGGTTAACCGTGCGCTGCGCTCGCTCGTTCAGGCGGGGCTGATCGAGAGCCGCAAGCGGGCCGGTACGTTCGTGTCTCATCCGCGCATCCACCGTGCGGCGCTCGAAATTCCCGACATTCGCGACGAGGTCACGGGCCAGGGCGAAAGCTATCGCCTCTATCTCGATCGCCGCGAGATCCGCGCCGCAACCGAAGAGGATCGGCGCCTGCTCCAGATCGATGGCGGAGACGTGCTGGCGCTAGAATGTCGTCACCATGCGAGCGGGCGCCCCTATGCGCTCGAGCGGCGCCTGATCAACCTGTCGGCCGTGCCCGATGCAGCGGATGTCGACTTCGCGTCGGAGCCACCGGGTTCGTGGCTGCTCGCGCATGTGCCGTGGACCGAGGCCGAGCATCGCATCACCGCGGTCAACGCCGGCGCGAAGGAACTGGTCGCCCTCGGCATTTCGGCGGGCGCGGCGTGCATGTCGCTGGAACGGTGGACGTGGCGCGGCGAGGAACGGATCACCTATGCGCGTCAGGATTATCCCGGCGATCGCTACGCTCTCGTCGCCCGCTTCCGACCCTAGGAGCCTGGCCCTAGAGCGTATCGGCCATCGTTAGCAGCATCAGCAATCCGACCGACATACCGTCGACGCTGCCCTTTTTCTCGACGTCGATCCATTCGTCGAGCGAGTGCGCGCGGCCGCCGGTGCCGCCCGATCCGATCGTGAGCGCCGGAATGCTCAGGCTCATCGGCAGGTTTGCATCGGTCGAGGAGGCGCCGAGGTCGGGCTTCAAGCCCTTCGCACGCACCGCGGCCACGGCAATTCGCGTGATCGGGGTATCGTCCGCCGTACCGCCTGCCGGACGGTCGCCGATCGGCTTGATGTCCGCGACGATATGTCCTTCGCGGGTCGAACGGGCGGCGTTTTCGGCCGCGACGCTTTCGCCAACGATCGCGATAAAGCGCGTTTCCACGCGCGCGAGTTCGTCGGGGCTGACCGATCGCATGTCGAATTCCATGAAGACTTCGTTGGGGATCGAGTTGACCGAGGTGCCACCGCCGGTGACCGACGCGGAATAGGTCGTCTTCGGCGTCGCCGGGACGGGGATGGTATAGAGTTCGGTGACCGTCCGGCTCATCGCGACCATCGGATTGACGAGGCCGAAGGCGCCATAGCTGTGGCCGCCCGGTCCGCGATAGCTGACGCGATAGCGTTTCGACCCGACGCCGCCGTTGACGATGCGCTGGGCGTCGGTGCCGTCCATCGACAGAAAGGCCTTCACCTTGCCGGCATATTTGCCCTTGGTCAGCAGATAGCGGACCCCGCGCAGGTCGCCCGGACCTTCCTCGCCGACGTTTCCGACGAACAATATGTCGCTTTTCGGACGGATTTTCTGGGCCTTCATCGTCCGCGCATAGGCCAGGATGACCGCGAGGCCGCGCGTGTCGTCACCGATCCCGGGCGCATAGAGGCGGTTGCCCTCGCGGCGAACCTTGACCGGTGTGCCCTCCGGAAAAACCGTGTCGAGATGCGCGGCAAGAACAATAAGCGGACGGCCGGGCGCTCCGGTGCCGCGGTAGAGCCCCATCACATTGCCTTCTTCGTCGGTCTCGACATTCTCGAGCCCCGCGGCGACCAGCATGTCGCGATAGGCTTTTGCCCGTTCGGCCTCCTTGAACGGCGGCGCGGGAATTTCGACCAGCGTGACGATGTCCTGGACAATCCGGTCATGCTCCGCATCGAGCTGTGCGACGAGCGCCTTGTACGGGGCTCCGGCGGCAACGCGCGATACGGCTTCGTCGGCCTTCGAAGCCGACGCAGCGGGCGCCAGCGCCGCGAGCAACATGAGGATGGAGGGGGTCTGCACGGGATCGCTGTCCTTCGGAAATGGATGCGCCGGAGGAGTAAGCGGTCCGGCGAAGCCGGTCGTACCGCAACCGGGCGATGTTCGGAACCCGAAAGCTGGCTTCCGAAATCGCGCATGCACTGACCCGGACCAAGAGCTGACGTTAGCGTCAACTGGCGCTTGTCGAACGGGCGCACCGACCCTAACCTTTCCGCCAAGAATCGATAATATGGAGAGAGCGCCGATGGCCGAAGACCCGATCAGCGAAGCTGTGGTGCCGCTCGATCCGGCATGGCCGCAAATGTCTCTGGCCGACGCCACCGCGGCGCTGATCGCGCCGGGTGCGAAATTCGAGATGGACACCGTGACGGTTCGCGGCATTCCGACGCGGGTATGGAAATATGCGCCGAACGACCTGGGCGCGCTGCTGGACCTGTCGCGGACCCATGGCGAGCGCCTGTTCACCATCCTCGATGATGAGCGGGTGAGTTACGAGGCGAACTGGCGCGCGACCGCGACGTTCGCTCGGGCGCTGCGGGACATGGGCGTCGCGAAGGGCGACCGCGTCGCCTTGGCCATGCGCAACTTGCCCGAATGGCCGATGATCTTTTTTGCGATCACGTCGATCGGCGCGATCGCTGTGCCGCTGAACGCGTGGTGGACCGGCGCCGAGCTGTCCTATGGCATCCGCGATTCAGGGGCGAAGCTGCTGATTGTCGATGTCGAGCGTCACGAGCGCCTGCGCGAGCATCTGGACGCCATGCCCGCGCTGGAGCATCTGATCGTTGCCCGCGCGGCCGAACCGATCGCCGGCACGACCGCGCTGGAGGATATCGTCGGCCATCCGGCGAGCTGGGCCGGCCTGCCGGATCGCGAGCGGCCGACGGTCGATCTCGACAGCGATGACGAGGCGACGATCTTTTACACCAGTGGCACGACGGGGAACCCGAAGGGTGCGCTGGGCACGCATCGCAACCTGCTGACCAATATCCTGTCGAGCGGTTTCGCTGCGGCACGCAGCTTTCTGCGCCGCGGCGAGGCGGTGCCCGATCCGATACCGCGCACGATCCTGACCGTCATTCCGATGTTCCACGTCACCGCCTGTTCGGCCAGCCTGATGGGCAGCCTGGCGGCCGGGCACACGATGATCTTCATGCGCCGCTGGGATGTGGTGCGCGCGATGGAGATCATCGAGCGCGAGAAGGTCAACGCGACCGGCGGCGTGCCGACGATCGCCTGGCAGTTGATCGAACATCCCGACCGGGCGAAATACGACCTCTCGTCGCTGGAGGCGATCGCCTATGGCGGCGCGCCCTCGGCGCCCGAGCTGGTCAAGCGCATCTATGAAGAGTTCGGCGCGCTGCCCGGCAATGGGTGGGGGATGACCGAAACGATGGCGACGGTAAGCCAGCATTCGTCGGAGGATTATCTGAACCGGCCGACGAGCGCCGGGCCGCCGGTCGCGGTCGCCGATCTGGAAATCCGGGCCGACGATGGCGTCACCGTGCTGCCGGTCGGAACCGTCGGCGAGCTGTGGGCGCGCGGCCCGATGATCGTCAAAGCCTATTGGAACAAGCCCGAGGCAACGGCCGAGACCTTTGTCGACGGTTGGGTACGGACCGGCGACCTCGCGCGCCTCGACGACGAAGGGTTCGTCTATATCGTCGATCGGGCGAAGGACATGGTCCTGCGCGGCGGCGAGAATATCTATTCGTCCGAGGTCGAAAATGCGCTGTACGAGCATCCGGCCGTCACCGATTGCGCGATCATCGGCATCCCGCACCGCACACTGGGTGAGGAGCCCGCCGCGGTCGTCCATCTTGCCCCCGGCATGTCGGCGACCGAGGCCGAGTTGCAGGATTGGGTGCGCGCCCGGCTGGCGGCGTTCAAGGTGCCGGTCGCCGTCCGCTTCGTGAAGGAGACGCTCCCGCGCAACGCCAATGGGAAAATATTGAAGAAGGACCTGAAGGCGCTGTTCGATGACCGCGATGCGGCCGCCGCCTAGGCACCTCGTATCGATGGGGCGCCTTTGGTGGGGGGCAATGCTGGGGCTGGCGGCAGCGTCGCCGGCTGCGGCGCAGTTCGTGCCGCGCGAGGCAATGATCCCCGCCGAGATCGCGGCGCAGCGGCTTCCCGCCGAACTCGGCGCGCCCACGCCGGCGCAGCTCGATCAGATACGCTCGCTCGAGCGCGAAGTGCGGATCGATCAGCCGTGCAACACGACGTCCGAAAAGGGCCTGGAACCGTCGCGGCGCGCGTTGCTTCGGCTGTATGAGCAAAGCTATGGTCCCGCGCATCCGGCGACGGCGCGGCCCTTGCTGTCGATGCTGTGCCATTTCGCTTATAACAACAGGACCGCCGCCGACCGTACCGAACGCGAGCAAATCGTGGAGCGGCTGGTCGCGATAGGGCGCGGCCGGGCGCAGCCGACCACGCTGTTTGCCGGGCTCTCGGCCCGGTCGCAGCTTCGGCTGGAGCAGGAGGCACCGCAACAGGGCATCGCCGACGCGACCGAGGCACTGGCGCTGGCGCGGCAGGCGTTTGCCGACCGTCCGGCGATCATTGCCGCCAGCGCGCGCTTGCTGGCCGTGGCATATGAGGCTGCCGCGCGCCCGACCGATGCCGAGCCGCTGCTGCAGGAACAGGTCACATTGCTTCAGGCCGTTCCGGGCGGCGACCGCTTTGCGCTGGCCGCCGCCTATGAACAGCTCGGCAACAATTTCGTGAAGCAATTGCGCGCGGCCGACGCCCGCGTCTGGTTTGCCCGCGAGCTCGATATTTTCGAGGAGGTCCTCCCCGCGGCGGACACGAACCGCCTGACCGAGATCGTGCTCTATTCGCAAAGCCTGGCCTGGACCGATCCCGCCCGGGTCGAGGCGCTGTATCGCGCCGTGCTTGCGCGTCAGGAGGCCGATCCCGCCAGCAACGACAAGCGCAATTGGATGACGATATGGAATCTCGGCAAATCGGCACGCTCGCGCGGCGATGTCGATGCCGCGATCGCCTATCAACGGCGCGTCATTGCGGCGATGGGGCCGGGGGTCGACAATAGTTTCGAGCTCGAATTGGCGGCGATGCTGTCGCAGCGGCGCGAAACCGCGACCGAGGCGGAAGGCATCTATCGGCGCGCGCTGGCGCTCCATCCCGACGATCCGGCGCTGATCGAGAGCTATGGCACCACGCTGTGGATGCTCGACCGGTTCGACGAAGCGCTGCCGATGCGCAAGCGCGCGGTCGAGATAGCCGTCGCCCGCTATGGACCCAATCACCGCGAAACGCTGCGGCTGGTTCAGAATCTGGGGGTCGCGCTGTGGATTATGCGCCGACCGGCGGAAGCCAGGCCCTATTATGAGGATGTGTTGGCCGGCTATCGTGCCGAACTTTCGGCGCTGCCCGAGACGGCGAACGCCGAATATCGTCGCAACCTAGCCGGCTTTATCAGCAGCAAGGCGAGCGATCTGCTGAAACTCTATTGGACCGACCGTGCCAATGCGGCGCAGGGCGGCGAGGCCGCCAGCCGCGCCCGGGGCTTTGCCGCCGCGCAGTTCGCCCACCCTTCGGTGTCGAGCGCGGCGATCAGCGAGACGGCGGCGCGATCGCTCGCCACGCGCGCGGGCAAGGGCGATGTCTTCGCGCGCTGGGCAACCGCGCGCGACCGGGTCGTTTCGCTAGACCAGGCAATCGCGCAGGCGGCGGCGCGCGGTCCGGGCGGGGACGGCGACCGGGTCGCCTTGCTGACCGAGCGCGCCGCCGCCGGGCGGGCGCTGGCCGACGCGGCGGAGGCGCTCCGACGCGAGTTGCCGGACATCTTCGCGACGCTCCGCCCCGAACCGGTGCAACTGGCGGAGCTGTCCGGCGAGGGGAAAAGGCAGGGGTTGTTGCGGCCCGACGAGGCGTTGATCCTGCTCTATCCGGGGATGCCGGAGGCTCGCGGCGAGATGAGCCGCGGCATTGCCTTCGCCGTCACGCGCGAGGGGTCGGCGTGGGCCGAAATCCCGATCGACGGCGCCGACCTGGCTCAAAAGGTCGGCGAACTCGATAGCCAGCTAGGCGATGCGAAATATTCCGGCATGACGATCCAGGAGGACGGCGAAGACCCCGGCGGTTATCTGCGTTATGATCGCGGCGCGGCGCATGGCGTCTATCGCGCGCTGTTCGGTGCCCCCTCGATCGCGGCGTTGCTGGCAGGAAAGAGCCGCTGGATCGTGGTGCCCGAAGGTCCGCTGCTTTCGTTGAACTTCGCCGCGCTCGTGGCCGAGCCGCCCGAAGGCGGCGCCGCGGGCGACATCGATCCTGTCCAGCTGCGCAAGACGAAATGGCTGGGCCTGTCGCGCGTGATTTCGGTGATACCGTCGGTCGATGCGTTGCGATCCGCCCGGCGAAGCGCGCGCGTCGCCTGGACCGCGGGCACATTCTATGGCTTCGGAGACCCGGCCTTTCGCGGCATCGCCGATCCTGCGCCGAAGCCGGCGCCATCGCGCGTTCGCGGAGCGCCGAGCGATGGGTCCGCCACCGAGCGTGTCGGACGATTGCCGAGGGAGAGGCTCTATCGCGACGGGATCGCGGATCCCGCCATGCTCGCGAAGCTTCCCCGGCTGAACTACAGCGCCTTCGAAGTGCGCGAGATGGCGCGGCTGCTCGGCGCGCCGCCCGAGCGGCAGGCGCTTCAGCTCGACGCGACGCAGGCGCGGGTGGAACGCAGCAGCGCCGACGGGTCGCTTGGCGACAGCCGGGTCGTTCTTTTCGCGACGCACGCGCTGGTGGGCGGCCGCTTCGACGGCACGCGGGCCGAGCCGGCGCTGGCGCTGACCCCCGGCGCCAGCATCGGCGGCACGCTCGATCCCTCGAATGACGGGCTGCTGACCGCGTCGGAAGTCGCCCAGCTTCGCTTCAATGCGGCGCTGGTCATTCTGTCGGCGTGCGACACCGGCGCGGGGGCGGGCGGCGGCGATGGCTTCAGCGGACTGACGCGGGCCTTTCTGCTGGCGGGAGCGCGCGCCGTTCTGGCGACCTATTCGCCGGTGGTGGACGATGTGGGCGAACGGATGACCACGACTGCGGTCGCGCGGCTGAAGGGGACGAACGATATCGCGGCGGCGCTGCGCGATGCGATGCGCGAGATCGCGGCCGATCAATCCTATGACGCGCGCGGCGAGTCGCTGGCCCATCCGGCGGCCTGGGCGGTCTATGTGGCGATCGACCCGTCCTGATCCGCCGATGCGCCGGATGTGAAAAGAGCCCCGCCAAGGCTGACGGGGCTCTTCCAGGTCGCACACAGCAAAATTACTGGCGAGGACCCTCGCCCTGCCGTTCGGGGTCGCGACGAGCGACAGGAATGTCCGGAGCCGCCTCTCGCAAGAGGCCTGGCCGGATGGCGATCCGGCCGGCGCAAAGAAACTGGCCCCCCAAAGCCTTGCGCCGGGACCCTTATTTCCAGGGGACGAAAGGATCATCCCCCGCCAGGGGGGTGATCAGCCGAGGATAGGCGCGAGCAGCCGCATCAGCCCGGCCTCGCTGTCGATGCCGCATTTCAGATAGATCTGCTTGATCTGACCACGCAGCGTTTCGGCCGTGACGCCGCGATCCTCGGCGATCCGTATCCGGGACTTTCCCTCGAATAGCCGGACCGCAATGTCGCCTTCGGCCGGACTCAGGCGATAGAGGAGCGACAGATAATGGGTGACGCCGGCGCGATCCCGCCGGGGACGTCCCGCGACGATGATCGCGTGGGGCAGGCTGCCCAGCGACCAGTCCCGCGCCGGCAGCCGGAACCCCTCCATCATCACGCCGGGCCGATCGCCGCGTGTCGCGATCCGGGTGTGCACATGGTCCAGTCCGTCGTCGGCGATCAGCGCCTGGATCGCCTGGCGCAGGGCAAGCGGCGCACCCGGGGCATCGATCGATCGCCCGGTCAGGCGGACGTCGCCCGCCTCGAGCATCGCCTCCGCACTTGCCGTATGGGCAAGCAACTGGCCGCGCGCGTCGATGATGAAGGCGCTGACGTTGATCGCCTCGAAAGCGCCCGCCAGCAGCTTTGCCTGCTCTCCCTCCAGCTTTTCCTGCAAGCGGACGGCGCGGCGCGCGGCGCGGGCGCCGTCGGCAAAGGTCCGCCGCTGCGCTGGGGTCGTCCGGCCGTCCGCACGGTTTCGCAGGGTCGCGAGCCCGACGATACCGAAATCGTCGATCACCAGATTGGTCTGGCACCCGAACGGAATGCCGATCTCCTCGCACCAGTCGAGATAGTCGGCCGACGCAAGCGCTGGGATCACCTCGTCATAATGCGCCTCGTGCAGCACGGGGTCGTAGAATCCGCGCTCGATGTGCCGGTTCGACGCTGCGACGCGGAAATTATGCGTGTCGGCCGCCCAGCCGCTATCGGCGAAAAAATCGATCAGCTCGGCGCCGAAATTGGTCACCAGGTTGAACGGAATCTCGCGTGCGCCCCCGACGCCGATCAACTGGCCGTGGCTCGATCCCGTATGCCGGGCGAGCGTGTCGAGCGCGTCGAACCATGCGTCGGGCTGCAGCGCCGCGTGCATGAATATCTCGTCCCAGTCCGGTTCGGTTCGCCGTTCCATCGAATCCCCCGCCATTCGAATGGCCGCGTAAGATCACAGCCCGCCACCCGAGTCCATGAGGGAAGTCGATAATTTCGGGTCGAAAATCGGCGTTCGACCACGCATCCGGCAAAGCCGTGCGGTCAGGGCAGGTCGATCAGCAATATCTCGGCATCGCTGTCGGCCTCGATCGAGATTCGGTCCTGCATCGTGATCGCGGCGCCGTCGCCCTCGCGCATCTCGGTCCCGTCGAGCGCGATGATCCCCGCGACGACCTGGAGCCAATAGCCGCGCTTCGGATCGAGGTCGCGTTCGATGACCGAGGCTTCGTCGAGCCGTGCGATCGCCATCTCGGCGTCCTGCCGCAGCGTCAGCGACCCCGCGCGCCCGTCACCGCTGGCGATGGTGATCCAGCGGTTGCGGGCCGCGTCGGCGAAGGATTTCTGTTCGTAGGACGGATCGCCGCCTGGCGCCGAGGGGATGATCCAGATCTGGAGCAGATGCGCGCGCTCGTCGGGGCTGGGGTTGCGTTCGCTGTGGCGGATGCCGGTTCCGGCGCTCATGCGCTGGACCTCGCCCGCATGGATCAGCGTCCGGTTGCCCAGGTCGTCGCCATGCTCGACGCTGCCCTTCAGCATGATCGTCACGATCTCCATGTCGTGATGGTCATGTGCGGGGAAGCCGGCGCCGGGCACGATGCGATCCTCGTTCAACACGCGGAGGTCGCGGAATCCCATATGCTTGGGATCGTTATAGTCGGCGAACGAAAAGCTGTGCCGGGCATCGACCTGCCCGCCCTGATGACGGCCGCGAGCGCCCCGGTCGCGGAACTGGATCATGTCTTTCCTCCCAGGATGGAGCGCCGCCGGTGGGGCGGCGCTCCGATCTTCATTCAGGCCGCGTCGACCAGGACGATCTCGCTGTCCTCGATCGCCGTGATGCGCAGGACGTCGAGGTCGCTGATCGCCGCGCCGTCGCGGGCGTTTACGCGAATGTCGTCGATCTGCACTGCTCCGGTCGCGGGGACAAGATAGGCCCTGCGGTCCTTGCCCAGCGGATATTCGGCGGTCTCGCCGGCACGCAGGGTGGCGCCGACGACGCGCGCGTCGGTCCGGATCGGCAAGGCGTCATTGTCGTTGTCATAGCCCGACGCCAGCGTCACGAACTTGCCCGACCGTTCGCCTTTGGGAAAGGGCTTGGCGCCCCATTGCGGCGCTTCGCCATCGCGGGTCGGAACGATCCAGATCTGAAAAATCTTCGTCGTGACGTCTTCCAGATTATATTCCGAATGACGGATGCCGGTGCCGGCGCTCATCACCTGGACGTCGCCCGCTTCGGTACGGCCCTTGTTGCCGAGGCTGTCCTGATGCGTGATCGCGCCTTCGCGAACATAGGTGATGATTTCCATGTCGCGGTGCGGGTGCGGCGGAAAGCCGGTCTGCGGCGCGATCGTGTCGTCGTTCCACACGCGCAGGTTGCCCCAGCTCGTGCGCGCGGGATCGTGATAGCCCGCGAACGAAAAATGATGCTTGGCGTCGAGCCAGCCGTGGTTGGCACCGCCGAGGCTGTCGAAGGGACGCAGTTCGATCATATGATGTCTCCAGAGCCGCACCGGGATCGGCGGCCGTTGGGGATGATTTAGGGATTGCGACGGGTCAGGAAGAGTGGGATAAAATTCATCGAAACGTTCGAGGAAATGGAAAAGTGAGCAATCCCGGAACCCCGACGCTGGACCAGCTCCGTATCTTTCTGGCGATCGTCGATGCCGGCAGTTTCGCGGCGGCGGGGCGCCGGCTGAATCGCGCGGTGTCGGTGATCAGCTATGGCATCGCGAATCTGGAGGCGCAGCTTGGCCTGACGTTGTTCGAGCGGGAGGGGACGCGCAAGCCGCAGTTGACCGTGGCGGGCCGGGCCCTGCTGGCAGAGGCGCGGGCGATCTCGCTGGGCATCGACGGACTGCGCGCCAAGGTGAAGGGCATTCTCGATGGGCTGGAGGCCGAGGTCGACCTTGCCGTCGACGTGATGCTGCCGTCCGAACGATTGGGAAAGGTGCTGCGCGCCTTTGCGGTCGAATTTCCGACCGTGCAGCTGCGCCTTCATGTCGAGGCGCTGGGTGCGATTACCGCGATGGTGCTCGACCGCCGGGCCATCGTCGGCATTTCGGGGCCGCTCGCGGCAGGCGTCGAGGGTGTCGAATGCATCGCGGCAGGTTCGATCCCGATGGTGCCCGTCGCCGCGCCCGACCACCCGCTCGGACGGATGGAACGCATCCCGCCGGGCGCCGGCCGCGATCATACCCAGCTTGTCCTGACCGACCGCTCGCGTTTCACCGAAGGTCGCGACTATTCGGTGATGAGCCCGAAGACATGGCGCCTCGCCGATCTGGGCGCGACGCACGCGCTGCTGCGCGAAGGGATCGGCTGGGGCAACATGCCTTTGCCGATGATCGAGCCCGATCTGGTGGCGGGCACGCTCGTCAGGCTGGCGATGCCCGATCACCCTGGCGGGACCTATCGCTTTGCAGGGGTATGGCGCCGCGATACCCCGCCGGGTCCCGCCGCGTCCTGGCTGCTCGAACAGTTCGTCGAACTCGGCAGCAAGGACGCCGAACTCGCCGGCATGATCGACCTTTAATATTTCAGCATCGCCTCGGCGCCGACCATGCGGATCGTCCGTCCCGGGCCGGTCTCGCGGATGAAGGCGCCGGGCCGAAAGGCCGAAAGCGATGCCGATAAGGACAGCGTGTCGCTCGCCTGCCAGGCCGCGGAAATTTCCGCCTGGTCGCCGATGTGGCGCGCGCGGCTGGTGCCCGCGGCACGGAGGAGCTGGCCGGGGAGGTCGTATATGCCGTCGCCGCGGCTTTCGCGCCAGAAACGCGCCGCGACCAGTTCCATCGTTACCCCCTTGCCCAGATCGAAATCGACGCTGGGATGAAGGTTCACGATATTGCGCGGGCCGATCGGCGACAGCTCGCCGAAATATTTGCCCTTGGGAAATAGGGCGTTGAAGGTGCCGAGGCGGTCGTCGCTCGGGTCGCGGTCGCCGCTTGCGATGTTCGCGCGCATACGGATGCGCGGCGTCAGCGGCGCCTGCGAAAAGCGCCAAGCGGTTTCGGTCGCGAGCGACCAGGCGCGGATGCGGTCGCCGGCGAACCGGCCGCGCTGCAACATCGCCTCCCAATTCCAGCGCAGGTCGCCGCGCCGACCGAAGACGCGCAGTCCGAATGTGTCGCGCGCTTCGTGCCCGGTGCGGCCGCCGAAGCGCGCATCCGCGTTCGTATAGCCCAGCCAATAGGCGTCGATGCCGATGTCCTTTGCGGGGGTAATGGTTGCATAAAGCCCGTCGAGCCGCCGCGTCTTTGATGTGCGGTCGTCGAAATCGCCGGCGCCGATCGCCACCGGGCGGAGATGAAATGCGTCGACGCGGACCGGGCCAATATCCGCGATCGCGCGTGCGCCGTCGAACGCCTGAGGAATATTCGGGCCATAGCGAATGCCGACGAGCCGCTCTGACCCCAACGCGACGAGTTCGCGCCCGCCGCGCAGCGTCAGGCTGTCGGTCCCGCCCAGCGGGACGCGGACGTCGGCAAAACCCTGCAACAGGTCGATCCCGGTTTCGTCGGCCGGGCCCTTGCCCGCGCCGACACCGCGAGCATAGCCGGCGATGCCTTGTACGAAGACGCGCGCGGGCCCTGCGTGCAGGTCGGCGTGCGGCAGGACACGCAGCCACAGATAGCCGTCGTCGGGCGCCGGCGGATCGCCCCAGAGATTGTCGTCGAACCCCTCGAAGCGAGCCCGCGCCTCGCCGCCCAGCGTCAGATAGGCCGATCCGTCCCTTGCGAGCGGGATATATTTGGCCCCGCGCCAACCGTCGCGCGCCGCATCGCGCAGCACCGACCAGTCCTCGTCATAGCGCAAATTGGTCTGCGCCACCTCCTGCGCCTGCGCCGCGAGGGGCAGCAGCGCGGCGAACAGGGCCAGGATACGCATCGTCAGCGGCGGGTGACGAAGTGGCGAACGATCGGCGTCGTATCGTCGGTCTGGAAGGCGCGAAGCGCCTCCTGCTGCACGCGATCCGCATTGGTCACGCGGTCGTGCTGACGCAGATGTTCGAGCCAGCTTTCGACCGTGAAGCTTTCGATCACCGTGCCGGGGACCGAGGTATCTTCATAGACGCCCCAATGGATGGCGCCGTCGCGGCGGCGGATACGGCGCATCGCCTGCATCGCGGCAAAGAAGTCGGGTACCTTCGCCGGGTCGATGCGATACTCGATCGTCACCAGCACCGGCCCGCTGTCATGCTCCACCGTGCCGTCGACCAGCGGGGCGGGCCAGTGCGCCGAAGGGGCGAGGTCGAGCGTGCTCGCACGGTCGAGCGGATAGCGCCATGCAAGGATGATCGCAGCGATGATGAGCAGCGCGGCGGCGGCAAGCAGCGTCGAGGGAACACCGATGCGCGATGCGACCGATCCCCACAGCGCCGATCCCCCGGCCATCGATCCCTGAAAGACCAGCAGATAGATGGCGAGCGCGCGCGCCTTGACCCAGCCGGGCGAGGTCGCCTGCGCGCCGCCGTTGAGCGAGGCCATCATCGCGATCCATGCGAGTCCGGCAACGAACAAAGCTGCGGACGCGGTCCAGAAGCCACCCGCCAGCGACAGCGCGGCCATTGCGGCGGCGAGCAGGATCGACGCGGCGAGCGTGATCATATTGGCGCCCATCCGCCCGCGCAGCCGGGGCATGAAGATCGCCCCGCCGATCGCGCCGAGCCCCATGAAGGTCAGGAGGCCGCCATAGCCCGCCGGCCCCAGTCCCAGGTCGCGGCGCGCGATGATCGGCAGCAGCGCCCAGAGACCGCTTGCGAAGACGAAGAAGCCGACCGAGCGGATGAGCACGACCTGTAGTTCGGGCGCGCGCATCGCATAGCGCAGCCCTGCGCGCATCGCGCCGACCATATGTTCGGCGGGCAGATGGCGTTCGGTCGCGGTCCGGCGCCAGCGGACCAGCACGATGATGACGCCGATTACCGACAGCGCGTTGACCGCGAAAACGGCGGCCGGACCCGATGCGGCGATGATGACGCCGCCCAGCGCCGGGCCGATCGCGCGGGCGATATTGACGCCCAGCGAGTTGAGCGCGACCGCCTGTTGCAGCGCCTTCGGCGGCACGAGTTCGGGCACGATCGCCTGGAAGGCAGGGGCCGAAAAAGCGGCCCCCACCGCGATCAGCGCGGTGAAGACCAAGAGCACCCAGGCGGTGGTCAGGCCCGAGAGGGTGATCGCGGCCAGCCCGGCAGCGCCGATCAGGCCGAAGAGCTGCGCACCGATCAGCAGGCGGCGGCGGTCGACGATGTCGGCGAGCGCCCCGGCGGGCAGCGCCAGCGCGAACATCGGAAAGGTCGTTGCGGCCTGCACCAGCGCGACCATCAACGGGTCGGGCGACAGCGAGGTCATCAGCCAGCCCGCGCCGACGTCGTGCATCCAGGTGCCGACGTTCGATACGATCGTCGCGATCCACAGGGCGCGGAACATCGGGCTGGCGAGCGGGCGCTCGGCGGCGGGGGCAGCGGTCCCGGCGGTCGACGCGGTCATGCCTTGCGCTCCTGCAGGATGGCCGCGAGCATCAGGCCGCCGATCAGCCCGACATGTTCGAGGAAGGTGTTGCGTTCGTGGAAGCGCGCCATCGGGTCGGCGACCTGCCAGAAAGGATGCGCGATCAGCGTCGCGGCGGCGGTGAACACGCCGAGCGCGCCCGCGCCGAGCCACGCCCGGCGCCCGAGGATGACGAGGAGCGAGCCGCCGATCTGAACCGCAATCGTCAGCAGGACGACCAGTGCGGCGGGCTCCAGCCCGAAATGCCGCGCTTCGCCGAGCGCGCCGCCGAGGTCGAACAGCTTGGCGATGCCGCTGGTCCAATAGGGGAGGGTGAGCAGCGCCGCGGCGAGGGTACCGAAGCGGCGGTCGCCGAGCAGGCGGGCGATTGGGGCAGGGGTGTTCATCGCTCAGACCGCCCAGCAGCCGCAGCCGAAGGCGCCCCAGAAGCTCTGGACGTCGGCGGCGGGGACATTGGCGCCGAGCGCCGCGGCATGGTCGTGGCCGTGGACGGCGCAGGACGAGGCGCAGCCGCAGGCGGCCGCCATCTTCTGCGCGCCCTCGGGCCGGCGATAATGGCCGCCGAAGGTTGCGACCGGCGACCAGTCCGGCATCGGCTTGGGGAGCGCGGGGGCGAGGGGGCCATAGTCGCCCTCGCCATACACGACCTTGCCGCCGAGGATGGTCAGCACCGAACGCAGATGCACGATCTCGCTTTCCGCCACGCCGAAATAATCGCCCGACAGCAACGCCAGATCGGCGAGCTGGCCGGCCTTGATCTGTCCCTTCTTGCCGACCTCGTTCGAGAACCATGTGTTCTTTTCGGTCCAGAGGCGCAGCGCGGTTTCGCGGTCGAGGCGACCCTGCACCGGATAGAGCGTCGTGCCGCCCAGCGTCTTGCCCGTGACCAGCCACGACAGCGAGACCCAGGGGTTGTAGCTGGCGACGCGCGTCGCGTCGGTGCCGGCGCCGACGGGGATGCCGGCCTCCATCATCCGCTTGATCGGCGGGGTCGCCTCGGCCGCCTTGGCGCCATAGCGTTCGATGAAATATTCGCCCTGGAACATCATCCGGTGCTGGACCGCAATGCCGCCGCCGAGTGCCGCGATGCGATCGATATTGCGCTCGCTGATCGTCTCGGCATGGTCGAAGAACCAGTTGAGGCCCTGAAGCGGGATGTCCCTGTTGACCTTTTCGAACACGTCGAGCGCGCGGCCGATCGTCTGGTCATAGGTCGCGTGGAGCCGCCACGGCCATTTACGCTCGGCGAGCAGGCGCACCACCGGTTCGAGGTCGCTTTCCATGTTCGCCGGCATGTCGGGCCGCTCGACGCGGAAATCCTCGAAGTCCGCCGCCGAATAGACGAGCATCTCGCCCGCGCCGTTGTGGCGATAGGTGTCGTCGCCGTCGCCGGGCTTTACCTGCGTCGACCAGGTCGCGAAATCCTTGAGCTCTTCCTTCGGCTTCTGCGTGAAAAGGTTGTACGCGATGCGCAGCGTCATCTCGCCGTCCTTGTGGAGCTTTTCGATGATCTGGTAGTCGTCGGGATAATTCTGGAAGCCGCCACCGGCGTCGATCACGCTGGTGACACCCAGTGAATTCAGCTCGCGCATGAAGTGCTTCGTCGAATTGACCTGATAATCCTCGGGCAGCTTCGGCCCCTTGGCCAGCGTCGCATAGAGGATCGTCGCATTGGGCTGTGCCAGCAGCAGGCCGGTCGGGTTGCCGGCGGCGTCGCGGACGATTTCGCCGCCCGGCGGGTTCGGCGTGTCCTTGGTGTATCCGACGGCCCGCAGCGCGGCGGCATTGAGCAGCGCGCGGTCATAGAGGTGGAGGATGAACACCGGCGTCTCAGGCGCTGCGGCGTTGATCTCGTCGAGCGTCGGCAGGCGCTTTTCGGCGAACTGATGCTCGGTAAAGCCGCCGACGACGCGCACCCATTGCGGCGGCGGCGTGTTCGCGGCCTGCTTTTTCAGCATCGCCATCGCGTCGGCGAGGCTCGGTACGCCGTCCCAGCGCAATTCCATATTATAGTTGAGCCCGCCGCGGATGACGTGAATGTGGCTGTCGATCAGGCCGGGGATCAGGCGGCCGCCCTTCGCGTCGATCACGTTGGCGTCGGGGCCGGCGGCGGCGCGGACCGCCTGTTCGCTGCCGACGCTCAGGAATTTGCCGTCGCGGATCGCGACCGCTTCCGCGACCGGATTGGCGCGGTCGAGCGTGGTCACCTTTGCGTTGACGATGATCAGGTCCTTGGGGCTCATGGCGAAGCTTTCCGATGCAGAGAGAAGGGCGGTGGTGGCGGCGCCGGCAAGCGCCTGGCGGCGGGTGATCGGGTTCATGCGTCATGCTCCTGGCGCGGGGGCGGCGTGCCCAGAATCTGCGGGGCGCAATCCTCGCGAACGAAGCGCGCCAGTTCGGTCCGGTCGGCGATGCGCTTGGCGATCGGGACGATCTGTTCGCCGAGCAGGATCCCCGCGAGTCCGACGAGCGCGACGACGGGCGGGGCGGGAGAACGGACGCCGAGCAGGCTGTAGACAAGACCGGCGAGCAGTCCGGCGCCCAGCGAGACGAGGTAGATTTTCATCGGTCCGTTCTCCCTCTTTGCCTCAGGCCTTCGCGAAGGCGAGCAGGTCGGCGTTGAGCACGTCGGCGTTGACCGTCAGCATGCCGTGCGAGAAGCCTTCGTAGATTTTCAGCGTCGCATTCGGCAGGATTTCCGCCTGCAGAACGCCGGCATTCTTGTAAGGCACGATCTGATCGTCATCGCCGTGCAGGACGAGCGTGGGGACGGTGATCGCCTTCAGATCGTCGGTCTGGTCGGTTTCCGAAAAGGCCTTGATGCCGTCATAATGCGCCTTGGCGCTGCCCGTCATTCCCTGGCGCCACCAATTGTCGACGACCGCCTCGTCGACCTTCGCGCCGGGGCGATTGAAGCCGTAGAAGGGACCCGCGGCGACGTCGCGGAAGAAGCCGGCGCGATTGGCGGCCAGCGCGGCGCGGAAGCCGTCGAACACTTCGATCGGCAGGCCACCGGGGTAGCGATCGGTCTTCAGCATGATCGGCGGCACGGCGCTGACCAGCACCGCCTTGGCAACGCGGCCCTGCGGGATGCCGTGGCGCGCGACATAGGCCGCGACCTCGCCGCCGCCGGTCGAATGACCGATGTGGATTGCGTTGCGAAGGTCGAGATGGTCGGCGACGGCGGCCGCGTCGGCGGCATAATGCGCCATGTCGTGACCCTCGCTCACCTGATCCGAGCGACCGTGGCCGCGGCGATCGTGCGCGACGACGCGATAGCCGTTCGCGAGGAAGAAGAGCATCTGCGCGTCCCAATCGTCCGACGACAGCGGCCAGCCGTGGTGGAAGACGATCGGCTGGGCGTCCTTCGGACCCCAATCCTTGTAGAAGATGTTGGTGCCGTCGTTGGTGGTGACAAAGCTCATGACAATAATCCTTTCAGACAAAGAGAGGGAGAAGGTGCGGGACGTGAAAAGGGGCCGAACCCGCGTGGAGCCCGGCCCCGGGGGAGTTAGTGGCCGCCTTCCGACGCGCCGAACATCGTCTTGGCATAGGTGATGCCAAGGCCGTAGGCGCCGCCCCACTTGCGGGCGATGCCGGTGGTCAGGTCATAGGTATCGGCGCGCGCCCAGTCGCGCTGCAGTTCGAGCAGATATTGCAGCGCGGTGATCGGCTTCGCGCCCGCCTGCACCATCCGTTCGACGGCGCGTTCATGGGCTTCTTCCGAAATGTCGCCGCTGGCGTCGGTGATGACATAGGCCTCGAACCCCTGTTCGAGCGCGGAGAGCACCGGGCCGACGATGCAGACCGACGTCCACAGGCCGGCAAAGACGATGCGATCCTTGCCGATCCGGTTCACTTCCTCGATCACCGCGGCGTCTTCCCAGGTGTTCATGCTGGTGCGGTCGAGCAGCGCCTGGCCGGGGAAGGCGTCGGTGATCTCGCTGAACATCGGGCCGGAGAAGCTCTTCTCGGCGACGGTGGTCAGGATGGTGGGCACATTGAAACCCGCGGCGCTGTTCGAGACGAGCGCGGCGTTGTTGCGCAGCAGTTCGGGGGCGATCGATTTGGTGGCGAAGGCCATTTGCGACTGGAAATCGATGAGCACCAGCGCGTGGTTGCTGGGGTTCAGCAGGGCCTTGGCTGGGGTCGGCGTGGCTTTGATCGACATGGCTGACACTCCTTCTGAAGAAATCCGGGATCCCGATCCGTTCGGGGTGAGGCCGGTCTAGACTGGAGTATTTGTACGAAACAGAACGATAAAATTACTCGATATGTTCGATAAATTAGAAAAGACGCCGCGCGCGATCTGGCAGGCGGCCGCCCATTCTACACCCGGCGGCGGCGCAGAACCACCGCCCTGGGCGGCGAAGGCCGCACATCGCATGCCCGGTCGTCAGCCGGGCGATCGAGCCATCGGGATTGGAAGGAGTTTTCGGCCTAGCCCGGCGCGCGCATGGCGAGGATCGATTGCCGCACCGCGTTGCGTCCGGCCCACAGGATCGCCGCCGCGAGCGTCAGCGACACGGTGGAAACGGTCGCCAGCGCCGCCGGTAGCGCGGCAAAGACATGGTCGCTCAGCAAGCCGACGATCAGCGGACCCAGCCCCATTCCCAGCAGGGTCACGACCAGCAGATACATGGCCATCGCCCGTCCGCGCATCGTCGCGGGCGTCAAAAGCTGCACCGTTGTCGCCTGCAACCCGCCCAGCATCGAAGAGAGGAAGACGCCCAGCCCCAACAGGATCAGAACGGTCCGCGTGTCGGCCAGCAGATAGGCGCCGCCGAACGACAGGATTTGCAGCGGCAGCGTCATGAGGACCAGCAGGACCGGCGCGTTGGCGATCCCGCGCCGCGCCATGCGATCGGAAACCAGCCCTCCGATGAGAACGCCGGCGAAGCCGCACAGGCCGACGATGATGCCCAGCGCCATGCCGATCTCGGGCGCCGACAGGCCGTGCGCGCGGGCGAGCAGCGACGGACCCCAGAGCATGGGGATATAGCCGGCGATCACCAGGCAGCCGAAGCCGCCGAACACGGTGGCGAAGGCCGCCGCATTGGCGCGCATCGTCGCCAGCAGCACGGCCATGCGCGGAACCTCGGCCAGCCGGGTTCCGCGCGGTGCCTCGCGCATCGTCGCGAGCAGCAGCACCGCGAGCGGAATGCCGAGCAGCCCCACCAGCAGCATCGCCAGCCGCCAGTCGCCGATCGGGCCCCAGCCCGGTATGTCGATGCTCGTCCGGGCCGCCCACTCGGCGATCGTCCCGCCGAATCCCATCGCCAGGCCGCCGCCGAGCACGACGCCCGACGAATAGAGCGAAATGGCAAAGCCAAGCCGTTCGGGGGGAAATCGGTCGGCGATGGTCGATAGCGCGGCGGGCGAGAGCGTCGCTTCGCCCACCCCGACCAGCGCGCGCATCAGCAGCAGGCCGCCGAAGCCGCTTACCAGGCCGGTGCCCGCGGTCGCTAGGCTCCATCCGACCAGCCCCATCACGATCAGGTTGCGGCGGTTGGTGCGATCGGCGGCGGCGCCGAAGGGCAGGCCGAGGACGGTGTAGAAGAGCACAAAGCCAAAGCCGACAAGCAGGCCGATCTCGGTGTCGCCAAGGTCGAATTCGGCGCGGATCGGCTCGGCCAGCAGGCTGATCAGCACCCGGTCGAGGAACGACAGGATATAGGTCAGCATCAGAAGGAGGACGACGTAATAGCTATAGCCAAGCCCCGATGCGGGCCGTGTCTCGATCGCCGTGTCGTCCATCTTCAATGCTTGTTCTCCATCAAGCCTGCAGACGCCGATGCGGCCGCCTTCGTCGGACGGCCGCCCTACCGGGTGACGATCGCCACCGCGGACAGGCCCGGCGCGCCATAGACATGGCTGTATCCGACCTTCGGATCGCCGGGGACCTGACGCGCGCCCGTCCGCCCCCGCAACTGCTGCACATTTTCATAGACCTGGCGCAGCCCCGACGCACCGACGGGCTCGCCGCAGGCCAGGCATCCGCCGTCGGTATTGATCGGCAGGCGTCCGCCGATCTCCGACCAGCCGTTGGCGAACCATTCCTCCTGCTCGCCGTCGGCGCAAAAGCCGTTCTCGGCCATGTGCATGATCTCGGCGCCGCTCTCCGTATCCTGAAGCTGCGCGACGTCGACGTCTTCGGGGCCGATGCCCGCCAGCTCGAACGCGGCCTTGCTGGCCAGCGCCGTGGGCTTGCCGCCCGGCGGGGTGCGGATCGACGGAGCGAAGACCTCGAACGATCCCTCGGGCCGCGTGCGAAACGCGATGCTGGCGATCTTCACCCCATCGGCGCCCAGTTCCCGGACCTTTTTCTCGCTCGCCAGAACCAGCGCGACGCCGCCCTCGGCGGGCGAACAGAACATATATTTGGTCAGCGGATCATTGACCATCGGCGCGTTGAGGATCGTGTCGAGGTCGACCGGCGAGCGGCGCCACGCATGATCGCACAGCGTGCCGTTGCGGAACGCCTTTTCGGCCACCTTGCCCAGCGTCCGGCGGCTGATCCCGTGCAGCGCCATGTATCGCTGGATCTTGAGGGCAAAGAATTGCGTCGTCAGCATCATGCCCGTCTCGCCATACCATTCGGGCAGGCCATAGTTCGCGGGCTTGGCATTGAACGCGCCGCGCGGATGCTTGTCGAAGCCCACCGCGACGGCGAAGTCGCACATGCCCGACGCGATCGCATTGTGCGCCGACGTCAACGCGCTGCCGCCGGTCGCGCAGCCGTTGTGCACGTTGATGAACGGCAGGCTGGTAAAGCCCAGGTCGTTGACCATGATGTCGGCGGAACCGGCGGCGACCGAGCCCCCGCTGGCAAAGCCGATGTCGGCCCAATCGATCCCGGCGTCGTCCAGCGCCTGTCGCAGCGCGAACACGCCCTGTGCCCGGCCCGATCGCCCTTCGGTGCGTCCGAAAGCGTGGATGCCCGCGCCGATGATATAGACATTCTCGCTCATGCGGCTGGCTCCGGGCGAAAGGCATAGGTGCTGCGGTGATCGTCGAACGCCACGATCACCAACTGCATGGCCATCCCCAGGCGAAGCCGGTCGATCGACGTTTCGACGATGCGGCTCTCGACGATCACTTCATTCGCCAATTCTATATAGCCGAGCAAAAATGGCTCGAAAGGCTCGGGGCCGGAGAATGGCGGCTTCGGCTGGAACTCCTGGCTGGTCCACGACCACAATGTTCCCGTGGGCGACAATTCGACGGACTTGAGCGGTTCCAGCGGTTCGTCAGGCAGCGGAAAGACGATTTCGCCGCTTTCCCTTCTGCCGCCGATCAGGCGCGGCGGCGGGCCTTCGGCCCACAATCCCGCTGCGATCGGCGAAAGCCCATGCGCGTCGCTCATATCCCCACCCATTCCTGCCGGCGCTGTGCCTGGTTCCCTGTATCAGCGAATCATTTATATAACGCGCAATACATTTGCAAGAAAATGGATGTCGCGTCGGTATCGGTTCCGGTTCAGGCCGCGGCGCCGGCCTGATTTCCCTCGCGGATGGCGGCGAGAAGGAAGCGCGGGGCATTGGCGTCGCCGACCAGCGATACGGCGACACCCTGCTCCCGCAGCGCCTCTGCCAGATCGCGGCTCGGCCGGTTTCTTGAAACGAATATGACCGTGTCGGCCGGCACGCTGATCGTCCGGTTGCTGTTCGCCGGCAGAAAGGTCGGTGCGATCACGACATGATCCGGCCCGATGGCGAGCGCCCGCATTCGCGTGTGGAGGGTGAAATGCCCCTCGCTCAAGCGGCGGAGCGCGGGTTCGGTCATCAGCGCGCTCTCGACCAGCGGCGCGAAGGAAATGTGGCGGGTGACGAACGTGACCTCGACGCCGCGCTCCATCAGATATTCGGCGCACGCGATCGCTTCGTAATGGCCGCTGTCGTCGATCACCACCGCCGACTTTCCGGGGTTGCGGTGCGGCGACAGGAACAGGTCGTTCGACGACAGAACGTGCGGCTGATCGAAGCCGCTTATCGGTTCCCCCGGATTGGAAAGCTGGATGCCGTCCATACGCGGCATCGATCCGGTCGCCAGAATGACCTTGTCCGGCGCTTCGAGCAGGATGTCGTCGATGTCCAGATAGCTGCTGGTGCGCACATCGACGCCAAGGCGATAGACCTCGTCCTGCAGCCAGACCAATATGTCGCGGATGCCGGCACGCGTCGGAGCGGCGGCGGCGATCTTGGCGGTGCCGCCCAGGTCGGATTCGGCTTCCGCCAGCACGACCTTGTGCCCGCGCAGTGCGGCGACGCGGGCCGCCTCCAGCCCGGCCGGGCCGCCACCGATGACGAGTATCTTCGTGGGCTGCTCCGACACGGCGAGCCGGTCGTCGCCCATCGTCTGCTCATATCCGACCGCGGGATTGACGACGCAGCCCATGCGGTTCGGCGGCGCCTGCAGCTGGCCGATGCACCCCTGGTTGCAGCCGATGCAGGGGCGAACCTGCTCGGGGTGGCCATCCAGCGTCTTTCGGACGAGGTCGGGCTCGGCAATCGTCGCGCGCACCATCGCGACCATGTCGCCATCGCCGGCGCGGATTGCCTGATCGGCCTCCTCGAGCGTGCGGAACCGTCCGACGATCATCGTCGGAACCTTGAGCTGCGAGGTGATCGGCGTCGTCACGGGCAGTTCGAAACCCATCGGCTCGTGCATCCCGCCGATGGTCTTGTCCATCGTCTGGAACGTGCCCGACGAGATGCTGACATAGTCTACCAGGCCGGCTTCCTCGACCAGCTTCGCAAGGGCCAGATTGTCCGCAACATCGACGCCGCCTTCCAGCATGTCGGGCGACAGGCGGATGCCGACGACGAAATCCTTGCTCACGCTCGCGCGGATCGCAGCGAGCGCTTCCACCGTGAAACGCGCACGATTTTCCGGCGATCCGCCATAATCGTCGGTGCGATCATTGGCGTAGCGGGACAGGAATTGCTGGGGAAGAAAGCCGTGCCCGCAATGAAACTCGACGCCCTCGCAGCCCCATTGCTCGAGCTTGGCCGACGCGGCGGCATAGGCGCCCACCATCGTGTCGATCATCGTCTTCGTCATGGGAATGGGGGCGATACCGCTGGTCACGCCCGGCTGGTCGGACGGGGCCCAGGGCGGCGATCCGTCGAGCGTCCTGCCATGCTGGCCGGCGTGGAACAATTGCTGGAACACGCGCATTCCGTGGGGCCGCAGCCGGTCCATCATGCGCGGATATTTTTCGGCCAGCGAGGGGTCGATCATGTTGAGCGCGGCGAGCGAGGATGGGTGAACCGACATCGCCTCGATCACGCTCAATCCGACGCCGCCCTTCGCGCGCGCCTCATGATAGGCGATCAGGTCGTCGCTCAGCGTGCCCCCGCCGATCGCGGTCGTGTGCGCCGAACGGAACACCCGGTTCTTGATCTCGACCGAACCGATGCGGATTGGCGTCATGATATGCGTGAAAGCCATGATTTCTTCCGATCTGCTCGATCAGCGCGCTGGATCGACCGCGACGACCATCTTTCCCCTGTTCTGGCCCGAGAACAGCGACACAAAGGCCTGCGGGGCGTTGTCCAGCCCCTCGACTATCGTTTCTTCCCAGATCAGCTTGCCGGTGGCGACGCGCTGCGCGAGGTCGCCGAACGCTTCCTTGCCCCGGTCGAACCACATGCCGACGTTTAGCCCGACGATGGTGATGCCCTTCTCGGAAATCTTGAAGAACTCGCCCGGTCCGGCGCAATAGTTGGGCGTATTATATTGCGAGATCGCGCCGCAGACGACGATCCGGCCCTTGGGCTTCATCGCCGTGATCGCGGCATCCAATGTGGGGCCGCCGACATTGTCGAAATAATGGTCGATCCCGCCGGGACATTCCCGGGCCAGAAAGGCGGCAAGGTCGGTGGTCGCATAATTGGCCACCGCGTCGAGATGCAAGACATCCTTCAGCCAGGCGACCTTCTCGTCCGTGCCCGCGGTGGCAATCACGCGGCAGCCGCGCTGCTTGGCAAGCTGTGCCGCCACCGATCCGACCGCGCCGGCGGCGCCCGAGACGAAAATCGTCTCTCCGGCCGCGGGGGCCAGAATATATTCGATCCCGGCATAGGCGGTCATGCCGGTCAGCCCCAACAGGCCCAGATACCAGCTCGGCTGGACGCCTTCCGCGCTTACGGCCTGGACGGCGGATGCGTCCGCGACGAAGCGGTCGCGCCAGCCAAACTGGCTGGTCACCATGGTCCCGGGGGGCAGGGCAGGCGCCCGCGATGCCTCGACGACGCCGACCGCGCCGCCGGTCATCGCTTCGCCCAGCGGCTTGGCCGCGCTCACGCCGTTGCGGTCGCTCAGCGCCAGCCGCATATAGGGATCGACGCTGATGTAGCGATTGCGAACGCGCACCTGGCCTTCGCCCGGTTCGGGAAGGGGCTGGTCCACCAGCGCAAAATCATCGACCGAAATATCCGGTCCGGGCCGCCGGGCCAAAACAACAGTCCGCGCCTTTTCGTTCATCGCCATATCCTGATTGATCTGCATGGGGTCCGCTCGCCGCCTTGAAGCGACGAGCGGTCGATGATCCTTGTGCGCCTCAGACGTCCCAGGCGACGGGCAATTCGCCGATGCCGTTGAAGATCGGGATACGGTGATCCTTCTTCATCGGGCCGTCGAAGCGAAGGTTGGGCAGCCGCTCGAGCACCGTTTCCAGGAACAGCCGCGCTTCGATGCGCGACAGCGGCGCGCCGCGGCAGATGTGGATCCCGTATCCGAACGCCAGATGCTTGCGGACATCCGCCAGATCGCGGTCGAGGTCGAATTTCTCGGGGTTCGGGAACACGGTGGGGTCGAGGTTGGCGGCCGCCCACATCATCATCACCTTGGTGTCGGGCTGAATGGTCAGCGGGCCGACGGTGACTTCCTCGTTGTTCGTCCGGAACAGGCCGTGCAGCGGCGCTTCGACGCGGAGGCATTCCTCGATCGCAAGCGGGACCAGATCGGGGTTCGCCTTCAGCTTCTCGAACTGGTCCGGCGCGTTCAGCAGTTGATAGAGCAGGTTCGACAGCAGGATCGTCGTCGTGCCGCTGCCCGCCGCGAGCAGGAAGTTGCAGAAGGCGAGGATCTTGTCGTCGGTCAGCCGTCGCCCGTCGAGCTCGGTGGTGATGAAGCGGGTCAGCAGATTGTCGTCGGGCTGCGCTTCGCCCGACGCCAGCTTGCGCTTCACGTCGGCCAGATGGTCCGAAAGAAAGCTGTCCGCGAACGCGTTGCGCGAGGGCGGGCGCACGGGGTTCGGGGCCAGCATCTGGCCGATCGATCCGACGAAGCCTTCGCGATAGGCCTCGATACCGTCGTCATCGATCGCCTTGCCGAACATGGCGAAGATCACCCACAGCGGCAGCGGCTCCGAAATTTCCTTGTGAATGTCGCACCGGCCGTTGGCGAAAAAGCTGTCGATGCGCTCGTTGAGGAACGCCTTGATGCCCGGAATGAACGACTCGAAATAGGTGCGGGAAAAGGCCTTGCCGACGAGGCGGGCCTCGAACGTGTGTTCGGGCGGATCGACGCTGACGAGCACGCCCGGCGTTTCGGGCGATTGATATTGCAGCGCCGGGCCCAGCTTGCTGCTCCACAATTTGGTGTTGGTGCAGGCGGTGACAATGTCCTTATGCTTGCCGATCGCGTAGAAATCGCCCGCGGTCGAGTGCGCATAGGGGCAGCCGCTGGCGTGCATCTGCGTGTATATGTCTTTGAAGTTCTCCGCGAATTCCTCCGCGTTCATGTCGACTTCGACAACTCCTTCGACAGGACAGGTCTTCCCCAAACTCATTATCCTCACTCTCCCGTATGGCGAAGGCTTCGCCTCCGCGTGCGGTGTCTTTGCACCGAGTCAAAAAATATCACGCGCTTTATTCTTGTCAAGGCTGGAGCCTCGATCGGATGCGCTTCTCTCGCAATCGCGAAACATACAAAAATCATGGGAAAATTGTCGATACGTCAGCGCGCGCTGGTTTGTCGATTGCCGGCGCGCGGGGGTTTTGCGTCCGATTTGCGGCGCCGCTTGCTTGCGCTGTGTATAAAAATATCTCATACGCTATTTTTGTCGGGACGGACATCGAAAGCCATGCGAGCCGAACCGATCCGCGGGGCATCCCGCGGCGCATGACAATCAAGCATATCGGGAGAGATGCATGAGTTTCGAGCAATGTCGGCCGCTGATCACCGGCTCTTCACGCGGTATCGGCCGGGCTTTCATCGATGCGTTTCTCGAGGCCGGTGCGCCGAAAATCTATGCCGGCGTACGCAACGAAGGCGCCGCCGCGACCGTCGCCGCGATCGATCCGCGCGTCCATCCCATCATCGTCGACACGACCAAGCCCGACGAGGTCGCCCGCGCGGCGCGTGACGCCAGCGACGTGACGGTGCTCGTCAACAACGCGGGCGTTCTCCATTATGCTGGCTTTCTGAGTGCCCCCGATCTCGATCAGGCGCGGCACGAGATGGAGGTGAATTATTTCGGCCCGCTCGCGATGGCGCGCGCCTTCGCGCCGGCGCTGGCGCGGTCGCAGGGGACGATCGTCAACATCCTGTCGATCGCGGCGCTGGTCTATATGCCCCTGGTCGGCACCTATAACGCGTCGAAGGCGGCCGCCCGGTCGATGACGCAGGGGCTGCGTGTCGATCTGGCCGACATCGGCGTCGGCGTGATGGCCGTCTACGCGGGCGGATACGATACCGAGATGCATCTGGAATCCACCGACAAGGCGCTGCTCAACCCGCCGAGCGTCCTGACCGGCGCCGTGCTGGACGCGCTGGCGAAGGGCGGGGTCGACGAGCTTTTCCCCGACGCCGCCGCTCGCGGACTGGGACAGCGGCTGGGGCTGATCGCGGCCGACTGACGGCATTCCGCAGTTTCGGGGGATAGCATATGGCGGATTTCGAGGGGCAGACCCTGCTGATCACCGGCGGTGCGACCGGCCTGGGCGCCGCGGTGGCGGTCGAGGCCGCGCGGGCCGGCGCGCGCGTCGCGATATTCGACGTCAACGAGAGGGACGGCATTGCCGTCGCGCGCGCGGCGGGTGGCCGCTTCTGGCGCGTCGATGTCGGCGCGGCCGAGCAGTGGGCGACGGCGGTCGACGCGGTCACGGCCGAACTTGGTCCGGTCCGCTATGCGCATCTGAACGCCGGGATCATGAGCCGACCGCTTGACGTTGCCCTGTCGGTCCCGCCGATCGAGGATTTTACGCTGGGCCGCTATGAGGCTCTGCGCCGTGTGAATATCGACGGCGTGATGTTCGGGCTCCAGGCCCTGGTCCCGCACATGGCGCGGAGCGCCGGGGGTGCCGTGACGATCACTAGCTCGATGGGCGGCATGATGCCGATCCCGTTCGACCCGGTCTATTCGTCCACGAAACATGCGCTTGTGGGGCTGGTGCGCAGCCTGGGGGCGGCGTATCCGTCGGGCCCCGTCCGCTTCAACGCGATTTGCCCGGGCGGCTTCACGAGCGACCTGTTCCCGCCGGAACTGCACGGACCGGACAGTCTGGAGCCGAAGGATGTGGCGCTGGAGGTCATCGACTTGCTGCTCCGCGGTGCGACCGGCGAGACGCGGTTGATCGTCAAGAAGGACGTGCCCGCCCGGGCGATCTCGCCCTCGCTGGGCTGACCCTTTCCCCTGTGATCCGATCCTGTCGTCGGCCATGCGCGGCCGGCGATCGCTTTCGCGCTTTGCCCCAAAAAGAGGCCTTGCCCAAAAAAAGAGAGCGCCCCTCGGATCGAGGGGCGCTCAGTTGCCCTAGAGAGTGCCCTCCGGACTGTTTCGTCAGAAGCGGAACGTCGCCTGCAAGGTGACGAGCCGCGGTACCGGCGAGTCCGCCATGATGTCGCCCGCCGTGCCCAGCGGCTTGTCGGTCGTCGCCGGCGGATGCCAGTTGCTGTCGAACAGGTTGGTCGCGATCAGCGCGAACTGCCAGCTGTCGTCCAGCCGGTTCAGGCGCAGCGACGCGTTGACGAGTTCATGCGATTCCTGGCCCGGCGAGTAAGGAATCTGCCACGCCGGCGTCTTGTTGTAGATATAGCCGTCGACGCTGAATCCGATCCCCCAATCGCTGGAAATCGGCGTCTCGTACGTCACCCCGACGATCGCCTGGAACGGCGCGGGGCCATAGCGAAGGCCGGTCATGTAACGCGCCTTGCCGGTACCGACACCGGTCGAGTAGCAGGCGCCGGAGGCCTTGGTGGCTCCGGGCGCCGGGACCGGAAGCACCGTCTGGCCGGCATAGCATTGCGCGCCGTCGAAGTCGGTAAACTTGAGGTCGGCATAGGAGGCCGCGAGCCGCAGCGTCAGATCCGGCGTCGCCTTGAACCGGACCTGTCCTTCGATGCCCTGGTTACGGGCGCCGCCCGCATTCTGGGTGAAGAAGGAGGTCGTCGTCGCATCGAACGTCTGCACCTGCAGGCCGTCGTAATTGTAGCGATAGGCCGTAAGGTCGCCGGTCAGGCGCCCGCCCAGCAGCGATGCCTTGATGCCCACTTCGCCGCCCTCGACGGTTTCCTCGTCGAACAGGAACGGCCGGGTGGGATCGGGAAGCGTCGAATAATTGGCGACGGTCGACGGGTTGGATGCACCACCCGAAAGATATCCGGTCTTATAGGCGCCATAGATGGTGACGTCGGGGGTGACTTTCCACGTCAGCGTCGCTTCCGGCGACACATTCTCGCCCTCGAACTTCGGACGATAGCGGAAGCCGGCGGGCGAGAAGGACGCCAGGCGGTTGAAGATATTGCCGATGTCGGTCGACTTGTCTTCGCGCGTCCAGCGAGCACCGCCCGCGAGTTCCAGATTTTCCAGGATCGACCAGCGGAGCTGCAGGAACGCCGAATAGGTCTTGCCGCGGCTCTGCCCGGTCGAGATCAGCGTGTCATAGATCCCGTTGAACGGACCGGCGCCGGTGAACGGGCCGAGGGCCGCGATCTTCGTGCCCGCGACATATTCGCGCCGTTCATTCTGATAGAACAGGCCTGCGGAGAAATTTACCGGCCCGTCATAGTTGGAGACCGCGCGGAATTCCTGCGAGAACTGCCAGCCCTTGTCGCGCTGCGTGTTCGTCGCCTGGCCAAAGACCGTATAGTCGAAATTGTCGAAAGCGCTGTTCTTGTAGTTGTAATAGCCGGTCACCGAGGTGAGGTCGATGGCCCCGACCGAGAGGTCGAACGTCAGCGACGAGAGCGAAACGCGCGTCTTGCTGAACGGTTTGCCGTCTTCCGGTGCGTTATAGAGGTTGCGGGTTACCTGCAGCGGCGGCAGGCCGTTCGACGTGACGTTGTTCGCGGTGCAGTCGCCGAACGGGTCTCTGATACCATAGGATGTGGGTGCCGTGCCGCCACAGGCGACGACTTCGCGCGTGCCCGAACCGCCGCGATTGCGTTCGGTCGAATAGAGCGACCGCAGCGTGACGGTGAGATTGTCTGACGGTTTCCACAGCGCCGTTCCGCGCACCGCGCTCGATTTGGTTCCGGGTCCCCATTCATATCCCGAACCGGGCAGGATCAGGCCTGCTTCGGCCGGGAACGGGTCGGCGATCGGTTCTGCGACATAGCGCAGATAGCCGTCCTGCATGCGGCTGACGCGTCCCGCGACGCGGACCGCGAAATTGTCGGCCACCGGCAGCGTGACCGCGCCCTCGATCGACGGCGTGTTGGTCTTGAACTGATATTGCGCGGTGGCATAGCCTTCGATGCCGCCGCCCAGCGTCGGCGTCTGGCTGAGCACCGACACCACGCCGGCCGGGCTGTTGCGTCCAAAGAACAGCGCCTGCGGTCCCTTCAGAACCTCGATACGCTGGATGTCGAACTGCGCCATGGTGACGACGCGGCCGCGGGTAAGCTGAACGCCGTCGAAGTTCATCGCCACGGGCTGTTCGTTGCCAAGGTCGTTGGCGAGGTTGCCGACGCCGCGAATGGAAAAGCTGCCGCCGCTCGACGATGACGGCGTGCGGGTAAGCTGGACGCCGACGACCTGGTTCGCGATTTCGGTCAGGTCGCTGGTTGCATAGCGCTGCAGCGCTTCGCTGGACAATGTGGCGGCCGCGACGGGCACGTCGAGGAGGCGTTCCTGCGTCCGGCGAGCGGTGACGATGATTTCATCATCGGGGATGGCGCTGCGCTCGGCTCGCGTGCTTGCCGGCGTCTCGTCGGTGGCCTGCGCGTGCGCCGTCGCCGGGCTGAGGGCGATCATGGCGAGGAGCGAGGCGCCTCCAAGGCTTTTGGCCCAAAAGCGTTTGGCATGGCCGGAACGCGAATAGCCGGAGGCGAACCTCCCCATCGACGCCATATCCGCGGCGTCGGACAGATTTGACGGAACCGTCATCAATTGATCCTCCCTCTCCCAGTGCATCTTGCGTGCAGCGCCTCCTAAATGGAGGACGTGTTATACAAATAGATCATATGGGCGAATGTCAAGAGAGGAATCTTGGAAAACTTAGCAATAAATCCAAGGAAACTGCGATTTTCCAGAAATTATAACGATATGTATTCCGTTCGCGTTCAGCCGCCTCTTTGTGCCTGCATGCGACGTGCTTGAGGGCGGTCGCCGCGTGGCCGTTTGCGCGCGTTCGCCGGCTTAGCGCTGGTCTTCCGGTATCGACAGGATCAGCCCGTCCATCGCGTCGGTGACCTTGACCTGGCACGACAGGCGGCTGGTTTCGCGAACCTCGTTCGCCAGATCGAGCATGGCTTCCTCGATGTCGGTGCGCGGCCCTGCTGCCTCGAACCAGTCGGCGGCGACATAGATGTGGCAGGTGGCGCAGGCGCAGACGCCGCCGCAATCGGCCTCGATGCCGTTGACCCCGTTGTTCACCGCCCCTTCCATCAGCGAAAGTCCGGTTCTCACGTCAACGACGCGTTCGGTGCCGTCGGGTTCGATATAGGTGATTCTTGCCATGATTTGATCCGTTGCCCCGTTTTACTTCAGTGTGCGCGAGGGGCGTTGTCCCTTCGGGTCGACCCACGCGCCGTCGCCTTCATTGCGCCAAAGGTTCGTTGTTCACCACGACGGCCTCGCCCGACAGGCCGTCGTCCTCGATGATCCGCCGTACCTCGCGCGCAATCTCCTCGGGCGTCAGCAGGCGGATGGATTCGAGGATCGGCTGCAGCCAGGCCGCGTCCTTGGCGACAATCGGCGTATCGGTCACTGCCGGGCATAGCGGCACCACGCGGATGCCGAATTCCGCGTGCAGCGGCTTGCACGATTCCGAATAGGCCAGGATGCCCCGTTTGGACGCGGCATAGGCGGGATCCTTGGGAAGCGGGCCCAATGCGGCGGTCGATGCCGTGTTGATGATCACTCCGGGCACGCCCCGCGCGCGCATGAAATCGACGCCCATCTTGGTGCCGATCATCATGGCGATCAGATTGATCTGCGTCGCCGCGATCATGCGGCCGATATTGTCGTCGGGAAAATCCGGAGGGCCGCCCATGATCCCGGCGTTGTTGTGGATGATATCCAGGCCGCCGCTCCGCTTTTCCGCGCTTTCATACATCGCGATCGCCGCGGCGGAGTCCGAAAGGTCGACCGTCTCCGTCAGGGCCTCCGCCCCGAGGCGACCGATGTCTGCGGCCAGGTCGGCAAGGCCCTTTTCGTCGATGTCCGCAAGGACGACCGTGCTCGCGCCATTGCGGGCGAGCATCAGCGCGCAGGCGCGACCGATGCCACCGCTTGCCCCGGTAACCAGCGCGCGCTTTCCCTGAATGTCCATCTGTCTCTCCCGAACGTGCCTATGGTGCGAGAAGGTTTCGCCCCGCGAGGGCGTGCCCGGCGTTGCTGTTTGCCGGACCCTCTCATTCTGGCCATTTATATATCATGTGCTAATATCATTTCTCTTGCCGAGGCAAGAGAGAAACGCGCTCCGTCGCTACCCGCCTATTTCAGCGGTTCCATGACGACGATCCCGGCGCCGGCGATGCGGCCGCTCTCCAGCTCCATCACGGCTTCATTGATCTGCTCGATGGTATAGCGTTTGCCGATCGCAACCGACGGGTTGAACGTACCGGCGGCGATCCAGCCGGTCAGCGTCGCCATCGCATGGGCGCGGTCCAGCGGCTTGCCGGGATCGCGTGCGTCGATCCACTGGATTGCGTGGTCGAGGGGGGCGCCCGCTCCGGCGTCATCCGCGCCGCAGTCGAGGCCGTGGCGCGCGCCCGTGGCGGCCAGGTCTTCGCCGGGCTCGAGGCAAAGGCTGGCGCCCGCGGCCGATGCGCTCGCATGGGCATGTCCCGGCGCGAGCGCGATGACATGTTCGCTGCCCGCCGCGCGCAGGGCCGCAATGGCCGCCAGCGCCAGTCCGCCGCCGCCGGCAACGACGATCGCTTCGTCGGCCTTCGCGTCGGTCCATTGCGTCGCGAGCGCGGCTGCGATCAGCGCCGTATCGCCAAGCAGCGCCAGGCAGTCGCGGTCGGCGGCAAGGTCGCGGGGAACGGGTGACAGAAATTGCTCGTCCACAACGGCATTCGTCGTCCAGGTGGAGATCGGACGGTCGGTCTGGATCGCGCCGACGTCGAACGTCAGGACCGGAGGCGCGGCGTCGCGGCCGGGCAGTGCAGGGGTGGTCCCGATCACGACCTGGTCGCCGACTTTCACCCGTTCGGCCAGTTCGCCGACCGCCGTGACCAGGCCGACGCCCTCGATGCCCGGGACGATCGGTTGCCAGTCGGGCATGTCGGACTGCGCGAGCAACGCGACATCGACCGTGCCGATCCCGGCGGCGAACATCTCCACCGCCACCTGAAATCCGGTGGGTGCGGGAATTTCGACTTCTTCGATCGCAAGAAATCCGAAGGGCTGCAGCACCGCCACACGGCCGAGGGTCATCAGTCCTGCTCCACGAAGCCGCTGAGCAACTGGCGAACGCGCAGCCGTTCCGGGATGCGCTCGATACCGATGATCTGGTCCAGGACTTCGGCCGAATTGTAGAGCCTGCGCTCGTTATAGCCGATGCGCAGTCCCGGCAGTCCGGGCGAAGAGAGCGACATGAACATGGGCTCCATGTTCCGCACATCCTCTTCCATGATCGTCATCGGCGTCCGAAGCGTGGCCTCGCGCATCTGTTCGATCGCGGGCGTATCCTCGCCCCAATCGGGGACGAACGACGTCCATTCGAAGAATGTGTGCGCCGGATCGACCGGCCAGGCGGCGAGGATGGGCAGGCCGCGAGCCGAGGTCGGCGTGGTCAGGTTCGGGAACAGGCTATAGGTCAGGACCGCGCCGTTCACGATCGATTCCACCGTCGAGATCAGCGGCGTGCCGGTCCCGATGAGCGATTCGCGCGCGCTGTCCGCCGCCGCTTCCCAGTCGGTCGGGCCGGCCATGCCCATCGCGACCTGCTGCCGCTTGGCAAAGGGCGTTACCATGCGCGAATGGCCGTGCGGGAACATGGCGTGCGTCACGCCGCGCTGGTCGAGCGACACCACCCCTTCATGATGGTGGATGTGCTTGAAGTGATAGACTTCCTGGAACGCTTCGGTCGCCACCTTCCAGTTGGTGCGCAGGAGGACCGTGGCGCGCGAGAACATCCGCAGCTTTGCGCACTCATATTGCGCCATTTGCGATGCGACCGGCCCCAGCCATTCGAGGAGGGGAATGGCGCCCGGATCGCGGTTGACGAACACGAAGCCTTCCCAGACGTCGCAGCGATACTCGGTCAGGTGCCGATGCGCGTGCGGCACGCTTTCGATCGTCTGGCCGCTCGGTACCGCGACCAGTCGGCCGTCGAGGTCATAGGTCCAGCCCTTGCGCTGGCATTGCAGCACGCCGCCAGGAAGGTCGAGTTCGGGGAATTCGACCTGCATGAACATGCGCCCCGGGGCGTCGAAGGGCATTTCGTGCTGATGCGCGCCCTGGTCGGTCAGCGGAACCAGCGGCGCATTGTTCGGGCTTTCGTTGAGGAAGGCGCGCAGGCGCATCTGCTCGTCGCGGACCAGCAGGATCGATGGGCCGCTATAGTCCCAGATCTGATAGCTTCCCGGGCGCGGCAACTGCTCGGCGCGGCCTGCGTAGAGCCAGGTCCGCGCCCACATATGCTCCTGCTCGAGGTCGAAGAACGGCTGTTCGGTATAGCGGCCCGCCGGAATCGCGGGCAGTTCGGGGAAGCCGTCGGGCAGTCCCTCACGGTCGAACTCGGCCAGAATCTTGCCCTTGATCCGGTCCATGATTGCCTGGTCCATCGCGCCTCATCCTCGCCTTGTCTTTTTTCGGTTTCTTCCCGTCACTATACCAAAAGGGGAATGCGTGCTAGAGTTTACTCCGGTAATGCGATACGGCTACAGCGAAAACAAAAGCCGCCGCTATCATTCGGGAGATGATAATTGTCGTTGACGCTGCCTGTCGAACCGTTGGAGAATTCAGCATTTTTCGAAGGATCGGAGAGCGGAGCCGACCTCTACGAGCGCGAGCTGGCACAAATTTTCGCCCGATTCTGGATGCCCGTCGGCCGCGCGGAGGAACTGGCCGACATCGGCGGCTATTTCACCTGGGAACGCACGCGCATCCCGACGGTGATGGTTCGCTCGGTCGATGGACAAATAAGGGGTTATTACAACAGCTGCCGCCACCGCGGCGCGCCGGTGGTGCGAACGCCGACCGGCCGTGCCCGCGCCTTTCGCTGCCAATATCATAGCTGGACCTACGACACGTTCGGCAAGCTGATGGCGATCCCGGACGAGCGGGATTTTGGCAATATCGACCGCTGCGCCCACTCGCTCGTGCCGCTCCGGCTGGCCGAACTGGGGGGCTGGTTGTGGATCGACCAGAGCGGCAAGGCGCCCGAACTCGCCGCGGCTCTCGGCGCCTTGCATCCCTGGATCGAGGGTCGATCGCATTACAGGATCGCCGGACGTCAGACGCTGATCGTCGATGCCAATTGGAAGCGCGTCGTGGCGCATCTGTCGTCGCGGTCGGAGGGGCGCGAGCAATATTTCCCGAACATCTGCTTCACGGAGCAGGACGGCGAACTCAGCATGATGGCGGCCTGGCCCCGCGACGAGGCGACGACCGAGGTCGAGCTGGTCGTCTGTGTGGCGGAGGATGCGCATGCGCCGTCGCCCGAAGATCTCGAGCGGAGGCTGCAAGATGCGGTGTCCGGATTGCGGCGCGATTCGGCCACCTCGGGAATGCCGCCGGTGGGCGATTTTACGACGGAATGGTCGCGCGCATTGTCCGCGAACGCCTAGGCAAGGCGGCGGCCTTGGCAATCATCGTGCCACGCCATGTGCGCCTGCGAGCCATGATGAAATTCTGGCCCGATGCAGCGGCCGGGCCGGTGCCGGCCGAAGCCGTTCGGCTGGACGGACAGGTGTTCGACTGGTGTGTGGACATGCCGGGCGACGCCGCGCCGACCGAGGCTGCCGCCGCGCTGCTTGCCCTCGCTTCCGGAACGGCCGGCGGCGGCCTGTCCGCTACCGTGCCCGAGACGCCGGACACCGACGAAGATCAGTTCCCCATCGGCCCGCCCTTGTCGCTTTGGCGGGCAAACGACGGCTGGTTGCTCGTCCATACCGCGACGCGTGACGCGTGGCGCAACTTCTGTTCGACCTTCCTCAATCGCTCGGCATACCGCGATGTTCCACCCGAACAGGCATGGCGCGACGCGGACATCAATCGTCTCGCGACGACGGTCCTCGACACGCACAAGGTCGACGACGCCGTCGGGACCTGCCTGACCTATCAGGTGCCCGCCACCGCCGTGCCGGGATGGCATGATCGAGAGCGGGGCGCGGAGGGGAGGGCGCTTGCCGAGCGATTGGCATGGGCCGCTCTCGCTTCTTTCGATGACCGGCATTTTTCCGCCACAGGCAATGGGGTGTTCAATGGGTGACGATCGGACTTTCGAGGGCAAGACGCTGCTGGTCACGGGGGCCAATCGCGGCCTTGGCGCGGCGTTGGTGGAGGCGGCCTTCGCCAGGGGGGCGGCGAAGATCTATTGCGGCGCGCGCGATGTGGCCGGTTTCGGGTCCGCGCTCGACGCCTTTGGCGGGCGCGCGATTCCCCTATCGCTTGATGTGACGAACGACGCGCATGTGGCCGCCGCTGCAGCCCTCGCGGATATCGACATCGTCGTGAGCAATGCCGGCGTGACCTATATGGTGCCGTTGCTCGAAACGACGATGGAGGGCGCGCGCGCGACGATGGAGACCAATTTCTTCGGCCCGCTTCGGCTGGTTCACGCGTTTGGGCCGAGCCTCGACGCCCGCGGCGGCGGCTTCATTTCCATACTGTCGCTCGCCGCGCTCGTCCCCGCGCATGGGGCGGAGCTTTACAGCGCGAGCAAGGCTGCGGGTGTCATGCTGGGCCACGCGGTGCGCGGCGCGCTGCCGAACGTGGCGGTCTCGCTCGCCTATCCCGGGCTGATGGATACGGACATGATGCGCAGTTCGGACTTCGCGAAGACGTCGCCGCAGGAGATTGCGGCGAACATCCTCGATGGCTGGGCGGCGGGCGATACGGCGGTCTTCCCCGACCTGCATTCGCAATATCTGCGCGACGAATTCGTCGGCCGACCGGAAGAGGTGCTGGTCGACCCCTACGCCCTGATGCGCGACGCGCTGCTCCGCTACCTCGAGGCGCGCGCCTGACCGGCTGGATCGCCTATGCGGTCGCCCATTCTTCGGGCGCCTCGATCACGTCGCGCAGATGCTGCAGCCATCGCGCCCCGGTGGCGCCGTCGACGACGCGGTGGTCGCACGTCAGCGTGGGCGCGATGACCGTCGCAACATAGGGCGCGCCGTCCACCACGCGATATTCCTCGAAAGCCGCGCCGACCGACAGGATGCAGGCCTGCGGCGGATTGATGATGGAGGTAAACTCGGTCACCCCGAACATTCCGAGGTTGGAGATGGTGATCGTGCCGCCCGAATATTCCTCGGGCAACAGGCGTTTGCGCCGCGCTCTCGCGGCCATGTCCTTCATTTCCGAGGAAATCTGGCCGACCGACTTGCCCTCCGCTTCCCGGATGATCGGGGTGATCAGCCCGCCCTCGATCGCGACCGCCACCGCGACGTCGGCGTGGGCGTGCAGCAATATGCCGCGGGGATGATAGCTGGCATTGATCGCTGGATAGCGCGCGATGGCGATCGCGACCGCCTTGATGATCAGGTCGTTGAACGAGACGCGGTCGTCGGCGCGTCCGACGTTGATCGCGGCGCGCGCCTGCTGCAGGCGGTCGACCTCGATCCTCGACTTCAAGGAAAAATGCGGAACTTCGCTGAAGGATTCGGACATCCGCCGTGCCATCGTTCGCCGGATCACGTCGAGCGGTTGGACCACATAGCTATCCTCCGGAATGCCTTGTTTCGCGCACTCCTCGACCAGAGCAGGGTCGGGCGTGATCGATTGGCTCCAAAGCATATGGTCCAGCATCATTCTCTCCATCGATTCTAAATAATGCAATGCGCTATATAATCTTGTCGAGACTGGCAAGGCGAGCCTGCGCGAAACATTATTGAAACGAAGCGTGGAACCGTGGCAGATGTGTGAACCATCGGTGCGACGGGGCCATCGACAGGGGACGCGGAAAGTCCGCGGATAGGTCCCGGCAGGAGAGAGAAAATGGAAGAATCCGTCGCCGGACGCCCGACCAAATATAAGAGCGACAGCATCATGGAACGGCGCGAGCGTATCCTGCGCGTCGCCCGCAAGATGATCGCTCAGTCGGGCGTCGCGGAACTGAGCGTTCGCGAGCTATGCGCCCGCGCCGGCATCGCGCAGAAAACGCTGTATAATGCGTTCGGCAGCAAGGATCATGTGATCACGCTGGCGGTCACGCAATACACGCAGGAATTCAATAATTCCGTCTATTATAAATTTCCTCGCAAGACGCTCGAGGGACAGATCGAACGGATGATCAAGGTCCACTCGCGCAACACCCAGCTTCGATCCTACACGACCGCGATCATGTCAGTGTATAATTCGGCGCAGTCTGACCGGGAATTGCGCAATGCGGTGCGGCTGATGTCGACCAATGCGTACAAGCCGTTCATCGAGATGCTCAACGAGGAAAAGGGGCTCCAGGCCAAGGTCACTCCCGAACATATCGCCGCCTATCTGACGACCAACACATACGCCACGCTGACCGACTGGTGCATAGGCGAGATCGAGGACCAGCTTCTGGTCGAGCGCGTTTGCGAAGGTTTCCTGATGATCGTGGCGGCCTCGACGCGCGGCAAGCACAAGGCCGAAGCCGAGCAATGGCTGAGCGATCTGCGAAACAACCGGTCGAGCTGGATGACCTTCCGCAAGATGGCGGAGGTCGAGCCGGGCGAACTGCGTGCGGCTTTTCTGCAAACGCACAAGGCCAAGCAGCAGGGGCAGCCTGCGGCCGAGGGGCCGCCGCCCGCCAAGAAATCGAGTGGCGATTCTTCGAAGGGTGCAGCCGAAAAGCCCGCAAAGACCACGCGTCGATCGCCCGCGAGCAGGGCTGCGCGAAAGACCTGATGTCTGCGATCGCTGATCCGCGCATGTCGGCACAGATCGGCAAATAAGTCTCTGGCATAATAGTATAGCGTGAGCTAATATTGACTGTGCGCCGAACTTTTACGGTTCGGCGGGAAATGGGTGTGCCCGCTTCCCGGATGTGCATTTCAGGCTGACGCGGACCGAGCAACAAATCCGGCGGAGCCTTCGAGGGAGAGTAGGCAATGGACACCATCGGAAGAGTTGCGGGAAAGGTTGCGCTCGTTACCGGCGCTGCTTCGGGCATCGGCGCGGCGATTGCGGAGCGATTGAGCGAGGAGGGGGCAAGCGTCGTCCTTGCCGACATCAATGCGGAGGCAGGCGAGGCGTTGGCGGCAAAGCTGCGTGGGGCGGGGCGCTCGGCGGTCTATGAGCAACTCGACGTGACGAGCGAAGCCGACTGGCAACGCGTGGTCCACGACGCTCTCGGCGTCTTTGGCGGGCTTGATATCCTGGTCAATTGCGCAGGTGTGGCGACCGGCGGGCAGGAGCTTTTGCACCATGATTTCGCGAACTGGCGGCGGACATTGGCCATCAACCTGGACGGGGTGTTCCTTGGCCTTCGTCACGGCGGCGCGGCGATCGTGGCGAACGGCGGCGGGGCGATCGTCAATATCAGTTCGGTCGCAAGCAAGGCCGCGGTCGTTCGCGGTGCCGCCTATTGCGCCTCAAAGGCGGGCGTCGCGCAACTCACCAAGGTCGCGGCCCTCGAATGGGCGCCGCTCGGCGTTCGCGTCAATTCGGTCCATCCGGGCTATGTCGAAACGCCGCTTGTCGAGGCGTTGATAAGCCAGGCGCCCGACGCCGCCGCGATGCGCGCCGTCGCGATATCCCGACATCCGATCGGGCGGCTCGGCCTTCCGGAAGAGATCGCGAACGCGGTGCTGTTTTTCGCGAGCGACGAAGCCGGGTTCGCCACCGGGGCGGAGCTCTTGGTCGACGGCGGTTATGCGCTGCCATGACGTCACGACACGGGCATCTGCGCGGAAAATCTGCGCACCGATAAATTTATAACATATAATACTATTCACTTCATGCCGCCGATTTTATAGGGTCTTGCATGGTGATTCCCGGCCGATCGAGGCCGGGTAAAAGGGCGGCCGCCTCTGCGGATCGTCAGGGAGAGGAAGCAATATGGCGCTGGCGTCTCATCGGATGGCCGCGATCGCGGGGGATCGGCTTGCGCTGGCCGACGACCGGGTTTCGCTGACCTGGCTTGAACTGGACGGATTGTTGAATCGTGCTGCGAACGGCTTGATCCGCCGCTCGATGGGCGACGAGCGGCGGGCGGCGGTATTTGCGCCAAATTCCAGCGAGGCGGTCGTCGCCTATCTCGCCTGCCTCCATTCCGGCGTCTCGGCCGTTCCGGTTAACCCGAGCCTCAAGGCAGAGGAGCTTGATTATATCCTGCGCGAATCCGGCGCCGAAATCCTGTTCGTCGATCCCGAGACAGTCGAACTGGCCACCGGCGTCGCCCAGGCGGTCGGAGGCGTCGAGGTGATCGGCTGGCGATGTGCCGCCTCGACGAAACTGACACAGTGGGAGGCATGGCTGGCCGATCAATCCGACGCGCCGCCGCCGGACGACATGCGGCCGCGTCGCTATCTGCAGTTTACATCGGGTACGACCGGCTTCCCCAAAGCCATCGACGCGGTCGATACGACGCTGCCGCAGGCGGACAGCGTCGCCGAATTCTTCGAAACGCTTCGCCAGTGGACCGCCGAGCGACCCGAGGGCACGCACCTGTGCCTGGGGCCGCTCTATTTCAATGCGTCGCTGACATCGGTGCGCATCCTGGGTGCGGGCAATCCACTGGTCGTCATGACGAAATTCGATGCCGAGCGGGCGCTGGAGCTGATCGAGCGTTTTCGCATCGTCACCACGCTGATGGTGCCGACGCATTTCAAGCGATTGCTTTCGCTGCCGCAATCCGTGCGGGCTCGCTTCGACGTCGGTTCGCTGAAAGTGGTGACGCACACGGGCGCGGCCTGCCCGCCGGAGGTCAAGCGCGCGATGATCGACTGGTTCGGACCGGTCCTCGTCGAAGCCTATGGTGGCACCGAAAGCGGCACCACGAACATCATCTATTCGGACGAATGGCTGGCGCATCCCGGATCGGTCGGCAGGACGATCGCGCCGTTCGAGCTTCAGATCTTCAGCGAGGACGGCGCGCGGCTCGGTCCGAACGAGCCGGGGCAGATATTCTTTCGCGACACGCGCGGCCGCGGCATCGTCTATCGCGGCGACCCCGAAAAGACGCGCGCCGCGCACAGGGAACCGGGCGTCTTCACGCTCGGCGACGTCGGCTATTATGACGAAGAAGGCTTCCTCTACATCACCGATCGCGTGTCGGACATGATCGTCAGCGGCGGCGTGAATATCTATCCTGCGGAAATCGAGCATATATTGGTCGCGCACCCGGCCATCGTCGATGCCGTGGTGATCGGCGTGCCCAACGCCGATCTCGGCGAGGAGGCGAAGGCCCTCGTCATTCCGCGCGACCCCGAAGCGCCGCCGGAACGCGAGGAGTTGTTCGCATATCTGCGCGGTCAGCTTGCCGCCTATAAATGCCCGCGTTCGATCGATTTCGTGGAGGATGTCGGGCGCAATCCCGCCGGCAAGGTGAACAAGCGACAGCTTCGCGCGCCCTATTGGCCGTCGGACAGGACCATCGGCTGATGACGTTCGAAAAGGGGCCGCATGGTCTCTTGCGTTCGTGATTTCTATAACGCATGGTAGATTGTCAAAAATGATGATTCAGGATTTCCGCGCAGGACGCGCGGGCCTGAAAGATGAGGGAGGATGAGCGGATGGCCCAGCAGCTGGACCAGGCCAATGACATCGACGGAGCGACTTTGGTCGAGATCTTTCGTCGGTCGATGCGGGTCTACAAGACGGACGAGCGCTTTCGGCAGATGCTCATGAGCGGCAAATTGCGCCTCGTCTATTACCCCGTCCGGGGGCAGGAGGTGTTGTCGGCGTCGATGATGAGCGCGCTCAACATCGACGACTATCTGGTGACGACCTATCGCGGCGTGCACGACCAGGTTGCCAAGGGCATTCCGCTGAAGGATCTGTGGGCCGAATTCACCGGAAAGGTGACGGGCACCTGCAAGGGCAAGGGTGGTCCGATGCATATCACCGACCCCGATACGGGCGTGATGGTGACGACGGGCATCGTCGGCGCGGGGCTGCCGATCGCGAACGGCCTGGCGCTGGCTTCGCAGCAGTCCGGCGACGGCCGCGTGACCGTGGTCAGCTTCGGCGACGGCGCGACCAACATCGGCGCTTTTCACGAGGCGCTGAACCTGGCCTCGCTGTGGAAGCTGCCGGTGATCTTTCTCTGCCAGAACAATCGCTATGCCGAGCATACGGCCTATTCGGTCGGGACGTCGGCCAAGCGGATCATCGACCGCGCCCCGGGCTACAGCATGGAGGCGGTGCGGGTCGACGGGAACAACCCGATCGAGATGTACAATGCCGCCAAGGCCGCGGTTGACCGCGCCCGCGCCGGCGAGGGGCCCACGCTGATCGAGGCGATGACCTATCGCATGCTGGGCCACACCTTCGGCGCCGACTTTTCCTATGTGCCGAAGGAACTGCAGGAAGAGGCGAAGGCCAACGATCCCATTCCCGCTTTCCATCAGTTGCTGCTGGATCGCGGCGTGGCCGCCGAGGAAATCGCCGCGATCGAGGCGGCGATCGATGCCGAACTCGACGCCGCCGTCGAGCATGCGCTGGCCAGTGAATATCCCGGCCTTGAGGAATTGAGGATCGACGTGCTGAAAGAGGAGATCCGCGCGTGAGCACCACCGACAAGATCAGCTTCGCGCAGGCCATCAACCAGGCGCTCGACGAGGCCATGGGCGCCGATCCCAAGGTCATGGTGTTCGGCGAGGACATCGCCGACGAACAGGGCGGCGGCGTATTCAAGGCGACCAAGGGCCTGTCGGGCAAATATGGCACGGGCCGCGTCCGCACGACGCCGATCGCGGAACAGGCGATCATGGGCGCCGCAGTCGGTGCCGCGATCGCCGGCTATCGTCCGGTCGCCGAGATCATGTTCATGAACTTCCTCACCGTGTGCATGGACCAGCTGGTCAATCACGCGGCGAAGCTGCGCTTCATGTCCGGCGGCAAGACCTGGGTACCGCTGACGGTGCGCTGCACGACCGGCGCTGGCGTCGGTTTCGGCGGACAGCATAGCGATATGCTGGAGGCCTGGTTCGCCCACGTCCCCGGCATGAAAGTGGTGTCGGCGTCCAATCCCGCCGAGGCCAAGGGCCTGCTGCTCTCCGCGATCGAGGATGACGACCCCACCTTGTTCATCGAGGATATCATGATGTACTCGCAGCAGGGCGAGGCGCCCGCGCCCGGTTTCAAGGTCCCGCTGGGCAAGGCGCGCGTGCGCCGCGAAGGGTCGGACGTGTCGGTCATCACCTATGGCCGTCCGGTGCGCCTGATGGACGAGATGGCCGAACGGCTGGCCGGCGAGGGCATCAACGTCGAGGTCATCGATCTGCGCACGATCGCGCCGTTCGACGAGGAGACCGTGCTCAATTCGGTCGCCAAGACCGGCCGAGCGGTGATCGTGCATGAAGCGATCAAGTCGTTCGGAACCGGCGCTGAAATCTCGTCGCGTATCCACGAAGAGCTGTTCAGCGACCTGAAGGCGCCGGTGCAGCGGATCGGATCCAAATATTCGCCCGTGCCGTTCAGCCCGCCGCTGGAGCAGGCGTTCCTCTATAGCGAGGACGAGGTCACCACCGCCATCAAGCGGATCATGGGGTAGCTCGGACGCTCCGCGCTCGATCCCGGACACGGGGCCGGAGGTCGAGCCGCGGGAGGTCCGCACCCTTCATCAGAGGAAAATAAGTGCCGATCCACTATCCCGACATTTTGAGCGAGGCGAGCGAGCGGCGATCCTTTTCCTATACGACGAAGGACGCCATCCTGTACGCGCTCAGCATCGGCATGGGGGAGGAGGCGGGCGGGCTGCCCTTCGTCTATGAACAGGCGCTGCGGATCGTCCCGACCGCGGTGACGGTGCTGGGCGGCAGCATCATGCCGCCGCTGTTGCCCGGCGCGGGATTGCGAAAGAGCAGCTTCGATTTCCCGAAGGTCGTGCACGGCGAGCAGGAGATCATCGTCTATCGCCCGCTGCGGCCCGCCGACACATTGTTCACCGACACGCGCACGTTGAGTGTCGAGGACAAGGGCGAGGGGCGCGGCGCCGTCGTCGTGACCGAGACGCGCTGGACCGACGCCGACGGGGCGGATGTCGCCGCGCTGGTCAACACGATCTTCGCGCGCGGCGATGGCGGCTTCGGCGGCCCGCGCGCCGAACGGGCGCAATTGCCCGACGAACCGGCGCGCACGCCCGACATCAGCGTACTGATGCCGACGCGGCGCGATCAGGCGCTGCTTTATCGGCTGAACGGCGATGGCAATCCGCTGCACGCCGATCCCGTCGCGGCTGCGCAGGTCGGTTTTCCGCAGCCGATCATGCACGGACTATGCACCTTCGGCATGACGTGCCGCGCCATATTGCAACAGGTCGTCGGCTATGACAGCGACCGTATCTTCAGCCACAGCGCGCGGTTCACCGCGCCGCTCTTTCCTGGCGAGACCCTGCGCGTCGACCTTTGGGTTGACGGCGACATCGTCGATTTCAAGGCCACGGCGGTCGAGCGCGATGTTGCGGTCATCCGCAACGGCTGCACGGCCCTTCGTCCGGCCGCGGTTTCGTCCGACCGCGTGGAGGCTCCGGCCGGGGCCGCGGCGTCCGACATTTCATGACATCAATTGAGGGAGCGAACATGACAACCGAGATTTGCATTCCCGGCCTCGGCGCCGGAATGTCCGAAGGCACGATCGTCGAATGGCATGTCGAGGATGGCGGTGACGTGACCGAGGGCGCGCTGCTCTATACCCTCGAAAGCGAAAAGACCGCGCAGGATGTCGAGGCTCCCGTCACCGGAAAGGTTCGGCGTATCGGTGTCGTCGGTGAAGCCTATCCGGTCGGTGCGGTCGTCGCCGTGATCGAGCATTGATCGACCGCGCCGCCGCACGCCTCGAACGAGCGGCGGTGTGCGTTCTGGCGCCTGAATGGAGAAGATATTGTGCTTCCTGAAATGGTCATAGGCGAGGAAACCGGCACGGAATTTCCCACGACGATCGAATCCTTTCGCAAGGTCGGCGCCGATTTTCTCACGCGGGCCTTTCATGCGGTCGGCACGCTTCCGGCCGATGACCGTGTAACCGCGATCACGCGCGCCGACGAGTTCGTGGGCGGCGGAATGGGGCGCAAGCTGCTTCTCGATGTCGAATATGAACGGGGCGAGGGTCTGGCGCGCCAGTTGTTCGTGAAGTTCCCCCTCGACGAAGGCCATCCGCAGCGCGAGCTTTTCACCTGGCCGATGCAGGCCGAGGTCCGCTTTTACCTGCTGTCGATCCGCACGCCGTTGCCGGTGCCGATCCCGACCGCCTTCTTCGCCGACTTCAATGGCGACGCGCTGTGCGGCATCCTGATCACCGAGCGGATCGGCTATGGCGAGGGGCGGGTCGAACCGGCGCTCGAGAAGTGCCAGGACTTTCTGCTGGACGACCAGTTCGAACGCTATCTCGTCGTCAGCCGGGCCAATGCCGCGCTGGCGGGCGAGCATCGCGCGGGCAAGCTCGGGCCGACGGTCGGCGAAAAATTCCGCTTTCCCGGACCCCGGCAAATCGGCGGCGAACGATTTCCCTATAGCCAGGCCGATGTCGACCTGCGGATCGAGAAGCTGCGGACCTATGCGAATAAGGCGCCGCACCTGCTTCCCAAGAATTTCGCGACCACCGAATTTATCGACCGCTTTGCGCGGGAGACCAGCCTGGTTCTGAAGCACCAGGACATGATCTATGGCTATCTGAACGCGGCGTCTGATTTCATCGCGCTGTGCCACTGGAACATCAACATCGACAATGCCTGGTTCTGGCGCGATGCCGAAAACCGTCTGGGCGTCGGGTTCCTCGACTGGGGCAGCGCGGGGCAGATGAATATCGTCCGCGCATTCTGGGGAATGGTCTGCGCCGCGGAGCTCGACCTGATGGACGAGAAGCGCGAAGAGCTGATGGCGGCGTTCGTCGAGCAGTATCGCGCTGCCGGCGGTCCGGCGATCAGCCTGGACGAGTTCCGCTTCCTGTATCGGCTGGCGATCAGCGTCGATGCCTTCCACTGGATGATCGATGCGCCGACGATCGTCGAAACGCACCTGCCCGATTATCACACGGTCGACGACCGGTTCGACCCGCGCCTGCAGCGGGTTTTCCTTGCCCGCGCGCAGCAGCATATTCTGACGGTCATGCTCAACGAATTCTCGTCGGCGAACGTCGAGGACGCGATCGGCGAGTTGCTGGCGCGCGTCGGCGAAAAGGAACTGGCGCCGAACTGAGCAAGGCGCGCCTCCGGTCCATTCCCGTCCGCCCCCCGCACACTCCGGATGCGGCGACGGATCGGGAGGGACGGCGGCGGTTCAGCTCTGCGCCGCTTCGCCTTCGGCGATATAGCGATCCAGCATCAGGTGCAGCGAGCGGATCTTCTGCTCGGCATAGCGGCCGAGGTAGAGGCGGCCCGTCTCCGATGCCTCCAGCCCTGCCTGCACCTGCGGCAGGTTCAGCATGTCCTGTTCGAAAACCGCCGCAAGCCCGGGACCGAGAATGTCGTTTGCCAGCGTCATCGATTCATCCAGGCCGATCTCGAAGACCGGGGCCGGACGGGGGCGCTCGCCGTTTGCCGGAACGGGCTTCAGGATCATGATGTCCATGATCGCCTCGTTGGGCGACAGGCCGTTGGGGCGCCAGCGATACACGATGTTCGACACATGACCGGCCCAGAACGACATGTTGGGGAAAACGTCATAGAGAATGGAATCGATCATCTCGCCATCGGTGGCGTCGCTGTAATCCTTGCCCGTCTCGGCAGCCAAAGTCTGGCGCGCGAGGTCCGCAAGTGTCGCGCGCGCGGTCGCGCCCTCGGGCAATTTGACACCGCCGTCCACCGCGATGCGCGTCCGCGCGCCGGTCAGATGGTCGAAAATCTCCTGCTCGCTCAGCGGTGCGATGAACGGGCTGGCGACACCTGTCGCCGAGAATTGCCGAGAGACATAGTCGTTCGGGCAATCGAACTGGCTGTTCGCATCGCCGATGCCCGGCAGGATCTGCGGGTGCGTGGTGATGCTGTGAAAGGATTCCGCGAAGGCTTCCGACAATGCCTTCCAATTGCACCGGCACTTCTTCTGGACCCAGATCGCGCGATAGCGGTTCGCGAAATCGAACCGCTCGAAATCGGTCGCTAGCGGGGCGATGACGTCGAGCAAGGGCTTTGCGTCGCGATCGAAGTTGATGAAGACGAAGCCGCCCCAGGTGTCGACGAGTGCCTCGGGCAGGCGGAACTCGTCCGGTTCGATATGCGGAAAGTCCCACGGTATCGGATTGCTCTTGTACGCACCGTCGAGCGCCCAGGTGAAGGCGTGATAGGGGCATTTGAACTCGCTGCGACAGCCTTTGCCCGTCACCAGCTTGCGGCCGCGGTGCAGGCAGACATTGTGCAGCGCCTTGATCGATCCATCGTCCTGACGCACGACGATCAGCGACTTTCCCGCCACCTCATACACATGGAAATCGCCGGCTTTCGGTATGTCTTCCTCGCGGCAGGCGAACTGCCAGGTCTTCAGCCAGACGTGCCGGATTTCCTTTTCCAGGAAGGCGGGGCTGCAATAGCGATCCGTCGCGACGGTCATTGCGCCGTCGCCCAGTTGGCGGCCTTCGCGCATATAGTCCGGCACCGGCCGGGTTTCGCGCGCGAGCACGTCTTCGTATGAATCCGCCGGGTGCCTGTCGTCGCGGAAATTCATCGCCTGATCGGTCATCATAGTCTCCCGGTCGCCGCGCGATTGCTTGTGTCGCGGCGTTAATTCCCGATGAGGCTAGGTCCGGTGAGGCTGCAGAGTCAATCCATTTGTATAACGCGCTGTTAAAATCATCTCATGCGCCAAGATACTGCGATGACCGATCGGTTCCGATGCAGGGACGGTCGGGAGCGGATCGGGCGTGTCGGTGACTAGCGGCACGCCAGGACATCATAGTGACGGCCGATCCCATATCGTGTGAAGCGCGTGAAGCCGGCGGCGCGGAGGCGCCGTTCGATCGCTGCGGCGTCGGTCCAGCGCCGGTCGACTTCGTAAAACAGGGCGGTCAGGCGATCGCGGTGTTCGGACGCGATCAGCGCCTCGATCACCGTTTCCTCATGCCCCTCGACGTCGATCTTGACGATCAGCGGATCGGTGCCGGCCAGCAGCGCGTCGACCCCCGCAATTCCCAGAATCCGGATTTCCTCGCCGCCTGCCGATACCGCGTCGCGCAGGCTGGCGGTGCCGCTGTGCGTGGCGTCGGTCGCGATTTTCGCCATGCCCGAGTGAAGCGAGACGGCAGCCTGGACGGGTCTGACCTTCGCGGCCGCGCCGTTGAGCGCGATATTGTCGCGAAGCAGCCCAAAAGTTGCGGCGACGGGCTCGAACGCAATCGCTGCGGTGCAGTGCCGATTGCGCGCGGCAAGCAAACTGTACAGCCCCTGGTTCGCGCCGATGTCGATGAAGGTGAAGGGCCTGTCCTGCGCCGCAAGATAGCCCGACAGCGCATGGCCATAGGTCGCATAGCGGCAATATTGAAAGGTCCGGTCGCTCCAGTTCGCGCGCATCCGCACGCCATAGCGCGAGGTAACCACCGGTTCGGACCGCGAGAGCGGCAACGCCGTGAGCAGATGCACCCACGCCTTGTGAAGCGTCTTCTTCACGCCATAGTCGAGGAAACTGGCGAGCGGGGAGGGAACGGCGGCGCTCATTGGCGTGCCATATAGGTCAGGATCGCTTCGGCCGCGCGCTCCGACGAGGGGCGTTCCTGCAGGTCGAAGCTGTATCGGAACAGGCTTTCCTGCCGGGCGCGCAGCGCCGGCGTCAGGCGCGGCACCTCGGCGAGAGCCGCGTCCAGCTGGTCGATATTCTCGAGCACATGTCCGGCGCCCCAATGCGCGAAATCCGGGTCGCCCTGCCACGGCAACCGGCGGGGGTTCAGGAAGAAGCAGGGCCGCGGGCGACGGATGAATTCATAGACCTGGCTGCTCGCATCGCCCAGATAGATATCGGCCGCGTCGGTATAGCTCATGTCGAGCGAGGCGGGGCTGCCGGTGTCGATCAGCAGATGGTCATGCTCATGATGATCGGCGCGCGGTCCGGCGTTCCAGCCGAGCGCGAAGGGGGAGAGCGAGGCGGTGATGCGCTTCTTGAACAGCATCACATGCGGCGCGAAGATCAGATTATATTTGTCGCTCTTCGCAAACCAGTCGAGAATCTGCGGACCCATGCGATACCAGGAGGATAGCGCGGGCGAGGGGTGCGGGTTGTAGAGGACGGTCGGCCGGTCCTTCGGAAACAGTCGCGGACGGGCGGGTGGCTCGAGATCGAACTTCGGATAGCCCACGACCGCATGGCCATCTTCCTTCAGCAGGTCGGCCTCGGCCAGGCGGTCGCGGATCTTTTCGCCCGACAGCAGGACCAGGTCGAACTTGCCGCTCGCCTTGTCGAACCCGATCGCCCGGTCGCCCGCGCCGTGGCGCGTGTGGACGAGCTTCAGCGATTTTAGCCCGAAGAGCGACTTCAGCAGCAACGACGTCTTTTCGGGAACGACAAGCGCATCGAGCGCCCGGAAACGGTCGAGATTGCGGTGCAGGGTCGACAGGATATCGGCCGGGATCGATCGCCCGCTGGCGCGGTTTGCGGCGCATGCCAGCGCCGAGGGGGGACGAAGGCGGACGATTTCGGGCGCGGGGCCCGGCTTGTTCCCGGCCATGCGGCGCACCTCGCCCTCGCAGCCTTCGGAGACGAAGATGCTCACGCGCGCGTTCGTTCCACGGCGAAGCAGCGCGAGCGCGACGGGCAGCGCGTGCGCGACCTGATGTCCGCCATGATGATTGAAGAGGAAGCCGATGTGCATCGGGCTCACCGACGCCAGTCCAGGACGGGCCAGCCGCGCGCTGCGGCGATATCGCGAAGCCTTGCCGACGGATTGACCGCGACCGCTTCGTCGGCAAGCTCGAACATCGGCAGGTCGGACGCGTGATCCGAATAGAAGCGGATGTGCGCCGCCTTGCGTGCGATTCCGGTGCGATCCAGAAAGGCCTCGACCTGCGCACGCTTGTCGGCGCCATAGCAGTTGGCCGAAGCCATCGCCGGGGTCAGGTGGCCGTCGCGCCAGCTCGATGCGGTCGCGACGACATCGGCGATGCCCAGCCGGCGCGCGAGCGCGGCGGTGTAGAAATGCGGCGCGGCGGTGGCGATCACGATCCGCCGTCCGGCCTTGCGCTCGGCCTCGATCAGCGCGACGCCCTCGGCGTAAAGGCCGCGCGCGACCAGGTGCCGCGCGAACCGGTCGGCGAGCCGCGCGGCCTCCCGCTCGGGCAGCGCGCTGCCGATCGCGACCCGATGCATCGCCTGCTTCATCCACCGGCGCGGAACCAGCTTCAGCGCATAGAGCAGCGCGATCGGCAGCAGGAGCGGAAGAAGGAGCAGGCGCCACGGCGCCCGACTGCGCGCCGCGAAGAACAGGAAGGGGGTATATGTCGGCAGGACGGTGAGGGTGCGGTCGAGGTCGAAGACCGACAGCATCACCTGCCGCGGCCGGGGGGCTGAAGCCGCTTCTGTCGTCTGCCGTCGTACCTGTGCCATCGCCTGCTCCTTCGGGGAACGGCAGTGGCGGCTGCGCCTGACGCGCGGATGGGGCTTTCATTTGATTTTCGACATGTTCGCCCGCCGGGTGGCGATTTCGTCCGTCAGCCGGTAACGCAGGGGCGATGCATATCCTGGTGATCGAGGACGATGCCCGCGTCGCGGGGCATATCGGCAAGGGACTGAAGGCGGCCGGCCACCTCGTCACCATCGAGGATGACGGGCGCAAGGGTCTGCTGCGCGCCGCGTCGGAGAGCTATGACCTGATCGTCGTCGACCGGATGTTGCCGCATGTCGATGGCCTGACGATCGTCCAGACGATCCGCGCGACGGGCGATGCCACCCCGGTGCTGTTCCTGAGCGCGCTCGGCGAGGTCGACGAGCGCGTCGCCGGGCTTCGCGCGGGCGGCGACGACTATCTGACCAAGCCTTTCGCCATGTCCGAACTGCTCGCGCGCATCGACGTGCTCGGCCGGCGCGGTCCGTCGATCGTTGCGGAGACCAGGCTCAGCGTCGGCGACCTCGACATCGATCTGCTCGGCCAGCAGGTGCGGCGACAGGGGCGGGCGATCGACCTGACCGCGCGCGAATTCCGAATCCTCGCCTATCTCGCGCGTAACGAGGGGCGGGTGGTCACCCGTTCGATGCTGCTCGAACATGTGTGGGATTATCATTTCGATCCGCAGACCAACATCATCGACCAGCATGTCAGCCGCCTCCGCCAGAAGGTCGACCGCGGTCATGACGCGCCGCTGATCCATACGGTGCGCGGCACCGGCTATGTCATGCGGGCGGGCGCGTGAGCACGCTGCCGCGCCGCCGCTTGTGGCGCAGCCTGACGCTGCGGCTGGGGCTGATCTATGTCGCGCTGTTCCTGACCTCGACCGCCGCGATGTTCGCCGCCGCCTATTGGTTCGGGGTGTACCAGCCCCTGCTCAAGGAATCGGCGGCGGTGCAGCGCGAGGCGGGCGATCTGGCGGCGATCGACCGGGCGGGAGGGCGCGATGCCCTGCTCCGCGCGATCGAGCATCGCCGCGGTACCGGCCCGCGCCGCGCTTTCGACGCCTTGATCGCCGCGGACGGGAGGACGCTCTCGGCGACGCTGCCAAGCTGGCCGGAGGTGCCGATCGCGGGGTGGACGACGCTGGAAGCCGACGTCTATCTCGCCGGACAGGAACAGGATTATGAGCCGCTTGTCGTCGAACGCCGCCTGGACGACGGCGCGCGCCTGATCGTCGGGCGCGATGTCGAGGATATCGACGATCGCGACGAGCTTTTCACCATCGCTTCGGCATGGCTGGTCCTGATCGCGGCGGTCCTGGCGATCGGCGGCAGCATCGCGATGAGCCGAGCGGTCGGCGGCCGCATCGACGCCGTGACGCAGACCGCGCGGCGGGTGATGGCGGGCAGCCTGACCGAGCGCATCCCGCTGCGCGGTACCGGCGACGACTTCGACGAGCTTGGCGGCACGCTCAATCAGATGCTGGGGCGGATCGAGGAGGCGGTCGAATCGGTGCGGCGCGTGTCGGATAATGTCGCGCACGAACTTCGCACGCCGCTCGCGCGGCTCCACGCCGATCTCGACGACCTGCTGACGGCCGAAGAGGATGGCGAGCGGCAGCGGCTGGCCGAACAGGCGCTGGCCGAGGCGGAGCGGCTGCAGTCGATCTTCGACGCCTTGCTGCGCATCGCGCGGATCGAGAGCGGGCGGCACCTGGCGGGATTCAGGACCGTCGATCTTTCGACCCTGCTCGCCGACGCGATCGAACTGCACCTTCCCGATGCCGAGGCGCGGGGACAGCGGATCGAAAGCCGCATCGCGCCCGGCCTGGGTTTCGAGGCCGATCCCAATCTTCTGTTCCAGGCGGCCTCGAACCTCCTCGACAATGCGATCAAATATGGTGGCGACGGCGGGACGATCACGGTCGGTGCCGCGCGAAAGGACGGGGTCGTCTCGATCGAAATCTCAGACACCGGCCCCGGCATTCCGCCCGCTCATCGCGAAAAGGTCATCGAGCGTTTCTTCCGCCTGCCCGAAGCGGCGGGCGAACGCGGAACCGGCGTTGGCCTTTCGCTCGTCAACGCGATCGTCGCGCTGCATCAGGGGACGCTGCACATCGGCGACGCCGGACCCGGCGCGCGCATCAGGCTGGAATTTTCCACCACGCGGCGCGAATAGGCGCCCGCACCCACGGATCGTGGACCCTCGGGCCGCACCCATATTCGTCGAATTGTTCGGTGGTGCCGCTTACAGGACTCGAACCTGTGGCCCCATCATTACGAATGATGTGCTCTACCAACTGAGCTAAAGCGGCAACGAGGGGCGCCTCTATCAGCGTGCCGGAGCGAAAACAAGCATCGTTGCGCAGAATCTGCGAATGCTCCCGGGCGCTCGATAAGGAGGGTGGTTGCGGTGACGATCGGGCCGCCGATAACGGGTTAGGGATATGGCTTTGCGGTGTGGGAAATCCTATACTCCGCCTGTCGATGCGGGAAACGGATATGGCCGGCCAGAATCACTATCAGCTTTTCGAAACCGCGGCCGGCGTCGCCGCGATCGGCTGGAACGGCCGGGGCGTCACGGCCTTGCGCCTGCCCGCACCCGACGCGCGCGAGGCCGAACGCGCGATTCTGCGACGCCTGCCCGGCGCGGCCCGGACCGAGCCTCCGGCGGAGGTTCAGGCGATCATCGACGCCGCCCGGCGCTATTTCACCGGCGAACGCGTCGACTTCTCCGCCGTGCCGGTCGATCTTGGCGAGCAGGAGCCCTTTTTCGCGCAGGTTTACGACCATGTGCGTGCGCTCGGCTGGGGCGAGACGACCACCTATGGCGCGGTCGCGCGCACGCTCGGCGCCGGCCCCGAATATGCGCGCGACGTCGGTCAGGCCATGGCGAACAATCCCGTGCCGCTGATCATTCCCTGCCACCGCGTGACCGCCGCCGGCGGCAGGATCGGCGGCTTTTCCGCGCCGGGCGGGTCGACGTCGAAGGCGCGGATGCTCGAGCTTGAGGGGGTGGCGCCCGCTCCGGAGCCCGCGCCCGCGCCGCCGGCACAACAGGGGTTCGATTTTTAGGGGGACGGGAGGCGGATGGCGCCGGGGTGCCCGCGCGATCCGCCGCGATCCGCCCCGATGGTCAGGCGGCGGCGGTGGCCGCCATCACCTGACGCCCGTCGGCGGCAAAGGCGCCGAGTTCGACCGCATCGCCCGCTCCGCGCAGCACCAGGTGCAGCGACTCGCCGCAGATCGCGGGCGAGGTGCCGCGGAAGTCGAAGCGCCGCACCGCATTGTCGCCGAAATGGCGCTGCGCGAGGTCGAGCAGCAACGTCGCGGTGAGCGGACCGTGGACGACCAGCCCGCGATAGCCCTCTTCCTGGGTCGCATAGGGCAGGTCGTAATGGATGCGGTGGCTGTTGAAGGTCAGCGCGGAATACCGAAACAGCAGCGCCTCCGCCGGAACGAGCGCGCGGTGCGCATCCCATGCCGATGGATCGAAGCTGGCGGTGCCGGGCGGCGGCGGGGCAGGCGGAGCGCCCGCGGGGGCGGGCTCGCGAAAGACGATCGACTGCGTCTCGCGCACGCAGAGCGCGCCGTCGCCAAGCGTTTCGTGCGCGACCTCCGCGAACACCAGCTTGCCGGTGCCGCCCTGCTTTTCGGTGATCGACGCGACGCGCGAGTTGCGCTGCACCGACTGGCCGGGGCGCAGCGGGGCAAGGAACTCGACCTTGCTCGCGGCCCACATGCGGCGGGGCAGGGGGATGGGGGGCAGGAAACTGTCGTCGCTGTCCGCACGCACCGGATGCCCGTCGGCACCCAGCGTCGCGGTAGGCGCATCGGGCAGGCACAGGCACCAGTGATACGCCTGCGGCACGCTGCCGTCGGCGGGCGCCGCACGGTCGAGCGTCGCGAGCCAGCGCGTCACCGCCGCGGGCTCGACCTGATCGCGGCGCGTTTCCTCGCGGCCGATCCATGCTTGCCAGTCGTTCGTGGTCGTGGCGCTCATCAGTTGCGTCCTCCCGTCAGCCCGCGCGCGATCACCTGCGCCTGGATTTCCGCCGCGCCCTCGAAGATGTTGAGGATGCGCGCGTCGCACAGGATGCGGCTGATCTCATATTCCAGGGCATAGCCGTTGCCGCCGTGGATCTGCAGCGCGGCGTCGGCGTTCGACCAGGCGGCGCGTGCGCCGAGCAGCTTGGCCATGCCCGCCTCGATGTCGCAGCGCTTGCCGCTGTCCTTGGCGCGCGCGGCGGCATAGCTGAGCTCGCGCGCGGTGACGAAATCGACCAGGCTCATCGTCAGCTTGTCCGACACGCGCTGAAAGGCGATGATCGCCTTGCCGAACTGCTTGCGCGACAGGGCATAGGCCAGCCCGAGCTCGAGCGCGCGTCGCGCGACGCCGACGGCGCGCGCGGCGGTCTGGATACGCGCGCCCTCGAAGGTGCGCATCAGCTGCTTGAAGCCTTGTCCCTCCTCGCCGCCGAGCAGCGCGTCGGCGGGCGCGGTCATGCCGTCGAATTGCAGCGCATATTCGCGCATCCCGCGATAGCCGAGCACCTCGATCTCGCTGCCGGTCATGCCGTCGGCGGGGAAGGGGTCGGCCTCCGTCCCGCGCGGTTTCGGGACGAGCAGCATCGACAGGCCGGCATAGCCCTTTGCGTCGGGGACGGTACGCGCCAGCAGGGTCATCAGGTCCGACCGCGCGGCATGGGTGATCCAGGTCTTGGCGCCGTCGATGACCCAATGGTCGCCCTCGCGCCGCGCCTTCGTTTGCAGCGACCCCAGGTCGGATCCGACATCGGGTTCGGTGAAGACCGCGGTCGGAAGAATCTCGCCGCTCGCGATCCGGGGCAGCCAATGCGCCTTTTGTTCGGGCGTGCCGCCCATGCCGATCAGCTCGCCCGCGATCTCCGACCGCGTGCCGAGCGAGCCGGTGCCGATCCAGCCGCGCGACAATTCCTCGGTCACGATACACATGACCAGCTTGCCGAGGCCCAGGCCGCCATATTCCTCGTCGATACAGACGCCGAAGGTGCCGAGGTCGGCCATTGCCTGGACCGTCGCGTCGGGGATCAGGTCGTTCGCAAGGTGCCAGCCGTGCGCGTGCGGAAGGATTTCGCTGTCGGTGAAGCGGCGATACTGGTCGCGGATCGCGTCGAGATCGGCATCGTGCAGCGTCTCGCTCGGCCAATGACCGTCGGCAAGCGCGGCGGCGACGGCGGCGCGCGTCGCGGCATGATCGGCATCGAGCAGGTCGGCAGAGGCATCGGCAAGCGTCCGCGCCGCCGCGCCGAGGCCCAGGTCGGCGGGACGGAAAATCTCATTCTGCCCCATCGGCAGCCCGCCGACGAGCTGGCCGATCCCCTCGGCAAAGGCCAGCGTGGCGATCCGGTCGTCGAGGGGGTTCGCGCCCTGGCCGGTTTCGGCCCAGGCCAGCGTCGCTTCCAGCGCCGCGACCGTCGTCGCGACCCAGGCGAAGCCGTGCGCCGCGCGCTGCTCGCCGTCGATGGGCCCAGCGGCCAGCCGCTCGGCCAGCGCCGCCTGCGCCGCGCTGCGATAGGCCTGTGCGGCGGCAAGGCTGTTGTTCAAGGCAGCGCGCATCGTCAGACTTTGTCCTCTTTCCCCGCGTCGCCCCGAACTTGATCCGGGGTTCCGCCTTTCACCGTTGCCTGGCTGGCCACCCGATCACATCCGGGATGACGCGGAGGACGGGCCTATTTCACCTGACCGCCTGCCGCTCGTCGATCCCATGCCGTCTCAGGCGGCGCGTTCGAAGATCGCGGCGATGCCCTGACCGCCGCCGATGCACATGGTTTCCAGGCCATAGCGGCCGTCGCGGCGGACCAGCTCGCGCGTCAGGTTCGCCAGGATGCGCCCGCCGGTAGCGCCGATCGGATGGCCCAGCGAGATGCCCGATCCGTTGACGTTCAGAATTTCGTTGCGGCTGTCGTCGTCGGACCAGCCCCAGCCCTTCAGCACGGCTAGAACCTGCGGCGCGAAGGCTTCGTTGAGCTCGACCAGGTCGATGTCGCCCCAGCCCAGGCCGTTCCGCGCGAAGAGGCGCTCGACCGCCGGAACGGGGCCGATGCCCATCCGGCTGGGGTCGCAGCCGGCGGCGGCCGAGCTGTGATACCAGGCGATCGGTTCGAGGCCGAGTTCGTCCAGCTTGTCCTCCGCGACGACAAGGCACGCGGCGGCCGCGTCATTCTGCTGGCTGGCGTTGCCGGCGGTGACGACCCCGCCTTCCAGCGCCTTGAGCTTGCCGAGCGTTTCCGTCGTCGCGTCGGCGCGATAGCCCTCGTCGTGCGCGAAGACGATCGGATCGCCCTTTTTCTGCGGTACCGATACGGGCACCAGTTCGTCGTCGAACAGGCCGTTCGCCCAGGCGGCGGCGGCGCGCTGGTGGCTGCGCGCGGCATAGGCGTCGCACGCCTCGCGGCTGATGTCATAATCCTTGGCCAGGTTTTCGGCCGTCTCGATCATGCCGGTGATGACGCCGAACCGTTCGATCGGCTGCGACATCAGGCGGCCGCGCGTCAGGCGGTCGTGCAGCGTCAGATTGCCCGCGCGCACGCCCTTGCGAATGTCGGTGCTGTAATGTTCGACGTTCGACATCGATTCGACGCCGCCGGCGACAACGACGTCGGACATGCCCGTCTGGACCATCATCGCGGCGTTGACGACCGCCTGCAGTCCCGATCCGCAGCGACGGTCGAGCTGATAGCCGGGCACCTCGATCGGCAGGCCCGCCGCGAGCCACGACCAGTGGCCGATGCTCGGTGCCTCGCCATTGCCATAGCCTTGGCTGAAAACGACGTCGTCGACGCGCGCGGGGTCGATCTTCGTGCGCTCCATCAGCGCCTTCAGGATCACCGCGCCCAGGTCGCCGGCGGTCATCGACGACAGCGAGCCCCCAAACTTGCCGACGGCGGTACGGATCGGGGCGACGATGGCGGCGCGGCGAAGGGTCATGGGTCAGTCTCCGGTTTTGGATGTGCCGACAATGCCGGCGTCGATCAGGCGGGCGATCTCGCCCGAGGAAAGCGAAAGTCGGCCGGCCAGCACTTCTTCGCTATGCTGGCCGTTGCGCGGGGCAGGGCGCGGCGGTTCGCGCTCCGCCTGCGGGATGGTGGAAAAGGCGCCTGCGGCGGGATAGGCGAAACCGCTGGGATTTTCGGCGCTGCCGAAGATCGGATTGTCGGCGACCAGCGCGGGGTCCTGCACTGCGTCGGCCATGGTGCGATAGGCCGAATGGACGATCCCGCCGGCGTCGAAAGCCGCGGCAAGGTCGGCGTGGTCGCGGCCGGCGATGGCCTTTTCGAAAAGCGGATACAGCGCGTCGCGATGGTCGAAGCGGAGGCCGTCGTTCTTTGCGAAGGACACGCCTCGATCGGTCTCGATCGCGGTGACGGCATCGCCCAGATTCAGCGCGGCGATCAGATTGGTCCATTGGCGCGGCGTCACGACGACGATCATCGTCCGCTCGCCGTCGCGCGTGACGAAGTCGCGGCCGAACAGGCCATAGACCGCGTTGCCGAGCCGCGGCCGGTTCGCGCCCGAATAGAGCACTTCGGCGATACCGCCCAGATTGGCGACGGTGCCGATCGCGACGTCGGACAGCGGGATGCGAACCTCGCCGCCCGCGCCGGTCGCGCTTCGCCGCTGGATCGCCGCGAGCAGGGCAAAGGCCGCATAGGCTCCGGTCAGCAGGTCCCAGGCGGGCAGCACATGGTTGACGGGTTCGGGCCCCGGCCCGGTCAGCATCGGATAGCCGACGCTGTTGTTCACCGTATAGTCGAGCGCGGGCGATCCGTCGGCCCAGCCCATCACGCGTACGGTGATCAGGTCGGCGCGGCCTTCGGCCAGCCTGTCGTGCGACAGAAAGCCGTCGACGGGAAAATTGGTGATGAACTGGCCCGTCGCGCGCACCAGCTCCTGCAACAGCTCGCGTCCCTCGGGCCGGCTTAGGTCGAGCGCGACCGACTTTTTCGCGCGGTTGAGATTTTCCCAATAGAGCGAGTCATTCGCGTCCGTCACCGGCCAGCGCCGGAAATCGGGGCCGCCGCCGATCTGGTCGACGCGGATCACCTCGGCGCCGAACTGCGCGCAATACAGCCCGGCCGTGGGCGAGGCGACGAAGGACGACGCCTCGATCACCGACAGGCCGGACAGAAGTGGATACATCAGTTCGTCGCCGCGAATTCGCGCAGCATATGCTTGGCGATCTGAAGCTGCAGGATCTGCGTCGTCCCCTCATAGATGCGATAGATGCGCGCATCGCGGAAAAAGCGTTCGGCGTCATATTCGGCAAGATAGCCTGCCCCGCCATAGACCTGGACGCAGGCGTCGACGACGCGGCCGCACATTTCGGACGCGAACACCTTGAACGCCGCGGCCTTGCGCAGGACATTCTCGCCCGCGTCGGCGCGGCGCGTCACGTCCTCCATCATGCATTCGGCGGCATAGATGTCGATCTCGCTCTGCGCGAGCATCTGCTGGATGAGCTGGAAATTGGCGATGGGTTCGCCGAACGCCTTGCGCTCGGTCGCATAGCGCACCGCGCTGTCGAGCGCGCGGCGGGCATAGGCGGTCGCCGCCGCGCCCACCGACATGCGGCCGTTGTCGAGGCTCATCATCGCATAGGCAAAGCCCTTGCCCAGCTCGCCGCCCAGCAGCGCCTCTCCGCCGACGCGCACATCCTCCATGATGATGTCGGCGATATGGCTGCCCGACTGGCCCATCTTCTTGTCCGACTTGCCGATCGTTATGCCCGGTGCGTCCATCGGCACGACGAAGGCGGAGACATGCGCGTTCTTGGGCAGGTTTTCCTTGCTCGTCCGCGCCATGATCAGCCCGACCTTCGCGAAGGGCGAGTTGGTGATATAGCGTTTGGTGCCGTTCAGCACCCAGCCGTTGTCGGTCTGGGTCGCGGTCGTCTGAAGCCCCGCCGAGTCCGATCCCGATCCGGGCTCGGTCAGGCCAAAGGCGGCGATTTCGCCCGCCGCGACGCGCGGCAGCCATTCGGCCTTCTGCGCGTCGGTCCCGCCATTCTTCAGCGCCGATGCGAACATGCCAATGTTGATCGAGATGATCGACCGGAAGGCCGGCATCGCATAGCTGATCGTGTGGATCGTCTTCACATATTGGCTGACGTTCATCCCCGCGCCGCCGAACGCTTCGGGGATCGTCAGGCCGAACAGGCCCATGTCGCGCATTTCCGACAGGATATCGTCGGGAATGCGGTCGGTTTCGATGATCTCCCTCTCGGCGGGGAGAAGGCGATCGCGCACATAGCGTTCGAGCTGTTCGATGAACTGTTCAAAGACGTCCGCGTCCATGCCGGGGTTGCTCATGGGCTGTTCCTCAGATCGGGTCATAGGGGAAGACATGCGCCGACACCTCGTCGGCGCGTGCGAATGCGGGGCGAAAGGCGGGGATCAGCTCGTCGGCGATCGCCTCGGCGGTCCAGCCCTCGAGCTTGGCCATCGAGCGGACCGGTCGCGGTTTCGAGAAGAGAAGGATCTCGTTCTTGCGCACGCTGAAGATCTGGTTCGTCACATCCTTCGACAGGTCCGACGCCAGATAGGCAACCAGCGGTGCGATCTTGTCCGCCGACATTTCCTGCAGGCGCTTGACGCGCTCCTGTTCCGCCGGGGTGGTCGCCGGGATCGACGAGGTCATGCGGCTCCACGCGAACGGCGCGATGCAGTTCGAGCGGACCCCGACGCGCGCCATGTCGAGCGCGATCGATTGCGACAGCGCGACGACGCCCAGCTTCGCCGCCGAATAATTGGCCTGGCCGATGTTGCCGATCAGCCCGCTGGTCGAGGTGAAGTGGATGAAGCTGCCCGACTGCTGCTCGCGGAAATAGGGCGTCGCGGCCTTCGACACGTTGAACACGCCGGTCAGGTTGACCTCGATGACGCTCTTCCAGTCTTCGTAGCTCATCTTGTGCCAGATGGTGTCGCGCAGGATGCCGGCGTTGTTCACCACGGCGTCGATGCGGCCGAAGCGTGCCACCGCATCCTCGATGATGCCCGCCGCGTCCTTGGGATCGGCGACGTTGCCGAAGTTCGCCGCCGCCTTGCCGCCCGCGGCGATGATGTCGTTCGCGGTGGTTTCGGCGGGGGCCGCGTCGCCGCCGTCCCCGGCCTGTGCGACGCCCGGATCGTTGACGATCACCGCCGCGCCCTGTGCCGCGCAATGCAGCGCGAGTTCGCGGCCGATGCCGCGCCCCGCTCCGGTGATGGCGACGACCTTTCCGTCAAGGCATCCGCTCATATCCGATCTCCCGCTTGATTCGTGTCGATAACGCGATATGCGCTTGCTCGCATTATTTCAACATTCAGAATTGCTTTTTCACACTGTTGAAAATATCCTGTATCGGATGACCGGCCCCGTACGCTCCGTTTCGCAAGCCTTTGCGATCCTCCGCCTGCTCGCGGATTCGGGCGCGCTGACGCTTTCGGATATCGCCCGCCTGGTCGGGCTGAGCCCGTCAAGCTGCCTCAACCTGCTGAAAACGCTGGTTGCTGAGGGAGCGGTCGAACGCGATGCGCGCACCAAGCATTACCGGCTGGCGCAGGCGTGGCAGGCGGCGGAGGCGCTGCGCGACAATCGCGCGGCGCGCCTGGCCGACCGCGCGCTGCCGCTGATGGTGCGCTTTGCCCAGGATGCCGAGGCGGCGGTCGGACTGTGGAAGGTCGTGTCGCGCGACCGCATCCAGCTTGCCGTGCGGGCCGAAAGCGATGCGGGAATGCGCCTCAGCCTGGCCGACGACCAGCGACAGCCGCTGGGTGGCGGCGCGGCGGGGCGCGCGATCGCCGCGGTACAGGACATCGACGAAGCCGAACTCGCGCGCCGCTATGCCCCCGTGCGGTGGCAGGCCGAATTGCCGTTCGACGTCTATCGGCAACAGGTTCGCGACGCGGCGGTCCGGGGGTTTGCGATCGACCGGGGCTTTGCCCATCGCGGCGTGAGCACCGTGGCGGTGGGCCTCAGCGGCGTGGCGCCCGGCTTTTGCCTGTCGGCGTCGGTCGTCGCCGGGCTGCGCAGCGATGCGGAGATAGAGGCGCTGGGCGACGAGCTGATCCTGCTGCGCAACGAGCTAATCCTGCAGGCGGCGTAGCCAATGTTTCTTGTCTCCGCCTGCCGCGCATGTCAGGGACCCCGGCAAATAGCGAGTGTGCCGTAGCGGAGGGATTATGCAATTCGACGTGGTGATCGTGGGAGCCGGGCATGGGGGCGCGCAGGTTGCGGTCATGCTGCGCACGCAAAAGTTCGAGGGCAGCATCGCGATCATCGGCGACGAACCCGAGCTTCCCTATGAACGCCCGCCGCTGTCGAAGGAATATTTCGCGGGCGAAAAGGAATTCGAACGCATCCAGCTGCGTCCCGCCAAATATTGGGACGAGCGCGAGGTGACGATGCTGCTCGGCAAGCGTGTCGTGTCGGTCGATCCGGCGGCGCACACGGTCACCACCGACGGCGGCGAGACGATCGGTTACGGCAAGCTCGTCTGGGCGACCGGCGGAAGCCCTCGCATGCTGCCGATCCCGGGCGGCGACCTGCCCGGCGTTCAGGGCGTGCGCACCCGCGCCGATGCCGACGCGATGAAGGCGGCGTCGGAGACGGCGGGACAGATCGTCGTGATCGGCGGCGGCTATATCGGGCTCGAAGCCGCGGCGGTGCTGACCAAGGCGGGCAAGAAGGTCGTGCTGCTCGAAGCGCTCGACCGCGTGCTGGCGCGCGTCGCGGGTGCCGACCTGTCGCGCTTCTATGAAAAGGAACATCGCGACCATGGCGTCGACCTGCGCCTCGGCGTCGTGGTCGACGCGATCGAGGGCGACACGCGCGTCACCGGCGTCCGGCTGGCGGACGGACAGGTCATTCCGGCCGACCTGGTGATCGTCGGCATCGGCATCGTCCCCGCGACCCAGCCGCTGATCGACGCGGGCGCCGAGGGCGGCAACGGCGTGCTCGTCGACCGGCTGTGCAAGACTAGCCTGCCCGACGTCTATGCGATCGGCGATTGCGCCGCGCATGTGAACGATTTTGCCGAAGGCGCGACGATCCGGCTGGAATCGGTGCAGAATGCGAACGACCAGGCGAATGTCGTCGCCAAGGGCATCGTCGGCGACGAGGCGCCCTATCATGCGATCCCCTGGTTCTGGTCGAACCAATATGATCTGAAGCTTCAGACCGCGGGCCTGTCGACCGGCCACGATCAGGCGGTGCTGCGCGGCGACATCGCCAGCCGCAGTTTCTCGATCGTCTATCTGAAGGCGGGCAAGGTCATCGCGATCGACTGCGTCAATGCGACCAAGGATTATGTCCAGGGCCGCATGATCGTCACCGCCGGCCTGCGCGCGACCCCCGAACAGCTTGCCGACGCGGCCACCCCGCTGAAGGAACTGCTGGCGTCGTAACGCATGGTTTGATCCACATTCTGCATTGGCCCTGCGCCGCTTCGATTGGCAGTCTGTGCCGATCGAGGGGATATCCGCCCTCCCGGCGCCTGATGCTGGCGCCTGATGTTGGCGGGGACTGCAGGGAGGTTTCGGGAATGGGTTTCGATATTATGCCGCGGTCGACGTTTCGCCGCAACGCCCGCGCGATGGCGCTGGCGGCAGCGGTCATCTGCGCCGGACTGGTCGCCGGCCCGGCGTCCGACGCACAGGCCCGGACGATCGCGTCGGCGTCGAAGGCGGGGCTGGTCCCGCGCGACCTGCTCTTCGGTTCGCCGACCTATTCCGAACTGCAGATCAGTCCCGACGGCAAGCAACTCGCCTTTCTCCATCCGCTGAACGGCGTGCTCAACATCTGGGTCGCGCCGATCGACGCCCCTGAAAAGGCGGTGGCGGTGACGCATTTCGACACCCGGCCGCCCGACAGTTTCCAATGGAGCCCCGACGGACGGTTCCTCCTGATATTGAAGGATATCGGGGGCGAGGAGCATAGCCAGCTCTGGATCGCGAACCTCGACAAGCGGACGGTGATCAACGCGACCGCCGACCCGGCGGTGCAGACCAAGATCGTCAAGACGTCGAAGCGCCGCCCGGGCGAAATTCTGGTCGGGATGAACATCCGCGACCGCCGCTATCGCGACATTTATCGGATCGACCTGGCGACCGGGCAGCGTACCGAACTGTTCCGCAACACCCCCAATTATATCGACGTGGTCGCCGATCCCGATTTCAATATCCGGATGGGCGTGCGCGGCAATGCCGACGGGTCGTCGACCTATTTTCGCCTGGACCCCACGGGACCCAGCGAATTCATGACGATACCGCTCGCGTCGCTTCGCAATTCGAAGGTTCTGGGGCTCGACGCGCAGGGCAAGCTGGCGATGCTCGACAGCCGTGGCGGTGACAAGGCGAACCTGGTGTCGATCGACCTTGCCACCGGAGAGCGGACCGTGCTTGCCGAGGCCCGGCGCGCCGACATCATGGATCCGTTGCTGGACGAAGCGAGCGGCGAACTGCTCGCGACCCGCGAAGACCCGCTGGTGAGCGAGTGGACCGTACGATCGGACAAGGCGCGCGAGGAATTCGCCGCGCTGGAAGCCGCCGTGGCGGGCCCATTCAGGATCGTCGATCAGACCGCCGACAATATGCGCTGGCTGTTGCTGGAAACCGTGCCGAACGCCCCCGATCGCTATAGCTGGTGGAATCGCAAGGACCGGACGCTTGTGCCGCTTCTGTCGACCCGGCCCGAACTGGCGCAGCGCGCGCTTGCCCGGCGCCTGCCGGTGATGATCGCATCGCGCGACGGCTTGAGCCTGCCCAGCTATCTGACGCTGCCCACGGGCGCGAAACTGCGCGCCGACGGCATGCCGCAGGCGCCCGTGCCGCTGATATTGCTCGTCCACGGCGGCCCCTGGTTGCGCGACGACCTGGCGTTCGACCCGCAGCACGCTTGGCTGGCCGACCGCGGCTACGCCGTGCTGTCGGTCAACTTCCGCGCTTCGGGCGGCTTCGGCAGCGATTTCATGTCGAAGGGCGACCGGAAATGGTCGGAGACGATGCACAACGACCTGCTCGATTCGGTGCAGTGGGCGATCGACAAGGGCGTGACGGCAAAGGATCGCGTCGCCGTGATGGGATTGTCCTATGGCGGCTATTCGACGCTGGTATCGCTCAGCTTCACGCCCGACACCTTTCAGTGCGGCGTCGACCTGGCCGGACCCAGCAATCTGGTGCGCCTGATTTCCTCGACGCCCGAATGGTGGACCTGGCAGCGTCCGCAGTTCGTCAACCGCGTCGGCGACCCGACGACGAAGGACGGCGCGGCCGACCTGATGCGCCGGTCGCCGATCGCGCGCGTCGACGCCATTTCGAAACCGCTGTTGGTCACCAACGGCGCCAATGATCCGCGTATCTTTCCCGACCAGTCGGAAGAGATCGTCGAGGCGCTGAAGGCGCGCGGCAAGCCGGTGACTTATGCCTTTTATCCCGACGAGGGGCATGTCTATGCCAAGGATGCGACGAATATCTCCTTCGCCGCGATCGCCGAGCATTTCCTGTCCAAATGCCTCGGCGGACCGGCCCAGCCCTATGGCAATGATCTGGCCGGATCGCATGTCGAGCTGAAGGCCGGGGCGGCGCTCGTTCCGGGGTTGGAACAGGCCTTCGCGGCGTCGGGCGGCGCGGCGAAAGCGGGGAAATGAGTGGGGGTGGGCGGGCCCCGGGGCTCCGGCCCTAGGGCTCGCCCAAATAGGTCGCGGCGCGGGCGTCGAGGGGAGGGCGCCGTCCCGCGATTTCCGCCTTGTCCATGCGCAGGAAGGCGTTCTGGACATAACGGATGCCGGCCCAGCGCAGCGGTTCGACTTCCCAGTTCGGCGCCTGTTCGCGGACATAGGGCGCGTGGGCGCCTGCTTGCCGCCCCGCGACCAGCCCCGCCAGCGCCCGCGCGCAGATAGCGCTCGTGATCACGCCGTGTCCCGTATAGCCATAGCTGTGGCCGATCCGCCGGTCCGCGTCGAAATGGACGCTGGGCAACCAGTCGCGCGGAATGCCCAGATAGCCCGCCCATCGATGGGTGAAGTCGACGCCCTCGAGCGTGGGCCACCATTCGAGCAGCCGGTCGCGAATCCAGCCGAAGTTGGCGTTCTCGCGCAGCGCCGCCTCGCACATGTCCGATCCATAGCGATAGGGGGCGCCGCGGCTGCCGAACAGGATGCGGCCGTCGGCTGTCCGCGTCAGATAATTGGTGGTGTGGGCATAGGAGCTCAGGCATTCGCCGCCGCTCCAGCCGACCCGATCCCATTGCTCGGGCGTCAGCGGCGCGGTGAGCATGATCGTCGACGCCATCGGGATCAGGCGGCGGCGATGGCTCGCCTGACCGGTCAGATAGGCCTCGCCCGCCAGCAGCACCGCGCGGCGCGCGCGGATCGTTCCCGATGCGGTGACCAGCGCGGGGTCAGAATGCCCGGCGGTGCGCAGCACTTCGGTTCCTTCATATATCCGCACGCCCCGGCGTTCGACCGCCCGCGCCAGCCCCCGGACCAGGCGTCCGGGATGGATCGTGGCCCCGGCGCGCAGACGCAGGGCGCCGTGGACGTCGGTCGCATGCACCGCCGCGCGCGCCCGATCCGCGTCCAGCAGCTCGCACCCTTCCTCCATGCCCAGCCGGACATAGGCGTCGAAGCCGCGGTGCAGCGACGACAGTTGCTCGGCGCTGCGCGCGAGCGTCAACACGCCGACCGGATTGAAATGCGCGTCGATACCCTCGCGCTCGCAAATCCGGCCGACCTCGTCGACCATCGTCTGCTGCGCCTGCAGCATCGCGCGCGCGGTCTCTTTCCCGAACCGGCGGGTCAGCGCCGACGGGTTGATCGGAAAGCGCGGCGAGCACCAGCCGCCGTTGCGCCCCGACGCGCCAAAGCCGCAATATTCGCGCTCGACGATCGCGATCGACAGGGTCGGATCGTGCTGCGACAGGAAATATGCGGTCCACAATCCCGTGAAACCGCCGCCCAATATCGCGACATCGACGGTCTCGTCCCCGGCCAGCGGCGGGCGCGGTGTCAGGTCGTCGTCGCAGCTCGCGAGCCAGAAGCTGCCGATATCGGCGGGCGACGTCCCGCTGCTGCTCATCGCCGGCGCGCTATCGGGTCCGCGACCGATATTCGAGGGTCATGCTCGACGTCGCGGTCTTGCGTATCTCGTCCGGCGCCAGCGAGATTTTCTTCAGCTCGTTGGTCTCGTGCATCAGCGTCTGGTCGGCCAGGTTCGGGTTGCCCTTGCCGCGGGGGTCGATGAACAGATTCTGTCCCCCCGCGTCGACGACCGAATAGAGCGCCCGCCGGTCGCGCCCGATCTCCATCAGCCCGACCCAGCTTTCGCCGCCATTGTGCGGCGCCATCGTCGGGCCCAGCCGCAGCACCGCCGAAAGCCGCCGCTCCGGCGCATCCTCGGCCATTTGCGGACGGTCGGGCGCTTCCAGCGACGCGTCGAAATATTTCCAGAAGATGGGCTGCTTCCACTCGGCCATGTCCTTGCCGGGAAAGCGCGTGCCGACCTCGGCGATCGTCGCCTTGATCGTCTCGATCATCACCGCGGTGCGGTCGCGGCCGTTGAAATAGTCGACCGCCAGCGGCGCCCCCGCCGCGTCGCCCTGAAAGGCGCGGAGCAGCAGGCTCGACTGATAGGTCAGGTAGCGGTCGGCGTCGATCCGGTGCCACCAGTCGCCCATGTCGTCGCCGAACAGCATCCGCGGCGCGATCTGCAGCCACGCGCGGTACAGCGTCAGGCCCGGGTCGTCATATCGCTGGTCGCCGTCGCGATCCTGGTACAGGCCGTTGAAGCCCAGCATGTACTCGCCCGCCCGCTTGACGGCGGGGTCGTCGCTCGTCTCGATCGCCTTGCGGATATAGGGCGCGAAGAAATCGGGTGCCGCCTGGTTGCGGTCGACCGCCCCCAGCGCGTTGAATATCCGCCCGTTGAAGTCGCGCATGTCGAGCAGCGTCAGCGACTGCCCCCCCTTCGCCAGGCGGTCGCCCAGCCAGGTGCGGAAGGTCGCGCCGATCCGCGCATTGTCGCCCTCTTGCGACCAGCTCGTCGCCTTGCTGTTCCACGAAAAGATATAGCCCTGGCCGGGGTTGACCGTGTGCGGCTTTTCGTCGGGGGTCAGGAAGCCGGTCCATTCATATTCGCCCGTCCCTGGCGTCGGCAGCCGCGGGTCGACGCCAGGCGCCTTCTTGGGAAGCGCGCCCGCCTCGAAATAGGCGATCGTGCCGTCTTCGCCGCCATAGCAGGCGCCCAGATTCCAGCCGAGGCGGTCGACGCCCTTTTCCTTGAATTCGGCCAGGCTTTTCGCGCGGCCCATCTCGGCAAAGGCGACCCATGTGTCGAGCTCGCGGCCATGCACGCCCATCTGCTGCGAATAGGCGGTGCCGTCCTCGACATTCCAGGCGATCACCGGGCCGTGGATCGTCCAGGCCACCTCCTGCGACACGGGGGCGCCGTCCTTGACCCGGATCGTCTCGGTCCGGTGCTCCATCTTCTTCCACGCGCCCTTGTACCAATATTCGTACCGGTTTTTGGGGTTCAGCCTTTCGGCGAACACCGTCCCGGCCTCGCTGCTGCCCGACACCAGCAGCCAGCCGTGCTGCGCGCCGCGCCCCATCGTCGGGACGCCCCAGCCGGTCGAGCCGAAACCGGCATTGTCGAAGCCGCCGCCGCGCAGGTGGATTTCGGGTCCGTCGGCGGTCGCCTCCAGCATCAGCACCTTTCCGCTCGCCGATTTTTCGGGGCCGATGACCATGCAGCGGCTGGCGCCCTTGACCGGCTGCAGCGGGGCGGCCTGCCGCGCGGCCGCCGCCACGCCGCCGCCCGCTGGTAATTGCGCCGGCGACAGCACGGGGACGGGGACCGGGCGCGCCGGGGCCAGGTCGTCGCCCGCGGCGATCGTCGTCGGCGAATCCGGGTCCGAAATCGGCACCACGTCGTTGAAGATGCGCCACGCCTCTTCGCGGCCATAGCGCGCCGTCATCGCCTTCAGAAATTCCAGGTTGCGGATTTCATAGGTGTCGCGGCCCAGCGGCGCGGCGGTGATCAGCGTCAGATACTCGGCCAACGTCCAGCGCGTCGGCTTGATGCCCCAGCGGATGAACTCGAGCGGGGTCAGATTTTCGGGGTCGGCGTTCACTTCATCGATGCGCGTGTTGATCCCGTCGACCATCGCCTGGATCATCCGCTGATGCTCGGGCGCCAGCGCGCGATAGCGCTGCATCAATTGCGCGTCGGATAGTTTGCGCCCGCGCATGATCTTGTCGCCCTCGACCGCCGATGCTCCGGCGAGTTCGGCGCGCCGCCCCTGCGTATTGTGCCGCGCCATTTCCATCGCGGCGAGGCGGTCGTGCGCGATCGCATAGCCCGCGCCGAACATCACGGCGTCGGACGTCTCGGCCTCCACATGCGGGACGCCGAAGCCGTCGCGATAGATGGTCACCTTTTCGGGGGTCGCGCCCTGTGCCCACGCGGCCGGCGCGGCGGCGATCGCGGCGATCAGGGCGACGGAACCATGAAGCAGGGCGGCAGTCGAACGGCGCATGAACAGCGTCTCCCCAATGGGCTATTTCGGCAGGAAGGACTCGGCCAGGGCGACCCACAGCGCGGCGCCGGTGGGCGAAATGCTGTCGTCATAGGCATAGTGCGAATTGTGAAGCATCACCGATCCCGGCCCCTCGTCGCCATTGCCGAGCAGCAGGAAACAGCCGGGAACGATATCGAGATAGCGGGCGAAATCCTCGCCCCCCATGCCCGGCGCATCCAGGTCGACGAACCGGTCGGGGCCGACGACGCCGATCGCGATGTCGCGCACCCTGGCATACAGGTCCGCCGGATTGTGCAGGGCGGGATAGCCGCGTTCATAATGCAGCTCGGCCGTCGCGCCGAACGAGGCGGCGACGCCGGTCACGATATCGCGGAGCCGCTTTTCGACCGCGTCCTGGCTCTGCCGCGACAGCGTCCGCACCGTTCCGCCAAGACGGGCGTCGTCGGCGATGATGTTGAAGGCGGTCCCCGCATCGAAGCGGCAGATCGAAACGACCGCGGCGTCCATCGGATCGACGTTGCGCGCGACGATGCTTTGTACCGCGACGACGATCTGCGACGCGACCAGGATCGGGTCGATCGCCAGATGCGGCCGCGCGGCGTGCCCGCCCTTGCCCGACACGACGATCTCGAACCGGTCGGCGGCGGCATAGAGCGGCCCCGCGCGCCCGGCCAGCTTGCCCGCGGCGATGCCCGGGCGGTTGTGGATGCCGAAGATGGCCTGCATCGGGAAACGGTCGAACAGCCCGTCGCGGATCATCGCACTCGCGCCGCCGTCGGGGTCGCCGCCGGGGCCCTGATAGCCGAGCGATTCCTCGGCGGGCTGAAAGATCAGATGCACCGCGCCATCGAAATTGCGCGTCGCCGCCAGATGCTTTGCCGCGCCCAGCAGCATGGTCGTATGCCCGTCATGGCCGCAGGCGTGCATCACGCCGGGATTGCATGACCGATGGTCGGACTCGGCAAGCTCGGTCATCGGCAGCGCGTCGATATCCGCGCGGATGCCGATCGCGCGATCCGACCGGCCGGCGCGGACGGTGGCGACGATGCCGGTGCCGCCGATGCCGGTGTGGACCTCGTCGATCCCGAATTCGCTCAGCAGATCCAGGATGAAACGGCTGGTTCCCTGTTCGTGGAACCCCAGTTCGGGATGCTGGTGGATGTGCCGGCGCCAGGCGGTCATGTCGGTTTCGAGCGACGACAGGTCAACGGACATGGGGACGCTCCTCCTGGCGCAGCGGCAAGATCAGGCTAGGGTCGGCGTTCGTCCAACCCCAATGCTTATTGGACATGGTTGCATGTCCCGCGGCGATTTTCATCCTCGTCTCCGATCAGGGCGCGGCGTGCGCCGCGACTTGATAGAAGACTTGCGCGTGCGGGCCGAGGGGCAGGTCGAACGTCACCCAGGCGACGGTCATCGCGATCCCCATCGCCATGAAGCTGAGCGCATAGGGCAGCATCAGCGCGAGCAGCGAGCCGACGCCCATGCTCTTGTCCCAGCGCTGGCAAAAGACGAGGACGAGGGGGAAATAGCTCATCAGCGGGGTCATGATGTTCGTATAGCTGTCGCCCATGCGATAGGCCGCGGTCGTCATCTCCGGGCTGATGCCCAGCAGCATGAACATCGGTACGACGACCGAGGACAGCACGCTCCACTTCGCCGTCGCCGATCCGATGAACAGGTCGAGCAGCGAGGATAGCAGCAGGACGCATACGAGCAGCAGCGGGGCGGGAAGTCCCATGCCCTTCAGATTTTCGGCGCCGGTGATCGCGACGATCGGACCGATGCCCGACCAGTTGAACATCGCGACGAAATGCGCGGCAAAGAAGACGAAGACGATATAGGGCGCGATCGTCTTGATGCCGTCGCGCATCATCTGGATCAGGTCGGACGAGTTCTTCACGGTCCCGACCGCGCGGCCAAAGACCGTGCCGGTCAGCAGGAACAGCAGGAACAGTGCGGCGATGATCGAGCTGTAGAGCGGCTGCAGCCGGATCGGGCCCTCGGCGCTCTGATCGATGAAGGGCGTATAGCCGGGCCACAGGCACAGCGCGGCGAACAGCCCGATGACGAACAGCGCGGCCAGACCCGCATGACGAAGGCCGCGGCGCTCGTCGTCGCTGAGTTCCCCCTTTTCCAGGTCGGCGCGCAACTCGTCGTCGACGACCTCGTCCCAGATGCCCAGGCGCGGTTCGACGACCTTGTCGGTGATGAACCAGATGATCGGGGTGAAAAAGACCACGATGCCCAGAATGAAATACCAGTTGCCGAGCGGGTTCATCGTCCAGCCGGGCTCGACGATGCGCGCCGCCTCCTGCGTGAAGCCGAACAACAGGACGTCGAGCTGGCCGGGCATGATGTTCCCGGCATAGCCGCCCGATACGGCGGCAAGCGCCGCGGCTATGCCGGCCAGCGGATGCCGTCCCACCGAGGCGAAGAGCACGGCGGCCATCGGGATCAGCACGACATAGGCCGCGTCGGCGGCATGGTGCGACACCATGCCCACCACCGCGATGATCGGCGTCATGTATCGGCGCGGCGTGTTGCGCAGCGAGCCGCGGATCAGCGCGAAGAACATCCCCGACCGTTCGGCCACCGCGGCACCCATCATGATGGTCAGCACGATGCCCAGCGGGGTGAAGCTCGAATAGGTTCGCGGCATTTCGGTGAACAGGCGCGCGATATTGTCGGCCGAAAAGAGGTTGGAGGCGCGATAGGTCAGCACGCCGTTCACCAGTTCGGCGTTGGGGGGCGCTTCCTTGCCCGTATAGGGCAGCGATGCGCTCCATCCCAGCGCCGCGCCCAGCGCCGAGACGAGCATCAGCGCGACGATCAGATAGATGAAGATGATCGTCGGATCGGGCAGCAGATTGCCGACGCGTTCGACGAAACCGAGAAAGCCCCTCTGGCGGGCAGGGCGGATGGTTTCAGCACTCATGATTGCGCCTCCTGCCGGGCTATGGTCGTTTTTCCATGTGCAAACGATATGAGGCCCGCGTCCGCGACGCGAGCCTCATCTCCTTGTTGCAACGTCAGAAGTTCACTTCAAGCCCGACCCGGATGACGGGGCCGAACTGGTCGAAGCCGCCGCCCGACGGATCGATGACCTGGACCGATTCCATCACCGGCAGCTTTTCGTTGAGCAGGTTGGTCACGCCGAACGAGAATTTCGCTTCCTGCCGTCCGTTCATCGGCAGCGTGTAGGATGCCGAAATATCGTTGTAGAAGCGCGAACCGGTGCGGTCGGGCGACAGCAGCTCGCGGCTGATGCCCGGCGAGATGTCGGTCAGCGCCTGGCTCGACTGATAGCGGCCCTGCCAGCCGAGCGTCAGCGGACCGTTCGAATAGGTCAGCCCGACCACGCCCTTATATTTGGGATAGCCGTAGAAGCCTTCGAGCACCGTGTAGAGGTCCGGACGTGCCTGGAAGGTATAGGTGCGCAGGCGGTGCAGATAGGTGAAGGCCAGGTTGGCCGATATGCGGCCCGAACCGAGCGGCCGAGCGTAGAAGAGCTGGGTATCGAGCCCCGACGTTTCCAGCTTCGACGTGTTGACATAGGTGCTGGTGCCGCCGGTGATGCCAAAGAAGTTGGCGCTGCCGGGCGTCATGTCGCGGGTGATCAGCGCGCACAGATCGGGATCGGGTCCGCCGGTGCGATCGACGCAGTTTTCGGCGATCTGCTGGGGGCTGAGGAAGCTGATCGCATCGTCGATCTCGATATTGAACCAGTCGACCGAGAGCTGGAGCCCCGGAAGGAAGCTGGGCGTCAGGACGAAACCGGCGGTCCAGCTGTCCGACACTTCGGGGCTGAGATTCTGGTTGCCTGACACGATGAAGGGCACCCCGATGCCGCCGTTGAGCGGCACATAGCCCGCGGGACGGCCGAGTGCGGTGCAGTTGGCGGCGCGGTTGGGGTTGAGACCCAGATTCGTCTGCGAGCAGGGATCGTTGACGTTGGTCGTCTGCCCCTCGCTCGGCCGGAACGCCTCGAAGATGTTCGGGGCGCGGATGGCGCGGCTGAGCGTCGCGCGCAGGCGCAGGCCGTCGGTCGGTTCCCAGATCGCGCCCGCCTTCCATGATGTGGCCTGGCCGGCGTGGCTGTAGTCGGCGTGACGGACCGCGCCCTCGACCGACAGCAGCTTGGCAAAGGGCATGTCGGTCAGGATCGGGATGTTGAGTTCGCCGAAGAATTCGGTGACGTGATAGCCGCCCTCATAATCCTGCGTCGCCGCTTGGTTGGTCAGGCCCGCCTTGACCAGCGGGTCGGTCGTGCGGCCGTTGCTTTCCTTGCGATATTCGGCGCCCAGCGCGAAGCCGACCGATCCGCCGCCAGGCAGGGTCAGGAACTTGTCGCTGTTGCCCGCCAGCGAGAAGCCGGCGGTGGTCTGGCGGATGAAGGCGTTGGACACCGTCGTCGCGGTCACGAAATCGCGCGCCGCCTGCGAACTGGCGGTCGAGCCGAAGGCATTGAAGGGCGCGCAGGCCGCGCCGCCGACGATGTTCGGCCGGACATAGCCGGTGGGCTGGAGCGCGGGCACGTCCATCCGGCAACGGATCTGTCCGCTGCCCGGGTCGACCACCGCGTCGAGCGCCGCCAGCAGATTGGGAACGACGATGCGGTTGTAGCCGAAGAAGGTCGCCTTGGTGCGGCCGTGGGTGCCATAGATGTCGTAACGCAGGTCGGAGAAGCCGGTTTCGAACTCGCCCTTGAACCCGCCGACGAACGACAGGCTGTTGCGGTCGACCTGGCTGTAACGAAGGCCGAGGTCGGTGAAGAGCCGGTCGAGACGCAGCGTCGTCGCGCCCGCCGCCAGCAGGTTCTGGCGGAATGTGTTGTTGAGGAAGGCATTCTGCGCGACGTTGATCGCCAGGGCGGTGCGGATCACCGGCTGGCCGCGGCCATAGCTCGACGTATTGTTGTAATCGACGCCGAAATAGCCGCGCACGCTGTCGCTGAAGTCATAATGCGCGCTGAGGTTGAGGTTGTAGCGCTCGATATCCGGGACGATCGAGATCGAGTCGTCGAAACGGAAGCACGCGGCGCCGCAGTTGTTGAAGATGCCGAACAGGCTGCCGTCGGTCAGGCTGGGCGTCGGAAAGGGGCGCACGGTGCCGTCGTCGTTGAAGACGAAGGTACCGAGGCCGCCGGTGTCGCCGCGCAGGCCGACCACGCCATAGCCCGAGAAGCGAAGCGCTTCGCCGCCCGGAACGACGATCATGTCGGGGATGCCGTCGTTCGGGCCGGTGTCGGCGGGGTTGAGCATCGCGACATAATTTTTCATGTCGGCCTGGGCCGGGGTGATTTCCTTCACCTTCGTATAGTCGGCGGCGACCGTGATGTTGCCGCGGCCGTCGCCGAAATTCTTGCCGGCGACCAGGCTGGCGCCATAGGTCAGGCCTTCCGAGCCGCGCGCGGGCTGCGAGCCGTTGAACGACAGGCGCAGGCCGTCGAAATTGTCTTTCAGGATGATGTTGACCACGCCCGACACGGCGTCCGAACCATAGATCGCCGACGCGCCGCCGGTGATCACCTCGATCCGCTCGATCAGATTGGGGTTGATCGAATTGAGGTCGATCGCGGCGCTGTCGGTCGCGCCGGCCACGCGGCGCTTGCCGTTGACCAGCACCAGCGTGCGGTTCGACCCCAGGCTGCGCAGGTCGACGACCGCCAGGCCGCCGCTGTTTTCGCCGCGCGATCCCGATGCGCCGGTCTGCTGGCTCTGCTGCATGCTGCCCGAAAAGCCGATCGACGGCTGCTGCGCGAGCGCGCGGCCGATGTCGAACTGGGCATTGTTATTCTCGAGCGCGTCCGACGTCACCACGCCGACCGGGGTCGGCAGGTCCAGGATCGGGCGTCCGATGCGCGATCCCGTCACGACGATGTCATCACCGCCCTGTACCGCTGTCTGGCCCTCGTCGGATGCCGGGGCATCCTGTGCGTGCGCGGTGCCCCCCAGGCCCGCCAGTCCCGCGAAAAGGGAGATCGCGAGAAGGGAAGTGGAAATCTTGTAATTGCAGCTGTCCGCCGTTGCCGGTCCCTGGATCATTATTTTTCTCCGCCCTGAACCCTGCCAAAGCCGTCCGTTCGTCGGTTAGTGCAAGGGCCCATCCTGTCTATGGACATGCGGTCATCGATCCCAATGCCGGTTCGACATAGAATCATTCGTGCGGCGTGAGGGGTGTGGGCGCAGCTTTATTACGCGGCATGTGCTGGCGGGCTCCCGTCATCGCCTCGGGCGGCGGACTCATAATTGAGGAGATTTCCGGGCGGTCGTGCGATAGTCGACATGGCATCTCCTGCGGCGGCGGCGTCCCTCTCTATCGGAAAAGCCCATGACGATATCGCTCTACGACCTCAGCGTTCCGACTTTCCTGCAAACGACCCGGGCCGTCGGCCATGTGATGGACCGTGCGGTGCGGCACTGCGCCGAAACCGGCGCCGATCCCGACGATTTCGTCGAGGCGCGGCTCGTCGACGACATGGCGCCCTTTCATTTCCAGATCGAGGCGCTCAAGAATCACGCGCTATGGGGCGTGGAGGCCGCAAGAACGGGCATATTCGCGCCTCCCCCGCTCATCGGCGCGATGCCGTTCGCCGACCTCCGCGCGATAATCGCAAGCACGATCAAGGACTTGGAGGCCTTGACTCCTGATGATGTCGACAGCTGCTTCGACAAGAAACTAGAAATCGAGATATTCCGGCCCCTCGATCCGGAGAACGCCTGGAGGTCGGCGTGGGGCCCGCAGACATTGGCTTTGACGCCCGCGACCTATCTCCTCACCTATGCCCTGCCGAACTTCTATTTTCACGTGGTTACAGCCTATCATATCCTGCGCACGCGGGGCGTGCCGATCGGAAAGGGCGACTACGAAGGGCAGTTGCGGGTCAGGCCGGCCTAGGTCGTTTCAGCCTTGAGGCGATTTTTCAGCATGGTCCAAAAGGCTTCGACGCTGGGGCTCCGCCGCGCGATCGGCTTGTAGATCCGGATTTCGATCGGAACATGCCAGCGGGCGTCACCCGCAGGGACAAGGCGCCCCGCTTCGAGATCGGCGCTCGCCAGGCTCAGCGGCGCCCAGCAGAGCCCGCGACCGTCGCGCGCCATCGAAAGGAGCGCGGTTGCCATGTGCGATCGAAACACCGTGCGCAGCGACGCCGACCCGGCCGATATGACCTGTGCTGCCTGTAGGATGCGTCCCATGCCTGACTTGTCCTCGAACTCCAGATAGGGAAGCGGAGGGTCGCCGGTGCCCGGCAGAAGATAGGTGGGCGATCCGTCGTCGGTCGGCGCCGCGACAGGCATCAGCAGATCCTCGCCGAGCCGCAGTGAAGTGAAGCCTGCTGGGTCGAGGCGGTGCGCCGCAGCCGTATGGTGATGGCACAGCAGAAAGTCGGCCTTGCCCTCCAGCATGAAGCGTTCGCAGGCGACCATATGGTCGGCGATCAGCGTGATCGTGCCCGCCTCGTGCCCGTCGTTCAGGCTACGCAGCCACGACGGGAAGAAGGTGGTCGACAGGGCGTGAGTCGATGCGAAGCGGATTTCGTTGCTGAGCGTCCCGCCGATTTCGCGGACATGATCGCGGCCGAGCGTCAGCCGCCGCAAAATCTCTTCGGCCAGGATGCGAAAGGCCTGGCCGGCCTCGGTCAGCGCAATGCGATGCGTGTCGCGGTCGACGAGCGTCGCTCCCACCCAATCCTCCAGCGCGCGGATGCGGCGGCTGAAGGCCGGCTGGGTCAGGTTGCGCGCCTCTGCCGCGCGGGAAAAATTGCCTTCATCCGCTAGCTTGATGAAGTCCTCGAGCCACATGATATCCATTTGATTCCACTCGTCGCATCAATTGATACTGTCCCGGCATTGGCTTAGCCCAAACCGTGCACGGTAAGCCCGGCCCCGCGAATCCGCAGGGAAAGGTATAAGAATGTCGGCGCCGAAAACGCTTTACGATAAGATCGTCGACGAGCACCGCATATTATCTTTCGACGAATCCGGCGGCGCTGGTGAACGATTGTTGCTCTATATCGATAGAACGGTGCTCAACGAATATACAAGCCCCCAAGCGTTCAGCGGCCTTCGCGCTGCCGGGAGGGCGCCGTGGAGGCCCTCCGCATCGCTGGGCGTGGTCGATCATGTCAATTCGACGAACCCCGATCGTGCGGCGGGCAAGCTGGACGACGGGGCGCGTCGGCAGATTGAATATCTTTCCGAAAACGGACGCGATTTCGGGATCGAAATCTTTGATCTTTTCGATCCTCGGCAGGGGATCGAGCATGTCGTGATGCCCGAACTGGGGTTGGTGCTTCCTGGCATGGTGATTGCCGCGGGCGACAGTCATTCGACAACCTATGGCGCGTTCGGCGTGGTGGGTTTCGGCATCGGCACCTCCGACATCGAACATCTGTTGGCGACCCAGACGCTTGTCTATCGCCGGCTCCGCACGATGCGGGTGACGGTCGGCGGACGGCTAGCTCCTGGCGTCACGGCCAAGGACCTGATCATGGAGGTGATCCGGCGCATCGGCGCCGACGGCGCGGGCGGCCATGCCGTCGAATTCGCCGGCGAGGCGATCGACGCTCTGGGAGTCGAGGCGCGCATGACGATCTGCAACATGGCGGTGGAATGCGGCGCGCGCGTGGCGCTTATGGCGCCCGACGCCAAGGTGGTCGACTATATCCGGGGCTGCCCGCGCGCGCCGTCGGAAGCGCTGCTGGCGAGGGCGGTCGCTGAATGGGCGGGGCTGCGCAGCGACCCGGAAGCACGCTTCGACAAGGAAGTCGCGCTGAGTGCCGACGATATTCCGCCGATGGTGAGCTGGGGCACCAGCCCCGACCAGTCGCTCGCGATCACCGGCTCCATTCCTGACCCCGATGTGCTTCCCGCCGATCGCCGCGCCGACGCCGCGCGCGCGATGACCTATATGGGTCTAACGCCGAACACGCCGCTTCAGGATATTGCGATCGACCGGGCCTTCATCGGGTCGTGCACCAACGCCCGCCTGTCCGACATTCGCGATGCTGCGCGGATATTGAAGGGGCGCAAGGTCGCCCCCGGCGTGCGCGCGATGATCTCGCCTGGCAGCAGCGGTGTTCGCGCCGCTGCCGAGGCGGAGGGACTGGATCGCATTTTCATCGAGGCGGGGTTCGAATGGCGACGGTCGGGCTGTTCGCTCTGCCTTGCGATGAACGACGACAGCCTCGCCCCCGGCGAACGCTGTGCGTCGAGCACCAACCGCAATTTCGAAGGGCGGCAGGGGATCGGCGGGCGAACGCATCTGATGAGCCCGGCGATGGTGGCGGCGGCGGCCGTAACGGGTCGACTGGCCGATGTGCGGTCGCTCGCCGCGGCGGAGATCGCGTGATGGAACGCTTCATCCGCCTCTCGGGCCGCGTCGCTGCGATGCCTGCCGCCAATATCGACACCGACGTCATCATGCCCAAGGCCTTCCTGAAAGGCATCGACCGGTCGGGGCTCGCCGTAGGTCTTTTCCATGATCTGCGCTTTGACGAAAGCGGCACGGTGCGGCCCGATTTCATCTTGAACCGGCCGGACATGGCGGACATCCGCTTCCTGCTTGTCGGGCCGAATTTCGGATGCGGATCGTCGCGTGAGCATGCCGTGTGGGGGATGCTGCAATATGGCATCCGCGGTATCATCGGTTCCTCCTATGGCGCGATATTCGCCGACAACGCCGCCAATAACGGGTTGCTGTTGCTGTCGCTGCCGCCCACGCAGATTGCCGCGATGGCGGCGCGGCTGGGCGACGGCGTCGGCGAGGTGACGGTGGACCTGGAGGCGCAGCGAATCGAGATGGAGGGGCACGCCGAAGCGTTCGATATCGACCCCGCGGTACGGCGGGCGCTGATGCTGGGGCTCGATCGGATCGGTGAGACGCTGACCCACGCCGACCGCATCCGGTCGTTCGAGCAGGCCTATCTCGCCGGCAAGCCATGGCTTATGAACGAGCGGAATGATGAGCGAATATCCTGAATATGGCGAGCTTATGCCGGGGTTTCGCTGGCACGACATCGATGCCGGCGGCGTCCGCATCCGCGCCGCTGTTGGGGGTTCGGGGCCGCCGCTGTTGCTGCTGCACGGCCATCCGCAGACGCATCTGACCTGGCACAAGGTCGCCCCCGAATTGGCCAGGCGCTTCACCGTCGTCGCGACCGACTTGCGTGGCTATGGCGACAGTGAGAAGCTGCCGGGCGACCCCGAGCACCGCAATTATTCGAAACGCGCGATGGCCGCCGACCAGGTTGCGGCGATGGCGACGCTCGGCTTCGATCGCTTCGCCGTTGTCGCGCACGACCGGGGCGCCCGCGTCGCGCATCGCATGGCGCTGGATCACCCCGATCGCGTCGACCGGATCGTGCTGATCGACATCGCGCCGACCGCGACGATGTATGCCCAGACCAACCGCGAGTTCCCGACCCGTTATTTCTGGTGGTTCTTTCTGATTCAGCCGTTCGATCTGCCCGAGCGCATGATCGGGGCCGATCCCGACCATTTCCTCGACCGTCATCTGGCGGGCCAGATAAAGATCGAAGGGGCGCTCTATCCGAAAGTCGTCGCCGAATATCGCCGATGCTATCGCGATCCGGCGACGCGCCATGCGATCTGCGAGGATTATCGCGCGGCCGCCAGCATCGACCTGGATCATGATGCCGCCGACGACGAGCAGGGGCGGCTCATCGAGGCGCCGCTGCTGTTGCTGTGGGGCGAATATGGGACGGTGGGAACGCTGTTCGACGTCCTCGGCAGCTGGCGTTCAAAGGCCCGCGCGATCGACGGCCGCCCGCTTCCCTGCGGCCATAGTCCGCAGGAAGAGGTGCCAGAATTGTTGCTGGCAGAACTGGACGCCTTTTTCGCGACGTCGTAAGCCGGTTCGGGAGGGCATGTCGAACCTGTGAAAAACAAGCGCGCAATCGTCATATCGTCGGAATTCTCCAGCTTCGTCGGGCACGGGCCGATTGACGCCGCCCGCCTGCCGTCCGACCCGCTGATCATCGGGTTCGGAGACATGGGTGAACCGGCGGTCAGCATCCTGACCCCCGACGACATGGACATCGGCGCGAGCGTTCACATGCTGGTCTTCGCCATCGATCGGGCCGCCTGCCTGCGCATGTTCGCCATGCTGCCGAATGTTAAGGGGAGTTGGTATCTGCCTGCCGATCTGCGCGGACTGGGTCGCGCGCTGGTGGCGGTGGAGGGTGAAGGCGAAGTCCCCGAAATGCTGCGCGTCGCGCGGAGCCTGGAACTGCTGTGCCAGCTTTTCGCTGCGCTCGAGCAGGAACGCATGGTCGAATTTCGAGGCGAAACGACGCTCAGCGAGATCGACGTCAAGCGCGTTGCCGCCGCGCATCAGATCGTGAACGAGCGATGGCAGGAGCGGTTGACGGTGAGCGAGGTCGCTCGGCGATCGGGGCTCAACAAGGCCAAGCTGACGCGCGGCTTCCGCGAATTGTACAAATGCACCGTCGCCGAGGCGGTAAGCGAACGGCGCCTGGCGAATGCGCGCGCGCTGCTGTCGCTGAGCGATCTGCCGATTTCCAGCATCGGCTATCGCTGCGGTTATCTGAGCAACGCCAGCTTTACTCGCGCTTTCGCGCGGCGGTTCGGAATGGCGCCGACGGAAATGCGACGCCGCGAGAAGGGACCCGGCGAGCAGAAAGTGGCGGAGGGCGCGGCGCCCTGACGGACCGTGGCTGAAACGAATCGCACCTTTGCCGTACGCCTTTCGCTGGCGTTCGCTTTCGTGGGCGCGGCGGGGCTCGCTCGCTACGCGCTCGCGCCGTGGTTGGGGGAGCAAGCGGCCTATCTGATCTTCGTTCCTGCAATCCTTGCCGCCGCGCTGTTTTCCGGTGCGCTCGCGGCGACCTGCGCGATCGTGCCCGCGCTTGTGCTGGGATATTATTTCGCCGGTTCGGGGGGCACCGCCGCGATGGTCGTCATCGACGACCAGGGGAATATCGTATCGTTCAGCGCCG